>JALHMG010000016.1 GCA_022844135.1 Lysobacterales bacterium
ACTACAACGTCTTCTTTAACAACTGCCGGTCTTTTGCTCAGCAGATGCACTCGTTCTTCTCTGATCATTACCCGAACAGCACTCCCATGAGGCCATACACGCCGATTTGCATGGGGAACGGCTTGAACGCTTCCTGCAGCTGTGCGCGCTGGACAACATGCAAGTGTGCGTACCCACTACGCCGGCGCAAATGTTCCACATGCTGCGCCGGCAAATGGTGCGCGGCGTGCGCAAGCCGCTGATCGTGATGACGCCGAAAAGCATGTTGCGCCACAAGTTGTCGACATCGACGATGACAGAGCTGCAGGATGGCAGTTTCCAACTGCTGATCCCCGACACGTTGGCGAGCGATACCGCCAAGGTAACGCGTCTGGTCCTTTGCAGCGGCAAGGTCTACTACGATCTCGTCGAAGAGTACGAAAAGCGCGGCGTGACCGATGTTGCGATCGCGCGCGTCGAGCAGCTGTATCCATTCCCGCGCATCGAAGTGGCGGCAGAATTGAAGCGCTTCGAAAACGCGAAGGAGCTGGTGTGGTGCCAGGAAGAGCCGATGAATCAGGGCGCCTGGTTCCAGATCCGCCATCACTTGCAGGCCGCCATCGGCGAACAGGTACCGATTCAATATGTCGGTCGTGTACGCTCGCCAGCGCCGGCCTGCGGCCATTTCAATACGCACGTCAAAGAGCAAACAGCCCTCGTCAATGACGCGCTGACCACCTCGAATACCTAAGCCAAAGGACACCCCATGGCCGTTGAAGTCAAAGTTCCTGTACTGCCCGAATCGGTCGCCGACGCGGTCATCGCCTCCTGGCACAAGAAGCCCGGCGATCGCGTCAAGCGCGAGGAGAATCTGGTTGATCTCGAAACCGACAAAGTGGTCCTGGAAGTCCCGGCGCCGGTCGATGGCGTGCTGAAGTCGATCATCAGAAATACCGGCGATTCGGTGCAGAGCCAGGAGCTGATCGCAACGATCGAGGAGGGTGAAGCGCCAAGCTCTCGCGCCACCGGCGCGATTGGCGCTGAACGCCCGGCGGCTGCGCCGACGGGCCGGAGTGATGGGTCTGCGACGACCACTGAATCGCCGAAAGCAGCCGCTGGCGATCACGCACCCAGCGTACGCCGCATCGCGGCTGAAACCGGGCTCGATCCAGCCAGCGTCGAGGGCACGGGTCGCGGCGGACGGGTGACCAAGGAAGACATGCTGCGCGGCCCGAGTGCGCCGGTTTCGACCGCGTTGACGCCGGTGGCGTCGACAGCCATCAGCGTCGCGCCGGGGCAACGCGCCGAACAGCGCGTGCCGATGACGCGCCTGCGCGCGCGTATCGCCGAGCGCATGATGCAGAGCAAAAATTCCATCGCGATGCTGACCTCGTTCAACGAGATCAACATGAAACCGGTGATGGACATCCGCAAGAAATACGCCGAGAGCTTCGAAAAAGCGCACGGCATCAAACTAGGTTTCATGAGCTTCTTCGCTAAGGCCTGCACCGAGGCGCTGAAACTTCATCCGATCGTCAATGCCAGCGTCGAAGGCAACGACATCGTCTACCACGGTTATCACGACATTGGCGTCGCGGTGTCCACCGACAAGGGACTGGTGGTGCCGGTGCTGCGCAACACGGACTCGCAGTCCTTGGCCGACATCGAACGCGCCATCGCCGGTTTCGCCAAGCAGGCGCGCGAAGGCGGCCTGCAGCTCGAAGACCTGCAGGGCGGCACCTTCACCATCACCAACGGTGGCGTGTTCGGTTCGCTGTTCTCCACGCCCATTGTCAACCCGCCGCAAAGCGCGATCTTGGGGATGCACGCCATCAAGGAACGCGCCATTGTTGAGGACGGCGTCGTTGTCGCCAAACCGATGATGTACGTGGCGCTGAGCTACGACCACCGCATCATCGATGGCAAAGACGCGGTGCTATTCCTCGTCGCCGTGAAGAACTTCCTCGAAGATCCGGTAAGGCTGATGTTGAACTTGTAGGCCAACGCAAGTGGGTCTCGCACGAAGGCACGAAAACACGAAGTTGCAGGGCTTCGAAGTCGCGAAGAAAACCAGCTTGTCGTCTTCGTGTCTCTGCAACTTCGAGTGAACAATCACACCACGCAAGGCGCGAAGCGTTGCGCCTTGCGCGGGAGAAGCTAACCGCGTCGCGCTAAAGCGCGACCCACAGTGGATCTACAGTTATGTCGCATTTCGACGTTCTCGTTATCGGTGCCGGCCCGGCCGGCTATGTCGCCGCTATTCGCGCCGCGCAGCTTGGGCTCAATACTGCGTGCATCGATGAATTCATCGGCAAAGACGGCAAGCCGGCGCTGGGCGGCACCTGCCTCAACGTCGGCTGCATGCCCTCCAAAGCGCTGCTGGAATCGACCAAGCAGTTCCACAACCTCGTGCATACCTTCAAGGATCACGGCATCAGCGCGGGCGCACCGAGCATCGATGTGCCGACGATGATCGGGCGCAAAGACAAGATCGTGAAGCAGCTCACCAGCGGCATCGCGACCTTATTCAAAGCGAACAAGGTCAAGAGCTTTGCCGGGCGCGGCAAGTTGCACGCGAACAAGCAGGTCGAAGTCAGCTTCCACGATGGCGCCAAGGAAACCTTGAGCGCAACCCATGTCATCCTCGCCACGGGGAGCATTCCGATTGCCATTCCAGGTGTGGCCTTCGATGGCAAACACATCGTCGACAATGTCGGCGCACTCGACTTCAGCGCCGTGCCGCGGCGCCTGGGCGTGATCGGCGCGGGCGTGATCGGCCTGGAGATGGGTAGCGTCTGGAAGCGCCTCGGCAGCGAAGTCACCGTGCTGGAAGCCATGCCGGAATTCTTGAGCGTGGTCGATGCCGACATCGCTCGCGTCGCCGCGCGCGAGTTCAAAAAGCAAGGCCTGGATATCAAGCTCGGATCGAAGGTGACAGGCGCACAGGTGGTGGGCGATGAAGTGCAGTTGAGCTACACCGACAGCAGCGGCGGCGCGCACCAGATCAGCGTCGACAAACTGCTCGTCGCCGTCGGTCGTCGCGCGTATACCCAGGGGCTGCTGAGCGAGGACTGCGGCGTCAAGCTCAATGCACGCGGACAGATCGAAGTCGATGAACATTGCCACACGGGCGTGGAGGGCATTTGGGCCATCGGCGACTGCGTGCGAGGCCCGATGCTGGCGCACAAGGGCTCGGAAGAAGGCATCGCGGTGGCCGAACTCATCGCCGGCAAGGCCGGGCACGTCAACCTCGACACCGTGCCGTGGGTGATCTACACCGAACCCGAGATCGCATGGGTGGGCAAGACCGAAAAAGAATGCAAAGACGCCGGCATCCCGATCCGGACCGGCAGCTTCCCCTTCGCCGCCATCGGCCGCGCGATGGCAATGAACGAGGCCTACGGCCAAGTCAAAATCATCGCCCACAGCGAGACCGACCGCGTGCTCGGCGTGCACATGGTCGGCCCGATGGTCTCCGAACTCATTGCCGAGTGCGTCGTTGCGATGGAGTTCCACGCATCGAGCGAAGACCTGGCCCGCATCTGCCACGCGCATCCGACCCTATCGGAAGCCGTGCACGAAGCCGCATTGGCGGTGGATAAGCGGGCGATTCATCGGGCGAATTAGAGCGCTCGTGACACCGTCATCGTTCGCCGTGAGAGTTTATGAACATCGAGTTCGTATTCGGGTCAAAAGGCGCGGAAACAGTTCAAGGTAATTACGGAACAGCGCAGACCAAACGGTCTGCGCCAGATCAGCAACAGCCGCCCCCGGCAGCCACTAACCGCGAGGTGCGCAAGATGCGCACGTGACCGAGGTCGGCGCCCACCGGATCGGCAAAGCGACCATTGGGTTCCGGCAGCAGCTCGATAGCAACGAACCCCAGCGGAACGCCAGCCGGCAGGCCCCATTGGTCCAGCAAAGCCTCGACCTCGCTCGACTTGAAGTGCGAGATTGCCGCAGTGGATGCGCGGCGAGTCTTCGATGGTTTACCGACTGAAGGCTTCGGCGCGAACGCGCGGCGCCGACCGATCTGCAGATTGCGCCAGCTTTTTCCGTCGGCTTGCATGACGCGGGCGTACATGACCATCCAGATTTCCGTGTTCGGTTGCTTCGGCGCGAGTTCCCGGCCGTCCTGGGTTGCCCGCGCAAACTCCGAGTAGAGCGTGATGAGTTTGGCCTTGCGGTCGTGTTCGACCTCCAACGTAAGCGGCGGTGCGGGATGCTGCACGCCCTCCAGCGTCAGTCCGACGCCGAAACGCGCTTGCGCCGTGACCCACAGTGGATCGTCTGCCGGGCCGCGATCGTGCCCGACCGCGAACTCGTAGCTGAAAAAACCGAGAAGCTCAGGCGATCCACTGCTGAGCGATGGCGGCTGGCGCAACATGTAATGCCGAGGTTTTTCGCTGCCTTGTGTTTCGCATGGAATGAGCTTCTGGAATGCCATTAATCCGGCGAGATCGCGCACCTGACCGGGGCGGACAACACGGACCCACTCCGGATCCAGCGGCCGCTCCACCGTCATCGCCGGATCGGCCATCGGTTCGCATTGCGGAAGCAGCATTGGATCCGGCGTCGAGTGCAGCACTCGGGCGAAGTATGCGTCGCGCGCGTCGGCGAGCGGTTCGGCGAACTCGATCCAGAGTACGCGCTCGCGTGCTTGCGTTTCTTCGTAATCGCCCAGCACTCGATAGTCGGAGAAGGCGTGACCGGTGGCGACGATGCGCGGCACTTGATTGGGCGCGATGGTGATCGGCAGTTCGTTGCTGACGCTGACCGCGGTGCTTTGCCCATTGGCGAGTCGCACCCTGACGTCATATTCGATCTCTATCGGATACGGAAATCCGTCGCTGCCCAGCAGCGGCTCTACGGCGTCGATCAAACACAGCCAGAAGCGCGAGCGATCGACCTCTCCGCGGCGCGCCTGATAGCCAATCGTGTGTTGCAAGGTCACGCTGCCCAGATCCGCTTGGACCACCGGCGTGCTCGATCCCTTCAACCTGAGCTTGCGTACGATTTCGAACGTAGGTTCGCCAGCGCCAAGCCATGTCCAGTCGCGTTGCACCTCCAGCTTGAGTACGTTGATCCAACGTCCGGGCAACTCGCCAGGGGCGGAAATTTGTACGCTGGACGCATCCGGAGCGATGACGTGTTTGAGTCCGCGACAAGCGAACACGAAGCGCTGGCCCTGCGGCGCAAGCAAGATGCCATCGTCGGCAACCAGATCTACCGACTGCGCCAGGCGCGCGGTCAATGCGGCGCCCGCGGCTGCGTCCACGACGGCGGCTTGAGAGGGATTGACCATCGCCATATCGGCGCGCAAATACACGGACGCAAGGCGCTCTTGCGGCGACGTTGCTGCCAACAACGCATCTTGCGGCGCCAGCATCAGCTCATCGATTGCCCGTTTGCGAATCGGGCGTAGCGTCAGGTCGACCCGATCGCCGCGGCGCGCGCGGTCGGTACCGAAGTATTCGTCGTCGTGGCGCGCCAGCGCCCGAAGCTCGATGCGCACATCGCGCTCGCTGGGCAAAACCAACGGCCCGGTTTCGCTTCCCAATGGCGCGGCGCTGTTCGGCCAGGCGATGGCGTCGACACGCGCACAGTCGATGTACTGGAGCTCAATCTCCGTCGCGCCGGGCTCATCGCCGTTTCCATCCAGGGCCAACATTTTGCGCGTGGTGCGATAGAGCTCGCGAAAGCCGCCATGTTCACCGCTGGGGTCGAATGCCGGCATGCGCACGAGCACGCGGATCTCGACGAAATCGGCATCGGGGTCTGGAATGCCCAGCGGCTCGGCTTTGCCGGAGAGACGATTGTTCCTGGCCTGCGCTGCCAAACGAGAGCGCGCATTGATCGCTCCGGCCAACTCTGCCTGCGGGTACCCGATCGCCGGACGATTGATTCGGCAGCTTGTCGGCGTGTGCGGGTCATCCAGGACCAGTCTCGGTGCAGCCAAGGGTACGTAACGCTTGAACTTCAGCGCAGCGACGGGAGCCTGCGCAGGCGCAATCGGCGCCTCGTCGATGCGCGGCCCGCCGCCGACCGCGTCGACCATGCGCACGCGGAACTCGTAGCTTCGGCCATAGCGCAAAGGGACCGCGTCGGCGTTAAGCGGCAACACCGGCGACGGGTTCGGATCGGCCTCGATATCGTTCTGCTCGTCGGTGTCTGCGACCAACGATCCGCCCGTCCAGTAAGTGAAATACGGCGGCACCCAGAAGTCGACGCCGATCTGACTCGGATGGATTTCAACCATCAATTCGGTGGTAAACGGTTCCAGGCGTGCGGTACCGATGGCCAGTCCCGGCGATTGCACCTGGGTCAGCGACGACCATTGCGACTCGCCTGCGTTGCGCACATCGATTCGATAGCCGGCGGCGCCGGTCGGTGCCATCGGCAAGGGCGTGCCATCGCTGCGCGTGGCCGAGACGGTACGATCGAGACGTTCGACGATCGATTCGTCGTCCCAACCCAGACGCACACCCATGTCGCGCAGCGGCGGTTGATGCTCGTCGATGCCGTCCTCAGCGTGGTCCGATGTCCGCGCCTGGCTCGCATGGACAATTTTGGTGAAGCCGTCGTCGAAAGCCACCGCCTCAGGGTACACCTCATCCATCGGACCGAACGTGGCGGCCTCGGTGGCATCTTTGCCAACCGGGAAAAGCACGGCGGTAAAGACCGGGCGAGGCCCCGCGAGTTTGGGCACGCGCGTTGCGAACAGACGCACGAATCGCGGATCGATTGCAGCTTGCGCCGCCCACGGATCGCTGAGCGAAAGGAACAACCATCCACCATTGTCGTAGCGATCTCCCACGTCGATTTCCGCACGTCGGATCAACCCTGCTGCACGGGCCACGCTCGGCTGCCTCAGCAGCATCGCGTAGATGTCGCCCCAGCTAATGGTCTTCGACCACGGCACATCCGACGCTTGCTGTGCCGGTGGGCAGCGGCGGGCGCAGTGATAGCTATCGTCGACCACCGCCAGCTCCGTGCGCGGCGCGACAAATCCGAAAGCCTTTCGATAGCTCTGCGGCAAGTACTTCCGGAAGGTGCGCGAGCCATTCCGCGCGGGCGGTTCCGGCGCCGCGGCAAGGTCGTAACGCGCCGCAAGTTCGGCAAAGATCGCCGCCTGGGAGGCTGGCGCTGGCAGTTCCAACGGTGCCGATGGCGGGACGTCCGCCAGCGTCGGCAGAACCGTGGCGTTCGAGCTGATGTGCGGACGAATCTTTAGCGCCTGGCCCTCGAACATCGGTCCGGGCGGCAACGGCCAATTCAGCGTCAGCGGTTGCCGCGGATCTCCCAGCGGCACACACATCAGATCGACACTCAAACGCTGCGACAGGGGATCCCAGTTCGACAGGTAAGGAACCAGTGTTAGGGCAGACAGACCGATCATGGCAAGGCTCCTCAGGTCAATTTCTTTTTGTCGCTGACATTGGCGCTGAACTTGATACTCAAGATCCAGCACACCTCAACGTTGATGGCAACTTCGCCGCTCCACTTCTGATACTTCTCGCCGTTGTCGGTCACGCATAACACCGCGAACTCGCCAGTGACCTTGATCTTTGCGATCTCGATGCTGGCCTTGATTTCGAGGAAGATGAAGCCGCCGATGCCGACGGCGCTGCCCTCCTGCTGGAGCAGGAACCCGGCGCCGGTGGTGACCTTGGCCTTGAAGGGGCCCAGCTCCTTGCCGAAGGCGACGCCCACATAAATGCTGATCTCGGCGAGTCCCTTGGTCTTTCCGGCGTCAGGGCCACCGATGATCAACTTGCCGCCAAGCTCGACGCCCCAGCCGAAGACCACGGCCACCGGATAGGGCTCGATCGGAATACTGAAGCGCGCTTCGTAACCCGCTTTGGCCGATAGCGAACCGCTGTCGAAGCCGCCGCCGCCGGCGAGCTGCAGATCGCCCGGCTCCGTCGACGGATCTACGGGTGCCGAGCTCGTATCGTTTTCGCCCGCCAGTTCGATCGCAGCGAACAGGCGGATGGCGGCGTAGCCCAGCGGATCCTCGATCTTCGTTTCCAGGACCGCCGCAATCTTCCAGGCGATCTTCAAGTTCGTGGCGCCGAGGTCGATCGGGCCATGCACACCGCGGTTGTTCATCATCGGCAGAATGCTGAAGATGTCTTCCAGATCGGGGTGCAGCACATTCTCGATGCGATCCAGTTGAGCGCGTTTGCCGCTGCCGCCGACCAAACTTTGGCGGCTGCCGCTGGCGCTCTTCATGAACGAGAAGTCGGACCACAGAACGATGTCGGGGAAGTCGATGGTCCACGCGTTTTCGTGCAATTGGAAGCGCAGCCGGGCATCGTCGTAAACCACGCGCATGCCATCGCTGGGGCCTTCTGCGAGCACGAGTTCCGGGCGCGGCGCCAACCAATCGACATCCGGCACCAACCGCAATCTTCCGGTCCCGGATTGAATCGCCAATTCATAGGGTTTGTTGTTCAGCGCGATGGTATTCGCGGCGGGCGGGAACAGGCCTTTGCTGGTCGTGGCGGCGAAGAAGTCGGCAAGCAGCGGCGGAAGCCCGGCACGGACACGTTGCTCATTTGGAAAGATGCTCGGGCGCCGATACAGGAATCGATGCGTTGTGTCCGATTGCATGAAACCGTAGTCGCTTTGCGGCTGATTGGGCACGAACAAATCGGCGGCATCGGCGAAGCGGTACGGCCCGGATAGCGGCGCATGAATCGTCTTGCCGTCGCCCGGTAGCGCTTTGCCCTCGCGTACGATCGGCGTGCCTTGCAGCACTGCCACCGTTTCGGCGCCCGGATCGCTGGCGGCAGGACCGGGCGAACGTACCACCGACCAGGACGTCGCCGCGCCGAATTGCGGCACCGCGCGCACAGCGCCTACGAAGCGCGGCGCAGGGCCGCTGGCCCGGTCGATCTCGACGCGCAAAGCCCGCGCCCGGAACGGGCTGCCGCCGACCAGAAACTCGGCATCCACGGCGCCGCCGATCGGACCTTGAAAGGCAATCAACGCCGCCAGGTCGGCCGCCGTAATCGGCCCACTCGAGGTCGGAGGAAGAGGAGGGCCTTTGATGTGCAGGAAGCCGAGCATGCCCACTGTCGCGGCTCGACACACATCCGGCTTCTGATCGATCAGTACTTCGGCGTCGAAGGCCATCGGCAGCACCTCGCCACCGTCCGGCAGAACCAATGCATCCTGCGCGAGCGGCCGAATGCGGCGAACGTTTTCGATGCCGCGAATCAGGCCTGGATGAATCTCGTAAGGCTGGTTCGGAATGCCGTCGGCGGTGAAATCGAACAAACCTGGCCCGAGCGCTTGCCAACCACTGTCTTTGCGGATGACGCCGCCACCGCCTTTGCGCTCGATCGTAATCGAACGCGTGACTCGAATGCCCCAGGGGTAGACCACGCTCGACACCTTGATCACTTCCAGCGCGGTGCGACCAACCATCACCTGGAATTGCGCTTTGGTGACGACGCCGTAGCTACCGTTGGGATTGCCCCAGTCGCTGAACGTCGATGCGCCGTAGCCGCATAGTTCATAGCGCGTCAGCGGCACGCGTGGATTGGAGCCGCCGGGCGCGAGTTCATTGTTGAACAGATTTTCGACCGATCCAGCAGGCCCGAGCGTCGAACCGAGTACGCTGATACCAAGCGGCGCGCCACTGACGAGGTCGACGCCGTTTTTGGTTTGCCAGGTGGCGCCGAGGAACGACGGGTCTTCTTTGCCGGTCTTTTTGCCGCCCTGGGCGAGCAGAGAAAGCTGCAGCGCGCCGCGCAATGGGCGCCCGCCTTGCGGCTTGAAGTCGGGCTCGTTGCGTTGCATCTGGTCGGCAGGTCGCTGTGGCGAGCTGTCGCCGCGCAACACCATCACTGCGCGCATGCCGAATGGCAATGTCGTGGCGATGGCGACGTCGCTGCCCAGCTGATGCGCATCGATGAGGCCATCGACGACGAGATCGGGAATGCTCGCCGCCAGCTTCATATGCGGCGTGACGAGGACGGCCGGGCCACCGTCGTCCGCCGATGCCAATGGCGTCGGGAAAATTCCGAGCGTTATCGGGTCCTGGTCTTTCTCCAGCGTTCGTACCGGTTCCCACTGTATCTGCGGCAAGGCGAAGGCTCGCATCAGCGGCAGCCAGGTCCCGATGCGCATGCCGTGCACGACCATCAGCGGATGCATGGAAGGAACACCAACGCCGCCGAACGGGTCCTCAAAACCTCGGGCACCACTGTCGTCGTCGGCGATCGTCACGCCCATCTGGTGGCGTGCCGTGGATACGTCCAGCAACGCAAGTCCCCGCAGTCGCATCGGCGGTCCGTCGCGCGGCGGCGCCACGACCGAATGCGACGCCGATCGACGCGCATGTTCGAAAGCCGATTGATCGCGACCGATTCGCCGCAGATTGCCAACCCTGAGCCGATTGGCCACCAGCGCGCCTTGCGCGCTCTGGGTTGGGTAGTCGGGCAACTCGGTTCCGATCGGTCCGGTGCCTGGTTGCGACATCGCTTGCGCCGACGTTTCGCTTGGTTTCAGCAAGCCCAGAAGGCGCATGTCGGCGCCGCCTGTGCTCCACTCGAAATCGATCGCGAGTAAGTCCGAGCGTCGTTGATCGCTCCACGCCCGACGCGACATCTCGAAGTTGCTCACGTAAGGGTCCGGCAAGGTCGGCGCCCAGGCATTCACCGCGATCGACAACAGCAAATGCGCATGGTCGACATTGCCGCTGGCGCCAAGATCCCCGTGCAAAGCGAAAATGCGCGGCGTCTGAACCATCAAAGCCGCATTCTCAAGAACGACCAGTTGTGGCCGCTCTACCGGTGCAGACACATCCGGCAAGGGCAATAGCGTCACCGAGCGTTGATCCGGCACGCCAATCAGCGTGACCCAAACGGGCGCAGGTCGACATGCCAACGGCGTCCCAACCGCTGTTCGCGGTCGGTCGAGATCGGCCTTGGCGAGCGCCGAGAAAGAGACAAACGGCCGATCGTTGTCGACGATGCCGATGGCCAAAGCTGGCGCCGCGGGTAACGCGGCCTGAAGTTCGATGCGATGCAGTGCCTCCTCGCCGAGTCGCCACAGGGCGAAGCGCTGCGCATCATCCGCCCCGACGCGCTTGGCGGTCAGATCGATCAGCGCATACCCGCTGGCCCAGACCACCAGCTGCGCTTTGGTCAAGCGCACGCCGCTCTCGGGTCCGCCGGGCCAGGTCAGTCCTAGCGTTTGCGCGAGACCGAGGACCCATGCCACCTGACCCGCCGCCGCCGGCAACTGCAGTGGATCGGAGGGTGTGGTGAGCGCAATGGCCAGCGCCGCCGCGGCGATGGTCGACGTTCCGCTGAGCACGAAAGCCTCAGTCGACAGCGGATCGGAATTCAAGGTATCTGGCGCAACGTCGAACTGGATCGCCAGCATTCCGGACTGGACCGCCATAGTGCCGGCGTGCCGAAATTCGAATGCCTGGTCGTGGATTTGCGCGCGGCCATCCGCGGCGGCGACGCTGACGCTGCCATCGTTTGCGAATTCGAATTCGATGTAAGACGGCGCGCTTACGCTGATTCGCGGATCGGCATCGACCAGCGGTGCCGGATCGAGCCTGAGCCTGGTGGCCGTCCCGACCGAGACCGTGACCACATCGCCCTGCCTTTGCGTCGCTTTGGCGAACTTGAGATCGCCCGCCTCGATCCGGAATCCCACATACGCGCCAGGTGGAGCGTTGGCCACAAGACTGCTGGCCAATACCCAGACGGACGACGCCGGCAATTCGATCTTGCGGTTGCTGACGACACGCCCAGCGCTCAGCAGCATCCATGGCAAGGCCAGGTCGCTGCGCCGGATCTGCAGGCGAACCGCCGGTATCAGCACCTCGATCGGCACCAGCCTGCCGATGGCGTCGGCCAACGATCCCAGTTCGACGCCGGGTTTAACGTTGCGCAGCCGTTGCGTTGCGCCGCCGATGGCGAACGGCAGCTGGGCGGCAAGGTCGCGGTGCTGGATCAACGGTTCTTGTCCAGCGTCGAGTCCCAGCGCCCGCCGCACGTCCAGCGGCACATCGCTCTCGGTTTGTGCCGATGCGTCGCGACTGGCGCCGAGGGGCTGGAGCAGAGCATCGAAATCGCCCAAGCCGTAGAGTGCGCCGCGACCCGCCGAGCGCTCCATTAGCGGCAGGACGATATCGCTATCGGCAGTTGCGCCAGGGCGATCGTGCAGCAGCCATCGGCCTGGAGAGTGCGAGTTCGGCAGCTTGGTAGGCTTATTCATAATGTCCCTCGACAGGAGCAGTTCGGCGTTCGCGCGTCAGCGCTGCAGGCGGCAGGCAATTCACTGCGGGCCTCGCAACCGGTCACGGGTAACGGCGACCCCGGGGGACTCGAAATTTACGGTTGTAAGAATTTGCGAGATTTGAGCGCGCGAGCCGACTGGGCGGCCAGCGTCTAGCACGATGTTGAGAAACGCACTTCCTGTGCGTTTCTCAAGTCGCGAGTCCGGCGCATGTCCGGACTCGCTCTCCATTGATCAAACACTTACGTGCTTGATCAATGTGCGAACCATCCATGGTTCGCGCTAGCAGACTGTTTCTCAACAGCCTGCTAGGCCACTGCCACCGACCGGATGGCGCGCCCGATGCCCTCGCCGAGGGTCACGCGCGGCTGATAGCCGAGAACTGCCTTGGCGTGACTCAGATCAGCCACGAAGCGTTCGATCTCGCCGGTCTGCATCGGCGCTTCGATGATTTCCACGTCGCGCTCAACGCACTGCAGGATGGTGTCGGCGAGTGCCCGCAGGGTGCAGGGATTACCGCTGCTGATGTGAACGGTGTCGAGCGCGATGCGCCCGGCGACGAGTCGCTCGCAGCCGGTTAACAGGGCTCCGATGGCATCGTCGATGTAGGTGGGGTCGAGCACTTTCTGCGCTGCGTAAAGTGTCAGCGGCTGGCCGCTGCGTGCGCGCTCGATGAAGAGCGGGATGACTCGCTCCAGGCGATCCAGATCGGTATCGAAACGTCCATACACATTGCTCAGGCGCACGATCAATCCGCGCATCTCGTAGCAGCGGTGATAGGCGTGCAGCATCGCCTCGCTGGCAAGCTTGCTCGCGGCGTAGGGGCTGGCGCTTTGGTGCTGCACATCGGTTTCGCGTGTGACCGCGCGCCAGGTGTTGCCGTAGACCTCACGGCTGCTTGCCAGCAACACGACTGCAGCGCAGGCGCGCGTCATTTCCAACGCCGTCTGCGTGGCTGCGATGTTGTCGAGCGCGCGCATCGGGTCGAGGACCAGTGCATGGACTTTCGGATGCGCCGCCAGATGGACGACCACCTCGGGCGCAAAGTCCTGGGCGAGCGCGATGGCGCGGTCGCGCTGGGTCGTCATATCGATCGCCATTGTTTCGATGGCATCGGTCCAGACGTTGGGCCTACGATCGAGGCCGAGGACGCGATGGCCGGCACGCTGCGCGGCCAGCGCCAGGTTGGCGCCGACCATGCCGCTGGAACCGGTGATCAAGAGCTTCATGCGACGGCGCCCATGTAGTGCGTATCGAAGAGCCAGCGTTCGGCACGAAAATCGCTCTCGCCGCGCAACACCGCCAGCGCGCGTTCGCGTTCGGCCGCGAATACCTGCGGGTGATTGAGGATGATTTGCGCATACAGCGCCTCGTAGCGCTCGCGCACAGCGTGCACCTGCGATCCCGCGCGGCGCCGATGGCGAAACGGATAACCCGCCAGGTGCTGCGCACGCGCGCCCGAAGCGGCGGCGCCGATCCAGAAGTCCCAATCGTCGAAACCGCTGACGTTGCTGCGATAGCCGCCGAGTTGTTGCCACAAGCTGCGCTTGTATAGCGCGCAATAGCTGTGCTGATTGAAGCGCTTCAGGCGTTGCAATTCGAAGGGGCCGGCGCGACAGAGGCGATCGAAGTCGCCGAACTCCAGGCGGTCGGGAAAAACGATATCGGCATCGTTGGCTTGCGCTGCGGCGAGCGCGGCGCGCAAGAATCCTGGCGCCAGCAGATCGTCGGCATCGAGCGGCACGATGAATTCGCCGCGCGCCAGCGCGATGCCGGCGTTGCGGGCCGCGGCGACACCGGCGTTGACCTGACGGGCGAATTGCGTCGGCAATGGCGTGATCGCGATCAGCTGTTCGATCAGCGCAACGCTGTCATCGGCGCTGCCATCGTCGATCAGCACCAACTCGCAGCCGGGCAGGTTTTGTCCGGTCACGCTGGCAACCGCTTCGCTCAGCCAAGCCCTTGAGTTGAAACATGGAATCACCACCGAGACGCGCATCACTGACCTCGCGTGTACAGCAGATTGCACTTGGCGCACACCGGCATGAGGCCGCAGCGCTGCACGGTATCGCGAAGGTGCTTGAAACTGGCGCCGTGCCAGACATCGGTCAGCGTCTGTCGTTGCAGACTGCCCATCGTGAACTCGGGGAAAAACTTGCACGACACGACGCTGCCGTCCGGGAACACGTCCATCCGGGTATGAATCGCGCCGCAGGCACGCTTGCCTTGCGCCGCTTGCGTGCTGCCGGACAGAAACGTAGCCAGATCGTGATCGGACAGGTCCGGGTTGTAGCGCACCTTCAGCGGCCCCCGGCGCGCATCGATTTGCCGCAGCGCGGCCCGCAATTGCGGCGTATCGGACAGCGCAAAACGATAGCCGTGCCAACTCGGTGCGCTGCCGCAGCGCAGGTGCGGGTGCCTGAGCGCAACGTAGCGATCCATTTCATCCGCAGCGGCGGGCGACAGGAACCAGGGAAAGCTCAAATATAGTGCGCCGACGCCGTGCTCCTCGATGCGCTCGACAAACGCCGGCAGATGTTCGACCAGCGCGTCGCTCAGCACCGCGTTGACGCTGATCTCGCCGAGGTAGCGCTGGCTATCGAGCAGTGCGCGCAGCCCGGCCATCGTGCGCGCGTAGGCGCCGCGGCCGCGCAGGGCATCGTGCATTGCCTCGAATCCGTCGAGCGATACCGATACCTCGAGGCGCTCGCCGAGGGCGAGCAGGCTGTCCAATCGGCGCTCGATCAGCGTGCCGTTGGTGCAAATCGACACATAGCGCTGGTGCGTGGCGAGGCGCTCGCAAAGCTCGGCAAAGCGGCGGTACAGCAGCGGCTCGCCGCCCCACAAAAACACATTCGAATGCACGGGCGCCGTCGCATCGAGCACGCGTTCGATGACGCCAAGGTCGAGCTCATTGCGTTGCTCGATCGCGCTCAGTTGCTGATGGTGCCCGCCCTCGCCCCATTGATAGCAGTGCGTGCAGCGTAAATCGCAACGCGCGGTCAGCTTGAACGCAATTTCTTGCGGCAACGGCGCGGTTTCGAGCCGGCGCGCGTGCGCCAGTCCCGGCGCGATGCGCTTGAGTTTCTCCAGCGCCGTGGCATCCACGCCTGGGCTCATCGTTGCCATCGCATCTCCCACCAGGCCAACACGGCCGCTCGTGTCTGCGCAGCAAATCTACGCAGATAACTGCTGTGATCGCCAGGCACCGGCCATTGGCGAACCTCCGCCAGCGGCTGCCACGCCGCGGCGATCCGATGCCGCCGCGAATGTCGCGGTGCGATCAGGGCCAGCGCTGGCCCGGGCGCGCTGCGGTGCGCAACCGCTTGCGCCGCGACCTCAGCGCCGCGCGCATCGCTGGCGCTGCGCGGCGCACCGACAGCTGCGATCTGTGCCCGCCACGCCTGGGCAACGCGCCACAAGGTGCCCAGCACATCCTTGCGGTAGGCCGATCGCAACAGCGATCGATTGCAATGCGCGATGAGCACTCGCGCCAGATCCTGGATCGCCAGGCGCCGAAGACGCCAGGCTTCGCGGCGCAGCTGCCGGGGCCGGACGCGCTCGGTGTAGTGCGCCACGCCAGCATCGGTCATCGGCCAGGTGTCGAGCAACAGCAAGTCCACCGGGCGCGGCCCGAGCACACGCGCCGCTTCTTGCGCCAGGACGCCGCCGATACACTCGCCGACGATGCGTAGCGGTCCCGTGGGCGAGCGCTGCTCCAACCGCTGCGCCAGCAGGCGCGCGCGCTCCGCGAGCGTGTCGGCATCCAGCGATACGATGCGCACACCGATCAACCGTATCGGCAGCGCGCCGAACGCAGCACGATACAGCGCCAGTTCGGCGTCGCCGCCGTGGCCGCCCGGAATGAGGTAGGCCGCTGGCCCGTCAGTCACGCCGGTCAAATCGACGAACAGTTCGTCGCCGCGAGGCGCGGCTGCGGTCAGGCAACGCGCCAATGCCCGAGCATTGGGCGCAGCGTTGAACTCGGCAATCTCGATCCGCCGCTGGAAACGTTGCATCAATTCCGAGAGCACCCGCAGCGCCAGCAAGGAATGGCCGCCGCGCTCGTAAAAATCGTCGTCGGCGGCCATCGCCACCGGCGCCAGCGCCTGCTGCAGCACCGCCAGCACATCCGCTTCCATCGGCGACAACGGTGCAGCCATCGCAACCGGTTCGACCTGCTCGCGGTGCGCGCGCTTGCCGGAGGGCAGCATCGCTTTGGCGCGAACGCGATAGTCGCTGGGCAGCATCGTCGCCGGCCAGCGTGCTGCCATGCGTTGGCGCACCGCCCTCAGATCGGCGCCATCCTGCAGCTCAACCTCCGCCACCAGACGCACGTCGGGTACCCGCATCAGTTCCACGCGCGCCGCGCGCACATCGGCATCGGCACGCAACGCGGCTTCGACATGATCCAAGTGCACACGAAAGCCGCGCCATTTGACCTGCCGATCGATGCGTCCGGCGAAATGCAGCTCGTCGTTCTCCAGCCACAGGCGATCGCCACTGCGATACAACGCGCCGTGTTCAGCGTCCTGGCGCACGCGCGGCTCATCGCCGTCGGTCAGCATCACACCGTCGCCGCCGAGCCAGGCCTCGCCGACGATGCCGGGCGGTAACAGCCGCCCGCAGCGATCCAGCAGCAGCACGCTGCGCCCTGGCAGCGGCGCGCCAAGCGGGACCGGGCCATCGATGCGTGACAGCGGGCAGGCGGTGGTAAACGTCGTGTTTTCCGTGGGACCGTAAACATTCACCAGGCGCACCGCCGGCAACGCAGCCAGAAAACGCGCCGCGTGCGTGGGCGACATCACTTCGCCGCCGGAGAGCACCAGGCGCATGCCGCGAAGCGCCCGAAGATGAAAATCGACCAGCAGCTCGAACCAGCCGCTGCCCAGAAAAGCCACACTGATTCGCTGCGCTTCGATCCAGTTCGCCAAAGTCGCGGCCGACAGTCGCTGCGCTGGCGCGATCAACGTGGCGCCGTTGAGCAGGCTGGCCCAGATCTCGAAGGTCGACGCGTCGAAACCCAGCGGCGCAATCATCGCCACGCGATCGTCGCTACGTACGGCGGTGACACCCTCCATCAGCGCCAGTTGCACGATCGAGCGTTCGCCGATGCGGGCCGGTTTGGGCGCACCAGTGCTGCCGGAGGTGTACATCCGATAGCCGCCGCGACGATCGCACCGTGCCTGAGGGTGTTGCGATTCGATGACCCAGTCGCCGCTCGCTTGCGAGAGCGTCGCGGCGACGTCGCCCCAGGACTCGACCAGGCGCCGCGGATGCTGTGCATCGCACGGCACGTAAATCATGCCCAGCCGCGCCAGCGCGACGATGGCAATGACATACGCGGGCTGCGCTTCGATATCGACCAACACTGCCTGCCCCGGTCGAATGCCTGCCTCGGTGAGGCGCCGCATCAACGCGCCGGAAACTTCATCGAGGTCGCGATAGCTCAAGCTGCGATCGCCGCAGACCAGCGCAGGCTCGCTGCCGCGCTCGGCAACGATGGCCTGAAAGCGCACTGCGAGTGCGGGAATCGACGCCGGGTGTGGGGTCGCGAGCGCGCGGCCAGCCCAGTCGACGTCGCGCGGCTCACGCCCCGCCAGCAGTTGCGTGAGCAGTTGCTGCCAGGCGCGCAGCAAGCTTGCGGCCGTGGTGTCGGAGATGGTGTCGCGCGCCGTGTCCCAGCGCACGTCCAGGGCTGCGCCTCGCACCTGCAGCGTGATCAGATGGTCGACGGCGGCGGTCGGCGCCGGCAGCGCTTCGGCGCCGATGAGCTCTGGCCACGGCGCAGCGGTCGGCGCGTTCTGGAATGCGATGGTGGCACTGGCAGGCGAGGCATCGTCGCCGCGCTCGCGCAATGCGGCCGCCAGCCGGGCACTGGCTGCGGCGACGAGATCGGCAAATGAAGCGCTATCGTCGATCGCCAGTTCGACGCCCACCCGGCGCGACAGCGGGCCCACCATCTGCGCCGCGCGACCGCGATTCGAGTCCGCAATATGGAAACGCACGCAAAGCGCATCGCCGAGCCGCGAAAACAACAACGCTAGAGATACGAGCAACCACTCGAAGCTGCTGACGCCGAGCTTGCGCGCCGCCGCTTCGATCTGCGCTGCATCGCCCAACGCGTCGCGCAGCCGGCGCAGCGGTCGCGGTCCCACCTGTCGCGTACGAGTAGCAAAATCGACCGGACTCGGCGCGGCGGCCGGCGCCGCAGCGCGCTCGAGAGCCACCGCCCAGCGCGGCGCAGGCGGCAGCAACGCACCGCGATACAAGCGCGCCAACTCCTCGACAAACACCTGATACGACCAGCCGTCGAAAATCAGATGGTGCCAGCACAGCCACACGACCAGCGGGTCGCCCGCCACGATCGCAGCGCGCATCAGCGGCGCAGACGCGATATCGAACGGCGCAAAACAAAACGCCTCGCGCTCGGCGAGCGACGCGCAACGTTCGACGCGCAGATTCGCCCGCGGCGCAATCCGCATCTGTCCGCCGCGGAAGTCCATGCGCAGCGCGTCGTGGCGCTCGACCATTGTGTGCAGCGCCGCTTCCAGGCGCGACACATCGAGCCTGGCAAATCGCAACTCGACTGCCAGCAAATGGGCCGCATCCGGCGCGGGCGCTGCGAGCAAGTGGCTTTGCGTTGCGCTCAATTGCGGCGCGGTCGCGACCGGCGCCGCCGCCAGGCGAGCTTTGACCACATCGAACATGGCCGGTGAAATGCTCATGCGCTGTGATATCGGCAGCACGCGGTGCAAATCGACAGCAGGCCTTCGCGCAAGCGCGCACGCCATTGCTGCGCGCGCTCGTCGTGCCAGATCTCGCGCAGCGAGTTCCGATAGATATTGCCGAGGCTGGCATCGTAGAAACTGTGGCAGGTGCTCACCTCGCCGGCAGCGCTGATCTCGGCGGCCACCCACGGCATTGCGCAGCGTGCGCGGGCATCGTCCAACGCCGCAAAATCGCCACTGAAGTAGGCGCCCAGATTGCGCGCCGTGGGCCGCCGCGGCTGCAAATTCAGCTCAATGCCGCGCGCGGCGCACAGTTCGCCGATGGCGACCAGCGCTGCCGCCAGTTGCGCGCAATCGACGGCAGCGAAATCCGCAGGCGACTGGCCATAGGCGTCGGCGTACGGTGTGGCGGTCACGCCGAAGGGTCGCAGTTCTGCGCGATAGCTCGCCAGTTGCGCCGGCGTTGC
The DNA here is from genome assembly GCA_022844135.1 of Lysobacterales bacterium. GTDB lineage: Bacteria > Pseudomonadota > Gammaproteobacteria > Xanthomonadales > SZUA-5 > JALHMH01. The sequence continues at coordinate 19,445 of JALHMG010000016.1, forward strand.
GTAACAGCAAAGCTCGATACTGAGCGCCGCGACGTGATCGAGCGGCAGGTTGGCGACGTACGCTGGCGTGATCGCGTGCCAGTTGGCCGCCGTCACAATCGTCGTGACGCCAATCTCGGGGCGAGCGGCTGCCCCGCGCAAGGCCGCCAGGCGCTCGATGCCCGCCAGCGCGCGTGCGTACACGCCTGCGCCACGCTGTGCATCGTTGATGCCTGGCGGCCCGTCGATGGACACCCACAGGCGGCGCGGCGGGTGCGGCAACAGGCCCGGTGCGGCGGCGGCCAACCGCCAGCCGTTGGTCGAGAAACTCACCTCGCTGCCACGCGACGCAATCGCTTCGAGTACGCGATCGAGTCCCCGATATAGCAGCGGCTCGCCACCAAAAAACTCATAGCGCGGACGTTGCGGCGCGGCTTCCTCGATCAACGCCAGAACCCGATCGAGCTTGAGCTGACGCCGCCCGCCGATGCTGGCATAGGTGCCACGCTCGCCCCACTCGTAGCACATCGCGCAGCGCAAGTTGCAGCGCTCCAGCAGTTGCAGAACGATCAGGCTCGGCAGTGGCGTCGGCCTAAGCACAGGCAAATTCCTGCGCCAGCGCATCGATGTAACTGGGCCCGACGCGCGCCGCGAGCAAGCGCTCATGCATCGCCTTCAAGTCGTCCCCGCGCGCACCGCGCGCCAGCCAGTCCGCCAGCGGCATGCCCAGCCCGAGCGACTGCCACAGCGCGCCGCTGCGAGCCTCTGCAGCGCCAAATGGTGGCAGCATCAGCAGCGGGGTCGCCGCCCAGAGCGATTCGATCAAGGTCCCGCCACCTGGTTTGCTGATCACAGCACGCGCCCCGCGCAGCAGCTCGTAAGCGCGATGCTCATGCGCTGGCGAAAAATCGTCGCTGCCCGCTGGCGCCATCGGCGGAAAGCGCGGGGCGCCATTCCACGGCCGCCACTCCGACGCAACACGCCACACGCGCGCTCGCGGCACCGCCATCTCGCGTTGACCGCAGAGCACATCAGCCTCCCAGCCCGTCGGCAAGGCGTCGATGCCCACACCAAACTCGCCCAGCGCCCAGCCGCCGCCGTGCGCCACGACGCGGCGCTCGCGCTCTGCCCACGGCAACGGCAGGCGCGCATCCACCGGCAAACGCCAGTGCAGGGCGCCCTCGTGCCACAACCAGATCTCGCGATCGCCGTCCCGCGGCGCGCCATTCTCGAAGGATGCCGATACCACTGCGTCGATGCGGCAATGGTCGATGACCACAGGCTTTTGCGCCAGCAATGGCAGCCAGAACCCGCTCCAGGCGGCGATGCGCTGGCCGCGCAGCGTGGCCTGCCACGCCGCCACTCTGGCCGCGTCGAAGCGCGCCGGGTCGTGGCGCGCGCGCCGATGGGCCAGCTGCGCGAGCCTGAAGTCCGATTGAAACGCCGGCACCGCACGTTCGCGTTCGCGCAGTGCCGCTTCGGTGTAGAGCGATTCCAGTACCGCAAGCGCGACATCGACGCCGCGCAACGCCAGGGCGCGATGCATCAAGAGCCCCGGGATGTAAACGCCTAAACCGGTGCCGGCGGTGAGGATCGTCAGCACGGCGCGCCGTCGAGAAAGGTCGCCAGGGTCCGCAGCGACCGCAGCATCTGGAACTCGAGACGATCGTAGTCGATGCGCGTGCCGAGCGCGTCTTCCAGCTCCAACAGAAACTGCAGCGTTTCCAGCGAATCGAGACCGATATCGTCGATCAGATCGATGTCGTCGGCGACGTGCGCCAACGCCGGGTCGCGCTTGATCTTGGCCAGCGCCTGCCTGGCGAGATCGAGCGTACTCATGCGCCGCTCCGGATTGCCAGACCAATCCCCATGAACGGACCGCGATCGTATTGCGCCGTGAATTCGAGGCAGCGATAGCCAGGCAACTGCCGAATGCGTCGCCAGATCTCACCGACGCCGGGGCAGCCGATGTTGGCGATATCGTGCAGAGCCACCATGCGCGCGATCGGTGCCACGCGTTGAAATTCGGCCCAGCATTGTTCGGCCTCGTGGTGGGTGTCGATCATCGCCAGATCGATGGCGCCCAGCGCGTGCAATTGCTCATGGAAGCGCGGCGTCAAGGTGGACACCTGCCAGAACGTCACGCCCTCGGGTGTGTAGCGATCGAGCGCGGGACATGGCAGAACGTCGACCGCAATCGCGCGCGCAATCGGCGCCGCCCGGCGCAAGATTTCGACCGTCGCGATGAACGATCCGCCGTGGCGAACGCCCAGTTCCAGGTACGAGTGCACGCCAAGCTCGGCGAGCGCACTTAAGTACGGCGCGAACTGATTGGGATATTGCCAGACCAGCAAACCGCGCCCCAGCGCCGGCTGCAGCGACGCCGGGAACTCATCGCTTCCTTCATCATTCAATCCCAAATCGATGAGCAGCGATTCCAGCGCCGCAAGATCGGCAAAGTCGATCGTATCGGGAAGGCGCGCGAGTACCGAAAGGTCTGGCTCGCGCGCGCGCAGTTGCGATAGCAGCCGCCAGCTGCGTTGTTGCGCTAGAAACTGGTGTTCGAGAATCGGCATGCGCGGCACCATTGGGAAACGCCGTTTGGAGGGCATCCATGTTGGAGAAGTTCCGCCCATGATGAACGATCTGCTGCGCCACGCGCGACAGCGCTGGCCGACCGCTACGGCCGTGGATTCGGTCGCAGGTTCCATGAGCTACGCCACGCTCGAGGCGCGCGCCTGCGCCCTCGCCGCGGGTCTGGCGGCGCGCGGCGTTGGCACTGGAGACCGCATTCTGCTCGCGGCGAGCAATTCGCCCGATGCGGTGGCCGCGATGCACGCCATCTGGCGCATCGGCGCGGTGCTGTCGTGGATCCATCCCTCGACCCCCGAAGGCAAACGCGAGCGCCTCGCGGCGCGCCTGGCAGCGCGCGCGGTGCTCACCGATCCTGATCTGCCGGGGCTGGCACTTGGCGGCGAAACCGACTACGCCCAGCGCAGCGCCGACGACCTCGCGGCCATCCTGTTCACCTCGGGTAGCGAAGGCGAACCCAAAGGCGTGATGCTGCAACACGGCGCCATGCGCGCAGCGCTCGACGCCATCCAGTCCTATCTTGGCTACCGCAGCGACGACGTTGTCGGCACTGCACTGCCGCTGTCCTTCGACTATGGCTTGTACCAGCTGCTGCTCGCGGCGAACGTCGGCGCCAACGCGAGCTTGCTGCCGGAGCTGGCCCTGCTGGGCAAAGCCGAGTCGGCGCTGCGCGCGGCCACGGTGCTGCCGCTGATGCCGAGCATCGTCGCGCTGCTGCGTGCCGGCGAAGTGCGCGCCTGGCCCGGCTTGCGGCTCATCACCAGCACCGGCGCGGCGCTGGCGCCGGCACAGATCGACTGGCTGCTGACGCATTTCCCGAAGGCGACGCTGTACTCGATGTACGGCCTGACGGAGTGCAAGCGCATCAGCTATCTGCCGCCGGAGTGGTTGGCGCGAAAGCCAGGCAGCATTGGCGTTGCGATTCCCGGTACGCGCGTCGAGATCGTCGATGAGGGTGGCGTATCGTGTCCCACTGGTGCTATCGGCGAACTGATCGTCAAAGGACCGACGTTGATGGCCGGCTACTGGAACGACCCGCCAGCCACCGCGCGCGCGCTGCGCCTGCAGGGTGGCGAACTCGCGCTGTTCACTGGCGATCGCGTGTACCGCGATGGCGATGGTCATTTGTACTTCGTCGGACGCAGCGATGACATCATCAAGTCCCGCGGCATGAAAGTAGCACCGAAGGAAGTCGAAGCGGCGCTGCTTGAAATCGACGGCGTCATTGCTGCGGCAGTGATCGGCATCGACGATGCCATGCAAGGTCAGGCCATTGCCGCGTACGTTGAACTGGCGCCGGGCGCGCCGTTGGCCGTTTCGGCGCTGCGCCGTCTGTGCGCCGCGCGCCTGGAAGCGCCGCTGGTTCCTAAACACCTGCATATCGTGGCGGCTTTGCCGCGCACGCCTAATGGCAAGATCGACAAGGCCGCACTGCGATGATCGGGCCGTCTTTGCTGACCTGGGCGCAGCAACCGACCGCCTCCGCCGACGCGCTCGCGGCGCCGATGGGCCTCGTCGCGTACACGCCGTTTGATGTCAGTGGCTTTCATCCTTGAAACCTCAGTCGACTGCTCGTGGTTTGTTCAACGTGATTGTGTTGTCTGTGGCATTACTTGGGCTGCAAGCGCACCGCGCCATCAGGGCGCATCGTGGTGCCGTTGAGATAACGATTGCTCAGCGCAAAGCACACGGCATCGGCGAACTCCGCCGGTTCGCCAAGGCGCGACGGGAACGGCACCATCGCTTCGAGCGAGGCCTTCACGTCGGGCGGCATGCCGCCGGCCATCGGCGTCATGAAAATGCCAGGGGCGATCGTCACCACACGTACGCCAAAGCGCGCCAGCTCGCGCGCCATCGGCAGCGTCATGCCCACCACGCCGCCCTTGCTGGCGGAATAGGCCGCTTGCCCGATCTGTCCTTCGAAGGCCGCCACCGAGGCGGTGTTGATGATCGCGCCGCGTTCGCCATCGCTCCCGGCGGCGTTGTGCTGCATCAGATGCGCACCGGCCTTGGCGACGTTGAAGCTGCCGATCAAGTTGACGCGAATGGTGGTTTCGAAATTGCTGAGCGCCATCGGGCCGGTTTTTCCGAGCACACGACCCGCGCCGAGGATGCCGGCGCAGTTGATCACCGCGTTCAGTCCACCCATCGCCGACTGCGCCGCCGCGAGCGCGGCAATCACGCCTTCTTCGTTGGTGACATCGGTGCGGTAAAACCGCGCGCGTGCGATCCACCGAGCGAATTGAGATGTATACGGGCTCGTTTGCCGCGTTTGCATGCCTAGCCCGCATATTTCATGAGGTCGCGATGAAATGGCTTGATTTCGTTGTTACAGCGTGGAAATCATCGAGTTGGTCGTACTGACAGAGTGTTCGCTGCCATTTCCTCGCTAACACGGCCCTCGCTCGTTCTTTGCGCCGGACTCTTCGTTGCTCGTCGTCCCAATGGGAGAGGGGCATCGTTTGCGCGCGCAGCGCGCGATGCTCCGAGCGCCCGGCAGCTACGCTGACGGGCCGGGTCAACCATTCCGCCCGGTGCGGCGGCGCAGCCGCCGCCCGTTCGAGCGGGCGCGCCGCATGCGGCGCAAGCTTGCCCGCTCTCACCCTCCTCGCGCCTCGATTCCGGCGCAAAGCCCTTCGCGATCTTCCGCGTTCCCTCATGAAATATGCGGGCTAGTGCTTGCAAGCTGAGCAACGCGCCCAGCGCAGCCGCCACTGGTCTCTGTTCGCGTTAGTGGCCGACCCGGACCGTTTTCATGGAAGTAGTGGGCGTTTACGGCCATGCCTCTATTGGGTTCGAATAACAATCTCTGTCCGGTCCGCAATTAGCCGTCGGCTTGCGAAACGCCTCTGCCAGCGAACGAAGCTATACAGCGGCGATGCGTTTCGCACACGCGATTGAGCGTACCGTGGTGCTGCCGATCCGATCCAACGACCCCGACCCCATGCTCAGAGCCCTGGCCAGCCTGTTTTTCTACACCCGGTTCTTCACCCGTTTCAGCCGCGTCGGCCTGCGCCAACGGCAGCGAGATTGGCAAGCCTATCCAGAACGACTGGACGGCCAGACCTGGCTGATCACCGGCGCCAGCGGCGGCATTGGCGCGGCGATTGCGCGCATCGCCCATGCGCGTGGCGCACGCGTGCTGGCGGCGGCGCGCAGCGGCGACAAGCTGGCCTCGCTGGTGCGCGCGGCCGACACGAAAATGGTTCCCTTGCAGGTGGACTTTTCGAGTATCTCCGACACGCGAAGACTGGTACAGGATCTCAGCGCACGCAACGAACGTATCGACGTGCTGGTCAACAATGTCGGCGTGTTGCTGGATCGCTTCGAACTGACCGCCGAAGGCCTGGAAACCTCCTTCGTCACCAATCTGCTGAGTCACTTTGTGCTGACCGAGGGCTTGCACGCTGCGGCACGATTCGCCCACGGCGCCGCGGTGATCAACATGAGCTCGGGCGGCATGTATGGCTCGCCGCTGCGGCTTGCCGAGATGGCCGCGAACAATGGCCAGGACTACGACGGCATGGCCGCCTACGCCATGCATAAGCGCGCGCAAGTGGAGTTGACACGTGCCTGGAATCGACGTTGGCAAGGCAGTCCGCGCGGCTACGCGATGCACCCCGGCTGGGCCGACACCGCTGGCGTTCAGACCGCACTGCCGTGGTTTCGGGCCACGTTGCGCACGCAGCTGCGCAGCAGCGAAGACAGCGCCGACACCGCTTTGTGGCTTGGCACGACGCGACCGAGCCCGGCAAGCGCGGGCGGCATCTGGCTGGATCGCGTGCTCGATCCCGAGCACGCGTTCGCGCTGACCAGAAAGGCAACGCCAACCGCCGACGATCTTTACGCCTTCCTGGCCTCTAAGAGCGCAAGCGTTCGGGAAAACGCGAAATAGGCTGCGGTCCCGACCTTCGAGCTGCTAGCCCGCATATTTCATGAGGTCGCGATGAAATGGCTTAGTTTCGTTGTTACAGCGTGGAAATCATCGAGTTGGTCGTACTGACAAAGTGTTCGCTGCCATTTCCTCGCTAACACGGCCCTCGCTCGTTCTTTGCGCCGGACTCTTCGTTGCTCGTCGTCCCAATGGGAGAGGGGCATCGTTTGCGCGCGCAGCGCGCGATGCTCCGAGCGCCCGGCAGCTACGCTGACGGGCCGGGTCAACCATTCCGCCCGGTGCGGCGGCGCAGCCGCCGCCCGTTCGAGCGGGCGCGCCGCATGCGGCGCAAGCTTGCCCGCTCTCACCCTCCTCGCGCCTCGATTCCGGCGCAAAGGTCCGGCCTGGCGGCGCAGCCGCCAGTCGTTCGAGAGGGCGCATCGCATGCGATGCAAGCTTGCCCTCTCTCACCCTTCGCGATCTTCCGCGTTTCCTCATGAAATATGCGGGCTAGATCGTTGCAGGCGGCTTAGGTCCTGCAGAAAATATGGCGACCCGTGCTCTGACAATTGGACCGCCGCATGAAATCGACCATTGAGGTCTCCGATGCGCTGATGGCTCGCACTCGCCAATTCGCGAAAGCCAACGGCCTGACCATGAAGGCGACCATAGAACTTAGCCTGCGAAAGCTGTTGGAGGCCGAGCCCGTCGCGACAAAGCCCTTCAAACTCAGGAAAGCGAGCGTTGGGGGCAGTGGCCTGACCGACTGGGCTAAAGGGCGAAGCATGAACGAGCTGATCGCCAGCAGCTACGAAGGGCGCGGTGAGTGATCGCCGTCGACACTAACATCCTGGTCTACGCACACCGCGAAGATTCGCCCTTTCATCCACAAGCTTATGCGTCCAGATACTTGCCGAATCCGGCCGAGCATGGGCGATTGCCTGGCCATGCGTTCACGAGTTCTTTTCGATCGCGACGAATCCAAAGATCTATCGAAACGCAAACAGCACCAGTCAAGCGAGTGAACAGATCGACGCGTGGTTTGCGTCGCCCTCACTGATGCTGCTTAACGAAAGCCCAGTGCATTGGCGAACGCTCAGGGAATTGGTTCTGACAGGCAAGATTCAAGGCGCCCAAGTCCACGACGCGCACATCGCCGCCCTTTGCCTGCAACACGGGGTGGCAGAGCTTTGGACAGCGGATCGGGACTTTTCCAGATTTCGGGGGCTTGCGACTCGCAATCCGCTGGTTGAGGAAGTCGGAATCAGGCTCAGGGTCCGGCGACGACAGCCCGTGCTCAAACTCAAACCCGCCGCCGCGACGGGAAGCCCACCATGCGCTGCAAATCTTCGTCCCACAGTTTCAAGCGCGCGCTCTTGAAACTGCTCCATATCGTCAGGCGCGGCGCCTGCTGCAACGCCGGGTGCGACTGGAAAGCTTCACGCAGTCGGTAGTTGGGGATGCGGCTGGCCAGATGGTGGATGTGGTGGTAGCCGATGTTGCCAGTGAACCAATGCAGCCAACGCGGCAAGTCGTAGTATGAACTGCCGCGCACGGCGGCCTCTTCCGAGTTCCATTCCTTCTGCGTTGCCCAGTAAGCATTTTCGAAGGTGTGTTGCACGTAGAACAACCAGACGCCCAAGGCGCCGGCGATCAGCACGATGGGCAGATGCACCATGAATGCCGTTTTCCAGCCGACCGCGAAGCCGAGCACAACGAGGGTTGTGAGCAGCACGAGGTTGTTGAGCCAGACGCTGGCCCATTCTTTTTTCCAGCTGCGCGGCAAATCGAACGGGAATCGATGCTTGATGACAAACTGATAGACGGGCCCGATCAGCAGCAACACCGGGGTGCTTCGATAGAAGCGATAACAGAAGCGCCCAAACCAGGACCGCGACAGGTACTCGCGCACCGTCAACGTGTCGACATCGCCCAACTCGCGGCGATCAAGATTGCCACTGGTGCCATGGTGCACCGCGTGCGTCTTGCGCCAGTAGCTATACGGAAACAACGTGATGACGCCGAGCACCGCGCCAAGCGTGTTATTGGCACGCGCACTGGCGAAAAACGAGCCATGACCACAATCGTGCTGCAGGATGAACAGGCGCACATATAAGCCGGCCGCTGGAATCGCGAGCAGCAATACCCAGAGGTAATTCCAATCGTTGGCGGCGCCGTAAGCCATCAACGACCACAGCGCAAGAAATGGAATGAGGGTATTGATCACTTGCCAGATAGCGCGACCGAGATGCGGCTTGGCAAACTCGGCGCACAATTGGCGCAGCGAGACGGGCGTTGGGCTTGATGCAATGTCGCTCACGAAGGCACTCGGTGTTCGAAGACCCGTCGATTCTCGCGGTCTTCGATGGCTGGGGCAATCGGCCAGGTGGCCCGAATTGATGCCGAAGACGGCGGATGGCGTTCGGTTCCGAACATCGATGGCCGGTCGCGGTCTGGAAAGCGCAGAACGAGCCAATGCCGAGTGCAAGGATTTCAATCGCCAGCACGAGCGACGAATGACACCGGTTACCGGTTTCGCTATGCTGCGCTGAAATTCTGGAACGGCCGCACCTTATGTACGACAAGATTTATCACGCCACGCATCCGGACATGATGCAAGGCGTCAGCAACGTGCAACTTCGCGATCGCTACCTGATCGAGACGATTTTCGCGCCGGACGCTGTTCGCCTGAACTACACGCACTACGAGCGGATCGTGGTCGGCGGCGCGATGCCGGTGGCGTCGGAGCTGGTGTTGCCGGCGCAATCCGAGCCGGCATCGTCGGCTGGGCAGCCGTTCCTGGAACGCCGCGAATTGGGTGTGGTGAATGTCGGCGGGGCGGGTTCGATCAGCGTCGACGGCACGGCGCTGACGCTGGCGCCGCGCGACGGCGCCTACATCCCGATGGGGACTAAAGAGGTGCGCTTCGCCAGCGCCGATCCCAACTCTCCGGCCAAGTTCTATCTGGTGTCGACCCCGGCGCACGCCCGGCATGCGTTGAAGCATCTATCCATCGCCGCCGCAGTGCCGCTGGAACGCGGCAGTCTCGAGAGCAGCAATCGCCGCACGATTTTCCAGTACATCGTGCCGAGCACTTGCGCCTCGTGCCAACTGCTGCTCGGGATGACGTTGCTCGAACCGGGCAGCGTCTGGAACACCATGCCGCCGCATCTGCACGATCGGCGCTCCGAGGTTTACTTCTATTTCGGCCTGGATGGCGACGAACGCATTCTGCACTTCATGGGGCGTCCGGACGATACCCGCCATCTCACGCTCGCCAACGAACAGGCGGTGCTGTCGCCGCCGTGGTCGATCCACATGGGCGCCGGCACACGCAACTACGGATTCATCTGGGCGATGGGCGGCGAAAACCTCGACTACACCGACCTCAAACAAATCGATATTTGCCAGTTGCGATGAACGCCTTCGACCTCTCGGGTAAAGTGGTGCTGGTGACCGGCGCAAATGCTGGCATCGGCCAGGCAATCGCGATCGCGCTGGCGCAAAACGGGGCGGATATTGCGGCCTTGGCGCGACGCGAACCAGCGGACACCATTGCTGCGGTTGCGCGGCTCGGACGCCGCGCCGTCTGGATCGAGGGCGAACTCGGCACTGCCATGCCGGGGGATTTTGTCGATCGCACCGTGACCGCGCTGGGGCGGCTGGACGTGCTGGTAAACAATGCCGGCACGATTCGCCGTTGCGACGCGATCGATTTTTCCGAACGGGATTGGGATGAGGTCGTCGACATCAATCTGAAGAGCGCGTTCTTCCTGAGCCAGCAGGCGGCGCGGTATTGGCGCGCCCGGGATGCCACCGGAAAGATCATCAATATCGTCTCGATGCTGAGCTTCCAGGGTGGCATTCGGGTGGCCTCGTACACGGCCAGCAAATCGGGACTTCTGGGCATCACGCGGCTGCTGGCGAACGAATGGGCGAAGCTCGGCATCAACGTCAACGCTATCGCGCCGGGATATATCGCCACCGACAACACTACTGCGCTGCGCGAGGATGCAGAGCGCAGCCGCGACATCCTGGCCAGGATTCCGGCAGGCCGCTGGGGCGAGCCTGGCGATTTGGGTGGCGCGGCTGTGTTTCTTGCATCGGCGGCCGCCGACTACGTGCACGGCGCCGTGCTGCCAGTCGACGGCGGCTGGCTGGCGCGCTGATGTCAGCGTCCGTTGACGCTGGCAAACAGCCTGTTAGCGCCGAACGCCGAAACCGCGGGCGGCGACAAAATCGCGAAGGTCGTCCGGCGAGGCGCGACCGGCGTCGCCCGGTATCGAGTGCTTCAGGCACGCCGCCGCAAGACCGAGATGCAGTGCTTCGGCGTCCGGCAGACGTTCCATCAAACCGTGCAGCACGCCCGCCGCGAACGCATCGCCAGTACCGATTCGATCGACGATCGGCGAGAGCGTGTAACTCGGGGCGCTTTCGCTGGCGCCGCTTCGATGGATCAATCGCGCCGTCAGCGTATGGTGATCGACGCTATGTTCCTCGCGGAGCGTGGTCGCCATCCGTTCGAGTCGCGGAAACGCGGCGAATGCGCGCGCCGCGGCGTGCGCGAAACGATCCGCAGCGGGCGCATCGCCCAACACCACCGCGATGTCTCGCTCATTGGCGAACAGCAGCTCGGCTCGGGCCATCAGCGAACGCAAACGGCGCTCGGGCTCGCCGCGCCAGAGCGCCCACAGCTTGCTTCGGAAATTGCCGTCGAAGGCGATACGGATCCCACGCTCGGCAGCAGCGTCGAGCAGGCGTTCGCAGGCATTCGCAGCGTTTTCGCCGAGCGACGGCGTGACACCCGAGAGCATCAGCCAATCGACGCCGGCCAAAGCGCGCTCAACCTCGTCTGTCGTCCATTCGTGCTGGGCGAACGCGGAGTGCTGCCGGTCGTAAAGCACTTCCGAGGGCCGATGCATGGCGCCCGGAACCAGGAAGTACAGTCCCATCCGGCCCTCGCAGCGCACGGCCTGCGTAGCTACACCAAATCGGCGCAACTCGCCGAGCACGCAGTCGCCGAGCGGTCCATAGGGCAAAGCGGTCAGGACACGCGCCGAATGCCCGAACTGCGCAAGCGCAACGGCGACATTGGCTTCCGCCCCGCCGACGCTGACTTCGAACTGCGGCGTTTGCAGCAGCATTTGCCGGCCGGGCGCTCCCAATCGGAGCAGCAATTCGCCAAAGCACAGTACGGCTGACATCGATGTCTCCTTCGAGATGCTCACAGCAATGCTTGCAAATATCTCATGCTCTGCTACCCTTTTGACTACCGGTGTCATCTTTTTCACGCGATTTGCTACCGGTGTCATTTAACGCGGTATTATTGGCCTTGGGAGGGGAAATTCATGACATTCAAGACACGCCATCGGTCTCTACAGCAGGCGCTGCTGGCGTCCGCCATCGTTGCCGCACTGTATGCACCGGACAGTCGCGCTCAGCAGACCGACGAGGAGGACGCCAAACAGCTCGACACAGTCAGCGTGGTCGGCTTTCGGCAAAGCCTGCAGCGCGCGATCGACATCAAACGCGACACGGTGGGTCAGGTCGACGCGATTGTTGCCGAGGACATCGGCAAATTCCCCGACCTCAATCTCGCCGAATCCCTGCAGAGGATTCCGGGCGTCAGCATCACGCGCGACGCTGGCGAGGGCCGCAACATTTCGGTGCGCGGGCTCGACTCGCAATTTACCCGCGTCCGCATCAACGGCATGGAAGCGCTGACCACCACGGGTGGTACCGATAGCTCCGGCGGCGCAAATCGCGGCCGCGGCTTCGACTTCAATGTCTTCGCCTCGGATTTGTTCAACAGCATCACGGTGCGCAAAACGGCAGCCGCGGAGATCGAAGAAGGCTCACTGGGCGCCACCGTCGACCTGCAGCCCGCGCGGCCCTTCGACTACGACGGTTTCGTGCTGGCGACATCCGCCCAACTCGGCTACAACGATCTTTCCGAAGACACCGATCCACGCGGGGCGGCGCTGATCAGCAACACCTGGGCCGACGGCACCATGGGTGCTTTGTTGTCGGTGGCCTACACCGATCGGCGACTGATCGAAGAGGGCCACAGCACGGTGCGCTGGGATCGCGGCAATTCCAGCGGCGGTTTTGCGCCCAGTTCGCCGTTTGCCGCTGCGCTATCGCCGGATGTGTTTCACCCGCGTATACCTCGGTACGGCGTGCTCGAACACCAGCAGGAGCGCATCGGCCTCACGGGCGCCTGGCAGTTCCGCCCCAGCGACGAAACGCTGATCTCCTTCGATGCCCTGTACGCCCGATTCGATGCAACCCGCAGCGAGGATTTTCTCGAGTCCATTTCCTTCTCGCGAACCGGCACTGGCAAACCACAGACGATCGTGCGCGACGGCGCCATCGACTCGCGAGGCAACCTGGTTTATGGCGTATTCGACAACGTGGACGTGCGCTCGGAGTCGCGCTACGACGAGTTGCAGACGACCTTCAAGCAGCTCACGCTGAGCGGCGAGCACCAGATCAACGATCGCTGGCGGATCGACGGTCGCATCGGACATGCCGAGTCGCTGTTCGACAACCCGATCCAGACGACGGTGACGCTGGACCGGGTCAATGCCAACGGCGTCGTTTGGGACTATCGCAACAACGATCGCCTTCCGCTGCTGAGCTACGGGTTCGACGTCAGCAATCCAGCCAACTGGACCTTCGCCAATGGTTTGTCGGAGATCCGCTTGCGCCCGCAAACCGCCGACAACGAGTTCGACAGTGCGGAACTGAATCTCGCATTCGATCTCAACGACAGCGTTACGCTGAAGGGCGGCGTACTCTGGAAGGAGTACGGCTTCGTCACCAGCGAGCTGCGCCGCGCGTCGGAAACCGTGGTGCCCGCCTTGCCTGCCGGCACGACCGTCGCCGATTTGTCGCGCATCCTGCGTTTGTCCGACTTGAATGTGCCCGGCGGCACGGACGTGAGCTGGGTGACACCCGATGCCGCTGCGTTCGCGCGGCTTTTCGATATCTACAGCAATAGCGGCGTCTTCGCGCTCGCGTCGACGGTGGCCAGCGCGCGCGGCAATAACCGCAGCGTGGACGAACAGGACCTCGGCACCTGGGTGCAGGCCGACATCATCGCCGACATCGGCAATGTGCCGATCAACGCCAATGTCGGCGCTCGGTATGTTCGTACGGAACAAACCGCGAGCGGATTTGCGGTGGTCAACAACACACCGGTGTTGATCACGGTCGAACGCGAGTACAACGACTTTCTGCCGGCGGCCAATCTGACCGCAGAAATCAGCCCGGACGTCCTGCTGCGTTTCGGCGCCGCAAAAGTCATGGCACGGCCCGGACTCGGCAACTTGACGCCCGGCGTAACGGTCAGCGTCAGCGGCGGCAACCGCACGGTCACCGGCGGCGATCCCTTCCTCGATCCATTCCGAGCGACAACCGCCGATCTCGCGTTGGAGTGGTACTACGCCGAGGAATCTCTGCTCTCAGCCGCGGTGTTCTACAAGGACATCGAAACCTTCGTCCAGACCTCGCGCGAGACCCGGCCTTACAGCTCCTCGGGCCTGCCCGAGAGTCTGCTGGCCGGCACCGGCGCGAGCATCAACGACGACTTCCAGTTCAATATTCCAGTGAACACGCCGGGCGGCGAGTTGACGGGACTGGAGTTGAGCTGGCAGCAGCCTTTCAGCTTCTTGCCCGCGCCGTTCAACGATCTCGGCGCAATCCTCAACTACACCTACGTGGATTCCAAAATCCAGTACGTCACGTCGACCGGCGTGAACGCGCTGCAAACTGATCTTACGGGCCTGTCGAAAAATGCCTACAACGCGACGCTCTATTACGAGACCGAGCGTTTCGGCATGCGCGTCTCAGCCGCCTATCGCGACGACTACCTGACCACCGCGCCGGGCCGCAATGGCAACGACGTGGAAGGAACCAAGGCCACGCTCAATATCGACGCCTCGGCGTCGTACAAGATCAACGATCAGTGGGAACTGAGTTTCGAAGCGCTCAACTTAACCGACGAGTTCAACGACCAATGGGTCGATTCGCGCGGCGACCGCGTTTCCGTGTATCACCACACGGGCCGCCAGTACTTGTTCGGCGTTCGCTACCGGATGTAGCCGGCGCCGCGCGCTCGGCTGGGTCATCGGCTTACTTTGGCGGCGGACGCCGCCAAAGGGCTTTACGCGGCGCCATCCGCGTCAGATCCCAATCCGCCTCGACAAACGGCGCCCTGGTTTCCTCGTAGCTGGGGTACCCGCCAACCTGCGTTTCGCTGTCGATAATGGCGCCCCGCCCTTCGGCGACGTTGGCCACGATGCGGCGATCGATGTCGTCGCGGTCCCAGGGCCGTGCGCCAGCGTTGGCGATGACCGATTCCTGCACAGCCGCCGACGGCAACAGTTCGACGCCGGGCGGAAGCTCCCAAGCCTGCTCGACGATCTGGATCGGCGCAGTGGTGTATCGACCCAACACCGGCATCGGCATGCCGATGCGATCGACAGCGAGATTGTCGCGAGCATCCAGGCGCAGATCGCCCGATCCGCCGATCATCAGCAGCGCGATCGGCGACGAGGTCGACGGTCCAGCGCGCAGCACGTTGCCCACCAGCTGCATCTCACCGATCGCGTACTCGCGATCCACCCATTCCTGCGCCACCAGGTTGTAGTGCACCGCCCGCGCGCCCGGATCGTAAATCAGATTGTTGATGACGGCGCCGCGCACGCCGCCCTTGAACAACGGCGACCGCTCGGCGTTGTGCGCGTAAAGATTACCGACGATCAAAATGTCGCCGACGTTGTCGTGGATCAGGCTGCCTTTGCTGTGTTCGCCCTTGGCATGCGTCGAGAACGCCAGCCCTTCGGCGATCAGGTTGTTGCTGAAGGTGATTCGCCGCGACGTAGCCGCACGGAAATCCGCCATCGTGCGCCCGCCGTCGACGAATCGCGGGCCGGAGGCCGACAGATTTTCGTCGGTCGCCCAGGTCAGCGAGCAGTGGTCGATGACCACATCCTGCGCACCGATGGTGGCGATGCCGTCGAAGTCCACGCCGCTACCTTTGGCCGCCCCCGCCTCGCCAGGACGCACGCGCAAGTGCCGGATCACCACATCGTGTGTGCGGATTTCGATGCCGCCTCGAATCAAAGTGATCCCCGGATATGGCCCTGTTTGCCCCGCAATGGTGAGGAACGGCTGGTCGATCACCAACGCCTTCGCGCCCAGATCGATGACGCCGCCGACTTCGAAGACGACGATGCGTGGCCCCGCTTGAGCAATCGCATCGGGCAAAGAGCCGGGACCGCTGGCCGCCAGTGTGGTGACGCGCAAAATACGGCCGCCACGGCCGCCGCGGTCATCGGCCCACCCCAGCCGCGTTTCGGCCTCTGCGGACGAATAGGCGTGGCCTGGAAACAGCAATGCGCTCAGCGACAAGAGCGCGCATCCCGACATGGCTGCGATCGAATTCATGCTTCGCCTCGTTGAAAATGACACCGGTTTCCTTTATATCTTACTTCCATCGCAACGCGCACGAGAAAGATCCTGGACAGTCGCCTCTCGAGCTCTGAAACGGCAACGCAAGTAGCGGCGCGTTTTGTCGCTGCGCGCCGCGCCGGCGTCGCGCTGCACGATTATCCGGGCTCGCTGCCAAATTCCCTCGCCTCCGCTTACGAACGGCAGGACGCGGCGATCACGCTGTGGCCGGACGTCATCGCCGGTTGGAAAGTTGGCAAGATTCCAGATGCGTGGTGCGACCGCCTCGGCGAGGAACGCCTGGTCGGACCGATCTTCAGGGACAACGTGCAATGGCTTGCGCCAGGCGATAGCGGTTTGCTGCGGGTGATCCCCGGCGGCTTCGCTGCAGTCGAGGCGGAGTACATTTTTGAGCTGGCGCACGACGCGGATCCCTCGCAGCAGCGGTTTTCCCTGGACGAGGCGCAGACATTGGTCGCCCAGATGCGACTGGGAATCGAGTTTGCCGGCAGCCCGCTCGCCAGCATCAATGTGCTCGGACCCGCAGTGGTGGTGTCCGACTTTGGGAACAACGCGGGGCTGCTGGTCGGCCCAGCTGTCCTCGACTGGCAACGCACCTGGCCGGACCTGGCCTGCGAGACCTTTATCGAAGGGCGCAGCGTGGGTCGCGGCGGCGCAGCGTCGATCAGCGGCGGCCCGCTGGCGGCGCTGGCATTTGCGCTGGAGCGCAACGCAAGGCGCGGCCGGCCGCTGAAAAAAGGCGACCTGGTGTCTACCGGTGCCAGCACCGGCATCCACGATATTCGAATCGGCGAACGAGCCCAGGTCCATTTCACCGGTGGCGCCGTTCTGTATTGCGAGGCCAGATCCGCATGAGACGTCGAGAGGCGATAGCAGGACTGACCGGGCTGGCGGCGCTGCAGATGCCCGATACAGTGTGGGCCGAGACGGTACTGCGCGGCGCGGACGTGCATGTCGACGGTTACCCGACCGTGCTCGCCGTTCAGTGGCTCGGCGCGGAACTCGAGCGGCGGACCGACGGTCGCTTGCGCCTGGTTCACTATCCAGCCGGCCAGCTGGGGCGTGAGGCAGATACTTTGACCCTCGTCCGTCATGGCGCGCTGGCGCTGACGCGCGTGACGATCGCGGCGCTGAACAATGCGTTTCCAGACACCGCGCTGCTGTCGATGCCCTATGTGTTCGACGATGTCGGGCATCTTCGGCGTGCTTTGGACGGCGACCCTGGGCGAAGACTGCTCGCGCATCTGTCCAGTCGCGGCCAGATCGCGCTGTGCTTCTACGATGCCGGCGTTCGCGGCATTTACAACATCCGGCACCCGGTCGCTACGCCAGCGGACTTGAAAGGACTGAAACTGCGCGTGCCAGCGTCGGATGTTTTTCTGACCATCATGCGCCGCCTCGGCGTCAATGCCACACCGTTGGCCTTCGGCGAAGTGTACTCAGCCCTGCAGACTGGCCTGATC
Source organism: Lysobacterales bacterium (assembly GCA_022844135.1). Classification (GTDB taxonomy): domain Bacteria; phylum Pseudomonadota; class Gammaproteobacteria; order Xanthomonadales; family SZUA-5; genus JALHMH01. Next base: position 36,830 of record JALHMG010000016.1, read on the forward strand.
GACGGCGCCGAAAACAACTGGATGAGTTTCGTCAGCAGTCGCCAGTTCGAGGTCGCCAAACACTGGTCGAGCAGCGAGCATTCGATGGTGCCGGACGTGCTGCTGCTGTCGGCTGCAGTGGACGCCCGGCTGCAGCCGCAAGATCGGGAGTTGATCCGGGACCTTGCACAACAGTCGGTCGGCGTGATGCGCGCAGCGTGGGATCGGGCGCTCGCGACCGCCCGGCAACGGGCGCTCGCGAGTGGCGTCGTTGAAACCGCCATCGATCGCCAGGCTTTTGCTCAGGCCGTGGAACCCTTGATCGCCGAGCTTGCGACCGGCAAACAGGCGGGTCTGTACGCCGCCATAAGGAGTTTGGCATGAGCGCTGGCGACCGGATTGCCAAACTGACGCTCGGCATTTGCATCGCCTCGCTGCTCGCCATCGTCCTGGTGCAAGCCTGGCAGGTCATCGGCCGGTATCTGTTGAACGATTCGCCGAGCTGGACTGAGCCGGTGGCGCTATTGCTCATGAACACCACGATGGCCTGCGCCGCGGCGCTTGGCGTGCGCAGCGATGCCCATTTCCGCTTTTCGCTGCTCAGCGAGCGGCTGTCGCCAGTCGCGCAACGGGCGCTCAATGTCTTGTCGATAGCGATCGCCATCGGACTCGGCCTGCTGCTCGCCTACGGCGCCGCCGTGTTGGCATGGGCCGATCGCGACGTGCCGATGGCCGGAACGTTTCTGCCAGAGGGCATTCGCTATCTGCCCCTGGTGCTTGGCGGCGCGCTGATTGCGGGATTTGCGCTGGAACGCGGGATCAGCCGATAGGAGCCAGGCCATGTCAGCTACAGCCCTTCTGTTCTTGAGCTTTTTCGCGCTGCTCGCGCTCGGCGTTCCGGTTGCGTTCGCGCTGGCAGCCGCATCGCTCGCCACCATCGTCTACCTTGGCCTGCCGCCGTTAGTGCTGGTGATCGAGCTGGCGGCCGGCGCCAATGCGAGCACGCTGTTGGCCATTCCGCTGTTCATCCTCACCGGCGAGATCATGCTGCGCGGCGGATTGTCGGATCGGATCATTGCGCTCGCGACGAGCCTGGTGGGCCATATGCGCGGTGGGCTGGGCCAGGTGAACGTGCTCGCGTCGATGTTGTTCGGCGGCGTATCGGGCTCTGCCATCGCCGATGTATCGGCCATCGGCGGAACAATGATCCCGCAAATGAAGCAACGCGGATTCGATGCCGACTTCGCGGTCAACGTCTCGATCACTGCGGCGCTGGTCGCGCTGCTGGTACCGCCTTCGCACAACCTGATCCTGTATTCCGCTGCCGCAGGTGGCGGCGTCTCTATCGCAAAGTTGTTTGCCGCGGGCATCGTCCCGGCGCTGCTGTTCACCATCGCCGTGATGGCGACAACTTACGTATTGGCGTGGCGCCGCGGTTACCGCACCGAGGTTTTCCCCGGCGCTCGTGCGGTACTCCGCTGCGCCGTGGCGGCGGTGCCTGGGCTGCTGCTGATGCTGGTCATTCTCGGCGGCATTCGCGCCGGCATTTTCACGGCCGTGGAGAGCGCGTCGATTGCGGTGCTGTACGCGCTGGCCATCGCCTCCCTGGTGTATCGGCAGATGTCGCGTGCCGCGTTTGTCCACATGCTGAGCGGCGCGATACGCACAACCGGCGTGATCTTGTTCGTCATCGCCGCGGCGGCGACCTTCGGTTGGTTGTTGGCGTATCTGCAGGTTCCTGCAGCCACGGTCGCGGCGCTGAAAAGCGTCGCCGATTCGCCGACCACCGTTCTGCTGCTTATGGTCCTGGCCTTGCTGATCCTGGGCACGTTCATGGATATGGCGCCGATGATCATCATCTGTACGCCCATTTTCTTGCCGGTGGCGCAGGCATACGGCATTTCGCCGGTGCATTTCGGCGTCGTGCTGATATTGACTGCTGGCATTGGCCTTATCACCCCGCCGGTGGGGTCGGTTTTATTCGTCGGCGCCGGGATTGGCCAGATCAGCGTTGGCCAGACGCTGCGCAGCATCTGGCCGTTCTATCTGGCCGCGCTCACAGTGCTGCTATTGGTTGTCCTCCTGCCGCCTTTGAGCTTGTGGCTGCCAGGACTTTGACCGGCGCGTTGTGAGCTGCCCGGCGCAGCGCCTTCGCCAGCCCCGACCGACACCGCGAAACGGCTACAATGCCGCGCATGCCGCCGGCCAATAAAAGCGAAAAAGCCACGATCAATACCATCGCACGTCTGGCCGGCGTGTCGAAAAAAACCGTCTCGCGTGTTCTGAACAACTCCCCGTTGGTGCGCGACGACACCCGCGAGAAAGTACGCGCGCTGATGCGCGAACACGATTACGCGCCCGATCCGCAAGCCCGAGGCTTGGCGTTCCGTCATTCGTTCCTGATCGGTCTGGTTTTCGACAACCCGACCGCGCAGTACATCGTCAACATGCAGTACGGCGTCCTGGACGCCTTGGCGGGCACCGGCTTCGAGCTGGTGGTGCATCCCTCGGACAGCCGACGCAGCGACTACATCGACGGCGTACGCCAATTCGTCCGGCGGCAGCGTCTTTATGGCGTCATCCTGGTGCCGCGCGTCTCCGAAGATGCGGCCTTGGCGGATATGTTGATCGAAGAGCAGTGCCGATATGTCCGCATCGCATCGATCGAACTCGACGAACCAGCGCGGCGCCTGCATACGCACGATCGCCGCGCCTGTATCGAAGCGGCGCACTACGTACAATCGCTCGGCCATCGCCATATCGGGTTGATCACCGGTCCCAAGCGCTACCGCTCGGCCATCGAGCGTGGCGAAGGCTTCAAACAGGGACTCGCGGAGCGCGGCATCGAGTTGCCGACTCATCTGGAATACGAAGGCGGCTACACCTTCGAATCCGGCGTTGCAGGCGCTGACGCGCTGCTCGCACAGGTGCCCCGTCCCACCGCGATCTTCGCAGCCAACGATGAAATGGCGGCGGGGGTGTACAAGGCAGCGCTGCGCCGCGGCCTCTCGGTGCCCGCCGATGTGTCGGTGATCGGCTACGACGACAGCCCGCTGGCCGCCCAGCTATGGCCGGCGTTAACAACCGTGCGACTGCCGGTCCGGGAAGTGGGACGAAAAGCCGCCGATTTGCTACTGGCCGAGTTCCAGAACAAGCCGGCATTGCCGATCAGCATCCGACCCAATCTGGTCGTCCGCGACAGCTGCCAGCCACCGCGAGCATCCTGACGCGGGCGTTGCGATGCACCGATGGGAACCCCACCATGCGCTGCAAATTCTCATCCCACAATTTCAAGCGCGCGCTCTTGAAGCTGCTCCATAACGTCAGACGCGGCGCCTGCTGCAACGCTGGGTGCGATTGGAACGCTTCACGCAATCGGTAGTTGGGGATGCGGCTGGCCAGATGGTGGATGTGGTGGTAGCCAATGTTGCCGGTGAACCAATGCAGCCAACGCGGCAAATCGTAGTACGAGCCGCCGCGCACGGCGGCCTCTTCCGAGTTCCATTCTTTCTGCGTTGCCCAGTAAGCATTTTCGAAGGTGTGTTGCACGTAGAACAACCAGACGCCCAAGGCGCCAGCGATCAGCACGATGGGCAGATGCACGATGAATGCCGTTTTCCAGCCGACCGCGAAGGCGAGCACAACGAGGGTCGAGAGCAGCACAAGGTTGTTGAGCCATAGGCCGCATCGAAAATCGTACCATGAGTGCGTTACTGGGCGCAGTTGTGATGGAAGCCTTGCAATTGGATGCACCGCGTCTCATCAAAAACGGGCGCTTTACCGCGTTGTGTTCCGGCATTTCATGGTCGCCGCCCTAATTGAATTGCTTCGAATTTACTCTGCGGCGAAAAGACACAATGAAATCTGGACGGCTGTCTTGACTTGAATTCGACGGGTGTCCGCGTTCCCGGATGGCGGGCAGATTGTCTTTTCTTTCGATGCAAAGGAGACTTGAGACAATTTGCGTGCGCAGGACGTTGCCATGCTCATGTCCACGAACGATTCAGGTCAGACCGAGAGCCGTCACCTCTGGCAGTTCGGACGCTTTTCGCTGAACGAAAGTACCTTTGAGTTTCGCATTGACGGTTATCTCACTCCGTTGCCTACCAAACCATTCCTGTGTCTGGCTGCGCTGCTGCGCCACGCCGGGCAAACCGTTACGCGCGACGAACTGATCGAGGCAGCCTGGGATGGTCGCGCCACCACGGACGCAGTGGTGGCACAGGTCATCAAGCGCGTACGCCAAGCCCTCGGCGATGGTGATCACCAGCTGGTCAAGACGGTGCATGGTGTCGGCTTTCGTTTTGCTGCGCCAGTGCGCGTCGGCACCGTGGAGCCGCTGCAACAGGAACTTGGTCTGCAGATCAGTAAGGACACAGTGCTGCGTTCGCGCCCCCATTGGCGGTTTGAACGATCCTTAAACATTGGTGGGCGTTCAGCGGTATGGTTGGCGCGCCACAGCCAAACGCATGAGCGGCGAGTATTCAAGTTGGCCTTCGATCCGCGCGGCTTGCGCGCGCTCAAGCGCGAGCTTTCCGTCTGGCGCCTTTTCAAAGGTCAAGCCAAAGTCCCGGTGCCAAAGGTTTTGGACTACGACTTCAGCGAACGCCCATTCCTCATGGAAGTCGAGTACATCAGCGGGCTTTCGATGATTGAGTGGCTGGAAAGCCAATCGGGTGTGGCCGCGTTGGCGCTGGAGCTGCGACTGGAGTTGGTGGCGCAATGCGCCGATTTGCTCGCCCAGGCTCACGCCGTTGGCGCGATACACGGTGATCTCAAACCGCAAAATCTGCTGGTGGACGAGCGCGCAAGTGCTGCCGGTGGCACCTCGCCGCCGCAACTGCTGCTGGCGGATTTCGGCTCCGCGCAACTTACAACTTGCGAACGGCTCAATGCACTCGAGGTCAGCGCGATCACGCTTAGTGAACCGACACCCGGCGGCACCGGCGGGACTTACACTTACCTTGCCCCGGAAGTTGTAGCGGGCGAAAGCATCAGCGCACGCTCGGACGCCTTTGCCCTCGGTGTGCTAATGTTTCAAATGGTGATCGGCGATCTCCGCCGTGCACTGGCCCCAGGGTGGGAGCGCGCAGTCTCCGATTCGATGTTGCGCCAAGAAATCAGCACGCTCGCGGATATCGATCCTGCCCACCGAACGGTGGATTTTGCCGAGCTTGCCCGGCGGCTGCGCACACTCGAAGTTCGCCGACAGGCATTGCAGCGCGAGCAGGAACTAAGCCGACGTCTAGAAAATGCGCGCCGTGCGGCCGTTCGAAATCGGCGTCGCTGGCGCTGGGCGGGGTTAGCCGCAAGTGGCTTGCTCGCCGCCTTGAGCGTGGCGTGGTGGCAATACCTGGAAGCGGACGCAGCGCGCCTGGCCGCATCGCAACGCGCCATGGCGCTGGATGCCACGCAGCGCTTTTTGTTTGACGAGGTGCTCGCCGCTAACATTCCGCTCGACTACCGCCGTAGTGATACCACTCTCGCCGAAATCCTCGATCGTGCTGCGCTGCGTGCTCCCAAGGCACACGCCGACGATCCGAGCGTGCGCGCCATGATCTGGCTCTCGCTGGCGCGTGCCAATCTCGCGATTGGTCGCGCGGCGCTTGTGCAACAACAGCTGGATGCGGCGCGCGAGTCGGAGGCGGCCAGCCTGCGGGCCAACGCCTACGCGCGCGCCCGGATCGACTTGCTCCAACTTGCGTTGGACAGTGCCAGCGCGCGGACCTCTAGCGTGCCGGCAGCACGTGAAGCGGAACTCGCTCGCACGCTGGGAGAGAGCAGTGACGAAGGCCTTCGGTTGGCGTCCCTGCTCGCCGAACAGCGGGCACTGCACGGCGATTTGGCAGGCAGCTTGACCGCCAGCGAGCGCGTGCTGCAGCAAGCCATTCGTGCGCGGGGCAACCAGGACGCGTTAATAGTGCTCGAACTGCGCAACGATCTGGTCGAGCGACTGTTGGTGCAAGGTCAACTCGAACGCGCCGATCGCGCGCTGAGCGAGTTCCAAGGCGACCTTGAACAAGCCCCCCCAGGCCTGGACGAATTGCAGTGGCTGCGCGCGCGAACTTCCATTGCAGAACTGGCCGCCTATCGCAACGACTTTGCCCGCGCAGTTGTGCTCCAAAGCACCACAGTGGCAAGAATGAGCACGCTGCAAGGACCCGATCACCCGATCACCATTGAAGCCGAAGGGGAGCTGGGACAGTACCAGTGGCTGAATGGCGACAAAGATGGCGGCTTGGCGCGCCTTAAGGCGTTGGCTGAAAGAGCAGAAGCTCGGCTGGGATTGGAGTCGTTGCAGGCTACGCTCGTGCTGCATAATTACAGCACCTACTTAATCAACAGCGGTAACTATGCCTTGGCCTCACAAATATCTAACAAGTTGCGCGCAAAGGTTATGCATCAATCGGCACATTGGGTTTCGGTCGGAATCCTGCGCAATGCCGGTGTAATTGCTTGGAAATTAGGTCAATTAGAAGCAGCGCGGGCGTACTTTGACCAAGCCATTGATCGTGCGAAGGCGTTGCAACCAAACTCGCGCGAACAATTGCTCGCAGAATTCGCTTTTGCCCAATTTCTTGAAGACACTGGTCGACACGACGAAAGCGATCAAATTTATCAGAGGCTCCGCAATGAAAGTGCAAAGCGCAAGTTTCGAGAAATCGAAGCGATGGTTAAGGTAAAACACAGCAGCAAATAGTGGAGTTGCTCTTTATCGGAGCCGTCTGAGCGACTGCCAAAAAATGACATCGATCCGGCAACTTGTTGATTTCGACTTCTGGTGGCGTAGCAGTTAGGCACCTTCGGCGGTTCGGATACGCCGCAGTTTTTGAAGTGTCGCGCTTCGTCACTGCCGAGCGCGACACTCCATTAAGCGAACTCTATTGCACCAATTAATGGCCAGCTACTCGCCGTCCTGCCACTCCGCAGCTTCGACGCAAGTAACTGCCCCGGAGACCAAGTGAGTTTCAGATCTCGTCAAGGGCATGCCGGGGCATGGAGGGTTGGGTGCTTCAACTCGAAAGTTTGCGTCCTGATAAGGGCCAGGGCTGGTAGTGCCATTGATCGTCATTGTCGGAGGAATGTTAACAACGTCTGGAATAATCGCATTTTGCGAGTTGAAACAATATCCGGCTGTTGTATAAAAGCAGCTCCGTACCCGAAGTCCGGGGTTGTAAGAAAATGTTGGTTTGCTAGCGAAATACCCGATGAACTGTGATGCCTTAGTGGCTGATATGGCCCCGTCTGTAACTGAACAAATCGAGTTTCCGGTTCCGGAAGAGGGGATAAACGTCGAACGCCTTAACTGTGTAATCTTCATACAGTAAGAGTTGTTATGGATTCGGCATACGCAATTTCCGCCCTCGCATATCGGTACCCAATAATCAGCCGGGTCTCCTGTCCGCTGCTGACAACTGCAGGCCTCGGGGCCAGACCCAACTCCAACTGTCTCTCCACGCTGGCAAGCATTTTTTTCCAGTCGATCTTGAACGCGATCGTAGGACGCCCCGAAATCCATTGCAAAGCTAAAAACAAATCCACCAACGCATCCAACTGCGCCGGCAGCCGCAACAGGACCCATCGTCATCAATGCTCCCAGGCCCGCTCCAGTAGGTGACTCAGGTGAACCACCACTTAGGCCCATTCTGCGAATGACCGCAGCAGTAGTACTCACTGTTCTGCCGGCTGTAGCGGCGCCAAGTCCTGCTCCACTGGCACACCCAATTAAGTCTGAGAACGGCGATTGAGGATTTGCTGAATAAATCGGCGAAAGACCTGCCAATGCTGCGCCTAAGTCTAAAAGCGTGTCTCGGGGCGGGTCTTGTGACCAGCATCGTCTCTGGACAATACATTCCGAGCTGTTTGGGTCGATTCTTTTCACGGCCGCAGAAGCTTTCAATGCTGCCATCCGGGGTTGATTAAGAACCGCTGTGATTTTCTGATAAGCAGCGTGTCCAGCATAGGCTCCACTGGCGTCTTGCCATATCGGAACCGATGACGCGATCAGCTTGGGCTTCGCAGTTAAGTAGTGTGTGTACAGTTCGGAGCCACCAAAGCTCCCGGTAGCGACTATTTGGTCCGAGTCGTCGTATCCATACAGCAACTTGGACACAAAAGTGCCCTGGAAATCATAGAAGCTTGCTGAAACAATTCTCGGAACTGCGCCGGACGAGAATTGCAGGATTTCCCCAGAGAATGGAACATGCATCCAGATGATCGGTCTTAGTTTGTAGTCATCATACCTGAAAAAAGCATCTACGAATTTTGCAGGTTTTTGGTCGATTCGATCAAAATTCTGTATTCCGAAAACCAAGGTTGCATTGTAAAACGAAGCAGAAATATGGTAGCTAGTGTCGGAGACCTGAATCAAAACCTCATCCGAATCTTCACCTGCGAAACGAACGGGCCTCATTAAGGTTATGCCTTTCCAGTTGCCAGGAAACCTTAACGAGGACCTCTGGTAGCTCGGATTACCAGTGAGGGTGAGCGTAGTTCGAGTGAGCGTGCCATCATTCGCAGCGAAGTAGACCCTCGCGGCCGAATTGCCCGTGCCGTGATTTAGCGCGCCTATGACCAGCCCTGTGCCAGCGGGTGGGGTAAAAGACCTTCGGCCGATTATGCCCTCTTCTTCGTCCAGCAATACCATTAACACACTGTTGTTAAGGTCGCGCAGCAAAATGTCTTGGTTTCCGTCGCCATTTAGATCAGCAATCCATGCTGAATCCACCACCGTGCTAAGACTCACCTTTTCATTACTGCCAGGCTTTACAATAGGCGCCGGAGTTTTTTGATAAAAGGCGCCTAGATCGAAACTGTCATTGACCGTAATTGAAAACCTCGAATAGGCGATTTGCAGAAATCCGTTGTTACAAACGAGATCATCGATACCGTCACCATTGAAGTCATGTGCAGCGATTGGATCGCACGGAAGCTGAGCGTTGCGTGTTGGCCCCGAATGAGGAATCTCACCCAAACCTGTATGAGAAGTTCTTTTCAACATTTGACGCCAAAGTCGTTCAGTGTGATTGTAGTACAAGAAGTTCGGCGTTTCTGGCGTTTGGTAGCGGTTGCTTGAATAGTAGACGGCAGGGGCAATGGCGAAGCCTTTTCCGTGGCTGCTTTCGATGGTTCTCTGATTTGCTTGTGCAGTCACATTTCCAAGTGCGAGGGTTGACAGCAGGGCAAAAATTGCGAAGCTCCCCAGGTGCGAAGTCATGGCTTGAATTCTCATGCAATAGTTAATGCCGGTGGAAATCATTTTGGTTCCATTGCTCATTCCAGCCCAAAAGCGAGCAGGCAGATAATTTTCGTTAGTGCCCGGATAGTCTTGATGTTTTTTTGAGTCATGCCGGTTATTTATTGAGTTTTCTTGACAGGATGTGAGACGACCGGATTCGAGCCCATGGCAAGCTGGCACCGAAGTGCAAGTCTTGGGCGGCCGTTCGTCCCACTTCGACCTTGACTGCCGACATGGACGTGGTGACATGGACGTAGTCACTCAGCAACTGGCCTGAAGTGCCGGTTGTCAGGTTATGGGGCGCGATCAGCTTTCGATCTTTCGCGAGCCAGCATATTGTTGAGAGACAGTCGGGTATGCCTTTGGCGGCTTTCGTCTAGAGCTTGTGAAACGCTTCGCATTAGCTGGTCGAAGCCAAGAGGCTCCCGCGTCCTTCACGATCACGACCGCTTCCTTTAAGGAAGCGTCGGACTTAACGCAAAGTTGACCTCAATCAAGTGCGGCGCTGGAGGTTGCCTCTAGCTTTGTCGTCATCGTCGACAACCCAGAGGAAACAAGCAATGAGCATTCATCGAATTGGACTGGCATGTGCGCTGTTCGGTCTGGCGGCCGGCTTGAGCGGCCCGGCGCTGGCCGGCAATGCCGGCAGTTGGGAGATCAAGTTCGGTGCGCACACGGTGAATCCGAAATCGGATAACGGCACGCTGCGCGCTGGCAGCACGGCCTTCGACGTTGAGGTTGGCAACGATGTACGCCCCACCTTCAATGTGGGCTACTGGTTTAGCGACAACTGGCAGCTGGATGTACTCGCCTCTTTGCCCTTCGAGCACGATGTCGATTTGAACGGCGGTCGCGCTGCATCGTTCAAGCATCTGCCGCCGACGTTTACGCTGCAATACCACTTCAATCCGGACGGCGATGGCGTCAATCCCTTTGTCGGTGTGGGCCTCAACTACACCTTCGTTTATGACGAGCAGGAAGTCGGGCCGCTGGCCGGCACGCGCCTGCGCCTGGACGACTCCATTGGCCTTGCCGCTCAGGTGGGCCTGACGTTCCCGATCAACGAGAACTGGTCGATCGGCGGCGATGTGCGTTGGTTCGATATCGATTCGGATGCCGAGCTCAACGGTGCCAGCCTCGGTACGGTCAATGTCGATCCGCTGGCTTTCGGCATCTTCGCGATTTATCGGCTGTAAACCGTCAAGGCGCTGCTCGGGTCGCTCGCACGCGCGAGCGGCCCCGCTTGCGCGCCAAGGTCTTGTGCTTGTGCGTTTCGCCCTCACCTCGGGAGGTCGACGCCCAGGTTCCGAGCCCAATGAATCCTTTACTTCACGCCGCTGAACTTCCCGATTTCGCCGCCATCGCACCTGAGCACGCCGTGCCCGCAGTGGAGGAGGTATTGGCGGAATACCAGGCGCAAGTCGATGCCCTGGTCGCAATCGAACACCCCACCTGGGATTCGTTGATAGCGCCGCTTGAGGCGATGGACGCAAAACTGGAACGTGCGTTCAGTCCGGTCTCGCATCTGCATTCGGTGATGGATAGCCCGGATTGGCGGGCCGCGCACGAGATCGCGCAGGACAAGATCACCGAGTTCACCGCCGCACTGGGGCAAAACCGGGCGTTGTACGACGCCTATCGCAAGCTCAAATCCGCGCCAGAGTTCGCGCATTTTCCACGCGAGCGGCAGGCAGTGATCGAGCATGCGCTGCGCGATTTCGAACTCTCAGGCGTGGCCCTGGATGAGCCGATGCGAACGCGTTTTCGCGACATTGCGCGCGAGTCGACGCAGCTGGAGACCGCGTTCGAGCAGGCGGTCATGGATGCCACCGATGCGTGGCAGCGCCCATTGAGCGAAACCGAACTCGACGGCATCCCCGACAGCGAACGCGCAGTACTTGCGCAGGCCGCCCGCGACAAGCAACAGGACGGGCATCTGCTGACGCTGCAACAACCGGCATACCACGCGGTCATCACCTACGCGCGAAATCGCGAGCTGCGCGCCGAAGCTTATCGCGCCTACCAGACGCGCGCATCCGATCAGGGCCCACATGCTGGCCAGTTCGACAACGCCGGGCGCATCGAAAAAATCATGGCCTTGCGTCACGAGGCCGCGCAGTTACTGGGTTTCCCAAACGCCGCTGCGGTGTCTCTGGCGACCAAGATGGCGCCGAACGCCGATCGCGTGCTCGCGTTTCTGCGCGATCTTGCCGCTAAGGCGAAGCCAGGCGCGGAGCGCGACCTTGCCGAGCTGCGCGCGTTTGCGGCCAGCGAGCTGGGCATCGACGAGCTGCAGCCTTGGGATGTGGCGTACGCGTCGGAGAAGTTGCGCGAACGCCGCTACGCGCTATCGGACGAAGAGCTCAAGCCGTATTTCCCGCTCGATGCGGTGATGGCGGGTCTGTTCCGCATCGTCGAGGAAGCCTTCGGCGCGCGCATCGTGCCAGGCGCCGCGAGCGTGTGGCATGCGGACGTGCAGTATTGCGATGTGCTGGCCGAGACCGGCGAGCGCATTGCCGGTTTGTTTCTGGACCCGTACGCGCGCGCCAAAAAACGCGGCGGCGCTTGGATGGACACCTGCCGATCGCGGTTTGTCTCAAGCCAGGGCAGTTCGTTGCCGATCGCGTATCTGACGTGCAACTTCGCGCCGCCGACGCCGGGCAAACCTTCGCTCCTGACGCACGATGATGTGACCACGCTGTTCCACGAATTCGGTCACGGCCTGCACCATATGCTGACGCGCATCGATGCGCGCGATGTCTCGGGCATTTCAGGTGTCGAATGGGACGCGGTGGAATTGCCCAGTCAGTTCATGGAGAACTTTTGCTGGACGCGTGCGGGCCTGGATCGCTTTGCGCGCCACGTCGATACCGGCGCGGCCATGCCCGACGATTTATTCCAACGCCTGTTGGCCACGCGCCATTTTCAATCGGGTTTGTTCCTGGTGCGCCAGCTCGAGTTCGGTCTGTTCGACTTTCTGCTGCATTTGAACTACGCGCCAGAGCGCGGCGCACGTGTGCTGGAGACCCTCGCCGCCGTGCGCGAGGAAGTTGCCGTCATCCGGCCACCGGAATGGCAGCGCTTTCCGATGAGCTTCGGCCACATCTTCGCGGGCGGTTATGCCGCCGGCTACTACAGCTATCTGTGGGCCGAGGTGCTGTCGGCCGACGCTTTCGCGGCGTTCGGCGATGGCATTGATGCCAGCGCAGGGCGACGGTTCCTCAACGAGGTGCTCTCGGTGGGCGGCAGCCGACCCGCACTCGAAAGCTTCGTCGCTTTCCGCGGCCGCGAGCCGATCGTTGAACCGCTATTGGCGAGTTACGGGCTCGCAGCCTAGGCTGGGCTCACATTCGAAACAGGCCGAAATCACGTGACCGAATACACCCCGTGACCAATGGCTGCTGGCCCGACGCGGCGGAAGCAATAATCTGCAGCCCATTGGGACAGGAACGAGTTCAATGAATTGGAGGCGTTTGCCAGCCCCGGCAGCATTTTCGCCCGCCGCACCGGCATGTTAAGCCGATCACTAACAGGATCCAGGAGGCAAACATGCGAGTAATGGTTGTGTTTGTGCTATCGCTGCTTGCGTTCGACGTCGCGGCGTTTCCACGTGCTGCGCTCGAACGAGTCGATCTTGAGACGGCTGCGATTCAACTGCAGATCGCCAACCATGCAGCGCAATCCGACCAGAAACGCGATCGGCTGGTCGCGGCGCTGCTCCTCAAATACCTGCCGGAAAAACTGGTCACCGCGGAAATTGCTGCACGCCAAAAGAAGCTTTTCGCCGACGCGACGCAGGCGACAAACGACGATGCGCTGATCTTGTTATGGCGCCTGGGTGCCAGTGAGGACAAGACGGAGCAAATGGCGATTGCCCAGAAGATGACCGAGGTCAGTCCCGATTGGGTGATGGGTTGGCTCGCCAGCCTGCCCTCGTCGTACAGCGAGGACCAGCTGGCGTATGCCGAGTCGCTACTCGCAAGGGCCGCAATCGCGCCCGACTACAACGGACGGTCCGGCGAGCTGATGCGGCATGTGTCGCGCCTGGCTGTCGGCGCTGGTATCGCTCCGCCCACCGCATCGATTCGCAAAGCAACGCAGTTGCCGTCGGGAGCCGATGCGGCAGATCTGGGCATCTATTTGGGCCTGACCATCGAAGTGGTGCACTTGCAGACGTGGATGCACTCCACGCCTCAGCCCTGGTGTCCGACATCGCCACCCGATAAATCGGCGCCATCTTGCAGCAGCGTGTTGCAGCGATTGTCGGTCGAATCGACGGAACTGGCTTCTCTTGCCCTAAGCCATGCCGTGTCCAATCTCCGTGCCACAAACGATGACGAACGCGCCCAGATCTTGACATTGGTCAGTGCGCTGAACTGGATGACCGACAACGTCAATCGTCGGCACAGTTCGCATTTGCAGGATTTCCTGGAGGTCTGGAAAATGGATGGCATGACCGAAATTGGCGCTTACCGCGCATTGATGGGGCGCTGGGGCATCCCCCTGACGCCGCCCTCGGATTACCGCTCGAACTGGGTCAAGGTCGCTCAACAAAAAGCGAGAGATCACGAGCGAGGGGATCACTGACCTGCAGGCATTAACATCGCGACTTGGCGAGTCGCGGAATCTGTCGCCTCGTTCGCATACGGCCGGGGGCCTGATATCAGCGGATTGCAACCGCAAGTCGCGTTGGGTCGGCCCCGTCGTCGCCAGCCGCTATGATCCGCGCGTCTTCCCGATCGCCCCATCCTCATGCGCCTTGCTGATCAGAACTGCATTCCCCGGCGCGGCGACGCGCATCGTATTGCTGCGAAAGATGCGCGAGCTTTGCTCTCCGAGATCCCCGCTTGGACGGCCAGCGATGCGCTGTTAACGCGGACGTTTAGCTTCGCCGATTTCCACGCCACGATGGCCTTCGTCAATCGCGTCGCCGACATCGCGCATGCGCAGGACCATCACCCGGATATGGCGGTGAGTTACAACCGCTGCACAGTCTCGTGGAACACGCACGATGTGGGCGGGCTGTCGCTCAACGATTTCATCTGCGCCGCGAAAGTCGACGCGCTATGAGCCGGGTGCTCAAAATACTGGCGCTGATCCTGGTCGGCGCCGCCGTCGCGTTCGCCATCAGCAGCGCGGCCTTCGATCGCTTCCTGCAAGATGAATTTGGCCGCGACATTGCGCGCATGGAGCGCGGCGATTCGCGTTTGAGCCTGGATTTCGATGTCACGGACGATCTGATTGTCGATGCGAGCGACGGCCTTACCGATGTCCGCGCAAGCGAAGGCACCGTAAGCGCCGTGGTGCCGAACGGCCACGCGAACGTGCGCCTCAATTTGCGCGGGCGCTGGCTCGACGCACGGCGTTTCGATTACCTCATCGCGCGTATCGAGGTCAGCGCACCGGCCGAGATGGTGCTGATTTTCGACGAACCCGGCGAGCTGGTGCAGAACGCGGTGAAGGTCGATCTGATTGCCGGCTGGAACGAGCTGAAATTGCCGCTGATGGAGATGCCGTGGCGTCGCGGCCGTGAGCAGGAAGGCGAGTTGTTCCATACCGTCGAGCCGTGGGGCGGCGTCAGCGGCGCGGTGGGCGAATTCCGTTTGTACATCGCCGGTGCGCCCGATACCCGATTGGCCATCGACCACGTGCGCTTCAGCGAGCGCCTGGTCGTGACCGGCATCACGCCAGTGCGTCAACCGCTCAAGCGCATCGAATGGATCGATGTCGCCACGTTGAAAGATCGCCTCGCCGTGCGCCAGCCGCTGCGCGCGCAACCTGAGTTGCGCGTCGGCGTGCGCCTTCCTGTCTGGCAAGACACCCCGGAGCGCTTGTTGCTGCTGCGCGACGCGGCGCGCGAGCGCGATGCGGAGGTGCTCTTCTACCCGAGCCTGCGTACGCTGCCTGAAGACCATCGCACACTCACGCCATCGACCGCGACCGATGTGCCGCTGTCCTTGGTGATTGCGGTCGCAACGGTCCTGCTCCTGGTGCGCCTCGGGATCTCGCGACTGCCCCAACGTGGCGGCGCGCTGATCGCACTCGCGGCAGGCATGGCGCCCTGGATATGGATCATGCTAGGGAGGCATTTCGACGCCGAACCCGGGCCCAACGCCTGGGCTGTGATTGCCCTGACGCTGCTGTTCATGCTGACCCTGGTTCGCTACGCCGATCTTAAGCAGTGGATCGGCAACCGCGCCGCCTGGGATTCGATGTTGACCTGGACGTTGCCGATTGCATTGCTCATCGCCTGCGCAGGTTTGATCGTGGACCATATCGAATGGCAGCAGCCCGGGCGCATCCTCGGCTACGTACCCTTCGTGATCCTGCAGCAGCTCGTACTGGTGGGCTTCCTGCTGCCGTTTGCGCAACGGGCGAGCGCTGGCGGCGCCTGGGTTCTCGCTGCCGCGCTGTTCGGTCTGATGCACATCCCGAACTTCGCGCTGACGTTATTCGCCGCCATCGGCGCCGCGCTATGGTGCTTGCACTTCACCAGGCATCGCGCCATCGCTCCGCTCATCGTCTCGCACGTGATTCTGGGTCTGTGCGCGGTCACTTTTGCGCCGAGCGCGGTGTTGTACTCGGCCGAGGCGGGAGCGCGGTTCTTCTTGCTGCAGTGAGTGTGCCAACGCGCTCTTTTAGAGAGAGAAAAAGGGCCGAGCCCAACCATCGCGGCTCGACCCCTTTTGCATCCCTCGATAGCCAATCGAAATCTCTTTTGATGGCAAAACTAATTCAGCCAGGGCATCGTATAAGGAGTGCCGCCAGCAGTGATGTAAAGCACGAGCGGATCGCCGGCAGCACCGATGTATGTCGATTCCGATACTGGATTCTCAACTGAAAGCGGATAAGTCGAGTAATAGATGCTGCTTTCGTACTGCCAAACGTAATACGTAGCGCTTTCCGTCGTGATGGTTATGTTATGGCCATCAAATTTTTTGGCGTTGTACCACGGAACTGGTGTATTGCTATAGTCCGCAGCGCTCAAGCCGGCCAGTGAAATCGGGCTTGGACCCTTTGCTTCTTGATCAGTAAAAGTGACCGACGAGCTGGTTAGATTAATAATCGCCTGAATCCGTGACAAACTCATTTTTACCCCCCTCTTTTTTGCACTTGGAAATGAAAGAACTGCTTTCACCTTCAGGAGCATGGCAACGCCAGGATGCTCACGGCCAAGTTAGCAACAAATGACGAGAATGTCACTGACGCAATTCTAGCAAATTCTGACTGTTGTAGATTAGTTGACGCCATTTCGGTGTGAATAGCGATCTCATTTTTCGGCCGGATCGAGTTCGGATTTGGCAGCCCGCATCGTATCGATGTAGTTGCGCAAGTGGGGCGCTGGCGGCTCAGGCATTGGCATCTTGAGGTGCCGATGCAGCATTTCTTCCAGCAGATAAAGGCTGGCCTCGCGCGCTACGTCATCGCGCTGGCGATGTCCCGCATCGTGATCGATCAGCACTGTCACATCTTTGTCCGCGAGCCGCGCGCGCGCGGCGTATTCGATGATGCCGGCGATGCCGACGCGCTCGTCGCTGCCGCCGGCCACGATCAACACCGGGCGCGTCAGCCGATGGATGTTTGCCAGCGGCGATTGCCCGCGCAAGCGCGCCATGTGCACCTCGTCGCGCACGTCGAGCTTGAGCATTTGCAGCCAGTCGGCCATCGGTACCACGCTGTCCAGATTCGTCGACTCGGCATTGCGCAGCACCCACTTGAGCGTCCACGCAAAATCCGGTGGCGGCACGAAAGCCACGGCAGCGCGGTACAGCTCCGGCGCAAAGGTCACACCCAGGAGCGCCGCATATCCGCCGAACGATGCGCCGACGATCGCCACCCGCGCCGGATCGCCGATGCCGCCCTCCAGCACGGACCGCACGCCTTCGTCGATATCGCGCTGCACGCGACCGTTGCCGTAGTCGCCGTTTGCTGCGGTCATATAGGCATGCCCGTGACCCGTCGAACCGCGATGGTTGGGCTCGAATACAACCGCGCCGCGGCTGGCGATGAATTGCGCGAGCCCGTTGTATGTGGGTTGCCAATGGCTCCAGGGCCCGCCGTGCGCAACGACGACCAGCGGCAATAGACGCGTCTCGCCCGCCGGCACTGTCAGGAAGCCGTGCAGGCGCATACCGTCGCTGGCAGTCCACGCATACGGCTGCTTTAACAAGCGCATTGGTGATGCGTCCGAGCGCTCGTCCATCAAGGGCGAGATACGCAGGGTTTTGGGATCGAACAGGTGCCAACGGGCGAACGCGCGCGCACTTTGACGCTCCTCAATGAGCCATCGCGCTGCGGCGATTTGCGGGCGCAGCGCGCTGCCGGGAAACGCCCGCTGCAAGTACAGCACCGCGCGACGATCGCGCGGCTCGATGGCGGCAATCTGCGCTACGGTGCTTCGGTAGCCGGCAACTCGCGGCCTGCCCGTCGCATCGACCGAGACAAAGTCGATGTCCGCCTCGCCGCGCGGATCGCGGGCGAGCGGCTCGATCTTGCCATCGCCATCTACACGAACCAGCCGCGCCAGACCCAGCGCATCGCCGTCCGTTGAGTTGCTACGGAGGATCAGCTCGCCAGCGTTGTCGAACACGGGCGAGCAGCGCAACAGTTCGCCGCAGCGCAGCACCCGATGCATCGAGCGCTCCGCATCGACGCGATAGAGCACCAGCGCGCGATCTTCGACGCGCTGCAGCCAGCGCAGCTGGCCGTTGGCAGCGAGCGCGTAACCGCTGATGCGATGCGAATTGCTGTGCAGCAACTCCGTTCTGCCGCCAACGGCAAATCGCTGCAGTTGCCAGCGCTGCGCGCTGCGATCGCTAGGCGCGATAAGCGTTATCGCGGCGTCCTGACTGAAGTCCACGCGCCACTCGCTACGCTCGGCCAACTGCGTGAGCAGGCCCGACCCCCCCTGGCCGCCCACCGCGAGGGCGAAGACCTGCGTCGGCGCGGCGAGCAGCAGCCAGCGACCATCGCGTGTGAAGCTGAGCTCACGCGCTGGCGTGTGCGCCATCGCCCGCCGCGGCGCCGATCCGTCCAGCTTTCGCAACCAGACTGCGCGGCGCGGACCTTCCTCAGCCAGCCACGCGACGGACTCGCCATCCGGGGACATCGTGACAGCCGAGACTTGCGCCCGCGCCAGGAACTCGCTGCGTGGCGGCATCGCCAAGGCCGTCGATGTCAGGCAGCAGAACGCCATGGGGATCAGCAGCTTCATGGTCGCGTCTCGCTATCGAGTTCGATCAGCCATAGCGCGATGAGCATCGGCAACCCGAACAAGCCGCTGGCGACTATCCACGGCCAGCGGCGCAGTCCGTTATTCGCATGCAGGCGCCACAGCGTCAGCAATACCGCCAGCAGCCCAAGCACCATGGCCAGTGCCCACACCGCGTGCGGCACCGGCGCCGGCGCCGTGCTCTCCAGCGAGGGCCCGGCGAACAAGTACTTGGCGCGCTCGCGGAGCGTGTAGAGACCGGGCGAGAGCCACACCGCCTGATAGCGATACAACCATCCGAAGTCGTAAGACATCGCGCGCCGATGGATGTCGTCCACCGTACCGTCGCTGCGCAGTACCTGAGCCGTTTGATATGGCGGCGCGCCCAGCGCGTCGTGGGCGAGACGCCCGAAGGTTGCGACCAGCAAATGGCCATCGACCAGCTCGATCAGATCCAGGTTGCTGAGGTCGCCGTATTTCCCAGGAAGCGGCAATCGCGCACGCGGAGCCACGACATCGAGCGTGGCAATGAACGGGCGCGCGTCGAATACGTACAGTGCGCGGTCACTGAGTGCGACGTATGCCTCGCCGACCGGCGCCATCGACACCAGCGCCTCGTCGCCCAGATCGACGCGCAAACTCACCTGCCCGGACTCGCTCTCGAAGTGATAGACGCGGCCGCGTGCAACCAGCGCTGCATCGCCATCGCGCATGCCCGGCAGGCGACCGAATGGCAGCGGCGGATGCTGGAACTGATGTGGCACCGTGCCGACAGCAGCGCCGTCGCGAATGCGGTACCCATGCAGCCGCCCGTCGTCGTGGCTGAACACATAACGCACACCCGAACGCTCGTCGTCGAATTCCATCGGCGAGACATTCGCCAGTTCGAACCATTGGGGCAGTCGCGACAACGATGAGCCGATCGAGACTGGCGCCGATAGCTTCACTTGCTCAGCCAGCAGCGGCGCGTCGGGGTGCTCGCTCGACGCGAGCGCCGCCAGCATCCGATCTTGCGATGTGGCCTTCTCCACCTCGTTATGGCCGCCCGGTGGCGGCCCGCCGTTGTTCGGGTGCGTGCCCCAGGCAATCCAGATCAACTCGACGGCGGCGAACGCCACAAGTGCCGCGAAGTACGTTGCCATCGCCAGCGGCATCGCGATTGCCACCACGGCAAGCTTGCGCGGCCTTTCCCGATTGGCCTTGAACAACGCCGCCACCATCCACGCCGACCATGTCAGCACCAGACACTGCACAACCAGCATCGACCCACCCGTCGCCCGTGCGTTGATCAGCCAGAACAGCAGCACGATGCCGATCGCAGCAAAACGCCGCGGCGCCAGCGCGGCGAATACGCCGCAACAATAGGCACACGCGGCGATCTGCCAGGCGGCCAACGCCAGCAGCCAGTGCCGTGTGTCGACAACACGCGCCGTCAGCGTTTCTTGCCAGAGCGCCGTCAACGCAATAGGAAGCGGTACGATCAATACCAGCACCAACCAACCTGCGCCCAGCAATGCCATGGCGATCGCCAACTCGGAGCGCGGACGATGGATCAGACTGAGCCAGGGATTGGGGCGGGCGTAGGTGGCAAACTGCGCAAAGCCCAACAAACCTCCCACGAGCGCATAGGTGGCGCCGAAGCTCCAGTGCACGGCGAGATTCTGTTGCCCAAGATCGACCATCCGACTGAGGAAAATCAGCCCACCCAGGTGCGCCAAGGCAAGCAACAAGGCGTAGGTTCCCATCCGAGACCACTCGGCGCGAAAGAGCGTCATGTACTTACCTCGATTGCGTGGGTGTGGCGTGGTTTTTGGCGAGAAACGCGTTCACCGCACGGTCCAGGCTGACGGGCATACAGTTCGCGTTGCGCGCACCGTTCGCACGCAGGAACTCGGCAAACGCCGGGCCCTGGTCGAGCACGAAATAGTGATGCAGACCATCGAGCTTCTGGCGCATCAGAAAACCCGGAATGGTGGCCGGCTCGGGCCCCATGAACGGGATGTCGCATATCCAGTGGCTGACGCGCGCGCAGAAATCGTCCGGCGACGAATGACTCATCAGGCGACCGCGCTCGAGCACGATCAAGTCGTCGGCGATACGCTCGATCTCCTCCATCTGGTGCGAGCAATAAATTACCGTGCAGCGCTCGGTGGCGTTGCTGTACATCAGCGATTCCAGGAATGCGCGCTTGGCGACCACATCCAGGCCCAGCGTGGGCTCGTCGAGAATCAGCAGTTGCGGCGATTGCGCCAGGGCCAGCGCCAGGTTGAATCCAGCGCGCTCGCCGCGCGACAACTCGCGTACGCGCTGGCCAGGCAGCACTTGATAGTGGCCGATGACCTCATCGAAAGCGCGCGAATTCCAGCTCGGGTACTCGTGCTGGCGCATGGCCTTGAGCTCGCTCACGCGCATCCACTCGGGCAAGGTGTGCTCCTCATTCACATAGCCCACCAGCGCGCGATCCTGCGGCGTCAATGCGCTGCAATCGCGGCCGAGCACGCGCGCCGAACCGGCGGTGGGGCTCAAGAAACCCAGCAAGATGCGAAACAGCGTCGACTTGCCTGCGCCATTGGCACCCACCAGCGCATGGATCCGTCCCGGCGCGATGGCCAACGACAACTGGTCGAGCGCGAACTTGCTTCCGAAGCGTTTGCTCAGGTGCCTGGTCTCGATCACGACCTCGCTCATGCGCGCCTCCGTTGCAACGCGGCGAACTCGGCATCGATGCGGGCATGCACTTCCTCCGGCGCAATATTCAATGGCACCACGTCGGCGACGAAGCGTTGCACCGCATCGTCGAAGCGCCGCTCGCGCTCGCCCCGGCTCAGGCGCTGCCGCTTCGGCGCCACATACAAGCCAAGCCCCTGGCGCGCCTCCAGCCAACCCTCGGTCGTCAGTTCGGCATACGCCTTGGCCACGGTGTTCGGATTGATCCCAAGCTGTTGCGCCAAGCCGCGCACGCTCGGCAACTGATCGCCCGGCTCGATCTCGCCGGTCGAAATTTTGATTCGCACGCCGTCCGTGATCTGGCGCACGATGGGTCGCGTATCGCCCGTGGCGATATCGATCAATAGCGGAACTGTGCGCGCCATTCGCCTGTCTCATCTGTACTGTTAGTGCTAGTACAGTACACCAACCACCCAACTGTCAAGCAGGGATTGCGTTCGCACGTTGACACGCGGTGACGGACGCCGCCGGTCGATAGTCAGGGCGGCCTCACCTCACCGCACAACTGGAGCTGCAGATCGGTTTCGAAGCGCTGGTACTGGCGCATGCAGGCGGCAAGATCGCTGCCGTGGTGCGCCCGCTCCCAGCCTTCGGTGAGCAGATCGAGCGGCGCGTGGTAGTCGGCGGCGGCGCGCGGCCCGCCTTGCAGCATGCCCAGGAACTTACGCATCGCTTCCTTTCCTCCGCTTCGCGTCTGCGGGCTGAACCTCGGCAGATCCGGGCCGCCGTCGGGCAACATTCCGTCGATCGATCGCCCCGCAAAGGGCCGCGCCTGGCGTGCTTGCGCCACCTCGCTGGCAGCTTGTTGCATCTGGTCGGCGAGGCGCAATGCTGTCAACGGCGCTTGCGCTGGCGACGGTTGTTCGGCATCCACCGCTACCGGGCCGTTTGCCCTGACCGGCGGCGACACCTTAGCGCTGGTCGCGACCATCGGTCGCGGCAGCGCGTCTGGCGTCGGCGGCGATGGCACGGGCGTTTGCAGCTCGACGACAACATCGAGACGGTCCGCAGCGCTCAGCAATGGCTCAACTCGGGTATGCACCGTCAACAAAAAAAACGCTATGGCGTGGGCGATCAGAACCGAGCTCATCAATACGATGCGCACGGCACTTTGAGAAATCGTTCGATTGGGCAAACCTGTATTCCCGAGCAAGACGTCGGTGGAGCATGCGCAGGCCATCGGCGCGAAGGGTTCGGCGCGTCTGAACTGGCGTCTCCTCAGCCTCCCGGTTCATCCTGCAAGAACTTCTATTGTGGCGGCACGATTGATTCGTCAACCGAAGCGGGGGCGGGGGTCACGGGCCGAGCATGAACCCCTTCGTAAGCGCTTCCCTGCGGCTGCCAGGGCTAAAGCGGTCATCGGCATAGAAGAAAAGTTTGGCCCCTGTCCCCCGCCCCCTGCCCCGTCGCTGAACTTACATGGCCGGATGATTCTGGCCGGATCAATAGGCGCGAACGCCGCGTTGACTAAGCCATGGCAGGCAATTTCTGATCGAAATAAGTACGATTGCGTTAGTACTAACCTTGTCGTATATATCCATTGCCCGCTATCGGGTGCACAGGAGTAGAACATGCGTCTCTGGACTTTGGTCGCCGGAATGCTTATCGCGACGGCGTTGTCGGCTAGCGAAGAAAAGATCATTGTGGCCTACGCGGCCGGCGAGATTCAAGAAATGGTTGACGAAACAGATCGTAGATTGCAACGAGGCCGCTATGACGATCTGAGCCCTGCGCAAATGACCGACCTGGTCGACTCGATTGCCAGTCTGCGCGAGTCCCTGGCCGGCCGCAGCGAAACCGACAAGTTGACTGGTGAGGTATTGGACAGAGCCAATAGCTTTGCAAACCTGGTCATAGAAATCGAAGAAGGCGGCATCGTTTGCAAGCGCACATCCCGCGTCGGCTCGCGCATGAAGGAGCAGCGCTGTTATTCGCGCAAGCGTGCGGAGGAAGATCGACAGCGATCGAAAGAAGAACTCGCCAGGTTGAAACGGCCGCAAGTGCTACCGCGAAGCAACTGATCGAACGCCTCCCGTAACGCTTGCGGAAACGGGAGCGCGCTTGCGGTCAGTGGCGTATCCTGGCCGCCATTGCTTTCGACCTTCACTCGCATGGCCGCCACCCACATCCTAGTTGTCGATGACGAGCCCGACATCCGTTCGCTGGTCAAGGACATACTGCTCGATGAAGGTTATCTGGTCGAAACCGCGGAGAACGCCGCGGCCGCGCGCGCCGCGTTGCGTGCGCAACGACCCGATCTGGTTTTGCTCGACGTATGGATGCCCGACACCGACGGTATCAGCCTGCTCCGCGAGTGGAATCAAAGCGGCCGCGATCCGCTCGCGGTGGTGATGATGAGCGGCCATGGCACCATCGAAACTGCGGTTGAGGCCACACGGCTTGGCGCCTACGACTTCATCGAAAAGCCGATCTCGCTGGCCAAGCTATTGCTCACCGTCGAGCGGGCGCTGGAAACCACGCGCCTGCGGCAGGAGAACGAGGGTCTGAAGCGCCGCATCCCCGACGCAGTCGAACCGATCGGCAGCTCGCGCGCGATGAACGATCTGAAGGCGCAACTGGAACGTGCAGCGAATGTCGATGCCAGCGTACTGCTGGAAGGCGAGCCGGGGACCGGCAAGCAACTGCTCGCCCGTTTTCTGCACGAGCGGTCTTCGCGTCGCGGCGGCCCGTTCGTCGTCGTGAGCGGCGGTGCGCTGATGAAACCCGACGCGGCGCGCGATCTGTTCGGCGGCGAAGACGGCGGCGAAGCGCGCTATGGGTTGCTCGAACAAGCGCAGGGCGGCACGCTCTATCTCGATGAGATCGGCGGCCTGAGTGCGATGCTGCAATCGCGCTTGGCGGCAGCCCTGCATGCGCGCCAGTTCATTCGCGTGGGCGGGCATGCACCAGTGAAGCTCGAAGCGCGCATCGTCGCCGGCACATCGAAGAACCTGGGCGATGAGGTGGCGCAGGGCCGTTTCGAGGAAGCATTGATGTATGAGTTGCGCGTGCTGCCGCTGCGCGTACCGCCGCTACGCGAACGGCCCGAGGATATTCCGGAGTTGTTGCGCTGGTTCGCCGAATCCTTCGCCGACCGCGATCAGTTGCCCTACCGGCGTTTCAACGTTGCAGCGCAGAACCGGTTGCGCCAGTACGCGTGGCCCGGCAATGTGCGCGAACTGTCGAACCTGGTGCAGCGCTTGCTGATCCTCGGCCAGGGCGATGAGGTGGATCTGCCCGAAATCGAAGCGGCCCTGGGTCCACCGCGCGTCGACCGGAAAGGCGACGCTCCGGCGCTCGACCTGGGGTTGCCGCTGCGGGAAGCGCGCGAGCAGTTCGAGCGCGAGTATTTGATTCACCAGCTCAAATTAGCCGGTGGCAGCGTCGGCAAGCTGGCCAAAGCGGTGGGACTTGAACGCACCCACTTGTATCGGAAATTGCGATCTTTGGGGGTGGAGTTGAAGGACGATTAGGTTATTGGTCGGTGGTTGCGGGTTGCGGGTTGCGGCCGTTAGATGCTGGCTTCTCCCGACCTTCGATTTGGCAGTGCAGGCAAAGGATTGCGGATAAAGTCGTGCCTTTTCCGAGAACCAGGAACCAACAACCGGGAACCCAAGAGCGGATGAGACCCGTGCATTTCCAAGAACCATGAACCTACAACCAAGATCCCAAGAGCCGGCATGAACATCCTCATCCTGGGCGCAGGCCAAGTCGGCACTTCGGTCGCCGCAGCGCTGGCGCGCGAGGCGAACGACATCACTGTCGTCGATACCGATGCCGAGCGCTTGCGTGAGCTGTCGGAAAAGCTCGACTTGCGTGTCGTGCAAGGCTTCGCGGCGCACCCATCGGTGCTGGCGCGCGCGGGGGCAGAAGACGCCGATGCGATCATCGCGGTGACCTCGTCGGACGAGGTCAACATGATCGCCTGCGAAGTCGCCGCGACCCTGTACCGGACACCGATGAAGATCGCCCGGGTGCGGGCTCTGGAGTACTTGCGCCATCCAGAACTGTTCGCTCGCGGGCATGTGTCTATCGATCACTTGATCAGTCCCAGCCAACGCGTCTGCGACTACATCGAACGCCTCATTCAATATCCCGGCGCGCTGCAGGTGCTCGATTTCGCCGACGGCCGGGCTCAGCTGATCGCGCTACGCGCCGATCAGGCCGGTGCGCTGGTCGGCCATCAGATCCGCGACCTTGCGATGCATTTGCCGGCAGGCAGCGCGGTGCGAATTGCGGCAATCTTTCGCGACAAGCGCTCGATCCCGGTCGACGGCGATACCGTGATCGAGCGCGGCGACGAAGTGTTCTTTTTGGCCGACCGCAAGAACATCCGCGCGATGATGGCCGAGCTGACGCGTATCGAACGCCCGGCCAAACGCATCATGATCGCTGGCGGCGGCAATATCGGCCTGGATCTGGCCCGGCAGTTGGAACAGCGCTACAACGTCAAGATCGTCGAGCGCGGTCGCGAGCGTTCGCGCCATATCGCCGAGCAGCTGGAAAGCGCGATCGTGCTGACCGGCGATTGCGCCGACGAAGACTTGCTGCGCGAGGAGAACATCGACCAGACCGATGTGTTCTGCTCGCTGACCAACGACGACGAAGCCAACATTTTGTCGGCGATGCTCGCCAAGCGCCTGGGCGCGCGGCGCGTAATCTCGCTGATCAATCGCCCAGCGTATGCGGAATTGGTCGAGAGCGGCATGGTCGACACCGCGGTCTCGCCGCAGCAGATCACGCTCGGTGCGCTGCTGTCGTACGTGCGCAAGGGCAATCTGGTGCGCGTCCATTCCCTGCGCGGCGGCGCGGCGGAAGCCTTCGAGGCGGTGGCCACCGGCATGAGCGGCAGCTCGCGCCTGGTGGGAAAGAGCATCGAGCAAATCCCGTTGCCGAACGGCGCCACCATTGCCGGCATCGTGCGCGGCGAACGCGTACTCGCAGCGCACCACGACACGGTGATTGAAGCCGACGACCACGTGATCTTGTTCCTGTCGGACAAGCGCGAGCTGCGGCGCGTGGAGCTGTTGTTTAGGGCGGGGGCGTTGACGTGAGGGCATCGCAACTGCGGGGAACGGGGCACGAGCGACGGGGCACGTGGGCGCCGCGAATCGCGAGCTTTGCTCGCGAGCGATTCGCTGCGCTCCTCTGGTCCGCTTCACCCGATGCAGAGACTCCGCGCCATGCCCCACGCTGACCACGGCAGCAGCGGCGCGCGTTGGGCGACTGCGCTGCGCGCGATCGGCAATGTGCAGCTGATCGTGGCGCTGACGCTGATCCCGTCGATCCTGATCGCGTGGTGGGACGGCGATAACTCGGCGCTACCGTTTGTCGAAGCGACGGCCGCAATGGTGATTCTGGGCGGCGCGTTGATCGTGTTCACGCGCGGGCGGCGTGCCGAGCTGCGCCTGCGCGATGGCTTCCTGGTGGTGTCCGCCGTGTGGCTGATTTCGGCACTGCTCACACCGCTGCCGCTCATCCTCGGCCCACCGCACTTGTCCTACACCGACGCTGTCTTCGAGGTTGTATCGGGGTTGACGACCACCGGCGCGACGGCGATCGTGGGATTGGACGAACTGCCGCGCAGCGTGCTGTTCTATCGCCAGTCGCTGCAGTTTCTCGGCGGCATGGGCATCGTGCTGCTGGCCGTCGCCATCTTGCCGACATTACGCGTCGGCGGCGCACAGTTAACGAAGGGCGAGACCAGCGGTCCGAATAAAGACTCAAAACTGACGCCGCGCATCCAAAGCACAGCCGCAGCCCTGTGGCTGATTTACGTAGGTCTAAACGCGCTTTGCGCGGCCGCTTTTTTCATGGGCGGCATGAATGCATTCGATGCCATTACTCACGCTTTCTCCACCATCGCGACGGGTGGATTCGGCAATTACGACGCCAACTTCGCGGTCTTCAATTCGCCGCTGTTGGAAACGATCGCCATCGTGTTCATTCTGCTCGGCGGCGCTAATTTCGCATTGCACTTTCTCGCCTGGCACCGCGGCTCCGTGGCAGCGTACTTCCAAGATGCCGAATTTCGCGCTTACTTGCGTTTAATCCTGCTGTTCTCGGCAATCGCCTCGCTGGGAGCCTACGCCACGGGCACGTTCCCGACGTTGGTCGAATCTATTCGCCACGGCACGTTCCACGTGGTTTCCATGATGACATCGACGGGATTCACGACCACAGGTTTTGCCGACTGGGGCGGATTCTTGCCCGCTTTTATCATGTTGATCGCATTCTTCGGCGCCTGCGCGGGATCGACATCTGGCGGCCTGAAACTGGTGCGAATCGTGATCACCGCAAAGCTGGCATGGCGCGAAATACTGCGCGTCATCCATCCGCGGGCGCAGTTCGTCGTCAAGATCGGCAATCAGGTGGTCGGCGAGTCGATCATCGCCGCGGTCGCCGGATTCGTGACCGTGTACATCGGATGCTACGTCGTGCTTGCACTCGGTGTGGCGGCCACGGGCGAGGACCTTGTAACCTCGTTCTCGATTGTCGCTTCGTCGCTCAACAACGTCGGCCCTGCACTCGGCAAAGCCACGGCCACGGTGCGCGATCTGAACGATGTTGCGGTATGGCTGTGTTCGCTGGCGATGCTGCTCGGTCGACTCGAAGTGTTCACCTTGCTGGTGCTGCTGACGCCCGCGTTCTGGCGCGAGTGACGCGCACGGCCGCTAAGCGCTTATGATGGAGCGTTCGCCCAAGAGATCGATGGCATGCGCCTGTTGCTGATGCTGTTTCTGCTCGCCGCGCCGCTCGCCTATGCGCAGAGCGATCGGTATCGAATCGAGGTGATCGTGTTCGCGTACAACAACCCGGATGCGAGCGCCGCGCTGACCAAAGACGACGCCGATCCCGATTTCGATGGCATGCTGATGGGCGCTGGCGGCGAAATCTATTCGGTGCTGCCGGGAGAGCAGCGGCAACTGACCGGTGCCTTCGATGCGCTGGCGCGCCATGCGCGCACGCGGGCGCTGGTGCACACCGCCTGGGTACAGGATGCGAGCAACCGCAGCGTACGCTTGCGCGGCGAGAGGACGGTCGAGGGCGGCGATGCCGCGCGCGGCGTATTGGCGGCGTCCATGCCGGAACTCGACGGCGATATCCAGGTGCGCATCGGGCGCGGCATCGAGGTCGATCTCGACGCGATGCTGCGCGCGCCGGCCAAAGGCGAGTTGGTGCGCTATCGGCTCAAACAAAAACGCGTTGTGCTTGCTGGCGAGGTGCATTACTTCGACCATCCAGCGCTGGGCGTCATCGTCCGCGTCGACCCGCTGCCTCCGAGCGATGCCGTGCCGTGAAGCGGCGTTTCATCGACTTGCCGCAAGGCCAGTTGCACGCCTGGGACTCTGCCGACCGCGATGCCGGTGTCGCCGACAGCGCTCCGGTATTCGCGAGGCGCACCGGCGCGCCGCTACCCTTGCTGATGCTGCACGCCGCGCCCGGCAGCGCGCGCATGCTGCTGCCGCTGGCTCAATTGCTGGGCGAGCGGCGCCGCGTTGTCGCCATCGATCTGCCTGGCATGGGCGATTCGGCGGCAATGCCAGTGGCGATCGATAGTTATGCCAGCACGCTATGGGCGGCACTCGACAGCTTAAGTATCGGCAACTGCGCGATCTACGGCACGCTCGCAGGCGCGCGTGTCGCAGTGGAAATGGCCCGGCAGAATGCCCGCCGTGCGCCGGCATTGGTTCTCGATGGTGTCGGTGTTGCCGACGCAAGGCAATCCGCAGAACTGGCGCAACGCTACGTGCCTGAGTTTCGCATCGACTGGATGGGCACGCAGTTTCATGAGGTCTGGCACCTGGTGCGCGATCAGTATCTGTTCTTTCCATGGTACGCGCGCGATGCGGCGCATCGACGGGCGATGGATATGCCCGCACCGGAGCTGCTGCACATCAAAGCGCTGGAAGTCCTCAAAGCGCTGAATCGCGCTGGCGCCTTGCTGCGCGCAGCGCTGGACTATCCGCTGCTGGAACGACTGACCGCGATCCAGGCACCGGTGCTCGCGAGCAGCGAGCTGCTGACGCTCTATCCGCGCGCGTATCCGCTGCGCGCGACCGGCGGCGAACCGCTGACGGCGAGTGTGGAGAATCTCAGCGCCCGATGCGCCGAGATCGACGCATTTTTGGCTACAGAAGCCCGATAGTATTGGCGTCCTCCGCCACCCACCTGGAGCCACACCGATGCTCAAACGCAAAGCCAATGCCGTATGGAACGGCGATATCCAATCCGGCAGCGGCAAACTCTCCGCTCCCGGCGGCGCTCTGAACAACACGCCCTACTCGTTCGCCACACGCTTCGGCGACGCCAACGGCACCAATCCCGAAGAACTGATCGCTGCCTCGCACGCGGGCTGCTTCACGATGGCGCTGTCGTTCCAATTGCAGAACGCCGGATTCAAGGCCGATGAGATTTCTACCGAAGTGACCATCCATATGGAGCGCGACGACAAAGGCCTCAAGCTCACGCGCTCGGACATCGTGACCCGCGCGCGCGTGCCAGGAATCGATGCCGAACGCTTCGCGTCCATTGCCGCCGATGCCAAGGCCAATTGCCCGATCTCGCGCGTGCTCAACCTCGACATCTCCATGCACGCCACGCTGGAGTCGTGAGCGTATTGCATCCGTGTTTGCGCTGCGGCGCATGCTGCGCGACGTTCCGCGTTGCCTTCCACTGGCTGGAGACAACCGACGTCGCGGGGTCCGATGACGATGCGCCGGCGGTGCGAATCGAGTGGACGCAGAAACTCGATCCGCACCGCGTGGCGATGCGCGGCACCGATCAACCCGAGCCGCGTTGCGAGCAACTCCAAGGCGAGATCGGTAGCCACGCATGGTGCGGCATTTATCGGCAGCGCCCATCGCCCTGCCGCGACCTAAAGCCCAGCTTCGAAGACGGCGAAACGCAAAGTCCGCAGTGCGACAGAGCGCGCGCTCGGCACGGCTTGCCGCCGCTGACAGCCGCGGATTTTCAGTAGCTTTTGGTTTTCGTTCTAGAGGAAGTGTCGTGGCGCCGTGCCTTTATGTCGACGTGCTGTTGCCGCCGAGCGGCGATGGGCCAGCCCGTAACACTGCCGCCTGCGCACGAATGGCGACTTTCTCATCTTCGCTCAAGCGCGCCAGATTTTTCCATTGCAGCGCCGTTCGCGGATGGCGCGCGAAACGCGCTTCGTGGCGCATCAAGAAATCCCAATACAGGGTGGTGAAAGGGCACGCGTCCGCGCCTACCGATTTGCCTGGATCGAAGCGACAGCCAGCGCAGTAGTTACTCATACGCTGGATGTACTTGCCGCTTGCGCAGTACGGCTTGCTGGCCATGAAACCGCCATCTGCGTACTGGCTCATGCCGATGGTGTTCGGCAGCTCGACCCACTCCACGGCATCGACGTACACCGCTAAATACCAGGCGTGCAACTCGTCCGGGCGCACGCCCAACAGCAGCGCATACAAGCCAGTCACCATCAGACGCTGAATGTGGTGCGCATAACCGTACTCCAGCGTCTGAGAGATCGCCTGCTGCATGCACCGCATCTCGACGTCGCCCGTCCAGTAGAAGTGCGGCAGCGGCTCATGAGCGCCTAAGGCATTGTCGGCCAGATATTGGGGCATGCGCCACCAGTAGAGGCCACGAACGTACTCGCGCCAGCCCAGGATCTGGCGCACAAAACCCTCGACCGCAGCCAGCGGCGCGCGGCCTTTGCGCCAGGCGTTTTCTGCGGCTTCGATGACCGCGCGCGGGTCGATGAGCTTGAGATTGAGTGCGGCGGCCAGCCGCGAGTGATAGAGCCATGGCTCATCGACCCACATCGCGTCCTGATACGCGCCGAATGCAACCAGCCGATGTTCGATGAAATCGTGCAAGGCCTCCTGCGCCTGCGCCGCTGTGACCGGCCAATCGAAGTGACGCAGGTTGCCAGGGTGCTCGGCGAAGCGTTGGGCGACCATCGCCAGCACATCGCGCGTGATCGCATCCGGCTCAAACCGCAACGGCGCCGGCAGTGCGCCTGGCCCGTTAGCGCCGAAAGCCTCGCGGTTGTCGCGATCGAAATTCCACTGCCCGCCAGCAGGTTCGCCGCCGTCCATCAGCACATTCTGCGCGCGGCGAAAATGGCGATAGAAGTGCTCCAGCCGGAACTCCTTGCGGCCTTTGGCCCAGGCGCGAAACTCATCCAGGCTGACCAGGAAATGTCGATCGCCTCTAAGCACCACATCCACGGTGGCGGCGCCGAGCGCTGCCAGCAAACTCTCGCGCACGCGAAAATCGCCCGGTTCGACCAGAATCACGCGCACAGGCCTAAGCTCCGTCACATCGGCGACCAGCGCGGCGGCGAGCGATTCGTAGCCGTGCTCGAAGAGGCGTTTGTAGTAGACAACGAAACCGCGCTCGCGCAATTCGGCAGCGAAGTGGCGCATGGCGCTCAAGAACAATGCGATGCGTGCTTTGTGCGACCACACATGCGTGGACTCTTCGCGTACCTCGCTCATCCACACCGCGTCTTGCGTGGCGTCGAAGCCGTCGAATGCGGCACTGTTCGAATCGAGCTGGTCGCCGAGGATCAAGATCAGATTGCGCACTGGATTGCAGTAGGTCGAAGATGAGTAGTCGATGGTCAATAGTGAATGGTGGATGGGAAAGCAACGTCCTGGCACTTCTCGCTTCGGCTTTCTCACTGCGACTCGCAATTGTCCGGACGCTATCGACTCGACCCCGTGAACACCAACGACAAACGACGATTCGAGCCGCTATAGTCGCGGGGGCGCCCGGAAATTGACGTCTAGAAGCAGCGGTGCATGCATGGCGGAGAGTAAAGTGGCCAGCGAGTTGTCGGCATTGTCGAGTCGTCTCGATGAGCTTTTGCGCGCGCATACCGCATTGCGCGACGAGAACGTGCGCCTTAAAGCCGCGCAGGAACAACTTGCCGGCGAGCGCGCGCAGCTATTGGCGAAGAACGAGCAGGCGCGCAGTCGCGTGGAGGCAATGATTTCTCGTCTCAAAGCCATGGAGCAGGCCGGATGAGTGCGATCAACGTGACTATTCTCGATCGCGAGTACGCCGTTGCCTGCTCGCCCGAAGAGCGAGAAGGCTTGATTCAGGCGGCGGCCTATCTCGACGGCAAGATGCGCGAGGTGCGCTCCAGCGCAAAACTGGTTGGCCTGGAGCGGATTGCGGTGATGGCGGCACTGAACATCGCATTCGAATCGCTGCAGCAAAAGCAGGAGCTGAGCCGCGTCGGCAGCGATGTTGGCGAAGAGCTGAGGAAGATGAACGCCAAGCTTGAGGCAGCGCTCGCAACTCACGTAAGATAGCTGGGCGTCCTCTGCGTTGTTCGACAGCGCGTCCGCATTATACCTTGACCCTGTTGTTCGACCTTGGGAAGTGTTCCACGCCGTGCATGTGCATGTCCGCTTCACGCGGACCGCCTTTAGCGGCTTCTTATCTTCCCACCTGATCCGAAGGATCAAGGTCGCTTGACCCGCACCGGCATCGGCGGAGGACCCCTGATGACAGACGCGCGCGCGCTCATGCGCCAGCAAGCCCGGCAGCAACGCCGCGCGCTGACGGCGCGCGAGCGCGACCGCGCGACGACGGCAATCAATTCGCGCGCGCTGGCGCTGCTCGATGCCTCCATCCAGCGCATCGCGGCATATATGGCAGTCGCCAGTGAGCTGTCGGTCGCGCCGCTCATCGATGCGCTGCTGGCCGATAAGCGTCAACTTTATCTGCCGAAGATTGCGGCCGATCGCAGCCTCGCCTTCGCGCGCTGGCGTGGCGATTTCCGGCACCTGCAACCCAACGCATTCGGTATCCTGGAGCCGATGTCCGCGGCGAGCGAATGCGTAAACGCGAGCGGATTGGACGCGATCGTTGTGCCGTTGGTGGCCTTCGATTCGCGGTGCCAGCGCCTCGGCTCGGGAGCCGGTTTCTATGACCGGGCGCTGCACCATCGGTTGCACTCAGAGGGCGCGCCGATGTTGATCGGTTGCGCGTTCGACTGCCAGCACGTCGATGTCATTCCAAGCGCGCCGTGGGACGTCGCTTTGGATGTCGTCGTCACCGAAACACAAATCCTTCGACGGAGCGCAGCGTGGCCTACTGGTTGATGAAATCCGAACCCGACGTGTTCTCGATCGACGATCTGAAGCGCAAGAAAAAAGAGGCCTGGGATGGCGTCCGCAACTTCCAGGCACGCAATTATCTGCGTTCGATGGCGGTCGGCGATCAGGTGCTCTTCTACCATTCGAGCTGCGCAGTCCCCGGCATTGTTGGAACCGCCAAGGTCAGCAAGCCGGCCTTTCCCGATCCAACGCAGTTCAATCCAGACAGCGATTATTTCGACCCCACGTCCCCACCCGACAATCCGCGCTGGTCGGCCGTTGAGGTCGCTTTCGTCAGCAAGCTCAAGTCAGCGCTCACGCTCGATGAGCTGAAGACGATCGATGCGCTGTCGAACATGCCACTGGTCAAACGCGGCAATCGGCTCTCGGTGATGCCGGTCTCCGCGGCGGAGTGGGCCGCGATCGCCGCGCGGACCGCATCGTGACGCGGCGCAACCCGTTCGCGAGCCGGCCCGGTGCGGGACGCGGGGCGCCGTTCTTCGAGTCAACCTCTGCAGAACCTTGCCAGATGAAGAATAAGTGCGGCCGCTGCCCCCTTCCCCCTACCCCCGCCGCCCGCAAATTGCCGGTCGAGTCATGCCGGATCGATAATCAGCTCAACGCGCTACGATCGACATCGACATGGGCATGACGATTTACCAACTGATCATCGGTTTCCTGTTCTGGATACCGCTGACGATCCTCTTCCTGCGCCTCGCGCTGCCCTTGGTGCGTGCGCCGTTTTCCGATCCGGTGGTCGGCTGGGTGTATGGCGTCACCAACCCGGTGTTCCGCCCGATCGAGCGCTTCGTCCCGCGTTATCGCAATCTCAGCCTGACTGCCGTGCTGCTGTTCTGGCTGACGGCAACGCTCGAATACATGCTGCTGTTCTGGTTCACTGGGTCGCCGCTGGCCTGGATGGTGGGCGGGCTAGCTGGTGCGCTCGGCTTCGCCATTGGCGCAATGATCGTGTGCGTGGTCCTGTCGGCGCTGTTCAGCCTGTTCCAGCCGCGCGCCGGCACTTCGATCGTGTACCTGGTAGAGCGCCTGGCGCAGCCGATGCTGCGCGCGGTGCGGCGCTTCGTACCGCCAATCGGACCCATCGATCTGTCGCCCGCAATCGTGGTGCTGGGCCTGTTGATTGTTCGCTTGCTGCTCACCGGTCTGCTCTACGATCTGGCCTCACGCGTCTAACAACGCCAACATCGCGGCGATGCTCTCGTCGGTGAAGCTTTCGGCTGCCGCGGGCGGCGAAAAGTAGTAGCCCTGTACATAGCGCACGCCGAGCTGCTGCAGTCGCCGCAATTGCTCGACGTTTTCGACGCCTTCGGCCACCACCTGCTGCCCCAGTTTCTGTGCCAGTGCAACCACGGCTTCGACGATGGCCTCATCGCGCGGATCGTTACCCATGCCGCGCACGAACGAGCTTTCGATTTTGATTTCGGTGATCGGAAACCGCTTCAGCCAGGTGAGCGAGGAGAAGCCGGTACCGAAGTCGTCAAGGCAGATGCTGATGCCCGACGCGCGCAGATGATCGAGCGTGCGCTGCGCGCGATCGAGGTCGCCCACCAACGCGGTTTCAGTCACTTCGATGATGATGCGTTCGGGCGCCACGCCGGAGCGATCGATGAGGTTGATGAAATGCCGTTCAAGATCGACATTCATCAGCTCCGGCGCCGAGAGGTTGATGGCGAGCCGGGCGTCAAGGCGCGGCAGCCGTGCGCAAAGTCGCAGATAGTTCTCGATCGCCGCGTTCAATGCGATTCGCCCGATCGGCACGATCAGCCCGCTGCCGATTGCCTCGTCGATGAAGCGCACCGGCGACAGCACCTCGCCGCCGTGACGCCAACGCAGTAGCGACTCGAAGGCGACGATACGACGCTCTTTGATATCGATCAGCGGCTGCAACCACGACTCGAACCCGCCCTCATCGAGCGCCCCGCGCAGGGACTGCTCGATCTCGAGGCGCCGCTGTGCGCGACCGCGCTCGGAGGGATCGAATGCGTGATGGCCCTCAATCTCGGCATCGCGCAGCGCCGACGACGCCTCATTGAGCAAGCGATCGGCATCGACACGATCGCCTGGGTTCGCCACCGAATATCCCACGTTGAGCGTGAGTCGAAATCGCTCGCCGTCGATATCGAAGGGCTCGGCCAGCGCATTGCGAATACGCAGCGCCCAACCTTCCACCGCCCGCAGCTGCGATTCTCCCGGAAGTACCAGCGCAAATTCGCTGCGCGCGGTGCGCGCCAGGATGCGATCCTGCGTCGCCAGCAAGGACAATCGTTCGGCCACGCGGCGCATCAATGCGTCGCAAAATGCCGGGCCGCGCGTCGCTTCGATCAGTCGCGCCTGCGGCGAGCTGGCAGCGACCAGCGCACAGCCCAGACCCTGGCCGAGCAACTCGCCGAGGTGATCGCGCAACATCACCAGATTCGGCAACCCGGTATCGGCATCGCGCAGCGTGCGCTTCACCAGCGCATCGCGCGCCTCGAAGTGCTCGGCGCGCTCGAACGCGAAAGCGATCTGGGTAGCGACCGCAGCGGCAAAGGTCTGATCTTCGCGCGTCCATTTCCGCGGGCCGCCGAGGTGTTCGACGCAGAGCAAGCCGGCATGTCTGCCGAACGTGCGTATCGGCACATCGAGCATGGCTCCGATGTTGAGCGGCTTTAAGTAGTCGCGTTCGAATTCTGCGGTGCGCAAGTCGACATGCGCATCATCCGCGGCCACGACAAACTCCTGGCCGACGGCATCGAAGTAACGCGGGTGAGTTGTGCGATCCAGCCGCGAAGGACCCGCAGGTTGCTCGGGCCGGCGCTGGACGAGCGCCCGCCGCACGATGGTCTCGCGTCCATCGGCGAACAGCCACAGGCTGACGCGCTCGACGGCGATGGTTTCCAATAAGCAGTGAAGCAATCGCTGCAAAACCGCATCCAGCTCGGTGAAATCGGCGCGCAGCACATCGATGAACGCTTGCCGATAGCGGTGAATGCGGTCCATC
Source organism: Lysobacterales bacterium (assembly GCA_022844135.1). Lineage (GTDB taxonomy): Bacteria > Pseudomonadota > Gammaproteobacteria > Xanthomonadales > SZUA-5 > JALHMH01. The sequence goes on from JALHMG010000016.1 coordinate 73,084, forward strand.
GCCTGCCGGTGCGAGCGTAATTCGCGGCGTCTTCTGGTTTCGATCAGGACAAGCGCCGCCGCTAACAGCGCAGCGGATCCACCCATGATCCATTCCATGTGTACCCCCAAAGCACGCGCCCTTCCGCCTGCCGTCGAATCTGCGCCGTTCATTGTGAACTTTGCAAGCCGAGTTGGCTTGGATGCGGTTATTCTCGTCGCGAACCATTGCCCTGGAGTGCAACATGACGCGAATCCGTCTGGCGCTTGTCGCCGCCATCAGCCTCAGTCTGGCCGCGTGCGGCAAAGACGAAGCGCCGAGCGATGTGCTGGCCTACGTGCCCGCCGACACTCCCTATGTGATGGCCAATCAAAAGGCGATGCCCGATGAAGTGTTGCGCGCATGGTTGGGAATGTACGGCGACAGTGTCAGCCAGATGTATGTCGACATGGCCGACTCGCCAGCCATGAAGGAGATCGAGGGCGAACTTGGACTCTGGTTGCGCGCGGCGATGCCGGAAATGGCGCAACTCATTGGCCCCGATGCCAGCGCCAAAACCGGCATCAGCTTCGCCAAACGCTATGCCATCTACGGCGTGGACTTATTGCCCGTGTATCGCATCGAGATCGAGGACCCGGCCAAACTCGATGCCATGTTCAAGCGCATTGAGGAACGCGCCGGCAAGCCATTACCGGTCAAAGCGGTTGGCGAACTCAGTTTGAAGCATTTCGGAAACGACAAGGCGCAGGTGCTGTTCGGCGCCGTCGGGCCGCATTTTGTGGTGACGATGGCGCCAGCGAACGCCGACGCCGCTCGTCTTGAGCGCCTGCTCGGCATCACACTACCGGAAACAAGTATTGCCGACAGCGGTGCTCTGTCCGCCCTCGACAATAAGATGAGCTACGACGGACAGTTTTCCGGCTATATCGATATCGTCGATCTGGTCAAGCGCTTGTCCGGACAGAATGCCGCCGACAGCGCGCTGATCGCGGCCTTTGGCGGCGAGGCGCCCAACTTGAGCGCCACATGCCAACAAGAATTGCTGTCCATCGCCCAGACCATGCCACGAGCGGTTTTTGGTGCGCGCGAGTTCACCGCCAATCGCATGGATTTCAATACCGTGATCGAGATGGACCCGGTCAAGGCCAAAGCGATGCTGCCGATCACCGCCCCGATCCCTGGCGGCGCCAACGACGAATCGGTACTGCTGCGCGTCGCGCTCAGCGCCAACGTACCGGAGGCGGTCAAGTATCTCGGCACGATCGCCGACGCGATCAACGCCGCGCCCTATGCGTGCGAGGATTTGAAGGGCCTCAACGATGCCGCGCTGGAACTGAAAAGCAATCTTGCCAACCCTGGCCTGGCGATGGCTGGCTCCGTCACCGCCCTGCATTTTGGCCTGACCCAACTGGAGATGGAAAAAGGCGCCGAGATGCCGTCGGCACTGAGCGGTTTTGTCGCCATCGGCTCGCCAACGCCGCTGTTGCTGTGGGGCCTGGCGCAGCAATCGCTGCCGCCGCTGGCCAAAGTAACGCTTGCGGCAGACGGCAATATCGTGGCCCTGCCGGATGACACGGTGCCGGCGCCGATACCGCTCCAGCTCAAAGCGCTGATGAACGACAAAGTGCTGGCGATGGCCACCGCCGATGTCGCCGATGCCTCGCTGACCGCGCTGAGTGCGCCCGCGACGAGCGATGGCACGGTGTTTAGATACTCCGTCGGCGGCAAATTCTTTTCGGTGTTCGAAGCCATCATGCCTGAGGCGCCGCCGGAAGCCTCCGAGCAAGAGGCCAAGGCCATTGCGCAATCGAAGGCGATGTTCAAAGCCTTTGGCGAGCGCGTTGAGATCCTGGATGTGCGCATGCAGGTCACAGAGCGCGGGATCGAGTTCAACCAGATTGGCGTGTTGAAGTAGTGCTGAGAACCATTACTTGCGCGCTGCTGTGTGCGGCGCTGATGGGCGGCTGCGCGACGCGGCCGCGCGTAGCGCTGGCGCCAGCGGACGGCGAGCAGCAATTGTCGTCGCGCGAAAGTGCGTTATTCGAACGCACGCACTTCTCGCTGAATGGACGGATCGCCGTCAGCAACGGCAACGATGGCGGCAGCGGACGTTTTTTTTGGGAGCAGCGTGGACCGGCGTTCACGCTGCGCTTCGTGGCGCCGGTTGGCGCTCAGAATTGGCGCATCGAATCGCAACCGGGCCAGGCGTTGCTGATCGAGTCCAGCGGCGCCGTGCGCGTTGCTGCCACAGCCGATGAGTTGCTGCAACGCGAACTGGGATGGCGTGTGCCGTCGCGCTCGCTGCGTTACTGGATATTGGGAATGCGCGCACCGGAATCCGATGCGACGCCGAGCTTCGACGAAGCGGGCAATCTGAGCAGCCTGAGCCAGGCCGGCTGGCAGATCGATTACCTTGGCTTCGACCAGACGCAACAGCCGCCGCTGCCAACCAAGCTGTTCGCCAGATCAGGCAAAAATGAAGTCCGCATCAGCATCCGTACCTGGGCCTTCGATTCGCCCTGAAGCCCGCTACGGGTCGCGGATGCCGGTCGCCATGACAATTTGCGAGAAATCGCAGGTCGCTGACACTGTTCTTCAGAAAGTGCATTAAGTTCAAGAAGCAACCTGCTGATGCAAATGGATCTTTCCGGCTTATCCACATTTGCTGTGGGAAAGCTTGTGGATAAGTCCGTGGATGAACTGGCGAAAGCGCCAACTGACGCCACTCCCGCCGCCTTGGTTAGTTCCTGATCGATCCGGTTTGGTCTTTATAAATCAATGTCTTATGTGGCACCCCGGCAACACCGTCGAATCAGCCATGGATCCGCAGCAACGACGACGGTACTTGTGCACAACGCAAATGCCACGAATCCACTTGGCAAGCTGCGACGCGCAAGCGGCGACCCACGTTACACCACCATTCATTGACCGAGCCACCGCCGCGATATATGCTTCGCGGCTCTCTTGAAATGCCCTTATGGACGAGGTTCTCGATGTACGCCGTCTTTGCGACCGGTGGTAAGCAGTACCGCGCTGCGCCCGGTGATGTGTTGAAAGTTGAAAAGCTCAATGCCGCGCAAGGCGATGCGATCGAGCTTGGCGAAGTTTTGCTGGTGGCCAATGGCGACCAGATCCGCGTTGGCGCGCCGCTCGTCGATGGCGTCAAAGTGGCCGCAACGGTGAAGAGCCATGGTCGCGCGGACAAAGTGCACATCGTGCATTTCCGCCGCCGCAAGCACCATCGCAAGCAGATGGGCCACCGTCAGCACTACACCGAAATCGAGATCACCGGCATTTCCGGCTGATCCTTTGCACAAGGATTGATGCGTCATGGCACATAAGAAAGCTGGCGGCTCTACTCGCAACGGCCGCGACTCGAACCCGAAGTACCTCGGCGTCAAGCTCTACGGCGGCCAGGCTGTCGAAGCGGGCAACATTATCGTGCGTCAGCGCGGCACGCAGTTCCACGCCGGTCCCGGCGTTGGCATGGGCCGCGATCACACGCTTTTTGCGTTGACCGATGGCACCGTGGCGTTTAAGGTCCGCGGTCCACAGAATCGTCGCTTCGTCAGCGTCGTCAGCGCCTGATCGTTCGAGCGAACGAAAGCAGACGAAGAACCCCGCTACGGCGGGGTTTTTCTTGCCCGGAGTAAAGAAATGAAATTCGTCGACGAAGCTCGAATCCACGTGCATGCCGGCAACGGTGGAAACGGCATGGTCAGCTTTCGGCGCGAAAAGTTCATACCGCTCGGCGGGCCGGATGGCGGCGATGGCGGCAATGGCGGCAGCGTCTGGCTCATTGCCAATGAAGGCCTGAACACGCTCGTGGATTTCCGCCACCAACGGCGCTTTCGTGCCGAGCGCGGCGAAAATGGCATGAGCCGTCAGTGCTACGGAAAGGGCGGCGACGATCTGCTCGTTCGCGTCCCGGTGGGCACCACCGTGATCGATGCAAACACTGGCGAGCTGATCGGCGACTTGACGCGCCATGGGGAACGCTTGCTGGTGGCTCAAGGCGGCGAAGGTGGCAGGGGCAATGTGCACTTCAAGAGCTCCGTGAACCGCGCGCCGCGCCGCGCATCGCCTGGCACGCCGGGCGAGGAGCGCGAGCTGCAACTCGAACTGAAAGTCCTGGCCGATGTGGGGCTACTCGGTTTTCCCAATGCCGGCAAGTCGACGCTCATTCGAGCGATTTCTGCCGCGACGCCGAAAGTTGCCGACTATCCGTTCACCACTTTGCACCCGAATCTGGGCGTGGTTCGTATCGATGTCGACCAGAGTTTTGTCGTTGCCGATATTCCGGGTTTGATCGAAGGCGCTGCCGATGGCGCCGGGTTAGGCACACATTTCCTCAAGCACCTGCAGCGCACGCGCCTGCTGTGGCATGTCGTCGATCTCGCGCCGCTCGAAGGCGGAGAAGCACCCGAGAAGCAAATCCGCGCGATTGAGCGCGAGTTGAAGCGCTTCGACGCCGCGTTACTCGACAAGCCGCGCTGGATCGTTTTCAATAAATCCGATCTTTTTGCGTCGATGGAAGAAGCACGCGCTGCAGCGAAGGCGGTGATGCGAAAACTGCGTCGTAAGGCAGACTTCTATCTGGTCTCCGCCGCGCAGCGCGAAGGCTTGTCGCCGCTGCTCACTGCCAGCATGCAGCTGCTGGCGAGGCGCGATGCAGCAACCGACGCGCCCGTCGTTAACTCAGACTGACGCGCCGCTGGGCGGCATGGCCGCCGCACAGAAGTGAGCTTCTTTGCGACCTCTATCCGCGATAGTAGATAACTCCTCACTGAAAGAGTAGCTCATGCGCACGCTTGGCTTATGGTTAGCGTTGCTACCCAATATTGGCGCTGCCTGGGATCAAACGCCCATTGCTATCTCCGCGCCTGAGGTTGCGCCTAAGGTCGTCCATTTGGCCAGCGCGGCAAACGGTGGTTTTCATGCGGTGGTGCGCCACCGCGACAGTATTCTGAGCGTCGATCGCTATACGCCGGACGGTCGGCGCCTGACCCGCATTTTCGAACCTGTCGCCCGGTTGGCGGGCGGCGATCTTGCTGGGGCGAGACGCGTGATCGATTTCCAGGGCAGCGCGCTTACCGTAGGTACGGCATGTTCGATGGCGAAGGTCGGCGACGATGTGATCTGGCGAAGCGAGCTGCTGATGCTGTCTTCCCGCTGCTTGCCGGCGATCACACCCTCGGGCGGGGTTTGGTTGTCTCACAGTGTGCAATTCAGTGTGCTCCTACGAGCGTCCTTCTTGACTCGCTATGACTCTATGGGACGACTCGTACTCAACCTGGAGCTCTACGACACGATTGACGCCTCCAGCAATCCCGTCGTCGATAGTGAAGGCGCTGTGTCGCTCGGCGGCTCGGATGCGTCCGTTCGCGGACGTTCCGTTGTTATCAACGTACGCGCCGATGGCACAACTCGCTGGCGATGGCAGGCAGATGCCGCCGACGGCGGTCGGTTCAGCTGGCTGCTGCCGCGTGCGGCTGGCGGCGTATTGGCTTTTGGATCATTGTCCGACGGTTCGCTGTCTGCCGACCCGCTCACGATCCTATCGTTGAGCGGCGCTGGAGAACCGATCGCATCGCGCGCGTTCGATGAATTTAGCGGCAACCAAATTCAAGGTGTCGTGGGCGACTCCGAATCGCGCTTCGCGCTGATCGCCAAGCGCCGAATCGGATCGTCGTCGACGGCCGTGTTAGTACCTGACGCATCGGCGCCATTCGATCTGCCGACGGGATTCGAGTGCATTCCCAGCGATAGAGGCTGCGCGCTGCGGCTGCTGGATAACGGCGATGTCGAGTTGCCGTTGCGCAATGGCGTGCAGACCCGCCTGCTGCGCATTTCGCGAACCGGCCAGTTGCTCAGCGAACGAATCATTCCGCTTGAGCAGCAGGTCACGTTCGCGGTTCCGCAAACCAACGAGGGCTGGTGGCTCTTGTCTGGCGACAGCCTCCAGCGTGTTGCGATCGACGGCTCGACGCGCCCATTTCCGATAGAGCCTGCCGCATTGTCGCTGCCATCTGTGGCGGAATTCCAGCGCGGCGACGTGAGGTTGCTGGTCCTGGACGATGGCGGGAAGGCCGTCTTGGCGCGTGTGAACGCGCGAGGTACGGTGCTTTGGCAGCGCGCCTTTGCCAACACGCCCTCGGTCCAATTGACCGGGAACCGTGCGCTGGCAATCGCCGATGGGGCCGCGTGCTTCGCTGGCCAGGCGCAGGTCTATTGCCTACGCCTCAGCGACGGCGCGACGGCGCTCGAAGTCCCGACAAACGCGGCGATCGGCGCGCAGTTCGGGGTATTCGCTGATGGCACGCTTGCAGTGGTCGATCGCAATCTCGAAGGTGGTGCCGAAGTCCGCCGTTGGCGAATCGCAGACGCCCAGCCGTTGCCCCGGGTCGTCCTGCCGATGCTGCGCGTGGAACCCGCCGGATACCTGCAGTTGCGTGATGATCGGTACGGCGGGGGCAGCATGGTAGTGATTGGTCGTAGCTCACTCGGAGCAGTTCTGGCGGCTTGGTTCGACAACGACGACACCGCTTCTCGGAACTTCACGCTGCCGCACGTGCCGCTCGATTTCATCGTTGATCGGCAGTATCTCGCACTCATCAATGAGCGCATTGGCGGCGGCACGCGGCGGCTAAATCTGCGTGCGCTGGACACGGCCCTGGACCGCGAGCAAATGGACGAGGAGCTGGATGTCGTCACCGACGCCGATGGGCGAGTGGCGCACTTAGTCATCGGCGATGGCAATCGCTTCGTGTCGCTGGCGTCGGAGCTACTCCCACGCTCCGAGCGCATCGTGTCGGTCACGCCAGACTGGCGCACGCTGCTCTGGAGCAAGCGTGAGCGCGCTCCCGCCATTGGCTATTTGTACGACAGCCGTCGACTATTGTTGGCGCGAGACGAAGGCGCAGCTCTGGCCTTCGTGATGCTCGACAACGAAGGCAATCGCGTCGACGCCAAAACCTTGCCCTGCGAGACAGGTAGTCGGTGCTTTAGCAATCTCCATCGACAGGGCGAGTTCGCCACCGACGTGAGCGTCGCGTTCAATCGTTACCAGGCTAACGACGGTCGCCAGTTGCGCTCGGGAACGATTCGACTTGGCGCAACGCCCGACGTGCCACTTAGTCAGCCGGGCCTGGCGGGTCCGTGGTTTCATCCGGGCATTCCCGGCCAAGGATTTATGGTCAGCTACATCCCAGAAACGAAGTTTGTCTTCGCGCCGTGGTTTGCGTACATCCGTGGTGTGCCGCGCGGAGGCCAATCGGCTTTATCGTGGTATTACTTGCGAGGCACGGTTGCCGCAGGCGCAACGCGTGCTGACTTGGAGATCGTCCGTAACGTCGGCGGCCGATTCGCAGCGCCGCCGGTTACGGCAGCGGAAGTCGTCGGCCGCGCAGAACTGCGCCTTAGCGATTGCGATCGGGCGACGCTAAGCTATGCATTCAATACGGACGTTGAGTTCGGTCTCAGCGGCAGCATGCCCTTGGTGCGCCTTGGCCCGCGACTTCAACCCTGCTTGCGCACCGATGGCACCACACTGGCAACCGCAACGATGGTTGCCGATAGCAATGGCTTCAGCCAGCGCCAATCGGGGGCTTGGTTCGAGCCGGCCAGCTCAGGTCAAGGGCTGATGTTCGAAGTGCAACCAGCGCGTGCCGGCGATGCGGGTTTCGTTTTCGGCGCCTGGTTCACCTACGATGTTCCTCCCGGCAACGATTCCACGCAACAGGACTGGTTTACGCTGCAAGCGCCGCTCGAGGGCGCCTCCGGCGGTCGGATCGAATTGCCGATTCTGCGAGTGATTGGTGGCGAGTTGGATCGAACCGCGTCGTCGAGCACGTTTCGCGTCGGCATGGCTACGCTAACCTTCGTCGGTTGCGATCGCGCAGTGTTCCAGTTCCAGTTCGATAGCAACGAGTTGGCCGCCGAGCACAGCGGCCGCAGTGGCATGCAGCAGTTGCAGCGCGCAGGTGGGTGCGGGCCGAACTAACTCGTGCCGCTTCAATAAGGGCCCCAACCCCAGTTCGCAAATCGACCGCAGATTGCCGACACTTCTGTCGCAGTGCGAGTGCGCCGATGGCTCAGCGAATTCGCCAGATTCAGACTGCCGCGGCCATTCGCGGCTATGGTTCGCATCTGGCTATTGCCGACTGAGAAAGATCCATGCGTATTTGCGGATTGTTGCTGGCGTTGCTGCCGAGCATGGCAGCTGCCTGGGATCAACAGACGCCCATCACTTTCGCGTCGACCGCGTTTTCGCCGGAGGTGCGGTACATAACGAACGCCGCCGACGGCGGTTTTCATGCCTTCGTGCTGCACCGCAACGTCATCAGCTTCGATCGCTACGCGGCGGACGGCAGCCGTCTGACCCGCGTGTTCGAACCGGCGTTTCCCCAAGCCAGCAATGTTCCGCCTGCGGCGCGCTTGCTGGATATCGAGGGCGGCATGCTGGCGCTCGATGCCAATTGCGCAGTGCGAAAGTTCGATGACGGCGGCGTGCGTTGGCGCAACAATGAACGACCCGTCTTCACCAGTTGCTACGCGCCCGCTGTCACGCCCTCTGGCGGGCTGTGGCTCCTGTACAGCCCAAGCGGCCTTGGCAACTACTCGTTAAGCCGGCACGATGCCGCTGGACGGCGCTTGGTCGATATCCGGCTCGACACCACGCTCAATGCCGCCAGCAACCCCGTCGCCGATGACGCTGAGGGGGTGTACATCGCGGGCTCCGATTCGATCAGAGGCGGGCCAGCTGTGCTGGCGCGCGTGGATGCCCTTGGCGCGGTTCGCTGGCGCTGGCAGGCCGATACTCCCGGCGGTGCCTTCCGTTGGCTGCTGCCGCGCGCCGATGGCGGCGTGCTTGCCTTCGGCTCGGTGACCGGCGGATTTCAGTCGGAAGGGCCGCTGGCGATCCTCTCTTTCAATGCCAATGGCCAGCGCCTCACGTCGCGTTCCATCGATCTGTTGCGCAGCAACGGGATTCTCGGCGTCGCTGGCGATTCGGAATCGCGTTTCGCAGTAATCGCCAGACGCGACGTTGGACCCTCGACGGCGCTTTTTCTGCCCAGCGCATCCACGCTCTTCGATCTGCCAGTGGGATTCGAATGCGTCCCAAGCATCCAAGGCTGTGCGCTGCGCATCCTGGAGAACGGCGATGTCGAATTGCCGCTGTGGAGCGGCATTCAACCGGCGCGACTGCTGCGCGTCTCGCGAACCGGGCAGTTGCTGAGCGACCGCGCGATTCCACTGCTTCGAGTGAACTTTGCGGTGCCGCAAGCGGACGAAGGCTGGTGGCTGATGGCGGACAATGGCGTCCATCGCGTAGCGCCCGAGGGCGCAACCAGCGCAGTCTCCATCCAGCCGGCCGATGTCTCCATGCAACTTCTGGGAGAGTACCAGCGCAGCGATGTGCGGCTGCTCATGCTGGGCGATGCCGGAAGAACGGTTGTGGCGCGCGTCGACGCGCAGGGAACGGTGGTTTGGCAGCGCGAGTTCGCCAACGAAGAGCAAACCAGCCTCCCGGCGCCGGAATCGCCGTTCGCGTTTGCCGATACCACTGCCTGCTTCCAAGCCCCGGCGCAATTGCGCATACGCTGCTTGCGCCTGAATGACGGCACGACCTTGTTGGAAGTGCCGGTGAACGCGACCATCGGTGCGCAGTTCGGCGTGTTCGCCAATGGCACGCTTGCGCTGATCGATCGCAACCTCGAAGGCGGCGCCGAGGTGCGCCGATGGCGAATCGCCGATGCCCGGCCGTTGCCGCCGGTCATCCTGCCGCCACTGCGCACGACGTCGGGCGAGTACCTCCGGCTGCGCAGCGATCGGCAACTCGGCGCCAGCATGGTGGCGATCGGACGCAGCCCTGGAGGGGCGCTGCAAGCCGCGTGGTTCGATAGCGATGATTTCGTGTCGCGCAACTTCGCCCTGCAGCAACTGCCGATCGAGTATTTCGTGGATGGGCAATATCTGGCGCTGATCGAAGACCGGGTCGGCGGCGCGGCGCGGCGCTTGTTCTTGCGCGTGCTCGACACCGCGATGGACCGCACGCAAATGAATGAGGAAATCGATGCGGCGTATGACGGCAGCAGACGCGCAGGGCGCCTCATCATCGGCAATGGCAACCGTTTCGTGTCGCTGGCGCCGGAAGATCCGGCGGCCGACGGGCCGGTACGCATTCTGTCGGTCACTCCCGATTGGCGCAGCATCCTGTGGCTGAAACTTCAGCGCGCACCTGCGATCGGTTATCTGGCCGGAAGCAGTCGACTGCTGCTGGCGCGCGACGAAGGCGCCGCTCTGTCCCTTGTGCTACTCGACAACGACGGCGATCGCGTCGATGCCAGAACTTTGCCGTGCGAGGCGGGAAACACCTGCAGAACGCAGCTGGTCAGGCAAGGCGAGTTTGGCGACGACGTTCGCATTGCGTACTCTCGCTATCAATCGAACGACGCCGACCAGTTGCGTTCGGGAACGATCCGACTCAGCGCCACATCGGACGTGCCGCCGAGTCAGCCGGGGCTTTCCGGCCCCTGGTTCCACCCCGGCATTCCAGGCCAGGGCTTTTTGATCAGCTACATCCCCGCTGCCAATCTGATCTTCGCGCCATGGTTCACTTATCGCGGCGCGCCGTATGGCGATCAGTCGCAACTGGCCTGGTACTACCTGCAGGGGTCGCCAGTGGCTGGCGCCGCCAGCGCCGATCTGGAGATCGTGCGCAATACCGGCGGGCGATTCGCGGCACCGCCGATCACCCAGGCTGAGGTCGTTGGTCGCGCCGAATTGCGACTCACCGATTGCGATCGCGCCACGCTCAGTTACACCTTCAACGCCAACGTCGAAGGCGGTCGCAGCGCGAGCATGCCGCTGGAACGTCTGGGCCCAAGATTGCAAGCTTGCCTGCGGACCGACGGCACGACGCTATCGCCGCCGACGACGGTAGCCGATAACAACGGTTTCAGCCAACGCCAGTCCGGCGCGTGGTTCGAACCGGCTACCTCAGGCCAGGGATTGATGTTCGAAGTGCAGCCCGCACGCGAGGGCGACCCAGGCTTCGTGTTCGGCGCGTGGTTCACCTACGACATTCCGCCAGCTAACGATGCGGCGGCACAGGATTGGTTTTCGCTGCAGGCGCCAATCGGCACTGCCAGCGAAGGGCGTATCGAACTGCCCATCGTGCGCGTGATCGGCGGCGAGCTGAACCGCACCGCCACGCAGAACGCGTTCCGTGTCGGCACCGCAACGCTGACCTTCAACGGCTGCGACCGAGCTGTGTTTGCTTTCGAGTTCGACACGGGCAAACTGGCCGCCGAGCACAGCGGCCGCAGCGGCACACAACAGCTGCAGCGCGCGGGCGGGTGCGGATAGTTGTTTCGTTAGCAAGTTTCCGGCGAAACACTGCGTTCGGAGTGGCAAGCTGATTCTCGGAACGGTTTGAATATCCAAAGCGAGCGGTGATTCAAGCCGCTTTCTTTCAAAGCCAGTGACTTGCGATCACTTGTCAGAAATTTCCTACAAGCGCATCAGCGTAACCCTTACAGCATAGTCAGCGTTACGCTCATAGATGCGCGCTGGGATTGGTTACAGACTCGCATCCGTGTCGAACCAAGGACACGCTCACCTGCGACACTTCGCGCTGCCTGCACTCCTTGTCGCAATAGGATCATTCGCGGAGCTGGTCATGAAATGTCTGAAGCCGCTGTGGCCGCTACCTGCTCTCCTGTTCCCGCTCCTTGCGCAGGCCACGGATCCTCCTCCACCACCCAACCCAGACGGCACACCCATCCGCGAGCCATATCAGGAATTCGACAAGCGCCTTAACCCGCATATTTCATGAGGTCGCGATGAAATCGCTTGATTTCGTTGTTACGGCGTGGAAATCATCGAGTTGGTCGTACTGACAGAGTGTTCGCTGCCATTTCCTCGCTAACACGGCCCTCGCTCGTTCTTTGCGCCGGACTCTTCGTTGCTCGTCGTCCCAATGGAACAACCATTCCTCCTCCTCGCGCCTCGATTCCGGCGCAAAGCCCTTCGCGATCTTCCGCGTTTCCTCATGAAATATGCGGGTTAAAGCAGCGCGCGAAGTGGGGCCGTTGGGTGGCGATACCTTCGGCGAGAACGTGTCGCTGTACAACGGCAGCACGGAGTTCTCGGTGGTCGATCTGGCGATTCCGGGCAACAGCGAATTGGCGGTGGAAGTGCGCCGCCGTCTGAAGATCGAAGACCCGACGAACGCGCCGCGCCTGCCGGGCTTCAACGACTGGCAGTTCGATGTGCCGCATATGGTGGGCACGTTCACCCAAGTGCACCGATCAGCGCTGCTCAAACGCGCTGGCGCCTACGCCGCATGGCGTCAACTTCCGCATCGACGAGCTCTGGCACGGCACGCACTTGCACATCCCCGGCCGTGGCGATGAGGAAGTGCTCAAAGCACTCACGCCGGGATTTCCGCAATTGACGGGCGGCAATGCCCCGTGGATTACCAAGAGCCTCGTGCGCTTTGAGTGCAAGTCAACGCTCAATAATCCAGGATCGGGTCGCAGCGGCGAAGGATTTATTGCGATCACGCCCGATGGCGTTCGCTACACGCTCGATCACATGATCGTGAAGCCCACCTCCTCTGTGCAGAAATCCTGGCTGGCGCAAGGAGGCGGTGGCGGCGGCACACAGTTTCCCGTGTCGCGGGTGCGCGTCTGGCTGATGGTCACGCGCATCGAAGATCGCTTTGGCAATCGGGTCAACTACACCTGGACGGATGATCGGCTCACAGGCATCCAAAGCGATGGCGTGGGCACCACCGACGACAATCGTACGCTGACCATCGAGTACACGGCGGGCCAGGTCTCCAGCATCGTTTCGAGCGGTGTGCCATCGCGCACAGTGTCGTATGCCTATCAGCCGGCCTCTGGCGGCCCGGCGCTGCACACGGTCACGCTGCCCGATACCTCGACTTGGGTGTACCAATACGCTGCCGGCAGTTTAATCACGCAGCCCGGTGGATTGACGCTGGTAGAAACGCCAGACGTCTGCCCGGAGCCGAGCACGGCCAAGGGCGAATTTACCTACGTCATCACCCATCCCTCGAAGCTCTTCGGCACATTCTCGTTCGTGGCGCGCCGCAACTATCGGGTCGTACTCGATCGCGTTTGCACAAGCGAGGGGAACGGCGCGTATCAGGTACTGAGATTTCCGAACTACTCCGACAACTTCGCACTCGTGAGTAAGTCTTTCACCGGTCCTGCGCAGCCGCAGGAAACCTGGACCTATAACTACGGCTCCGTGCCGAACTTCGTGCCGTGCACCGGTTGCTCGTTTCAAAAGACGGTCACGGTCACTGAGCCCGACGGTTCGACCCTTGAGAACGATTTTGGCGTTTTGGCCGTCGACTTTGATCCCAATCCACCTGTGATTCTGCGCGCCAACGAAGGCCGATTGTTGGCCGAGCGCACGCGTTCGCCGAGCAGCGCGTTGCTGACGAGCAAGAGCTACAGCTATCCGGAGGAAACCGAATCACCGGTTAACGATCCCTATCCAGATCGCTATGGCGAGACTTTCATCGACAACGTCGATCTGACCTCGGTGCGCGTGCGCCCACTTTTGTCCACCACGACCACACAGCAAGGCGTGACCTTCACCCACAGCCAATCGAACTTCGACGGCTACGCCCGCGCGCGGACGCACACCAAGTCCAGCAACGGCACGCCGGCGTTCTCGAAAACCGAGGCGATCACCTTCCACGACGATCTCGATATCTGGGTATTGCACCAGGAAGCTTCGCGCTCGGTGGATGGGATTTCCGTGCACAGCACCGGGTTCGATCAGAACACCGCGCGGCCGATCAGCGTCAGCGAGTACGGGCGGCTCGACCGCACCATGACCTGGCACAGCGATGGCAATCTGCATCAAATGCGCGACGCGTTGAACCGGGCGTTTACGCTCACCAACTACGAACGCGGCGTGGCCAAATCGATCCAGTTGCCCTCCGGTCCTACCACCACGGCCACCGTCGATGGCTTCGGAAACCTGACCCGCATCACCGACGTGATGGGGTTTATCACGAACTACAAATACGATGGCCGTAATCGTCTGGAGCGCATCGACTACCCGGCGCCGGATAGCGTGGCATGGGCGCCGACGATCATTCTCACCGCGCCGTCCACCGTTGGAGCGCACGGGATTCCCGCCGGTTTGTGGAAGCGCACCGAAACTACGGGAAGCAAAGTTCAAGAGACCTGGTTCGACGGCCGCTGGCGCCCGATCCTGACCAAGGAATCGGCGAGCGATGGCAGCACCACGCCGACCTTTATTCGCCGTGCGTTCGATCATCGCAACCGCGAAGTGTTCGTCAGTTATCCGGCGCAATCGCCGGTGGTAGGCGAAATCGACAACTGGCAGAACTTGAACACGGGCATCGCCACGGATTTCGACGCACTGGATCGCGTCACCCAGACGCGGCAGCAATCGGAGATCGGTCTGCTGACGACCAACACTATCTATGATCTCGGCTTCGAAACATTTTTTACCGACGCCCGCGGATTTGTCACGCGCACGCGCTTCCAAGCGTATGACTCGCCCACCAACGCCTGGCCGCGCGAAATCGTCGCGGCATTGGGCCAACCCATCGCGCAGACCACCGAAATCACGCGCGATGTGTTCGGTAAACCCGAGCGTATTCGTCGCAGCGGCAACTACATCCCGCCCAGTGGCGCGCCGCAGCCGCAACAGCTCGATCGCCACTTCATCTATGACGCAAATCAGCGCCTGTGCAAAACGGTCGAACCCGAAACCGGCGGCACGCTGATCGATTACGACAGCGTCAACCAGATCGCATGGACGGCGATCGGTCAGAACACCAGTTTGCAGTGCGATCGTAATAGCGCGTTAACCACGCAACGTTCATTCCACACCTATGACGCGATGCACCGCCTGACCGGCATCAACCACCCGGACGGCACCACCGATCTTGGCTACACGTACTTCGCCGACGGCGCCGTGCACACCGCCAGCAACTCCGATCCAGCCACGCCCGCCAACAGCAACACCTGGACCTACACCTACAACAAACGCCGCCTGCTCGAATCCGAATCGCTGGCCTACAACAATCGCACCTTCAACATCGCGCACGCCTACAACGCGCTGGCGCATCGCCAATCGCTGACTTATCCGAGCGGCCAAACCGTGGCCTTCCAACCTGACGCGCGCGGCCGCGCGCGGCAAGTGGGCAGCTACGTCAGCAACATCACCCGCCACCCCAATGGCGCGCTGCATCAATCCACGTACGCCAACGGCATCGCGCATACCACCTTCCAGAACCTGCGCATGCTGCCGCTGCGGCGCATCCACGGCGCGCATATGAACCAGTGGTTCGCCTATGACGCCAACGCCAACCTGACCAGCATCGACGACGTGGTCGACGTCGGCTTCGGCGGCACGCAAGTGTTCCTCGAAGACCGCACGCTCAGCTATGACGCGCTCAATCGCCTGATCGGCGCCGATGCACCCTTCCAGTACGGCGCCGAAAGTTATCGATACGATGCGCTCGACAACCTGCGCGAAACCCGCTTCGGCAGCGGTGTCGGACAAACGGTCTTTGACTACACGCTCGACAGCCGCAACCTGACCAGCGGTGTTACCCTCAACGGCGCGCCGTACTTAAGCTACAGCCACAACGCCCAAGGCGATGCGCTGTCGCGCGTTTATGCGTCCAACGCCGAGCTGTTCGCCAACGGTTTCGAGCAGTTCAGCGCGCAAAACCGCGCCAATGCTTTCCGCAATCCGCAGTTCGCACCCAACCAGCAATACAGCTTCGACCGCGCGCATCGGTTGACAGCCATCGCCAATCTCGAAGCCTACGTCTACGACGCTCACGGACGGCGCATCGCCAGCATTTTGCCCAACGCCCAGCGCCGCTATCAGGTCTATTCCCACGCCGGCGCGTTGCTGCACAGCGAAGACCAGAGCACCGGCCAGACCACCGATTATTTGCTCCTCGACAACGAGCTGGTGGCCGAGCGCCGGGCACCCATCGGCGGCGGCCCCGCCGTCATCGCCTACCGCCACAGCGACACAAGGCAAACGCCGAGCGTCAAAACCGATGCCACCGGCACCCGCACCGCCCGCGACATCCTCGCCCCCTTCGGCTCCCCGTACAGCGGCAGCTACACCCAAGGCCCAGGTTTCACCAACCACACCACCGACGGCCAGAGCGGGCTGACCTACATGCAGCAGCGCTACTACGATCCAATCGGCGGGCGGTTCTTGAGCCCCGATCCGATGGCCGTTGATCCTGGGACCGCGTGGAACTACAACCGATACAACTATGCGGCAGGGAATCCGTATAAGTATCGAGACGCGGACGGACAAGCGGCGGAGACCGTATGGGATGCCGCAAGCCTCGCTGCGGGCGGCGCTGCCTTTGTCGGCAACGTTACAGTCGGCAATTACGGTGCAGCGGCAGTCGATTTGGCTGGAATTGTTTTGGACGGAGCCGCAACTGCCGTACCTGGAATTCCAGGAGGTGCAGGTGCTGCAATTGCGGCCGTACGCTATGGCGACGACATGGTTGCGGCGGCAACTTCGGCCACCAATGGCGCCGATGGACTGGCAGACCTTGCTAAGTTTCGATCTGAACTAGGAATGCCAGATGGCAACGGAACGCTTGCTCGTCTGGATGTTGATGGCAAGTCATTTTACGGAATCAACGCTCACGATCAGAATGTGAGCCTTACTGTCAACCCGATTTCTAGAACGCATGCCGAAACCGATGCCTTGCAACAGGCTGCCAACTCTGGTGTTTCGGCCCGTGAAGCTACACTCTTTGTCGATAGGCCACTTTGTGACGCATGTGGAAAATACGGTGCCGTTCGAAGCATGGCTGGACAACTTGGGCTTGAACGAATTACAGTTATTACCCCATCGGGCACAACGGTGTTGGAGCCGAAACTAAAATGAACTTAAGCGTACGAGTTGATGTTTGGGAGGGGAATTCTTATGTGCTTGATTCGATAAATAATCCAACCGATCAAGAAGCAATCAGAATGCTGTCAAGGCTCGATGGCACCAAATCTACCATACTTTGCGTGGAATTGGAGAACAAGAACGAGTTTATTATTGGAGGTGGACCTGATTTTTTTGTGATTTACTCGGCAGCTTCGGATGAGTCCATCAATGAATTTTCGTATGACAAATCGCTCACTGGGAAGACCAGCCTCCTCATTGGCGGGCAAGAAGGGAATTTCGAAAATTCTATGTTGTTTCCGCGGAAGGAAGCGGAAAAGCTCTTGATTAACTTTCTGAGTGAATCGAGGCATCTGATCGTGAAGTCGACGGCGTCGGAGCTGGCCACGCCGAAGTGACTCGGCAAGGCAAATGGGACTCGGAATGTGTCAACCTTTTTCCAACGTTTTTCGTCAATTATTAAGATGAACAATCGGGGTGTCAGATGGCTCGGTTGGTGGTGGTTGAGTAGCAAAGCTGCCGCTGGCTTCGATGAGCGCCCGGCCAGTCGAGTGTGGCCCGCTGTCGAGGGGGTGATTGCAACTAAAGCGGGAAGCGGTTTCGACGTCGGTCGGCAATTTGGATACCTCTCAGGGTGCGCTTGGTAATGGCCGTCAAGTGCGGCTTGGCGGCGCCGCCAAATTTCGTGGGCGGTGCCGTTGAATGCCTGCTCCGGCGTGTACATCGATAGGCCCTGGTGTGGTCGCTGATGGTAGGTATCGAAGAAGCCCTTGAGCCACTCGCGGGCGGCCGTGGCGTCAGCGAACTTTCCGGGATAACCGGCGGCGTACTTGAGCGTTTTGAGTGGCTTTCGCTATGCGCGTTGTCGTTGCTGACGCGCGGTCTGGAGTAGCTCTGCTCGATGCCCAGACCTCCGAGTAGCTCGCGAAAGGTGTTCGCCGTCATCGGTGCGCCGCGGTCTTGATGCACCGTCAGTTGCTCGGCGGCGATGCCGTGATGCTTGATCGCGTTGGCGAACAGGATCTTTGCCAAGCCGGCGTTTTCCTTCACCGAGACCATCCAGCCGACCACATAGCGCGAGTACAAATCGAGAATCATGCACTTAGCCTCGGCTGGCCGCTTGCTCTCAGGGCGCCAACCATTCGCCGGGATCGAGCGCTTGGCCCTGATGCCGCAGCTCGAAATACAAACCCGGCGCCGCTGCGGCACCGGAATCGCCGACGGCCGCAATCACCGTGCCGGCATCGACCCAATCGCCCTCGCTGAAATTCAGCGCATCGCAGCGGCCGTACAAGCTCATGTAGCCGCCGCCATGATCGAGGATCAGCAGCAATCCATAGCCGCGCAGCCAGTCGGCGAACGCGACGCGACCGCGCGCGACGGCGCGAATGTCGGCACCGCGCGACGCCGCAATCGTCATCCCAGGGCTCCTGCGCCCGCCGGCAAGTTCCGCGCCGTATGCCGACACCACGGCGCCCAGTAATGGCCTGCCAAGCTTGCCGCGCAAGCTCTGGAACGGACGGTCGTCCGGCAGCAGCGCCGGCACATCGCCGATGACATCGCGCAGCTTCTTCAGCAAGTCCTCGACGCCGGCGCGGTCCTCTTCGAGCACCGCGATGCGCGCGTCGACTTGATCGAGTGCGCGGCGCACAGCCGCCAGCGCATTGGCGCGTTCTCGGCGTTGGGCCGCCAGGGCCGCCACGCGTTCGGCCTGCTCGGCGGACAACGCGGCGAGCGCGGATTTCTGCATCTCGCTTTGCGCGCGCAGCGAATCGAGCTGCGCCAGCAAATCGCGTACGCGATCGATGCGCGTAATCCGCACACGATTGAGCTGCGTCTGGTAGGCCAGCAAGCGCCCAGTGTCGGCGAGCTGATCCTGAGCCAGCACCAGCTTCAGGGTGTCGAGTCCGCCGAGCGCATAGGCCGATTGCAGCAACGCGGCGAGCGCGGTCTTCTCCTCCGCCAATGCCGTATCGGTGCGTACGCGCTCAGCATCGATCTCGACGATCTTGGCTTCGAGTTCGGCCACGCCAGCATCGAGTTCGCGCAGGCGCTGATTGGATGCCGCGATTTCGCGCTCCACCTTGCCGAGCGCACCGAGCGCCTGATCGACCGCGCGCTGGCTCTTGGCGCGCTCCGCCTCTGCTGCTGCGATATCGGCAGCGATGGCGTCGAGGCGGGTGATGAGCGTGGACTCGGAGGTTTGCGCGTGGCCGGCGGTTGCAGCGAAAAGCACCAGCACCGCAAGTGCGCGCGTCGCGGTCAAAAGCGGGCCACGGGGCACGGGGCGCGGGACACGGGTTTGACTGAGTTCGCGAAGCGGCGGTACTACCTCGCAGTTTTCGGAAAGGCCATGACCTACGGCCCTGCACCCCGCGAATCGCGAATGCAAGGCGATTCGCCCTGCGCCCGTGCCCCGTGCCCCGTTCACGGCAAACCCTCCAGCAACGACCGCCCGGTCATCTCGGTCGGCTGCGGCAAGCGCATCAGCGCCAGGATCGTCGGCGCGATGTCCTGCAAGGCGCCGTTGCGCAACCGGGCGGCGCGACCCGGAATGAGCACCAGCGGCACCGGATTCATCGAATGCTGCGTGTTCGGCTGCTGCGCTTCCTCGTCCCACATGTCGTCGAGGTTGCCGTGATCGGCGGTGATCAGCAGTTGACCGCCGCCACCCAGGATCGCGGCCTCGATGCGACCGAGCGCCACGTCGACCGCTTCCACCGCTTCGATCGCTGCTGAGAGGATGCCGGTGTGACCGACCATATCCGGATTGGCGAGATTGCACACAATGAAGTCAAACTCGCCGCTGTCGATGGCGGCAACCAGCTTGTCCGTGACTTCCGGACAGCTCATCTCCGGCTGCAGGTCGTAGGTGGCGACTTTGGGCGATGGCACCAGGATGCGCTGCTCGCCGACATACGATTCCTCGCGTCCGCCGGAGAAGAAGAACGTCACGTGCGCGTACTTCTCGGTTTCGGCGATGCGCAACTGGCGTTTGCCGGCGGCGCTCAGGATCTCAGGGAGCGTATTGGCCATGCTTTGCGCGGCGAAGGCCACCTGCACGGGCAGATCGCTGGCGTATTCGGTGAGCGTGACCATCGCGCCCAGGCGCGGCGTGCGGGCGCGCGCAAAGCCGTTGAAGTCGCTCCGCGACAACGCAGACGTGAACTGGCGGGCGCGATCGGCGCGGAAGTTCAGGAACACCACGCTGTCGCCATCGACCACCGGTTCGCCGCCAGCGATCAGCGTGGGCTGCACGAATTCATCGTTCTCGCCGCGCGCATAGGCGGCCGCAAGCGCGTCTGAGGCGCTGTCCGCATTCAGCGGCGCATCGGCATCGACGATCGCCTTCCATGCTCGCTCAACGCGATCCCAGCGCTGATCGCGATCCATGCCGAAATAGCGTCCGCCGATGCTCGCGATGCGCCCGTTGCCATACTGACGACATGCAGCATCGAGTTTGTCGATCGAGGCCGCAGCGCTGCGCGGCGGCATATCGCGGCCATCGAGAAAAGCATGCAGCGCGATACGCGGCGCGCCGTGCCGCCGCGCCAATTCCAGCATCGCAAGCAGATGATCCTCGTGCGAATGCACGCCGCCGGGCGATAGCAATCCGAGCAGATGCAGCGTCCGTCCGTTTGCGGACGCAGTGTTCGCTGCTGCGGACAGTTCGGGGTTTTTGAAGAAACTCCCATCGGCAATCGCCGCATCGATGCGCGTCAGATCCTGATAAACAATGCGCCCCGCCCCGAGGTTCATATGCCCAACCTCGGAGTTGCCCATCTGGCCTTCCGGCAAGCCCACCGCGAGCCCATCGGCGCGCAGCGTGCTCATCGGATAAGTGCTTGAAATACGCCGCCAATTTGGGCACTTCGCGAGCGCGATCGCGTTATCCGGCGCCGCTGGCGCAACGCCCCAGCCATCCAAAATCAACAGCAACGTGGTCATTTGAGCGCAGTACTTCTGGCCTAGCTGCGATCGATGCTAACGCATTGTCCCGCTATGCCATCAGTTGGGCGTATTCAGCGTAACCATCATGCCCTTTGGCGCATCCAAGCATTGGCACAGCGATTGCACTATGTGCCACGACCTTCAATCACCCAAAGGATGCCACCATGGAACAGATCACCGAACAACGTTTTGTCGACCGCCTGATTCACGCGCTGTCGAATTTCTCGCCGCAGAAGGATGAACTGCGACCGATGCTGCCGGGCGAATTCCTGGCCCGCATGGAAGCCGAGAACGCCACGCGGCACTGACGGTAAACACTGACACCTGTTCATTCAAAACACGCTCGACCTTTCACCGGAGACCCACCATGAACGAAAACAAATTCGCCTTCGCGCTGATCGCCGCACTTGCGGCCTCGCTGGGATCCGCGGCGCACGCGGACACCATCGTGGCGCCCGGCGAGAGCAAGGATTCCGTCAACAAATCGCTGCGCGTTGAGGCCGGCACCGCAGTAAAAGACGTGGACACCGTCAACGGCAGCATCGACATCGAAGATCGTGCCTCCGCCGGCGAAGTGGAAACGGTCAACGGCAGCATCGATCTGGGCGACGGCGTGTCGGTCATATCGATCGAAGCGGTCAACGGCAACATCGATGGTGGGCGCGAAACGAAGGTGCGCGACAGCGTCGAAACCGTCAACGGCAGCATCGAACTGCGCGCCGGCAGCGGCGTCGATGGCTCGGTCAGCACGGTCAACGGCTCCATCGATCTGCAGCAAACCACGGTCGCCAAGAACGTCGAAACCGTGAACGGCGTGCTCGACTTGCGCGCCACGCGCATCGGCGGCAATGTCGAACTGGTCAACGGTCGCGCTGAAGTGATCGACGCCAGCACTGTGAGCGGCGATATCGTAGTTCACAAGAGCAAGAACACAGGCTGGAACTGGGGTTCCAAACCCAAGCCGCCGATCGTGATCGTTGGCGAGGGCAGCGAAGTGCGCGGCAAAATCATCGCCGAGAACCCGGACACCAAGGTGTATCTGCACGAAACCGCCCGCGTTGGCGGCGTCGAGGGCGTCAGCGCCACACGCTACGCTGGCGCCAGCCCCGAGTAAGGGAACTTCTCGCGCCTCGCAGGTTCTGATCCTGCGAGGCGCGACACTCCTGATGCATCTCCAGCCGGGCCAATGGCCCGGTTTTTTTTGTGCCTGTGGTCAGGCGGAACGCAGATCAAGATGACCCTGGTCGATGTGGTGTCTTGTTCATATGAAGACACGACGTCACGAAGAAAAGCGAGTACTTCCCGCCGTGCTACTTTGAGTCTGCGATTGAACTGCTTTCGCTGTTGTGCTCGACAACGAAAGCTGTGCCGCAATGCTCGCGGGTTCCGTATGGCTACTCCACCGTAAACCGCCCGATCTCGATGGTCTCCTTACCCTCGCTCAGGCGCCGCGTCGTCACCGCGCGTGTGCTCGCCGTCGTCCCGAATTGCGTCTGGAACTCGAGCTGTAACGTCACCGGTCCGGTAAGACTCTGGCGACGGTCGCCGTA
The DNA here is from genome assembly GCA_022844135.1 of Lysobacterales bacterium. GTDB lineage: Bacteria > Pseudomonadota > Gammaproteobacteria > Xanthomonadales > SZUA-5 > JALHMH01. The sequence goes on from JALHMG010000016.1 coordinate 95,523, forward strand.
GTAGTTGGCGAGCACGATGTACGTGCCCGGTAGCGGACGGCGGATGCTGAATACCTCCGGCCCATAGCCCTGCGTGAAGTCGCGGCTGACATGACCGCCGGTGGGCGTTTCCGGGTCGCTGTAGTACGCCTTCTCGCCGCTCGGATCGACCACCCACAGATCGATGTCGGTGTTGTCCGCATCCCAACTCAATACCACGCGCAATCCGACCGCCACCGGATCGATCAGCTCCGGCGCAATACCCAATCGCGCAACGCTCGCTGTCCCATCCGGCGCGCTCACCAGCACCTGATTCATCTCATGCAGCGCGATCAGCTCGATATCCGGAAACCGCCCGTGCCAGTCGCCAGTGGCGACCTGCCACAAGAGATCCACTGCGCGGTGATGCTCGGGCGCTTGCTGGCGATACAGGGCCAATGCCAGATCGCGATAACTCTGCGGTTCCTCGCCGCGCAGCGCCAGTGCTTTCTCGAACTGCGGCACCGCCAGATCGAAGCGCTCCCACTCGCTCAAGCGATAGGCGAGCACGCGCACCAGCGCGGCGTTGTCCACGTCCATCTCGGCGAGATTCGACAGCACGCGCAGCGCCAGTCGATCCTGCTTCTTGCCGCGCAGGACATCGGCCACGTCCAGGAAAAACGCCGGCGAGCTGGCGAGTCGCTCGCGTGCGGCCAGATACGCGGCGTAGCTGTCGCGCGCTTGCCGTATCGCGAGCACATCGGGCGAGTCTGGCGTCCAACCGGTCAGCTCGATGGTGGCGCGGACCGGCTCGGGCTCAGGCGCGCTGCCGCCGATGGCTTTACTTTCGGCAAGGGCTGGTTGGATCGATTCGGAGACGGCTGCAGGCGCAGCCGGGGACGGCGGCGGCGCCGCGCGTGGTGCGTCCGTCGCGAAACTGGCCGCCGTCACCCGCTCTTCGCGGGGCGCACTTTGCGCGACCGCACGGGACGACACCACATTCGAGTCATCGCGTTCGCGTGCCAGCTCGTCCGTCGCTTGCGCTACCAACGGCGTCGACTCGCGCCGCTTACGCAGCGCCTCAAGGGCCAACATCAACGCACTCGCTTCGCGCCGCCACTTTGCGGCCGAATCCGGCTCCGCGCCATCGCGCCCGAATCGTGCGACCAACGTGCGCGCATCGGCCAGCAGCGCCTGCGCCTGCTGGAAACCTGCTGCAACATCCTTGATGTGCGTGTTCGGCCACGCCGCTGCTTCCTGCTCCGCGATCGGCACCAGCACGCTCTCCACATTCGGATAGCTCGCCGCGTGATAGGCCTTGAACGCCTGCCAGCGCTGAACCAATTGCGCGATGCGCTGCGCGCGATCCGGATCGGCCGGCGTCTTCGGCAGCGCCGCCAGTTGCTGCAAGTACTGCGCGCGCAGTTCGGGTTCCTTGGGCTCGACGCGATAACGCACATAGTCTTCGACGCGATCGAGCACCAGCAGCGAAGTGCCCTCGGTGACCACGCCATAGCGCTTACCGAGTGCGATCATCGCGGCACGATCGGTCGGGTTGCTGCGACCCAACTCCGCCAATTGCGACTGCGCCCAGAGCCGATGCACGGTCTCGTTGAGATCGCTGTTCCCAACGCCGAATGCGATCGGCACCTCAACGCGCTCGCGGCCCTTCGCCAACGTTAGCGCCAGTGTGCCCTGCCCCTTGCAGCGCCCGTACCAGATGAGCTGCCCGAGGCGCGTTTCCAAATGCTGCTGCTCGCAATTGCCACGCGAGTTCATGTGCCACACAGCGCCCAGCAGCGCCGCACTGGCAGCGTCGACATCGCCATGCGCATCCACCACCGCCGCGCCGCGCGTGAAACGCTGCAAGTGCGCCGTATCGAAACGCTGTGCGGCGTGCAGTGCGGTGGTAGGTACCGGCAGCGTTGCTGTTGCGGTGCCGAAGTTGCTCAGGCCGTCGCCGATGATCAGCGCCGCATCGCTGCCCGCCGGTAACGTCAGCGACCCATAGCTCGATCCGCCATCGAACGTCAGCGCTGCCAAGGCTGCCAGCAGTTCCGGCGCTCGCCCGTCGCGCACGGCAAAGCTCTGCGGCGGATCGGCCTCATTGCGAAACACCACCAGTCGCACCTCCGCCGAACCGATGCGCTCGAAATAGCGACGCAGCACCGCGTTGATGCGCGCCCAGTCCTGATCGCGCGCGCTGGCGGAAGCATCGACAAACAACGCCAGACGTTTGGGAATCACCACATCCTTGACCGCTGGCGGCGCGATCAGTGCGACCACGCTGCGCCACTGCGGCTCGATCGGATCGACGGCTTCGACGATCTGGCTGCCCTCGCCCTTCGGAATGTCGAACTGCAAGCGCCGCTGCGGCATGACGTTTTCGCGCGTCAGTTCGGTAAACCACTCCGTGCCCGCGCGCTCGAACGCAAACTCCCCGCCACTCGGCGCCGCGCTCGCCAAAGCCGCGCGCGCCCGCACCGTAAAGCGCCCCACGGTTTGCGTGAAATGCAGCGGCAGCTCATACCGCCAAGCCTTATCGCCATCGCTCATCACCTGCTCGAACGACAGTCGCACGCGTTTGCTGCCGCGCGCCGGAATCGGATAGAGCCGCGTGCGAAACACATTGCCCTGGGTGATTTCCGCCAGTCCCGGATCGACCTGCTGGCGCGTGATGTCCTCGAACGCCACCCGCGCCGTTTCCTTCTCCACCACCACACCCTCGCGCATAGCGCCGTTCACCTCCAGCGCGTAACCCGCCACCGTCTGCCCGGCGCTCAACGGGAATACAAACTCGCCCTCCAGCACACGCCCATTCGGGTTGTCGAAACGCAGCTCAATGGAAGTGCGGGCGATAAAGCCCGAGGTACGGATGTCGATGGCGACCTCGCCCAATGCAATCGGCTTCAGATCGCCAGCGCCCGGATCGATCCAGACCTGGGGCGGCACCTCGCGCGGTGGCAATGGCGTTAAAGCGAATGACGGGAGGGGCAGCAGGAACAGCAGCGCGAGCAGGCGCATGACGCGACTCCTTGGTGGGCGGTTCCTAGCGTAACGGGGATTGGGGGCGGGTGGGGTTTGCGGACGATTACGTAAGCTTTAGCGTTGGGTGCCGCGGAACCACGTGGCTGGCGCGCCGTCGGGAAACCGCACGGCTCACGCACACCATGGATGGTTCGAGCCTGGGTCGCGCACGTCAGTGCTTGATCCATATAGACCGAGTCCGGACATGCGCCGGACTCGCGACTTGAGAAACGCGCACGTTTCTAACCAACGTACTAGCCATTGCGGCAGTGCGTTATGCGCCGATTCGACTCAATTATACACCGCTTGCGGTGTATACTACGCGTTGGATTTCTCTTCAAACACCGAGGTATTGAACGATGAAGTTCGAGTTCGAGGCATCTCGCATCGCAGAGTTGCTCGCAAAACAGTTGCGGGCCACGCTCACCTTGGAGAACCACACCTTTACATTTGTGATAGCACTTGGGGACCGAAGCCGTAGCCTCCAAATGCCAAAAGCAAGACTGGATGGACTAATTTCTGCCATTGAAGCGAAGGAACTCAGCGACGAGACAGGGCTTTACTCAGACACTTCTTACGAAATACTCGTCAGTGAAGAAGGGCCGTTTCCCGGACGAAGACTCCGGGAGGATGGTATTTGTACGGAAGAAGCTGAGTCAGGCCTACGGTATGAGATTTCTTCGGTCTCTGATGAGTATTTGATATGGCTTTTGTGCTCGACGGCAAACCAAAGCTCGCCGCGAGATCTTGGAATTGGATTCTTCTTCCACCGCCTTCAGCGCGAAGCGGCGGCCTCGGAGACGACTGGAGTAATCGAGCTCTTGAGAGCAATTTCCGTAAGACTATTGGCCCTTCGAATCACGTCTGTATCAAAGCAGAACATTAGGCGGTTTCAAGTTGCTGCAAACTCTTTTCTATTTCACGTGGCCTATAACTTGGACCTTGCGTTCGTTCCCCAAAGATACCTAGAGGAGCTATCCCGGAGGGGGAGGATTAGTCGGATGCGCCGGAGTACCGTCGCCGAACTTGATCCACCGAGAAGATCTTACAATGATGACTTGGTTAACCACTATCTTCTGGCTATCTCCACGGACAGTCCAACAGTTCAGTATCTATCCTATTACCATGTGATTGAGCATTTCTTTGAAGCAATCTTCAATGACGACCTAATTGACCAGATTAAGGTGACGCTTACTCAGCCTGGTTTCTCGTTCAAGCGCAAGAAAGACATTGGGTCGCTCATCCAAACAATCAAACGCTCGCTACAAATCCGCAGTGAAACAATTACCTTCAGTGAATATGACGCGCTAAGATTAGTGTTGAGGAAATTTGTCAATATCTCTGAATTAGTAACCAAGCTTAACGAGTATGATCAGAACTTGTTGAGTTATTATCAATCTTTCGAAGTGCCGTTTTCGAAGGGAAGTGCTGTGGCACTAGTAAATGGTCAACCCGACCAGATAAATAGAGAACTTGCCAAGAGAATCTACGCAACTAGGAATGCCTTGGTCCATAGCAAGGACGGTGATAAGGCTCGATATATTCCATTCAAAGATGAGCGCGCCCTAGTAAAGGAGATACCTCTTTTGCGGTTCGTGTCCGAAGCTATAATACTTCAGGTCTCAGAGATTGGTTAAGTTCCTTCTTCTGCTTGGCGGACTAGAAATCCAACGAATAGGGATAGATCGCGCGAAGCCGCGATCTTATCCCGGGTTGAACAAGCCCGGTCTCGCAGGTTGGTGTCATCTTTAAAGGGGAAAGATCCTCGCGCTTTGGCTGTTGTCTGGCGCGTTGCCGATTGGCTGTGGGCGCATCGATAAACGTTGGCCGAGTTTAGCCGTGCTCTGCGCTGAGCGGCGCGTTTGCGATGC
>JALHMG010000017.1 GCA_022844135.1 Lysobacterales bacterium
CCCATTGGGACGACGAGCAACGAAGAGTCCGGCGCAAAGAACGAGCGAGGGTGAGGCGGGATTTTGCGCCGCATGCGGCGCGCCGCCGAACGCCAGCGCATGGATGCGCTGGCCGGAGGGGCAAAGCAGGAAGCGCAGCCGTGTTAGCGAGGAAATGGCAGCGAACACTCTGTCAGTACGACCAACTCGATGATTTCCACGCTGTAACAACGAAATCAAGCCATTTCATCGCGACCGCATGAAATATGCGGGCTAGGGCGTTCCGGTAACACGCCGCGAGCGCCTCGGGTTCTCCGTCCGTACCGCCGCGCAAGACCGGGCCCACGGTGTGAATGACGTAGCGGCACGGCAATCGGTACGCTCGCGTCAGCTTCGCCTCTCCGGTTCGACAACCGCCGAGCAGGCGGCATTCTGCAACCAGCTCGGGTCCCGCGGCGCGATGGATCGCGCCATCGACACCACCGCCGCCAAGCAGCGAGCTGTTGGCCGCGTTGACGATCGCATCGACCGCCAACGTCGTGATGTTGGCGCAGATCGCTCGCATCACACGCATGGCATCACCGCGCAGCTCAATACTGCTCGGGGCGCAGTGCGATTTCGGTAAGCGGCGCGATCGCCGCGTTGCGTTGCCAGCGTGCGTTCGGCGTGGCGGCGCTGGCGATGTCGATATTGGCTTGCCCGGCGCGTGCGCCGCTGTAGGCGAACGCAATCTGCCCGGCAGTGGAGGTGGTCGGGGCGATCGCGGTGCAGTCCGGGCAGAAGCCGCGATAATTCTGCATCGCCAGCGTTTCGCTGGCACTGTTCACGCCGACGCCGAGCGACCAGCGCGGCTGGCCAGCGCCGTCGTAGAAGTACAGCACTGAAGCGCGCACGCTGGCGTCGCTGTGAATGCTCAATCCCCAGCCGGGTTCGGTTGGCGCGTACCAGGTGCCAGTGCGATCGGGATTGGCGAAGCCGCTGCCGATCAGCAAGGATTGGATCGGCTCAGTACCGGTGCGCGCGCCGAGCGTCCACCGCATGCTGCCCTGGGTGGCGCTGGTGAACGTCAGGCGCAGCTCGCCAGCGTTTTGCTCCACGGCTGCCGTGCCGTTCCAGGTGTAGCGCTTGAGCGTAGCCACGTACGGATTGGCGCGCGGTCCAACGCTCAGATACCAGGTTGGGCTGCCATCGTCGTTGTAGGTGTACCAGGTCGCGACCATATTGCTGCCGGCGTGTTGAATGTCGAGACCGTGGCCGGATCGTGCCGGGTTGAACCATAGGCCGGCCAGCGCGCGCAGCGATGTCGACGCGGCGTCGGCGGGATTAGAGCCCTGGCGAATCTCGACGCCGTCGAGCACATTGTCGCCATCGCGATCGATGCCCAGACGGCGACCCAGACCGCGCGGCACGACGGTCCACGTCTGCGCGCTTGTGGCCGCCAGCGATTGCAACGCCGAGGCACTGACGCTCGAACCGCCATCGTCGGGAATGAAGCTGTCGCTGCTGCGATCGAATGCGTAGCCGCGATCGCCGCGAACGATCAGATCCAGCCGCCCCGCGCGTGCCTGCACCAGCATCTCGGCCGCACGCGCCGGCACGCTGACGCCAACGTGCACTTGTTGCCCGACACCAGCATGCGCATCTTTCGACAGCGGCGCAGGCGCTCCGAGCGGCGCATTCGGCCGTGGAAACTCCGATCCGGCGAAGGCCAGATTCATCGCGATCAAATCGGCCACGTCCTGATCGCTGCGAACCGAAAACACGCTCGCGGAGAAAAACTTCGCGAGCGAATCGACCGCACCGTCGTGGAAGAACCCAAAGCCGGCGTTGTTGTCGAGCTGGCTCAACTCGAAGCCGACCTTCTCATGCTGATTGCGCATTTGCGGCACCTTGATCGACACATTAGTCGAGCCATCGGTGCTGACGACGCCCAAGTGATTTTCTCCGTTAGGTCCGGTCGGCATAACGCGTCCACCGATCGGAAACCCGAGCACGCCGAGCAGCAGCGGGCCGTTGGTCGCCATTCCGGTGGGCAGCGTATGGCAACTGCCGCATTGGAAGACGTTGTCCAGAAGACCCGTGGTGAACAACTCCGTGCCGCGCACGGCATTGCCGACCGGCAACTGCGTACCCGCCATCGCAAAGCGCCCGCTCGCGTAATGACCCGCCAGCGGCAACGCCGTCGGCAGCGAATTGTCGAAGTTGCGGAATGGGTTTGGCGGGAAGTGAATCGTGCTGAGGAAGTCCTCGAAATCTTGCATTTCAGCAGCGGTCAGCTCCACATCGTCGCCCAGCAGTTCCTTGAACGCGGGGTTGAATGCCTCGATCCCGGCGCGGTCGCCGCGCCAATGGTGAGGCTCATGACCGATGATGTCCTGCATCGTTTGCGTGGTCATCGGCCCCTTCATCGAATGAAAGTCCTCGCAACGCGGCTGACCGATCTGCGTGATGCAGTTCTGGTCGAAGCGCTGCGGCGGTTTGCTGGGGTCGCCAAGATCCCACGCCAGCCGATCCATGCGCGCGTCGATGTGGCATGAGGCGCACGACACCTGCCCACCGCCGCTGGTGCGCTGGGTGTCGTACAGCAACGCTCTGCCCTCGCGGATCGCAGCCGGGAGCGGATTGAACAACGCCAGACGCGTGCGTTCGGATTGGGTCGCGGTGTCGATCTGCGATAACGAGGCGTCGAAGTGATTCCACACATACAGGCGCGAACGTGCGCCATCGAGCGCCAGGCCGACGGGACCTGCGCCGACGCGGATCGGCTGCCCGATGCGCGCGCCGTTGGCATCGATCACGACGACGTTGTTCGAACCCATGCCGGCGATGTAGCCGCGCGAGCCGTCGGCGTTCCAGGCGATCGCGCGCGGATCGCCGAGCGAGCGCTCGCGTAAACTCGGCGCCACTGTCGCCGGCTGACCCGCGAGGTGCGGATTGAGATCGCTGACGACTTTACCGCTCGCCGCAACTCGCGCCAGATTCACGGTGACGAACTTGCCGTTGATGTTCGGCTCGAAGCGCACTTCATTGCGCGCATCGGTACCAACCAGGGTCACTTCGCCGTTGCCGGGATTCACCGCCAGCGCCATCCCGATGTTCATCAGGCCGGTGGTGTAGCTCACTTGCAAATCGCTGACGCGAATCGCCGCGATGTCGCGATCGCCGAGCGTCCAGCCCACGCGTCGTCCCGACACCGCCGCTTGCGGCCCGGAAACGAACGCGGTCCAGTCGCCATTGTTGTCGTCCATCCATCGACCTTGAGCGTCGCGCTTGACGATCAAACTCACGCGCGGAGGCGTGGCTGCGGCGTTGAGCGGCGGATCAAAGGTCATGCCACGATTTGGCGGCGGATTGCGTCCGCCATACGGGCCGCGTGGGTCGCTGACGGCATTCGGGATGCCGGGGTTGATGTTGGTGAAACTGCCGGCCAACACGGTGCTCGCGTTGCCCGACTCGAAAATCGCCGCGTACACCGTCGAGCCATCGCGGCTGACGGCCAGCGCGCGTGGATCCTCGCCATTGATCGCCACCACCTGCGGCGCCAACTGCAGAGCGTTCACATCGAACACTTGCACTTGATTCACTTGCGAGCAGCTGACGAAAACCTTGTTGCCAGCGAACACCACATCGAAGGGCTCATCGCTGGTGGCCAGGGTCCGCGACACGCGCCGACCTGGAACATCGACGATGCTGATCGAATCGGACAGGTGATTGACCACCCACAGCTCGCCGTCGTTGCGCCACTGCGCCGCCACCGGATCGGCGCCGACCATGACGTTCCCGACCGGCAACGGCGCCTCGCCGGACACGTCGATCAGCTGCACGCGCGCATCGCTGGTGTGGGTTACTGCGAGCAACTGCCGATTGGGGCTCAATGCCAGCGCCCGCACCGGGTGATTTTCGAAGTTCACATACGGCACTTCGGCAGACACGGGCGCTGCGATGAACACCAGCGCAACCCACCCCAACATTCGAACCATGACGTTCTTCCTACACGCGGCGCCGGACGGCGCGCAGTATTCTGCACGCACTGCCCAGCAAGAACGCACGCCATGCGAAAAGGTTTACTGCTGTCGATCGCCATGCTGCCGCTGCTCAGCTGCACGCCCTACGCAAAGAACGTCAGAAGCAACGACGGCCCGCCGCCGGTGATCAAGGATCCGCGCGCCGAGCCCATCGGCGAGTTCATGGCCCATCTTTACAGCTATCCCACCGGGCGATTCGATCCGGCGTGGTGGAATGCGGCAAGCGACCAGGACAGCAAAGTGACCTCGGCGCTGCCGGATGGATTTCACTTCGCCGAAAAGAATGCGGTGCTCAATCCCAATGCGTTCACGCCGCTCGGTCCGCAGCCTTTGAATCAAGGCAACGACCGCGTGACCGGACGGATCAACGACATCGTCGTTTCGCCGCAGCCCTTGATCGCTGGCGACCAGAACTCCTATCGCGTCTTTGTTGCCAGCGACGGTGGCGGCGTCTGGCGCTCGGACAATTGCTGTTCGGTCAATACGACCTTCACCAACGTCACCGACGATCCGGACATCCAGAGCATCGCCATTGGCGACCTGGAAATGGACCCCAATAACCCGAATGTGATTTACGCCGGCACCGGCGATCTGCGCTTCGGCTCCTGGTCGTTCGGCTCAGCGGGCGTGCTCAAGTCGAGCGATGGCGGCAACACCTGGGACGTGCTCGGCCGCGAGGTGTTCGTGCCCAACTACCCGGCGTCGTTGAGCGCCTTTCCGCAATACCAGGCGATCGGCAAAGTGCTGGTCGATCCTGGCAACAGCAACCAGCTTTCGGTCGGCACCAAAACCGGTCTGTACTTCTCCTACGATGCCGGCGCCACCTGGAGCGGGCCGTGCCTGACCAACCCGTACGGGCCGACCAGCAGCAATCGGCATCGACAGGACATCACGGCACTCAATGCAGTCCGTTCGGGCGGCACCACCACGCTGTACGCGGCGGTGGGCGCGCGCGGCTCGGCGACACCGGTGCAGCCGGATCTCGACCAGAACGGCGCCAACGGCGTGTACCGCACCAACTGGCCAACCGCCGCATGCCCGGCCGTCAACGCCTGGACGCTGATCTCGCGAGAGAACAATGGCTGGCCTGCGAATACCGGCGTCGGCGTTTCGTTTGCGCCATTCGGTCGCGTCGAGCTGGCAATCGCGCCCTCCCAGCCGAATGTGATTTACGCCAAGACCATCAACACCAGCGACTTCGAAATCCAGGCGGTGTATCGCAGCGTCGATGGCGGCAACACCTGGCAGTTGCGCAGCCAGCCATTCGGGGCGTCGTTCACCGGGTGCTTGCCGGGCGGCCAGAACTGGTACAACGCCGGCATCAGCGTCGATCCGAACAATCCAGAAACCCTCATCTTGAGCGCCTTTTGGGTACATCGCTCCACCGATGGCGGCAATACCTTCTCATCGATCTCCTGTACCCGCACCGGCACCAACGACGCCGGCGCCATCCATATCGATCAACACGCACGCGCCTTTATTGGCGGCGATTCCAATCGCTTGCTGGTTGGCAACGACGGCGGCGTGTACTACACGGAAAATGCGACGGCAGCGATTCCAAGCTGGACGCCGCTCAACGCATCGATCAACGCCATCGAGTTTTACTCGGGCGATTTGTCGGCGAACTTCGCGACCAGCAACAACCGCGTGGTGATCGGCGGCGCTCAGGACAACGGCACCAGCGTGCTCACACAGAGTGGACCGGCCGGGCCCGCAGCGTGGACCCACGTTTTTGGCGGCGATGGCATCACCACCCGCATCGAGCCGATCCTCAGGCAGCGCGTTTACATGTCCAGCCAGCGCGGCAACGTGGTCGTCAGCACCAACGGCGCCAATGCGCCAGAGTCGTCAGCCTCGGGCGCCTGGGGCGCCGGACAAACCAGCGGCGACCCGAAGAGCTTTTTGATGCCCTTCGATTTGTATCGCTATGGCGACACCAGCGTGGCCGACAGCGGCTGCACCACGAGCGAGGGCTGCACGCACTTGATCGCCGGCACCAATCGCGTGTGGGAGACTACCAACGGCGCCACTGCGTCGAGTACGGCCGCGCGCTGGACGGCCATCAGCCCCAACCTCACTAAAGACGCGCTGATCCTGGGAACCGACAATCGCTCGGTGATTCAAGGTCTGCGCTTTGCGCCATCGACGCGCCGCGTGGCGATGGTGGGAACGCTCGATGGCAACGTCTGGTTCGGGCGCAACCTCGGCAACACCTCGCCTGCCGAGTGGCGCAATGTCACCGGCAGCAATCAAGTCCTGCCCAATCGCCCGGTGCTCGATGTCGCCGTCGATCCGGTTAACCCGACCATCGGCTACGCGGCGGTGGCCGGCTTTTCGGCGAATACGCCCGCGCAACCCGGCAACGTGTTCCAGGTTCGTTGCAACGCCGATTGCACGAGCTTCACATGGCGCAATGTGTCGGGCAATCTGCCGTCGATTCCGGTGAACACCGTCATCGTCAATCCGTGGATTCCGAGCCAGGTGTTTGCTGGCAGCGATTGGGGCCTGTATTTCACCGACAACGTCGATGCCGAGCAGGTGATCTGGCAACGCTTCGAAGGCTTGCCGAGGGCGATGATCTGGCACCTCAACATCGATCGCGGATTCTCCACGCTCGCCGCGTTCACGCGTTCGCGCGGCGCCTGGGTGTGGCCCTTGCCACGCAGCTTGAGCGCATCGAACTTGACCGGCCTTTGGTACGTGCCGGGCGAAGATGGCTGGGGCTTGTCGATGGCGCATCAGGGCGACGTGTTGTTCCCGGCGTGGTACACCTACGATGCCAGCGGCCGCCCGGCGTGGTATTTGATTGCGGGCGCGACGCGCAGCAGCGATGGCAGCTACAGCGGCAACATCTTCTCGTTCACCGGCACCCCGTTCAATCAGATCAACGGCCCGGTCAACGGCCCAAGCACGCAGATCGGCACGGCGCGTTTTCGCGAGCAGAGCAATGGCCGATTGCAGTTCGAATACACCATCGGCGGCATCACGCAGACAAAGTCGATGACACGCATTGCGCCAGGCTCGATTCCGGCCTGCGTCTTCGTGCAGGGCTCTCGCGCCGACAGCAGCAATCGCAGCGATACCTGGTGGAATCCCGCGGAATCCGGCTGGGGCGTGCAACTTACCGAAGGCGGCGATTCGATTTTCGCCGCGTGGTACACCTACGCCAGCGATGGCCGCCCGATGTGGCTGAGCGGGCTATTGCAACGCGGCAGCGATGGGCGCTTCAGCGGCACTATCACACGTCCTCAGAGCGGTACGCCGTTCAACCAGATCAACGGCAATCCGGCAACCACGTTCCCGTTGCCGGTGGTGGGCTCGGCGACGTTGAGTTTCAGCAACGGCGAGCGCGGCACGTTCACCTACACCCTCGATGGCATCACCCAGAGCAAACCGATCGAGCGCTTTGTCTATGCTGGGCCCACGCAATCTCGTTGCCAGGCCCCATGAAACAGACATCCGTTATCGCTCCATCGATCCTCTCTGCCGATTTTGCGCGCCTGGGCGAGGAGACGCGCGCCGTGCTCGACGCTGGCGCCGACTGGGTGCATTTCGACGTGATGGACAATCACTATGTGCCCAATCTCACCATCGGACCGCTGGTCTGCGAGAGCTTGCGCAAATACGGCATTGCGGCGCCCATCGACGTGCATCTGATGGTCAAACCGGTTGACCGCATTATCCCGGACTTTGCCAAGGCCGGCGCCAGTCTGATCAGCTTCCATCCCGAAGCCAGCGAGCACATCGATCGCACGCTCGGCCTGATTGCCGATCAGGGTTTGCAAGCTGGCCTGGTATTCAATCCCGCCACACCTTTGCACTGGCTCGATCACACGCTGCATCGGCTCGATCTGGTGTTGATCATGTCGGTCAACCCGGGCTTCGGCGGGCAATCGTTCATCCCCAGCGCGCTCGACAAGATTCGCGCCGTGCGTCAGCGTATCGACGCCAGCGGGCGAGCGGTGCGTTTGGAAGTCGATGGCGGCATCAAGCAGGACAACATCGGCGCCGTGTCGGCCGCCGGCGCCGACACTTTCGTCGCCGGTTCGGCGATCTTCGGCAAGCCCGACTATCGCGCAACGATTGCCGCGATGCGGGCGGCGCTGTGAGCATCAAGATCCAGAGCGTTTCACCAGCTTCTAAGGAGCGCTCGCACATGGCAAAAGACAGGCAACGCGAGCGGCGCTACTTGCCAGAGCCATAGCGCTACGCCTACCGTTCGCGCCTACGTGTCTAAACGAAAGTGCTCATGGCCCGCCAGATAGCAATTGTCGAAGACGAACCCGCAATTCGCGCCAATTACACCGATGCATTGAAGCGCTACGGTTATGAAGTCACCGCGTACTCCACGCGCCCGCAGGCCTCGGCGGCGTTCGCACTGCGCATTCCGGATCTGGTACTGATCGACATTGGCCTGGGCGATGAACCCGAGGGCGGCTTCGAGTTGTGCCGCGAATTGCGCCAGCGCTCGACGACGTTGCCGATCATCTTTCTGACCGCGCGCGATTCGGATTTCGACATCATTTCCGGCCTGCGCCTGGGCGCCGACGATTATTTGACGAAAGACATCAGCCTGCAGCATTTGCTGGCACGCATCGTGTCGCTGTTCCGCCGCGTCGAGGCACTGAGCCTTCCGGCCGGCAAGGATCAGTTGCTCGAACATGGGCCGCTCAAGCTGGAAGGCGATCGCATGCGCGTGACCTGGAACGATCAGGAGATACCGCTCACGGTAACCGAGTTCTGGATCGTGCACGCGCTGGCGCGTTATCCCGGTCACATCAAGAATCGCGATCAGCTGATGAGCGCCGCGCAAGTGGTAGTGGACGAGGCCACGATCACCAGTCACATCAAACGCATCCGCAAGAAATTCGTGGCCTTCGATCCGAACTTCGATGCCATCGACACGTTGCACGGCGTGGGCTATCGCTGGAAGGCCTGAGCATTCCGGCGCGACGGGTCGTCAGGCGGCTCCTGTCAGTATCGCCTGCACTCGCTTTGCAACTGTAATGTGAGCACATCGTAGACTCCATCGCACATTCACGTTGGAGTGCACCATGCGCCTTTGGATACTCGCCCTCGCTTTTGTGGCCACCAGCGCCGCCGCGCAGAACACGCGCGTATTGATGGATACCGATCGCGGTCCGATCCTGGTTGAGCTTGATCGCACGCGCGCACCGAATACGGTGGCGAATTTCTTGTCGTACGTCGACGACGGCACCTACAACAACACGCTGGTGGACCGCGTGGTCCGAAACTTCGTGGTGCAGGGCGGTGGCTTCAAAGACTCCGGCTCAGCGGTGACTCGGCGCGCGGCAATAAGCAGCGAACGCAACAATGGCCTCTCGAACACGCCGGGAACGCTTGCGATGGCTCTAATGACGCCACAAGGCGCTCCGCCGAACGTCAACAGCGCAACCACGGATTTCTTTTTCAACACGGGCACGAATACCTCACTGAACGCGAATTTCACTGTGTTTGGTCGCATGATTTTCGGGACAAAGACGCTTGCGGACATGAACGCGTCGCCGCTGTTCGCCAATTCAGAGCTGCCGTTGAGGATCCCGCTCGTCAGGCGCATGGTGCGCGTCACGCCGGGCGAGTTTCCCATCCTGCCGTTGCACACGGGCGCGTGGTTCGACCCGGCCAATTCAGGCAAGGGATTTCTTCTGGAAGTGGCGCGTATCGACGGCGTTGAGGGCAATCCGCAGATGCTGGTCGCCTGGTACGATTTTCATGAAGGCCGCCAGATCTGGATGAACGGCATTGCATCGTTCCCGTACGGCGCCAGCAGCGTCGAGGTGCCGCTGCAAATCAGCACGGGCGGTCAGTTCGGCGCGGCGTTCAACCCCAGTCAAGTGACCACCAACAGCAATTGGGGACGGATCACCATTCGCTTCACCAGTTGCGATGCCGGCACGTTTACCTACACCACGGCATTTGGCAATGGCACGGTTCCGGTGCGCAGTCTGACGCTGCCGACCAACGAAGCGTGCGCCGCGAATAAGGTGCCGTAATCGCCGCATCGATGCGCTTTCGCAGCGAAGGCAGCTCGGGATGCATGGCGACAAAAACGAAGGGCCGCGTGAGCGGCCCTTCGCAACAACATTGCAACTCAATGCGTGATCAACGCCTCAGGGCGCAGAAATCGTGCAGCCTGCACGCGGCACCAGATTGACCACGCGCTGCACCGGCGCGACCAGACTGCCGAGACGATAACTGATCTCAGCTTCGCCGCAGGTCAGGAAGCGGACGGTGAGCGTGCCAACGTCGCGCGTGACGATCGGCGAGGGCTGGCCGAAGGCACCACCGGTGCTCTCGTAAACGCTCATCACGGCCTCGCGGTTGTTGAAACCACCCGGCTGCGCGCAAGCTGTTTCGCCCACTGCCGAACGGCAGCTATCGAGCGTGTACCACAGGTGACGTCCGCTGCCATCGGCTGCATAGGTGTACCACGCGCCCACGAGACGGTTTTGACCCGGAATCGCATAGAAGCTCCAGCCCTGGCCGTTGATCGCCGGGTTGAACCACAGGCCATCGGCGCTGGTGTTGACGTTCGCCTCGAGCGGCACATCGCCCACCGGTACGGCGACGATCCCCAGCGGTTGATTGATGCCATCGCCGACAGCATAGGCAGTTGCGATCGCGCCGGACGGCAGATTCAGCGGGGCGAGATCGATCAAGTTGGCGGTGCCATCGGGCGTGGCGACCTTGACATCGAGCGCGCCGACGGGGAGATCCAAGTAGCCGCTTGCCGCACCGTAAGGCACGTTGCTGAGTCCGGCGACAACTGCGCCACCGTCAGTGCGAATCGAGACCGCAGTCGCAGCCGCCGTATTGGCGAACGGCGCGGTGTGCGCGATACGCAGTGCGTATCGACCGGCAGCAGGCGTCGTCGTCTGGTCTTCGAAGCGCTGCAGCGCCAGCGGCTGCTGCGAGCCATTGCCGACCGCGGCAAGCGTGTAGCTGCGATTGCCTTCCAGCTCAACCGTGCCACTGATGGCGGCCGTTGTAGAACCTTGTGGGAACACCTGAATCGCATAGGCGCCCTGCGTCAACGTCAACTCCGGCGAGAACTGGCGGAAGCGGAAGTTGTTGAGAATTTCGTTGCCGTTCACGGTGACACGCACGGCCGTCCCATCGAGGGTGCGCGCGAACGGCGCAAAGTGGGCGACGCGTACTTTCACCGGACCGATGGCAAACGTCGGAAGCGGATTGGTCGGTGCTGCGCCAGCGGCGATTGCCGTGATACCGGTTGCATAACCGTTGGCTCCGCCCGTGGCCACCAGCGTGAAGATGCGCCCGGCCGGCAGCGCCACTGGCTTGGGATCGATGAGCGTGGTGTTGCCATCAGGCGTTGCGATCTTGAGATCGTAGGTCGCCGCCGGCAGCGTCAAGTATCCACTGGCACCGCGAAACGGGACGCGAGACAAACCACCAACCACGGCATTGGCGTTGTCGCGAACCGATACTTCGGTGGCCGGCAGTGTGTTGGCAAACGGCGCCGCGTGAACCACGCGCACTTTCACCTGGCCCGCAGGCGGCGCGGCATTGTCGTCGGTCAAGGGCAGCAGCGCCAACGGCTGGTTGCCGCCATCGCCCACGGCGAGCACCGTGTAGTCGGTGTTATTGGCCAAATCGACCGAGGCGGTAATGGCTACCGTTGTCGTTCCTGTCGGCAACACGTCGATCGTGTAGCGGCCGGCCGGACCGAGGGTCAAGTACTCGGTGAACTGGCCGAAAACCACATTCTGCAACGCCACAGTGCCGTTGACGCGAATGCTGACACTGGTGCCTTGCAGAGTCGGCGCAAAAGGCGCGAAGTGACCGACGGTCACACGGGCGTTGGCGAGTGCATCGGTGCTGACAGCGGCAAGCGCAAGCAGAGCGCCAGCCGCGATACGTTGGTAGCTCATAAAAAGCATCCTCTTCAATTGGGGTCAGGGATGCGCGATCACTTCAAAAACGAAGGCGAGTTCTGCTTCCTGCTTCTATCGCTGTTCGTTTCCAAAATGCGCTCGCGCGGCGCTGGTCGGCATGCCTGCCAACGTGAAAGAGAGGATGCGAGCGCGACCATCAACGTGCGATGCAATTGGCATCAATTGCGCGTCTGTGTTTCATGGGCCACATGTGCAGGCGCTGTGTGCGTGAGGTGAATCGAGCTGCGGGTCGGGAGTGCTTCAGGTACGCGGACCCATGGTCCGCACGCTGTTGCATCTCCGACATCCGATTTCATGGCCCGCACGCCGTTGCCGTCGTTCTTGCCGAAGCGATGCGGACCATGGGTCCGCGTACCACAACCGCACCAGACACGACCCGCTCAAAACACCAAGCCCGCCTGCGCCGCCAGGTACGCCATCGCCGCGTACACACCCACGTTGAAATCGAGATCGCCGGGTTGGATCTTGTCCAACGTATCGGCACTGGTGTGGTGGTAGTCGAAGTAGTGCGTGCCGTCCTGATTGAGCGCCAGTAGCGGCATGCCGGCATCGCGCAGCGTCGATAAGTCGGCGCCACCCGTGGCATCGTTGGGCCCAAGCTCGATGCCCAGCGGCGCCAGCACGGTGTGCATCTGCGCGATGACCGGCAGCGCCTCGGCGCGCACGCGCGTGCTGAGCCGATAAATCCGTCCCGCGCCGAAGTCCGACTCGGCGCCAAGCACGTGTTTGGCCAGATGTTCTTTCTGCGAGGCAGCGTAGGCTTTGCCGCCCCAGATGCCTTGCTCTTCATTGGCGAACGCGATCACGCGAACGGTGCGCTTGGGGCGTTCGGGCATCGCGGCAATCAGCGCGCCAGCGGCCATCGTAATCGCCACGCCAGCGCCATTGTCGAGCGCGCCTTGACCCAAATCCCAGGAATCGAGGTGACCGCCGATCACCACGATCTGGTCCGGAAACTCACTGCCGACAACTTCGCCGATGACATTGGCCGAGGTATACGAACCGTTGCGCACCCGACTGCCAAGATTCAACTCAACCGTCGTCGCGCCTACCGCCAGCGCTGCCTCCAGCGCGTCCGCATCGATGTTGCCGATGGCGGCCGCCGGAATGCGCGTCAGCATGTTGTCGTAACGCATCGTCCCGGTGTGCGGCGTGCGCGCCTGCGCGTCGGTGCCGATGGAACGGATCAGCAACGCAACTGCGCCAGCGCGCGCCGCAAATACGGCGCCGCCCACACGCGCCGCGACGGCCGGCCCGTAACCGCTGCCATCGCGCGCACGCTGCATTCGATTGCCGACGTAAGCGATCTTGCCGCGTAACGAACCCGCAGGCGCCTTCTCCAGTTCCGCAACATCGGTAAACGCAACCACCGGCGCGCGCAGTCCACCTTCTGGCGTGCCAATACTTCCACCCAGCGCGGTGACATTGAGCGATTGCGGTGTCGGCGCGACAATCGCCGCGCTCTCGAATCCGCGATCCCACACCGGAAAACTCACCGGCTGCGTGTACACCCGATCGAATCCCAGCGATTTCATTTTCGCCACAGCCCAGGCCACACCCTTGGCGTCGTTGGGCGTGCCGGCCATACGATGCCCAACCTCGGTGACCAAGGACTCGACGATCGAAAACGCCTGCCCGGAATCTTTCGCGGCATCGCGCAATTGTGCGGCGCGATCGAGATCCGCCTGCGTGAGCGCTTGGGCGCGCACAAAGGCTGGCAACAGCAGCAGCAACACCAGGATCGAACGCATACGATGAGACCGTCCTTTTTCTAAACATAAGGAGACTAGCCGATGCATCACCATCCCGCAGTCCGACAGTTGTCGATACCATCCAGCTGCATCTGGCTGCGCAGCCTCATCGCCGCATGCCTGATGATCGGCGCCAGCGTTGCCAGCGCCGAGCGCGCAGTGGAACTGACGTTTCTGAAGTCGGAGGCCGGCAAACGCGAGGCGCTCATCCAATACATCCGCGCCAATTGGTTTGCGATGGATGCCGTCGCCGTCGAACGCGGATTGATGACCGACTACCGGCTGCTCGACAGCGGGGACGATGCTGGCGACTGGAACGTTGTGGTCATCGTCGGGTACCCCGATGCGAAGGGTTACGATGGCATCCGCGAAGCCTTCGAAGCCATTCGTAGCGCGCACGTCACAGTGCCGGTCGATGGGCAAACGAAGATCGCCGCATTCGGGCGTGTGGTCAGCAGCCGCAGGTTGCTGCGTCGCGATTGAGCGTTGATCCGGCCCAGGCCGTTCCGATTCGCGCGGAATTTTCTGGCCATGCTGTAATCTCTCTGGCCATGAGCAAACGTCTGCCCGACCCCGAACGCGCCGCCAAATCAGCGGCCAAAATTCGTGCCTCGAAGATGGGCAAGTGGCGCGCGCTGGCACTGATCGCCGTGCATGTGCTCATCGGCCTGCACATCACGCATTGGCTCATCGCTGGCGAAACCATCACGCCGGTGGAACCCTCCGAAGCGATGGCCTTCAGCCAGCACTCGATCATCAACGCTGGCTTCGTGTTCTTCGCGGTGATGATTTTGCTCACGGCGATCTTCGGGCGCTTCTTTTGCGGCTGGGCGTGCCACCTCGTTGCGCTGCAGGACTGGTGCCGGCACCTCATGATGAAGATCGGCATCACGCCACGCCCGCTCAAATCGCGCGCGCTGATGTGGGTACCGACGCTCGCGTTTCTGTACATGTTCATCTGGCCGCTGGTGTACCGCATCGCCATCGGCGATTCGATTGCGGTGCGCGGAACGGAGTTCGTCACCGCGCATTTTTGGGCCACCTTCCCTGGTTGGATCGTCGGTGGCCTGACATTTCTGATTTGCGGATTTGTCTGCGTTTATTTCCTGGGCGCCAAAGGTTTTTGCACCTACGCCTGCCCGTACGGCGCGGCGTTCGCGGCTGCCGATCGCATCGCGCCGATGCGCATTCGCGTCACCGATGCCTGCAACCAATGCGGCCATTGCACGGCCGTGTGCAGCTCCAACGTTGTTGTGCACGAAGAGGTTCGCGACTACAAAATGGTGGTCTCGCCGGGCTGCATGAAGTGCCAGGATTGCGTCAGCGTGTGCCCCAACAACGCACTCTATTACGGTTTTGGCGCGATCCCGTTGATGGTCAAGTCGCCCGAGCCGCGCACCAAGGCGCCCAAACCGATACGCTGGGGCGATGAGATCTTGTTGGTCACCGTGTTTGCGGCGACTTTTCTGGTTGTGCGCGGCCTGTATGGTGCAGTTCCTTTCCTGATGTCGCTCGGAGTTGCAGGCGCCGTCGCGTTCGTTGCACTGACGCTGGTGCGCTTGGTGCGCGAACCCACCCTGGATCGCATCGGCTGGCGTTTGAAGCGCCAAGGTAAGCTGCTGCCCGCGGGGCGCGCTTTCGCGGCATCGGCGGCTCTGCTGGCGGTGTTCCTGGCGCACAGTGCAGCGCATCGCTGGCAGTTGTACCAGGGCGATCGCGCTTACGATGCCTTGTTCAGCGCGCGTCAGATGCTGGTCAGCGCGCCGGGATCGGATCTGCCGCCAGACACGGTTCAGGCCGCGCGCCTTGGCATCGCGCCCTTCGATGCTGTCGATCGTTGGGGACTGTTTCCCACGCTCGGCAGCGCAGCAAAGCAAGCCTGGCTGCATGCACTGGCGGGCGAGGACGATGCGGCAGCGCGATATGCGCAGCGCGCGCTTTCGCGGGGCGAGTTGCCAGCGGATATGCAGCAGTTGCTGGCGCATGTCGCCGTTCGGCGCGGCGATAGCGAGGCCGCCATTCTGGCCTGGCAAGCCGCCATCAAGGAGCGGCCGGATCTGGAAGCGCCATATCTCGCCTACGGTTTGTACCTCGGCCGCCAGGGGCAATTGCCGCTTGCTGCAGAAGTTCTAGAACGCGGACTGCGGGCAGCGCCCTCGCCTGCGCTGGCATACAACCTTGCCGTCGCGAAGGCCATGACCGGAGACATTAACAGCGCCTTGGCGCTCTTCGAACGCACCTTGGCGATGGAACCCGGTCACCGCGAAGCGCGCGAGAACTATGTCGGCGCGCTTGCGAGCCTGGGGCGATACGGCGACGCGGCGGACCAACTGGCGCAATTGTCCGCGAGCGATACGCCCGAGCTATGGCTGATGCGCGCACAGATGGAACTGGCCGCCGGCCGAACCGCAGCCGCACGCGAGACCCTGCAACGCCTGCTCGATAGCCATCCGGGCAACGCGCAGGCACAACAGTTGCTCGATTCGCTATGAATGTTTGCACATTTGGTGAGCCATTTCGGGTCTATCATCCGCGTTGATTTCCATTCGGGAGTGGGGAATGTTCAGTTCTATCGGTCGAAGCGCTCGCGCGATTGTCGGCGCGTGCGCAATCATGCTGTCGGGCTCGGCACTCGCAGCCGGCGGTCCTGACGTAACGGTTTTTGGCTTGATCGACACTAAGAATCACGGAGCCACCAACGGTATCCGCGGCTATTCGATTGGCACCACATCTTGCAATGTCGGCACAGCGCCGCTGGCATGGTGCGATAACCCTGGTGGTTGCTCTAACGGAACAGTGAATCTGACCCGCGCACAGCATCCGGTCATTGCGCAGAACCTTTATCGGTTGAAAGACGGTCGTTTCGAGCAGATCGGTGCGAGTTGGTTGAAGCACGGCTTCGTGTCGCTCAATCAGTCTTCGCCCGGCTGCGGTAGCGGAACTTGTCAGCAGCCACCCTTGGGCGGCGACCAATTGGGTGTGGGATGCACTGATCCATATAATGCTGGCCTCAATGGTGATTGGCCGTTGGGGCGCCGCTCTGAAGTCAACGGCACCACCGGCGTATTTCCGCACCCCATCGGTGGCGGTGGCGCGACCTCAGCAGTTTGGAATCAGCGAGTCGCGGTTGCCGAATCAGATCTGGCTGCGGCAACCAATCCCGGCGCACGATATTTCGCCGAAGGTCATTACATTGCGGGAGACGATGGCGTCGCCGGAAACGGTTTGAACAATGCCTCCTATCGTGAAGTTAGCGTCAATGCGGCGTTTAACCTGATCTTTGCGGGCTCCACCGTGCGCGAGCGCGCCGCCATCAACGTTTGGCCGACGCTCGACCCTTCCGTCCAGCTGATCAATGTTGATGTACCAGGCAGCAGTCCGTTGGAACGCTTCCACTTGGCGCGAAAAGTCACGCAAGTCACTCCCGGTTTGTGGCGCTATGAATTTGCGATCCACAACATGAACTCGGATCGCAGCGCGGATCGATTTACTGTCGACTTCGGTCAGCCGACAACGTTCACCGGCATTGGCTTTAAAGACGTCAACGCGCATTCCAACGAGCCCTACGACACCACGGATTGGTCCAGCAGTACCAGCGCCACTGCGATCCAGTGGGAGGCGGCGGCGTTCACCCCTGCGCAAGACGCCAACGCACTGCGTTGGGGCACCATGTACAACTTCTGGTTCGAAGCCACTTCACCGCCGCTCGCAACCACGGGTGTGTTGCGACTGTTCAAGCCAGGATCGCCGACGGAAGTCACCATCGCGCTTCCGGCAGAGACCATGTTCTCCAACGGCTTCGAATGAGATTACTCGGGCTTTTGGCGATGCTCGCGGCGGCCACCGCCGCCGCGAGTGAGCCATCGACCACTCCGGCACCGACGCCGCAATTCGTGTACGTGCTCAAGGTCGAACCGCAATGGCACGATGAGACGAAGTGGACCGATACCGAGCGCACTGCGGTCAGCGCTCACTTCCAGCGCCTCAAGGCCGAGACCGAGGCCGGTCGCGTCATCCTCGCTGGCAAGACCGATGAGCAACTCGACACAACCTTCGGTCTGGTGATCTTCGAGGCCTCAAACGCGGCGGAAGCGCGCGAGTTCATGAACGGCGATCCCGCCGTCCAGGCCGGTGTGATGCGCGCGACCCTGCATCCCTATCGGGTCGCCCTGCAGCGCAAGTGACGTGCTGATCGTCATCGCCGCCTGCCTGATCCTGGTTGCGCTGACGACGCTCATCCATTTTGAAACGCTCAGCTACTTGAGCGCGCACCTGAAATCCATTGCGGTGCCCAACCGCTCCAAGCTGCTGATCGTCATCCTCGCGATGTTCGCCGCACACGCCGTCGAAATCGCGGTGTACGCCTGGGCGATCGATGTCCTCATCTCGCACTTCGGACTCGGCACCCTTGAAGGCAGCAGCGACGTCAGCTTTATCACCTGCTTCTATTTCTCCGCCGAGAGCTACACCTCGCTGGGCGCCAATCACAACCCTGCCGGACCCATCCAACTCATCGCCGGCGTAGAAGCACTCAACGGCCTGCTCCTCATCGCCTGGTCCGCGTCGTTCGCATATTTGTCGATGGAGCGCTATTGGGCTCGGGGCTGAGTCGCAGGTTGACTCACATGCGGCGCCTCTCCATTGGGAGTTCGAGCAACAGTACGAACTCGATGAACTTCAATCCGGGTTCACCTGCTGCGGAAAAGCACGATCGCTTTCTACTTGTGAGAAAACTCTGACACCAGGATGCGCCTTACGCTGACAGACAAGCTCACCACGCGACGCCATGCTGGGCGTATGACTCAAGCTCGCGCGCTCACCGTTCTTCCAGGCCAACACGGCCTCTACCACTGCGTCACGCGCTGCGTGCGGCGCGCTTGGCTGTGCGGAATCGATCCGCTCACTGGCGTCGATCACGAGCCGCGCAAGGCGATGATCGAGGCCCGGATTCTGGAGCTGGGTTCGATCTTTGCCGTCGGCATCTATGCGTATGCGGTGATGAGCAATCACTTGCACGTAGCGCTTTCTATCGAGCCCGAAGCCGCCAAGCGCTGGAGCGATAGCGAAGTCGTCGAGCGCTGGGTGCGCCTTTTTCCGGCGCGCGAGCCTGAGCAGCGCGAGGCGAAGAAAGCGGCGCTACTCGCCAGCCCAATCGCCGTCGACATTCGCCGCAAACGACTGATGAACTTGTCTTGGTTCATGCGCTGTCTCGACGAGTACATCGCGCGGCGGGCTAATGCCGAAGACGATGTGACCGGGCGATTCTGGGAGGGGCGTTTCAAGAGTCAGCTGCTCGACGATGAGTGTGCGCTGGCCGCTGCAATGGCGTACGTCGATCTCAATCCCGTGCGCGCCGGCATTGCTGAGAGTGTCGAAGGTTCCGATCACACCAGCGTGCAGGCGCGAGCAACAGAGTTGCGCAAGAATCCGAGCAGCGCCAACAAACTGCTGATGCCGATCGCAGGCTTCGGTGTGTTCCTGCCGAATGGCGATAAGTTTGATGGGAAATTGGAACCCACAGGCAGTCGGCTGCCGATGACGAGCGCGCAGTACATCGAACTTGTCGACTACACCGGCCGGCAGTTGAAGCTCGGCAAACGCGGTGTGATCGCTTCAAGCGAGCCACTGGCGTTGCGAAAGCTTGGAGTCCATGGCGACTATTGGACCGGCCACGTCAACGGGTTCCGCTCCGCGTACCAGCGATTCGTCGGCAGCGTCGAGGCGATGACCGACAAAGCGGCGGCGCTCAAACAGCAGTGGCTCAAGGGCATCGGCTACGCGCGGAGCCTTGCCGCCAATCGGTGAGCAATGCCTTCCGCGCCTTCTTGACGCCGCCGGCGTCTGGGCGCGTTGGCCGCGCGAAAAGCGCAGCCTTTTTCTCACAGCAATTGCAGACGGCTAAACGTTTAGACGTCTGCTGACTCGAAGAGCGCTTGTCAAAATCAGGCTGTCCTCGTTCTTGTCCTCGTTCTTGGCGGACGTCTGCTGACTCGAAGAGCGCTTGTCAAAATCAGGCTGTCCTCGTTCTTGGGTGCGATTGCTGGCGTCCACCGTGATTGGCCCGCGGCTCGAAAAGCCCGACATGGCCAAGGTATTGGCATCGATGGAGCCGACCGTCAATGAGGCCGCGTAGGTCGCTGGCGACTAGCTCGATGGAGCATTAGAGCCGACAGGCCAATGACGAGTGCGCAATACATCAAGCTTGTCGACTACACCGGCAGACAAATCAAACCCGGCAAGCGCGGCGTGATCGCTTCAGCCGAGCCCCCGGCGTTACAAAAACTTGGCCTCAACGCCAACTATCGGACCGGTCACGTCATTGGATTCCGCATTGCGTACCAGCGATTTGTCGGCAGCGTTGAGGCGATGACGGAAAAAGCTGCAGCACTGAAGCAGCAGTGGCTCAAGGGCATCGGCTACGCGCGGGGCCTTGCTGCCAACCAGTGAAGCCAACCCACCCGCACACTCTTGACGCCGCTGGCGTCTGGGCGCGTTGGCCGCCAAAAAACCTCGGCCACTCCCGAACGCGATTTGCGGCCGTGTAAACGTTTAGACGACCAATTACGTCGCGCGAAGAATGAGAATATGCGTGTCCTAGATTCCCTCCTAGTATGTGCGTGTCCTCGTTTCCCGCGTCCTCGTTTCCCTCGTTTCCCTTTGCCTGTCCTCGTTTCCCTTTGCCTGTCTTCGATTCCCTTTAATAATCGCCTCGCGACCGGCCCTTAAAAACCTGCCCATCCTCGATATTAGCGTTCGTTCTCACCACAGTGTTCAAGAATTGGCCGGAGGTCAAGATCATAAGTCAGTTCCGTATAACTCACGCCAAAGCTGTGAAAAAAAGCGCGAAAAACGGCTCTAGTTTCATTTTCGGCAAACCCGAACTTGGAAGCCAATTCCACAGTCCACTCCAGAAGCTCAAAGAAATCCTCAACTGAGGCCGGTAAAGTAGCTAGACACAACATTTCAACATACTGAACATTTGCCAAGAATCGCTCATCCTCATCCTTCAATGTCCTTTGAATTTCAAGCAGACGCCCAAACGCACGTTTCTCTCGCTCTAACCGCTGCGCTTCTGGAAAATCGTCATTTATCCTGCGCCGAACTATTTCAAGATACTCACTTGGAATTCTTTCGGCAAGCAGCCCGAGAACCTGATAAATTAGCTTAAGTACGAAGCAACCCAGAGATCTCTTCTGAAGCAGCGTGAGCTCTTTCATGGTACCGGTGGCTTCCAAACAGAAATGTTGAATTGCTCAAGAACAAACTGACAAGTGGGGCAAGCCGGCTTAAAGGTGAGTGGCAATCGTCCATAGCCCCCTTTAACCTGAAGCGTACGCATGACGGAGCCTGATACATCAACGCCGTCACTAAGCGCTTGATTAATACACGAAATTTCCGAGCAATGGCCGCGATAAGGTTTTAGATCCTTAACTTCGGTTTCACCAAGCCTGAGAGCCGCTTCCATTCTCGGGTCGTTTGGAACACCTTGCCCCGAGTGACCATAATAGACTTTCCCATCCCGGGTTACCATCTCGGAAACAGCGCCTGGGGTCTTGCCTTCCTGCGCGAGTTTTTGAGCATATTGCTTGAGTGGATCTACTTCGTCCGCGACTCTAAATAACCGACCTGCTTTTCCCCACGGGGTTTCTGTCACCGCATTGAACAACCATTCCTCATTTGTACAGCCGTTCGCGAGACAACCACCGACACCTGCGCCAGGAAGCATACTGATGGCTGCATTTCTCACCGCTATCCCATCCGCCTGCCGATACGCAGCCATTTCCGCAATCATGCGTTGACTTTTTTCCATGCTATCGGCAACAACATGAACAGTTGGCATCGTGGGTGCACTACTCCACTCTTCATAACCAGCCATTAGTCCAGCCGTTATCCCGGCGGCAACCTCAGGTGGCATTAATGGTATCCTTTCAATGCGCCTTCCAATCGATTGGACGCTTTGTAACAGTGTATCGCCATTATCTGCGAGCAAGAATCGGCTTTTCAGGGGATCACTGTAAAATCTAGCGGCGCCCTCCAAGGTGCTGAACGCAGATCCAATGCTGTAGACCGCCGAGACTATTGTGGCTATTTCGTAGAGATTCCTAAATCCACTACTATGTCCCCAGAATTCGAACGCTATTTTGGCAACCCCAGAGGTAATCGCAGCCGTCGCTATCGCAACCGCGACTGAAAAATACCCCGAAGGATCCACATGGTTCATAGGGTTGTTCATCACATACGCATAGCGATTAAAACTCTGCGAATGCGCGGGCGATTGCACGAAGGGGTCTGGGCTTAGGAAGCGCCCCAATGCCGGGTCATACACGCGACCGCCCATGTGGATCAGGTTGGACTGATCGACGTGCTGATGCCCGGTATACCCGCGCCGGGTTTGCGCGCTGTTGAAGCTGACGATTTGCGCGACAGTCATCGCCTGCCCGGTGTCGGCGTTACGGCGCTGGCCCCAGACGTCGAAACTCATGCGCATGACCACGGCGCCGGTGTCGGTGGCGAGCACATCGGTGGAGCCGAGCAAGTCCTGGAACACATAGCGCCGGTCGCTGCTGCGCTGCGTCTGGCTGTTCACGACCGAGGTGCGCATGTTGACGATCAGGAATCCGCCGAGATTGCGCTTGTACTCGCGACGCTGCGTAGCGTTGCCTTCGTTGGGCAGGAAGTAGGCTTCAAGGCTGCCGACGTGGTGCACCTTGGTCTCAAAGCCGCCCTGCGGCGTGTCGCTGCGACTGATCACTTCGCGGTTGGGGCCGTAGCGATAGCTGGTTGTGTTCGCCGGCTGACCTTCGATCGTAGTGGTCACGATCTGTAGCGGCTTGTTGTGCACGGCGTAGGTGATGTTGCGATTGCCGGGCGCGGTGGAGCCTGGCTGACCATTGCCGGCGTGGGTTTGGTTGCCGTTGGCGTCGTAACAGTAATACGTGGTGCCTGATGGTCCACTCGCGGCGGTGACCGCATGCCAGCCGACCGTTTGCCGTGCGCACGCGGTGGTGCCCGAGACATAGTCGCGCTTACGGTGCGTAACATTGCCTTTCTGCGTGAAGTTGCCGAGGGCGTCGTAGGCAAATGGCGTGACGTCGACCTGGGCACCATTGACCGATCGCGTGGCGCTGGTGAGCCGATACAGCGCGTCGTAGCCAAAAGCCTCGCGCATGGTCACGTTGGTGCTATTAACCGGCACCACGCTCTGGCGGAAGCCGACATTGCCCACGCGGTCGTAATCGCCGTACGTCCAGTTCTGCAGCGTCTCGGTGGCGCCGGTGGTCTGGATGCCGGTGAGACGCCCGGTGGCCAGATCGTACGCTGCGGTGGACGTCATCACCGCGGAGCCGGAGCGCCGCGATTGGACCACCTGACCGCGCGCGTCCATCGCCGTGACTTCGTAGAAGATGTCGTTGGCGCCGTTCAATGCGTTGCGGATTTGCGTTTGGTAGCCGGCCGTGTTGTAGATATACCTCACGCCCAATTTGCGCGCTTGCGAGGGCGAAATCGCGTTGGACGAGCCGGCGAGGAACACCAGATCGAAGTTCTGGAACGGCCGCCCGAACTGATCGTAGGTCGCTTCCTGTCGATACGATTCGCCATCGATATTGGTTACCGTAGCGATCGGGCGCGACAGGCTGTCGTAGGTGAAGGTGCGTGAGAAGCCGCTGGCGTCACCCTCGCTGGCGAGCTGCCCGATACCGTTCGGCGCAACATCGAAGGTCCAGGTGCTGCTGCTTTGTACCGTCCCGTTGCAGGCGCTGCTGAGGAAGTCGTCGCGCTGGATCACGCGGCCGTTCACATCGTACTTGGGAACCGTGCAGGTGCCGTTCGCCGTGGTCTCGCGGATCACCTCGCCCAAAGCGTTGTAGGCAAAGGTGCGCAGGCCCGTGTCCTCATCCATCATCGAGATGCGGCGGCCGAGCGTGTCGTAGGAAATTGTGGTGACGATCTCCGGCGCAGATGGCGTGGGGCGACGCCTGACTTCCACCAGATTGCCATCAAGGTTGTTGATGTAAGTGGTGGTGAGCCCAGCGGCATCGGTGGCGCTGACCAGATCGTCCGTGATCGGCGCGCGCACCTCTTTCGAGATGCGGCCTTCGGGATCGGTGACAAAGTTGATCAAGCAATCGGCTGTGGATGTCGATTCAACGCCTGCGCAGGTGCCGACGCTGTAGCGATAAGTGGTGCGCACCGGGCGCGATGGAGTGTCGTCGGGACCAACGATTTCCAGCACGCGGCCGAGAAAGTCGTAGGACGTGCGCGTGCAGAACACGCTGGACGATCCGCAACTGCTTCGAGGCACGATGGTCGTGTCGATCAGGTTGTCGACGTTCGCGCCAACGACGCCCAGTAATACCTCGTGAGGCTCGCTCACCGCCTCGACGCGACCGAGCGCGTCGTACCACGTCGACGTCAGATAGAAGCTGCGAGGCGCGAAACCTTGGCGAACCGAGAGCAGCTCCCGGCCGAGGCGGTCGTAGTACGCCCATGTAGTCGGTGCCACCGCCTCCGAGGTTTGCGACTGCCAATTGCGGCTGCGGGCTCTCACGCGATACACCGCGCCGATTGGGCACTGCACAGTGGCCGGCATGCCGGCTTGCGAGGCGCACCAGTTGGATTGCGTGACCGTGGCGCTGCCGCTGGCCGGCACGAAGCTCGTGAGCGGCGAGCCGAGAGGCGTAAAGCGCGACTGCGTGACGATGCCGTTGGCGTCCGTCGATTGCGTGGGCGCGCCCCAGACGTTGCGCCCATCAACCCTGCCGCTCGCCGTGCCGGCCGTGGATGAACCGCTATTACGGTAGGTCAGCGTTTGCTCGACGAAGCGGCCCTTAGTGTCGTAGCGGAAGCTTTGCCCGCGGCGGAAACGGAGCGGATCGGTAAAGGTGTAGTCCATTCCCGACAGAACGGGAATCTGACCGGTCGGATTCCCGGCG
This sequence comes from Lysobacterales bacterium, assembly GCA_022844135.1. Lineage (GTDB taxonomy): Bacteria > Pseudomonadota > Gammaproteobacteria > Xanthomonadales > SZUA-5 > JALHMH01. The sequence continues at coordinate 24,627 of JALHMG010000017.1, forward strand.
GTCATCGTGTGATTGGTGCACGCTGATTCTGTGAAGTCATCGCTGCACGAGACACTGAGAATGACGTTGCCGAGGCTGTTGCGTTTTGTAAATTTCTTGACAGTCGAGTTGTTGTTTTCTTCCGACTGCGTGACTCTACTTCCAACACGATTGCCAAAAATATCATGCTGATTGGCTTCGAATCTATCCCTTTGAGAACTAGTTCCCTCTGCGTCGTACGAGCCGTCTTGAAACTCGGCCGAGGAATTCACGACCGAATCAATCCAATCAGGATATGCTGACGCCCCACCAAAATAGGCCTCTCCAGTCACCACCTTGCGCCAGAAAATCTGAGCGTAGTTGCGAGTGTAAATCAAGAACGACCAGGAATAGACATTTCCGTTTGCGTTAATGTATTTACTCATCACATCTACACTGGACAGCTGTGCATTTTGGTTTTCGAAAAGGTGAAAGGACGTCTTCGTTGTCTGCTCAGATTGATATCGGATAGGTTGCTGACTGTTTAGTCGAAGCGGAAACGCAATCGTGGTTGGGAAATTTCCCTGCATCACCGTTGAGGAAAGCCCCATATTAAGACTCGGCTCTGTTTGGAACCGATCGCAATTCGAATTGAGTGCAGTGGCACAGTAGCGACTGGTTCCGGCTCGGCAGACGCCCAAGTCTCGGTCAACACCCAGGCATGATCGACTCGGAATGGAAGCAAGTCGTGATGACTTAGACGAAGCGCCGCGCTGCGGAAATCCCAGACCGGTTTCCGTAGTGACCTGAATCCCCGTACTCTCATCCAAAACCAGCCGCTTCCGATATCCCAGGAACCCACGCCCAGAACCTTGGATCTTGCCGCCCACATAGCGATATCGTGCCGCCACCGTGCCATTCGGATTTGCCGCCGTAGGTGCGCTGGTGACGGTGCGATGCGCGAGGTACAGCGGCCCGATTAGGTCTTGTACCGCCGTGCCACGACCGGACGCCGTCCACGGCCCATTGCCGTCGATGTCGTACATATCGCCCATCATCAAACTGGCGTACTCGATCGACGTCACGGCGCCCAGGCCGTTGACGATGTCGGTGATCGACGTACCAGGAACGTGCCGCGCATCGGTTGCGCGGCGCGTGACCACGACTCGGCCATTTGCTGCGTTCAGGGTCTCCAGCTTTATACGGAGAAGATCGAATTGCCCGTCGTTGTCGAGGTCCAAAAATAAATGTGTCAAGTCATTGTCTAGAATATTTGGCAGGCCGAGATCTACCCAATTGAAATTGGGGAAATTGGGATCCGGCGACTGGTAACCGTCGCCTAACCAGCGCAGCATCTGGTAACGCCGGTCACCGAAACCAACGTTCTGAACCGCAATCAGGTCCATATCGCCGTCGCCATCGCCATCCATAAACTGCGGTGCACCGAAAACGTTGCACCCCTCGCCTATTTCGAGGACGCATTGTTCCGTCGCCGAAGCCAGCCCGAAACTTGTACCGTCGCCCAAAATGAATTGCCAGCCCAGGTTAACGGCGCCCTGGCGGCGCTTAAACAAGATGTCGGCGGCACCGTCGCTGTTCAGATCGCCGAAGCGAATGGACGACGCTGTGGCCTCAGCTTGAATACCGTTGCTGTCGGGTCCGCTTGTACGCCATTTGCGAACTTCCCGGAAAGCCATGACGCCGTTCTGAATGCCGTCATTCCGGAAAACCACCCAATACCACTCTTGCGTAGTGGATGGCGAGCGTAATGCCTCCGGGGCTTCCGGCAACACCCCGTTGCGCTCCGGGTCTTGACCAACGCCGTATCCACCCGAGGTGGGGCAACTGGTGCAAACGCGCATCAGCAGGTCGACCAGCCCATCCGAATCCAAGTCCGCCAATTGCGTGTCTTCGGCTTCGTATTTTGGAAACGCAACTTCAAAGCTCTGCGAATTGCTCGCGAGCGACAGGCTGATGTCGACGGCGGGCGCGAACTCGTATGGGCAATTGATCGGATCCATTCCGGTCACGTCGCAGGCGAAATTCGCCGTAGCCCGGCGCTGCAGGTGAACTCGCATGATGGTGCGGTTGTTCGGCAGATTTTGCTGAGGCGCAATGAAATCGGCCAGTCCGTCGCCGTTGACGTCCGCCAGCATGGCGTCGAGCGCGCTGCCGCCCGATGGCAGAGTGCCGATCAGCAACGGCGTGGGCAACGCAACCGGCGCTAGTGCAAAAAACTCCTTGTCCGCCGTGCCCAGGTACAACTGCCACTGCCCTGGCTGAGTCGCGCAGTTTCCGCCGGGGCAGCGCGCGAGCAGCAAGTCATCAATGCCGTCGTGGTTAAAGTCGAACAGATGGTACGCTTTGTCGGCTTCGGGCGAATTGGGAATGGTGAACTGCCCGGGGGCGCCACTGCCAACTGGCACGGGGTCTGAATAGGTTAGTTCGCCCGATGCGGTTGCGCTCGGCAACACCGCATAAAGCTTTTGCACGCCGCCAAAAACTCGCGAGTACAGGAACGATGTCAATCCGTCGCCACGATTCATGGGTTTGATCGTGCGCAACGCTGGGAATGGCGCGTTCGGCGTCTCAGTCTGTGGCGCGGCAAAGCCGATGGATCGCTGCGACCAATTAAATGTCGTCTTCGGATACGAACTCGCGCCGAGCACTTCTCGAATGCCTGCGAGCAACGGCCGCTCATTAGGAATGGCTTGAGCGCGATATTCCAGATTGTACTGCCGGATGAGCTGACCGTCGGCGTTAGACGAAACGATACTTTGCAGACGCTTCATCAGATTGAAGGCCATGCCAGCGGAGTAACTACGCAGCGGGAGCGACTCGGTGTCGTAGTTGAAGACCAACCGCGCAGTCGGCGCAAAGCCGTTGGCAACGCCGTCATCCGTGCCCGAATAACGGATTTGCTTGATCAGCGGCGCCTCATTGGGTGCAATGAGGTAGCCGTATTCGATCACCGCACGCAGTTGCGCGCGATTGCGGGCCTTCGACAGCAGCCACGTGTGCGTTTTGCCGTTGGTGGGATGATCGATCCTGCCGTTGCAGATCGGTAGGTCTGACATGAAGCACGGCGCCACCCCGGCAGAGGCCGCACTCAACCCATAGAAAAGCTCGCGCCCATCCTTGGTCCACACCCGCCAGTAAATCGGGCTGTCGGCCGTGGAGCTGGCCGAATAGCTGATGATGTTCGAGTAACTGTCGATCTCGGTGCGGTACTTGCGCACGTACTGGCCACCCGTCGATTCCGCCGACACCTCCAGGATGCGTTGGCCATCCATGCAATACGCGTCCTGCAAGGTGTAGCTCACCGGCGGATGCGGGCCAGGGCCATCGCCATGCTCGAACGACTTACGGCAGCGCGCGATGCTGGACAGGCCGTTGATCGAGAAGCCCAAGCCCATGGGACCATCGCCGGCGGAGGATCGATACTGAATGGCCACCGACGGCGCAAATCCAGCGGTCGCAGGCGCAGTCATCAATGGAATCGTGTAAGTCGCCGCGCCGGTTTCATCGACCTGGAAATTGGCGGGCGTGGAGCCCACTTCAATGGCCGGAATCGAACCCGTGTCTGGCAACAGGTTCAGCGCGCCGGGCGTTGGCGGCGTGTCCGGTGCGTGGTTCTCCCAGTCGCGGCCCGTGGCTGTAGGCGGCGGCGATCCGGAGACAGTAACCGATGCCGAGAGCGCCAGCAGTGTCGATGCTGGTTCGTTCGGGAAACGCCGTAGCTCAAAGCGATACACGCCTGGATCGGTGATATTGAACTGCTCGCTGCCCTGATTCTCGTTGTTGAACTGAACGGGCGTGCCGTTGTCCTTGATTCGATAGAGCCGCGCCTGACCGAACTGAGAATCCCAACCGATGGAAATCTGGCAAGGCCCAGCGGTCAAATCGCAACTCTGTGGGCTCACATGGACGCTGTCGACGTTGGTCTGCTTGCGGATATCGGTTTGGGTATTCGGATTTGCGGTCGAAGGTGGAATTGGAAAGGTCGGTAGCTGCACCTGCGCGTTATTGAACGTCACTTGCTCGAACAAACGGCCCCTGACGGGATCGTCGTAGCCGCGCATGAGCGAGCCCACTTGCGTTGTAGCACCCGGGCAGGTCGGGCAGTTACCGGTGGGGACGCCGCCGGGGTAAGCTGAAATCACAAACTCGAGAGGTTCTGACGGAAGAAAAGCCCCATTCATCGGCGGCACCGACGCCAGATCGACAACAGGCGTGCGGAGCCAAACAGGATTGCCGTTCAAATCGAACCAGCGCACATGACGCTGACCTCGAAAATTGCCACTTGCATCCTGACCGTAGGCTTCCGAGAAGATGGCGTTGGGGTAGACGGTGGCTGCCCAAATACCAGCCAATGCTGGACTGACGACCGGCAAGGTCTGTGCTTCAAACCGGTTCTCCAGGCACTCCTGGTAATCACCGGGTGTTCCGAACAATGCCCAGCGCACAGCCACCCGGCGCGGATCATTGTTGCGGAGTCGAAAGGACACCGCACCCACTGTGTCATCGATCAGCTCGTCGGGACCGAGGATGAATCGGCGTCGGATCAGAGGCGCAGAAACCGTTCGATCACCAGTTCCACCGCTGATCTGCCCTGTGCTGCTGAACAACCAGGAGGGCCGCCCTTGCGCATCGAAGGTGAACCATGTTGCTTGAAGCGCAGGCTGGCCATTCGAGAAATCGAAGCCCAAGGACCAACCTGTGTCGGGGCGCGCCATATTGCGATAAAGGCCAGGCACGATCAGCGATGTCAACGGACTGGGCGCCGCGGAGCTCGCAGAACAGGTATTGGACGCGGGCGGTCCCACACCCGACCCACCCGAGGCGCCCTGTGCGGTCACATTGGGTGACGTGGCGACGATGGATTGCGGCTCACCGGCCGCGGTGTTCTGTGAGGTCAGTACCACCCGATAACTCTGCGTCAGCGACGTCGCCGTCAGAGGCATCTCATGAAAACCGGATGTGCCCAGAACTGGGACGTTGAGAATGTCTTGTACGACGCCAGGAGAATTTCGCTGCAAAACCAATCTGACGATCCATGCGGAGTTAGAGGGCCGCTGCGGATACGCCCAGTCGAACCGAATCTTGCAATCCGGGCTGCCCGATGGGATTGCGCAGAAGTATCTGGCCGGCGTGACAAATGCTGGCGGCGGGTCTCGATACCAGGTTCCCTGGGGGATGTTCACTTCAATCTGTTGCGTGCCAGTACCGTGGCTGAAAGTCCCAGAGACGGCGAAGGAACCTGCAGCCGAATTGGTTGCTGGGTTAAAGGAACGAGAAAGAGAAATTGAGCCGGTAACGACGGTGTAACACGGAGGACTTGCGCCGTTTGCGCAGTTGGTTAGCGGAACGCCGCCGTTGGCGCCGTTGTAGTTCGAGTATCGGTAGGTGATGTCGTTGCCTGCGTACGATTGCGTCGCGTCGTACGTCGACCTGGGGATCTGCCTGGCCCCCGCTAACCACACGGGGTTTCCCTCAAAATCGAACAGCAAAGGATTGACGATCTCCTGATAAACCTCAGTTTGTCCGTTCATTGTCGGAAAGCTGGAAATCAGTACTCCGTCCATAGCGAACTGCTCGCTGGTGTCGAATCGCCACAGACCATGGGACGCCGTGGGTGACGAACTGCCTCGCATGGCGAGCGCAGGCCGCAAGTAGTCGACGATGCATTCCTGCTGGACGCCCGCCGCTGAGACATCGTCCAGCGTCCAGGCGATCGCGATCTGGTTTGGGCGACTTGGTATAAACGTAGCGGCGAACTCACCCACTGTAGAACGGGAGTACTTTTCGCCTTTGAAGTATCGGTAGATATGCGTAGCTTCGATTTCCGTCGCTCCGGCTGGTACCACAAGTGGCCCTACATGGAACCAAACCGGCCGCCTGGTTGTGTCGAATGTCAGCCAGTAGAAGTTGTAGAAATCCATCATGACGCCGACAACGTTCTGCCGAACTGCCTCTACATGCCAACCCGTACCGTCGCGTTGCGGATTGCCGTAAGTGCCGGGAACCAAGTTGGTTGGCCCGGCAGTTGGCGTGGCCGTGCACACCTGCGAGCCCGGTGGCGAGATCGTGAGCGGTACGCCTGGTGTCGGCCCACCGCCACTGAGCTGCGCTGTTGCCGCCAGCGAATAGACTGCAAGGAACAAGCCGCAAACCGCGCGCTTGCTTGCGGTACGGCAAGCCGTAAGAACAGCCGAGACAAAACGTTGCATGAAAGACCTCTGCGATGCGATCAGTTGTGCGTCAAGCGCCTGCGATGAAAATCGCGGCCCGGCCAGTACGCGGGAAATCTGATGGAAACGGCTCACCGGGCCAAGTTGCCGTGAGCCATTGCAGAAGTCAGCAAGTTGACGACCTTCGGTGTTGCTCGCCCTTGGTCGCCATCACAAGCTGACGCCTGCAGAGGCGAGGAAGCGAAAGCAACAGAGAAGCAATAACAAATACACATATCTCAACACACTCTTTCGAGCGTGATGCGATCCATATCACAGCATTTCGAACTTTCGAACCGTAGCGATGCGTTAAGGATGGTCAATGTCTGACATTCTGACGGCGGAGTACGTGGCGAGGTGCCGGAGCTTCCTTGCTGCTTGGGTTTCCAACGGGCCGATTGCTAAACGGGAATCGTCTCACCTTGCTAGCTGGTGTACAGGGGCTGCACTTGGTCCGCGCGAACGACGATGATCCGTCTGCCAGCGCCGCAGCACTTGCCATTGCACCAAGCAAACACAACGCATGGCCCCCGAGTTTTGGCGCGGCCGAAAAGTATGCAGGCGACCAGCGGCGTGCATGATTCGTCCGCAGCCCGAGCCGAACGCTAATCAGTACGCTCACCGGCAGCACGACTAACGATCAAGTTGGGATTGGTGGCGTGTTTCTAGTCGGCAGCCGCATTTTCGTTGTTGTGCGCAATGTCTGGGACCAGGACAAGGGGCGGCCACATGGATGAGTGGTGTCAGCGGCTTGACCACGTTGTTTCGGCAGCCAATTCGTTAGTGGGATCAACAAACGGCGATTTCGTGGGAGGCGCCTCCGGGGTAAAGTTGCTCAGCGATGGCAGCTATGTCGTTCGAGTCCCAATTGGCGCAACGAGGCTGCCATTGAAGCGGGCGCAGTGACATGGGCTGGCGGCGCCAGCGGCATCGCGGGCGTTGTGTCGCGAGCAATTCCCTGGTCGGAACAACGCGTTAGTGCGCCCGGCGCCAGAATTAGTTGGAACCGTGTCCAGCGCGAACAGCGTGGTTGGCGCGCTCACTAACGATGTCAACTCGATGATCCGCCTACAACGTCGCCCGCCAGCGCCTCATGGTCGGTCGACCCCTGCAAAATCTGGTCACCTTGTTCACCTTGCCCAGCGAGTTTCTGTTCGCCAATGGCTTCGAATAGCGGCCAGATCACTCAAACCCACCGGCATGCAGCAATCCGAGGCCGGCGCGTGCGGCGTTGAGGGCATCGATTCGGCCGTGGCCGAAAACGTTGTTCGGTCGGGTGCTGGCTGGAATTCCGCCGCAGGTCTGGCTGCTGACGACGTCGCTGATGGCGGTACTGCGCAAGAGTTGCTCAACGCGCGCCGGATCGCGCTTCAAGCTGGGATCGACGGACATCAACAACGCGGCAACGCCAGCGACGTGCGGGCCAGCCATGCTGGTGCCGGAGAACGACGAATAGCCGCCGCCGCGCACCGCCGAACGCACGCTTGAGCCGGGCGCGACGATGTCTGGCTTGGTGCGATTGCTGGCGTCCACCGTGATCGGCCCGCGGCTCGAGAAGCCCGACATGGCCAACGTATTGCCATCGATGGAGCCGACCGTCAATGAGGCCGCGTAGGTCGCCGGCGGCGCATTGATGGAGCTGCAGGCGCTGCCGCTATTGCCAGCCGATACGACCACGAGAATGCCGGCATTGCGCACGTTCTCGACCACCGTTTGCAGGATGTTGGGCGTATTGCAGCCTTCCGACACCGGACAGCCCCAGGAGTTGTTGATGACGTGCGGCGCGCGCAGAGGATCTGGATTCTGTCCCGAGCTATTGGTCGGCGCGAGGAACCACTGAAAACAGGCGGCATAGGTGGTCGGTGTGCCATCGCCCTGATTCATATTGCGACAGCCGATCCAACGCGCACCCGGCGCCACGCCGATCTGATTGGCGCCGCCATCGTCGCCGACGATGGTACCCATCGTGTGGGTGCCGTGATTGTTGTCGTCGCATGGCGCAGGCGCGTTCGCGCCGCAGACACCGCCGCCGCTACCGATGGAATCGAACCAGTGATAGTTGTGATCGGCGCTGCTGCCATTCCAACCGGCGTATTGGCGCCTGATCGCCGGATGGTCCCACTGATAACCGGTGTCCTGGCCGGCAACGAGCACGCCCTCGCCTTTGAATCCCATGGCCCACAACGCTGGCGCGTTGACGCGATTGACGCCAGGTTCGATGGCCTTCTCCGCACTCGGCAACGCCGGCTCGAGGCGCGGCATCGATAGCCGCGCGTTGCTCTCGATCGATCCTACGTCGCTGCGCTTGCTTAAGCTTTGCACCAGCGCCGCATCGGCGCCATCGATAGCAATGAAGTTGGCGACCCAGAACGTGCGATAGCGAATGCCACGGGCGTCCAACCATGTGCGCACATCGCGCTGACTGCGCTCGGCGCCGCTCTTCAGGCGATCCACGGCTGCGATCAGGCGCGCGTCGCCCGCCGCTTTAAGAGCCAGGCTCAAATCCGCTTGCTCAAGAACCACCAGAACATCGGCGCGCGCGTTCTTCTGCAATGCCGAGTCGACGGCCTCGCTGGTCTTGTTGCCAAGAGCCGCCATCGAGCAACCGAGCAATGCGCTTGCGACGAGCCATCGATTCATGTGCTGTGTCCGAATGAATTCGGAGCGCACGTTAGCGCAAGTTACGCTGGCTGGCTATGCGCGGTGCTGCGTTTTTTGCGTTGCGAGAAATCGAGCCTGGCGCAATGTCGACGCGAAGGCGCGAAGACCCGCGTCAGCGCAGAACGATCGCTTGCTGGCGCCCGCCGTTCTTCGCGTGCGGAGCGCCTTTGCGCCTTCGCAATCGGCTCAATCCAGATTGCGCCCGTGGAACAGCTCGTCGATCTCGCGGCGCACCTGCGCTTCGATGCGTGCGCGATCTTTGAACGACAGCTCGTTCTTGGTCGACTCGAATAAGTACGTGTCGAGATCGAATTCCTTGACGTGCATCTTGGTGTGGAAGATGTTCTCTTGGTACACATTGACATCGAACATCTCGTAGCGATTCTTGATCGGTCGCGACAAGAAGTCCTGAATCGAGTTAATGCGGTGATCGATGTAGTGCTTTCGGCCGCGCACATCGCGCGTGGCGCCGCGCACGCGATAGTCCATGATCACGATGTCGGACTCGAAACTGTCGATCAAGTAGTTCAAGGCCTTCAGCGGCGAAATCACGCCGCAGGTGGCGACATCGATATCGGCGCGGAAGGTGCTGATCCCGTTGAACGGATGGCTCTCGGGATAGGTATGTACCGTGATGTGGCTCTTGTCCAGGTGCGCGACCACGCTGGCCTCCGAGCCTTCCATTTCCTCGCTCTCGCGCATTGCATCTTTGAGCATCTCGCGGCCCACGTCGGCGCGGTCGATCACTGGCTGCTCGGAGATCAGAATGGTCACGCTTGCGCCCTGCGGATCGTAGTCCTGGCGGGCGACATTCAAAATATTGGCGCCGATGATATCTGCCACCTCAGTCAGGATTTCGGTCAAGCGCTCGGCGTTGTATGCCTCATCGATGTACTCGATGTAGCGATTGCGCTGCTCTTCTGTCACCGCATAGCAGACATCGTAAATATTGAAGCTCAGCGCTTTGGTGAGGTTGTTGAAACCCTGCAGTTTCAGGCGCGGCAGTGGTTTGACCATGGCTGGCTCCGGTGAGTGGTAATGGGCGGCCTGCGGCCGCATGAAGCGGGGCATAAGTCGCGGGGCACGGGGCGCGGGGAGCAATCGGGCGCGCTCGCCCGCGAGTTGCTCTTCCGTACCCCTTGCCCCGTCACCCGTACCCCGTGACGGCCGCGGATTATGGGGCAAGCAAGTTTCGCTCGATAGCGCGTGCGGTTTTGCTATGTTTCGCACGGGTTCAGGCGAGAGGATGCGCGATGGCAACTGCAAAAAACGAAAAGCCGATACTGCGCTACTCATTGCAAGCGAGCTTGAGAAAGCTGGCGTTATCCAAGCCGTTGGCGCCCGAGCCGCACCACATCGAGCGTTTTCTGCAGCTCTGCCATCGACGACGTTATCCGTCCAAAGCGCCGATCATTCGTCCGGGAGATGTAGCGAACACGCTCTACTACATCATCGATGGCTCCCTGGCAGTCATGAGCGAGGACGAAGAAGGACGCGAGTTGATCCTGGCCTACGTCAATGAAGGCGACTTTATCGGCGAGATGGGCCTCTTCATGGAGCCGGAAAAGCGCGAGGTGCTGGTGCGCACGCGCACAGCATGCGAGCTGGCGGAAATCAGCTACGAGCGATTGTTCCAGTTGTTCGAGGGTCCGCTCAAGGAAGAGTGCCCGCGCATTTTGTTCTCGATCGCAGCGCAGCTTACGAAGCGGCTGCTGCTCACCTCGCGCAAAGTGTCGCGCCTGGCGTTTATGGACGTTACCAGTCGCGTCGGCCGCACGCTGGTCGATCTGTGCGAAGAACCGGATTCGATGACGCATCCCAAAGGCACGCAAATCCGCATCTCGCGCCAGGAGATTTCGCGCATCGTTGGCTGCTCGCGCGAGATGGTCGGGCGCGTGCTCAAGCAGTTGGAAGAAGACGGCAAGATCAGCGTCGCTGGAAAAACCATCGTCGTATTCGGAACCCGCGGATGAAGTGGGTTGCCCTGCTCGCGGCCTTGCTGTTGCTCGCTGCAGGCACACTCGCCCTGTGGCGCGCCAATGCTCCGGCCAGCAGCGACTCCACGCAGTCCCCCGCAGATGGCGGCGTAGCGACCGAGCGCACCTCGTCTGTCGTCGGCGAAGCGCCACAAACACCGACGAGCGCGATCGAAATCGACGCATCGCAGCGGACGGACGGGCCGTCCGCTGCGGCAGCCTCGAACATCGATCCGATATCGGTCCCATCGGGCATCGCTTTGCGCGACAGCATTGAGGCGCTTCTTGAGTTGTCGCGCGCCGGAAATCGCGAAGCGACAAAGCGACTGTTTCGGGAACTCACCGAGTGTCTGGGATTCAGAAACGCTAACCGCCAGGTCGATGTAGCGTTGGCGATGGAAGAGATGGGTCGGAACCGGCCGCGAAGCGGCGAGTTCTTGCAGCAAATGATGAACCGCGCCGCCGAGACCGTCGCCAAGCTCGATGAACAATGCCAGGACCTGCCGGAGAACTACGACAGCGCTCTCTTGTTTGAGGTCCAGAGGCGCGCGGCGGACATGGGCGATCTCGCCGGGCAACTGGCATTCGTGGTCGCGCCGGCGATCGATCTGAATCGTGCCATCGAGCAGCGCGATCGGATCGAGATTTTTGCCGAACTGGCGCCGCAGTTCGCGCAAGCCGCGCTGCAGCAAAGCAGCGGTCAGGCGGTATTCGCACTGATGAATGGCTACGACAGCCAACCGGAGCTTTGGCGCAATCGACGCGGTGGCGGATCCCGGCCCGAAAACGCCGCGATGCAGCGCGCATTCCTCGCGAGTGTGCCAAGAAGCGCGTTTCAGCAAGCGCTCGGCAGCGACGATGCCAAGGCGTATCAGTACGCGTTGTTATGCAAGCGCGTCTGCAATTTCGCCGATATCGAAATCGCCACGACGACCGCCGCACGCCTCGAAGGCGGATTGGCGAGCGATGCGCGCGCCTTGGCGCGCACCAATGCCGACGATTTGTTCGATCGTTTTTTTGCCGGCAAGCCGCGGCCCGACGATATCGATCTGATTGAACTGCGAATGGCCGCTTCGGGATTCATGTTTCGGATGCGCTGAGCGTCGGCGCATCGCCAGGTGTAGTGCTTCGCTATTGGCGGGACCAAGATTTTCGGCCCGCGCCAAGGCGCGAGAAGGGAGAAAGTCGGCTGCTTTCGCGGCATGTCGCGTGATCGACCGAACGCCCGGCGGCTGCGCCGACGGGCTAAAAGCAACGCAGGATCGGGTCGAAAGGCGCGGAAATATGTTCCGACGATAGCGAAGCTAGCGTCGCGCAAATCGATAGTGGCCCACCAACCATTGCTCACCGCCTGCATAACCGAACAGTTCGGCGCACGCGAGATAAAACATCCGCCAGCGCTGTAGCCACACGGCAGCATCCGGCTCGCCATAAGTGGCCTTGAACAGATCGAGAATCTCATTGCGATGCGCATCGGTGTTCTGCAGCCAATGCTCGCTGGTCTGCTGATAGTGCCGGCCATTGACGCGCCACTGCTCTTCCAGTCGCAGATCGCGCTGGAAGTACAGCAGCGTATCGGCCGCCGGCATCAGTCCGCCGGTGAAGAAATAGCGGCCCATCCAGTTGTCTTCGCCCTCGACCTCAAACGGATACATCACTTCGCGGTGGCAGAAAATGTGCACAAACAACTTGCCGCCTGGCTTCAACCAAGACGCGATACGACCCAGCAGGATCTCGTAGTTGCGCATGTGCTCGAACATCTCGATAGAGACGCAGCGATCAAAGGTGTTTGGATCGAGTTTCAGCTCATTCACGTCGCAGGTGATGACGCGGACATTGTCCATGCCCCGCTCCTTGAGCCGCGCCTCGATGTGTTCGCGCTGCGGGCGCGAATTCGACACCGCGGTGATGCGCGCGTTCGGGAAGTGTTCCGCCATCCACAGCGTCAGCGAGCCCCAACCGCAGCCGAGCTCCAGGATTTCCTGCCCGTCGGCGAGTTCCGCGCGCTCGTTGTAAAGCGCCAGCATCGCCTCCTCTGCCTGATCGAGCGACTCCGATCCGGTGTTGTAGTAACAGCTTGAATACTTCAGCCGCTTGCCCAGGCAGCGCAGAAAAAACGCGGGCGGCAGTTCATAGTGCTGCTCGTTGGCAGCTTTGGTTTCGATCGCGATCGGGCTCGTTCGCAGCTGCTCGATGCGCGCGCGAAACCGAGCGTACCAATCGCCTTTGTATTCGTCTTTGAGGCGCTGGGCGTTCAGTCGACGTATGCCGATGCGCGTCAGTGGATCGGGAATGAGACCGCGTTCGCAGAGGGTGATGAGCATCCTTTGCTTTCTCTGGTTGGAGGTTGGAGGTTAGGTTGATGGTTGACGGTTGATGGCTGGTGGCGTCAGACACGAGTTCAGCGATGTGGTTTCGAACCAACAACCACGTACCAACCACCAACACTTAGCGCTTCGGAAACCACGGCACCAACGCGCTCGTGGTTCGCTGATACTCGCGGTAATCCTCGCCTCGCGAACGCAAGGATTGCGCTTCGACGAAAGGGATGCCGGTAATCCAGCACAGCGAAACCAGCATGACGATCGGGCCCAAAATCGCGAGCCACGCATGCGGCGCGCCGATCGCGAGCAACAGGTACGCGAACCAATGCAGCCACTCGAAGAAATAATTCGGATGCCGCGAGTACCGCCACAAACCGTCGCGGCAGGTTTTGCCTTTGTTGCGCGGATTGGTGCGAAAACGTGCCAACTGCAGGTCTGCAATCGACTCGCCCGTCAAGCTGACGACCCACACCAGAACGCCAAGCACCATCCAGATGGAAAGGTTTTCGCGCGGGTTGCTGGCGGCAACATAAAACGGTACCGAAAACATCAGCACCAGCAGCGCCTGAGCCTGGAAGAAGCCGAAGAACTTCAGCTGATTGCCCTGCCAGTGCTCGCGCAAAAACGCGTAACGTCCGTCCTCGCTCTCATTGAGCACTCGATGCAAAAGATGCAGGGACAAGCGGAATCCCCACGCCGCGGCAAGCACCGCCACCAGAATACGCGGCAGGAAAGCGCCATCGGCGATGGCACCGTAATACAGCGCCGCGCAGCCGAGCAAGGCCGCCCAGGCCACATCGACGAAACCGGCATTGCGCGTACGTACCTGCACGTACCAGACGGCAGACATCGCCAGCGCGGAGACCGCCCAGACGATCAGCAGCGGCCATAAGCTCATTGCGCAGGGGCCGGATCGAAGCGCGGCAGCCAGGATGTCGCGAGGTACATCAGGAACGGCGTGAGGATGGCCCAGGCAACGCCGAGGACGCCGTACACCCAGATCGGCTCCCAAAGAAACTCGACTGCCGCAAATTTGCTCTGCGCGACCCAGTACGCCAGTGGACCACCGACCAGTCCGAAGATCGCCGACAGCACTGGCTTACCTTTGAAAAAGCGCATCGAGTGATTGAGTGTCAGCGCAAAGCTCATCCACATGGCGACGATCCAGATCGGCGCCAGGCCCGTAAAGGGGACCGGCTCGGCATAGCGCAGCAGTCCCGCCTGCACGTAAAGCGAGTCGACGACAACGCCAACCAGACACGCCACGCAAAGCAGAGTGAAGTCGGTGCGAGGCCAGGGCGAGAGTCTGAAAACGATTGCGCCCAGCGCAGCGGTAGCCGCCAGACCTGCCCACCAATACCCTGCACCCGCGCCTGCCACCGTAACCACCCAAGCGACTTGGAACAGGACCAGATTGAGTAATACGTGCATAGATTGTCTGGTTCTCGGTGCTGGGTTCTGGAGCCGTGGCTCGCGTCTTGGCAGACGCGCACCATCGAGGGCTTTGCCAAGTACTAAATACTGCTCCCGACATCGGGTAGGAATTGTGAGCGCCTATTCTGCGGCTTGGCCAGCAACAAATGCACATCGCTGATCGAGCGTTCCAGAAAACCGCCTTCGCAATACGCGAAATAGTAGTGCCACATCCGCGAGAACGCATCGGAGTAGCCTTGCAATCGCACCTGCGACAAGCGCTCCATGAAGCGCTCGCGCCAGGCCTTCAAGGTGAGCGCGTAGGAGGCGCCGAAGTCCTCCAGATTGATCAGGCGCAGATCGCTGACTTTGCGCAACGAACCGACCATCGCGCTCACCGAGGGAATGAAGCTGCCGGGGAAAATGTGGCGCTTGATGAAATCGACTTCCTTCAGGGCCATCTCGTAGCGATGGTCCTCGATGGTGATCGCCTGGATCAGGCCCAGGCCATCGTCCTTCAACAGCGAGGAGACCTTGGCGAAATAGGTGTCGAGATATTGATGTCCCACCGCTTCGATCATCTCAATGGACACCAGCTTATCGAATTGCCCGTCGAGTTCGCGATAGTCCTTGAGCAGCAGCGTCACGCGATCCTGCAGTCCCGCCTGGGCGATGCGCGACTTCGCCAATTCGTGTTGACGCTGGCTGATGGTGGTGGTCGTCACGTGTACGCCGTAGCGTTGCGCCGCATGCAGCGCAAAGCCGCCCCAGCCGGTGCCGATTTCGATCAATCGCTGCCCTGGCTGAAGATCCAGCTTCTGGCAGATGCGATCGAGCTTGCGCTGCTGCGCGACTTCCAGCGACTCGCCCTCGTGCGCGTACATCGCGCTCGAATACATCAGCGTCGGGTCCAGAAACAGCTCGAAGAAATCGTTGCCCAGGTCGTAGTGCGCGGCAATGTTCTTGCGGCTGCCGGATTTGCTGTTGCGCCGCCAGTTGTGCCACAACTTCAGAGCGCTGGTGGCGAACTTTGCGATGCCACTCTCCATACCATCGAGCACGTCGCGATTGCGCACAAAAATGCGCACCAGCGCGGTCAGATCGTCGACCTCCCAGGCGCCGTCCATATACGCCTCCGCAACCCCGACGCTGCCGCCGAGCGCCATGCGCTGGTAGGTGTCCGGATCGATGATCCTGACCTCGGCGTGCAGCGGCTCATCGCGCCGCGCCGAGCCGAAATGGTAGCTCTCGCTGCGTTCGATCAGGGTGAGCCGGCCGTGCTTCAGCTCCGTCAGTTGTTTCAGCAAATTGCGCTTGAAAAAGGTGCCGCTGATGTCGCCGACGTGAGTCAGGGGAAGCGAGTCGAAGCGATCGGACATATCAAGTGCCTTTGGCGGCGGGATGATCGAAAAACGGATTGCGCTTCAGACGAATCAATAGCGCATTCCAATAGATTTTAAGTACTACCTGCGTGGTCATCGCGGGATAGGCGAGTAGAAAACGCGTGAGCGCGGCATCGCTCAGCTCGCGGCGATCGAGCGCCAGCGTGGCATCGAACATCTGTGCATCGCCCTCGCTGACCCGCATGTTCACAGCGAGGTGCTGCGCGGGGGCCGAGAAGCGCCAGTCGTAGCGCAGGCCCATCGGCAGGAACGGCGAGACGTGGAACGCTTTGTCGAAATCCCAGCGCCACAGCGAATCCCGAAGCTGCGTGCCGTTGGCGACCAGCAACACATAAGCGTGACGCTCGTTCCACGGCGTGTTGGTGATCTCGGCAAGCACGCTATGCAAACGCTCGGTGCGATCGAAGCAATAATAAAAGCTGACGGGATTCATCACGTACCCGAGCGTGCGAACATGCGTCAGCAGCCGCACCGCACCATCGGGACGCTCGCCGCAACGCTGCTCCACGGCATCCAATACGCAGCGCTTCAAGTCAGCGCCAGAGCCGAAGTAATCGGCACGCCGAAAGCTCAACAAGCCGCGGCGTTCGACCTTGAAGCGTCGCAACTTCTCGCCAAGCGTCGGCAACTCATCGAGATCGAGGTAGAACTGGGCAATGCGATAGCGGAACTGATGCGGATGCGGCCGGTGTCGGCGATGACGCACCACCCCATCGTACAAACACGATTTCAGGTCCACGACACGCCCAGGCGCTCGGCCACGCGCACACCCGAGCGCAAGCCGTCTTCGTGAAATCCCCAGCCCCAGTACGCGCCGCAATAGGAGATGCCGGAGACGTTGTTGATCTCATCGAACCGCGCTTGCGCGGCCACCGAAGCGTGCGTGTAGATCGGGTGCGCATAGTCCATGCGCGCGATGATTTTCGCGGGATCGATGCGCCTGGTGGCGTTCAGCGTGACGACGTATTGCTCCGGCGTGGCCAGACTCTGCAGCAGATTCATCGAGTAGCTGACGGTGCATGCGCCCTCGCCGCCTTCAAATCGCAGCGCATTCCAGGCTGCCCAAGCGGCTCGGCGCCTTGGCAGCAAGCTGGTATCGGTGTGCAGCACGGTGTCGTTGCGCTGATACGCGATCGCCCCAAGTACCTCGCGTTCGGCGGCGCTGGGCTGCGCGAGCATCGCCAAGGCTTGATCGCTGTGGCAGGCAAGCACCACGTGATCAAAGCGGCTGACATCGTCGGCGGTTTGCACGGCCACGCCAGCGCTGGTGCGCGCGATCGACCGCACCTTGCTGGCGAGACGAAACTCGCCACGAATCTTCGGCGTGAGTCTATCGAGGTACCGCGACGAACCGCCGCTCACCACACTCCACGGCGGGCGATTGCCGGCATCGAGCATGCGGTGATTGGCCATGAACTGCACCAAATACTTTGCCGGGAAATCGAGCACCTGGCTGGCTGGCGACGACCATAACGCCGAGGCCATCGGGATCAGATGATCGTGCGCAAAGCCGTCGCTGTAGCGATGCGCCTTGAGATAGTCGCCGAGCGTGGGGCCGGGTCCGGACGCGTCGAGCAGCGCTGGCGCCTCGCGATAAAAACGCAAGATGCCGCGCACCATTCCCCAGAAATACGGACTGAGGATGTTGCGGCGCTGGCAGAACAAGCGATTGACGTCGGTGGCGTTGTACTCCAGGCCACTGATCTCGTTCTTCATCGAAAAACTCATCGTCGTCGGCTGCGTCGCGACGTCGAGTTCCTTGAACAGCCGGATGAGGTTGGGATAGTGATCCGGATTAAAAACGATGAATCCGGAATCCACGTCTACGGTACGGCCAGCGCGCTCGATACGATGGGTGTGCGTGTGTCCACCCAGGCGCGGCTCGGCTTCGTAGACCACCACGTCATGCGCGCGCGACAACAAATACGCAGCGCCCAGACCCGCGATGCCTCCTCCGATGATCGCTATGCGCATTGCGGTGATTCGTGGTTATTGGTTGTTGGGTCTTTGTCAGAGGCCGGCAGTTCGTGGAAGGTTCGGATCGAGGTGTGCGGCCCTTCCAAGATCGCAGCTCGCCCCTCCAACAACCGAGACCCGACAACCAAGAACCCATTCACCGTACGCGCTGCCCGTGTTTGATGCGCTCCGGGACCGGCTTCAGATCCCAGATCAAGCCGAGCCACGACATCGCCTTGAGCGCGTAGTAGGTCAGATCGATTTCCCACCAGAAGAATCCTTGACGCGCCGAGCCTGGGTAGTGGTGGTGGTTGTTGTGCCAACCTTCGCCGAAAGTGATCAACGCCAGCCAGACGTTATTTCGCGAATCGTCGCGCGTCTGGTAACGGCGTTTGCCCCAGACATGGGCCAGCGAGTTGATCGTCACAGTGGCATGGAAGAGGACGACCGTCGACACGAAAAAACCCCAGAACAGCAATTGCCCGGCGCTGGTTCCAAGGCTTGGCACGTGCTCTTCCAATACGCCGCCGAGCACAAACAACACCACCGCCAGCGCCACCGGCACGAAAATGTCGAAACGATCCAGGAATTTGAGCTCCGGGTACCTGGCCAGATCCGGAATCACTGCGTCATCGGTACCGAAAGCGCGCGGCGTGAGGAACCAGCCCATGTGGCTGCGCCAGAAGCTGTGCTGCACCGGCGAGTGCAAATCGCCCGGTTGATCGGAATGGCGATGGTGATGGCGATGGTGTGCCGCCCACCACAATGGCCCGCGCTGCACCGAGCTTGCGCCGATGACGCCAAAAACGAACTGCATCACGCGCGAGGTTTTGAACGCTTTGTGCGAAAAGTAGCGGTGATAAAAGCCGGTGATCGCAAACATGCGAATCGCATACAGGAACGCTGCAACGGCAAGCGCGAACCAGCTGACGCCAACGAAAAACACGCCGACGCAGGCCACGTGCAAGCCAATGAACGGCACAATCCGAAGCCAGGCGATGCGATCGAGCTTTGCCGGATCCACGTCGGGCTGATGCGCGGTATCGAACCAGTTGACCACCGCCAACGCTGCGCGTCGCCACAGCCCGCGCGTCTTGGTCACCGTACCGTCGATCGCCTCCTGCGCGCGGTCCTTGGCTTCATGTGCGCATGCGCGCGCCGATTCCATCGCGTCGATGGCTGCCGTCTCGACCTGATGCGCCGCATGTTCGACTTTGCGTCTGGCCTCGACGAGTGTTTCAGCCACCGCCTCTTCGATCTGCGCCACCTGAAGTGCGGCAGAGTGGGCGGTGTGATCGTTGTTAGTCATGTTCTGTTTGTGGCTGGTTGCGGGTGATTTTTGTAGCGGCGCGATTCATCTTGCCCGGTGCAGATCGATATGGCGTGGGCGCGACGCATCGCGTCCCCACGACCCTCAACTCACCAGCTCTGCCTCAACCACCACTTCCGTGAGCACCGAGTTAGCGATGAAGCAACCCTTGTGCGCGCGGTCGTGGAGCGCCTGGTATTCCTCAGCCGTCGGCTGGCGACCCGCAAATCGAACCTTGGGTCGCAGCGTCGCTTTGACCATCGACAGTCGTCCCTGCGGATTTTTGTCGAGGATGCCTTCGGCTTCGTCGCTGTACTCGGCAACGTCGAAACCCTTCACCGACGCCAAAGCCAGGAACGTCAGCATATGGCAAGAACTCAAGGCCGCCGTGAAGGCATCCTCGGGATCCACCGCATTCGGGTTGCCCGAGAAACTCGGCGCCGATGAGGCCAATAGCGTTTGATCGCCCTTGAACAGCCAGCGGTGATCGCGCGAGAAACTCTTGTCGGCGAAACTGCCGCTGCTGTGTTGCCAACGAATGGATGCACGATGACTGGACATGGCTACTCTCGTATTTTGACCGCAAGTGTCCGGAATGGAATGTCTTGTCGATGCGATGGGGCGAGCCTCAACGGATCACGCCCAGTTCACGCCCAACGGTGGTGAACGCCTCGATCGCCTGATCGAGGTGGGCGCGCTCATGCGCTGCCGACATCTGCACGCGAATCCGCGCCTGTCCTTTGGGCACCACCGGAAAGAAAAAGCCGATCACATACACGCCGTGCTCCAAGAGGCGCGCAGCGAAAGCCTGCGCCACCTTGGCGTCGTACAGCATCACCGGCGTGATTGGATGCACGCCCGGCTTGAGATCGAAGCCGGCGGCAGTCATTCGTTCACGAAAGTACGCCGTATTGGCCGCCAGTTTGGCGCGCAAATCGTCCGCGCCCATCAGCAGCTCAAAAACCTTCAGGCTCGCCGCCGCTATCGCCGGCGGCAGCGAGTTCGAGAACAGATACGGCCGCGAGCGCTGGCGCAACAGTTCAATCACCTCACGCCGCCCGGTCGTGAATCCACCCAGCCCACCGCCAAGCGCCTTGCCAAGAGTTGAGGTGTAAATGTCGATGCGATCCATCACGCCGTGCAGCTCGGCGGTCCCGCGCCCGGTCGGCCCCAGGAAACCGCTCGCGTGGCACTCATCGATATGCACCAGCGCGTCGTACTTCTGCGCCAGATCGCAAATCTCTTTGAGCGGCGCAATCGCGCCGTCCATGCTGAAAACGCCATCGGTGGTGATCAGCCGCGTGCGAGCGCCACTCGCAGCCTTGAGCTGCGCTTCCAGATCCGCCATGTCGCCGTTCGCGTAGCGATAACGCTGCGCCTTGCACAAGCGCACGCCATCGATGATCGAGGCGTGGTTCAACGCGTCCGAGATCACCGCATCCTCGGCGCCCAGCAGCGGCTCGAACAAACCGCCGTTCGCATCGAAACACGCTGCGTACAAAATCGTGTCGTCGGTGCCGAAAAACTCGGCGATCTTCGCTTCCAACGCTTTGTGCACATCCTGCGTGCCGCAGATGAAACGCACCGAGGCCACACCGAATCCATGCGAATCCAGCGCCGCCTTCGCCGCGGCAATGATCTCCGGGTGATCGGCCAGCCCCAGATAATTGTTCGCACAAAAATTCAGCACCTTGCGCCCATCCGCCAGCGCAATCTCCGCCGACTGCGGCGTGGCAATGATCCGCTCGCGCTTCAACAGTCCATCCGCTTCGATCGCGGCCAGTTCAGATTGAAAGCGGGCGTAAGTAGCAGCAGACATGACAGGCCTTGCAAGCGGAAAGCTCGAATTCTGCCGGATTCCCCGAGGGTTTGGTTTAACCCGCATGTTTCATGAGGGAACGCGGAAGATCGCGAAGATGGATTCAACGCGGCTTTACCTCGGCCGGGAACACGAAACTTCCATGACGCTTTTGATGGCGCTGTCTTCACAAGGACAGGACCACAGAACGAACGCCGCCCCGCAGGTGCAGGTAGATCATCGTCCTGGCACGTCGTACCTTGGTGTCGACGGCTTGCAGAGGCTCGCGCAAAGCTTGAGGCGCAGATCATCGTCCTGGCACGTCGTACCTTGGTGTCGACCTTTGCAACGGCTCACAACCAACAAACCCGCATCGGCGACCAAACCACATCGAAGCCCCGCCAGCGCCTGCGGATATAGCCAACCGCGAACATGCCGTTTATAGTTCGCGCCTCAATCGTGGGGCGGTAGCTCAGCTGGGAGAGCGTCGCGTTCGCAATGCGAAGGTCGGGAGTTCGATCCTCCTCCGCTCCACCAATACGTAGATAAAAACCGGCCCTCAAGGCCGGTTTTTTGTTGCCCGAAATCGCGTGCCTTTGCGGGATTTCCCGCGGTTCTGCCGGTGCCACGCGTGCCACATTCCCTACAAGGGTGTGTTCGGCGCCGATCTCTACGTGTACCCGGCCTGGCGGCGGATCGATCCGACAGCCTGGGAGAAGGATGGCGCCGAACTCAACAGAGCGACCGCGAACAAGCCATGCAACCACATGCTGGACGAGCAGGCTCTCGGCGAGCCCGCCTGCGCCGCGCGCATCGGCCCTGTCGCCGGTACCTGGTGGCTCTACAGCAGCAGGGCCCCGTCAAGCCGTGCGGCCTGTTTACCAGGATGACTGACGATGCGATGGCGATATCCCGCTCCGTTTTCCCGGTATCAGGGTGCGAAAACCAGCTCTGGTAGAACAACCTCCCAGGCATCAAGACGGGAATATGACTGGTACTCCGGGCTACTGTCGCACTTTCGCCAGAGCATCAATCCGCGCACGCGCGCTTCTTTGCAGATCAGGCCGGCAGGAGGAACGAAGAGCTTGGATAAGCGGCCGACCGTTACGCCTGATCTATCTTCGACGCGAGTACTTTTGCCGTCAGCTACGTAGCGCAAGGGCTCCCCGACCTGCAATGCGGCGATCGCCCTATGCACTGCGCTTCCGCTGGCTTGCCGTCCTGCATAACCCAAATCGATATCCTTCAGCCCAAGTCGGAAATACCGATAGGACATGGGACCTGGCGCCGGCAACCAGCTCGCCGAGGGCCGACGGAAGAGCGCCGGATGATCTTCCAAGCCATCCACGATCTCATTCCCCCCATCCATGCGTACCAACGTCAGGGTCGCGCGTGCACGGGTCATGGCTACGTAGTACAGGCGCCGCACTGCATCCCTGTCTTCGTTGCGCCTGGCGCGCCATTCACCATCCAGCACAAAGACATGATCGAACTCCAGCCCCTTGGCCCGATGTGCGGTCAGCAAGAGCACTCCATTCTGCTTGGGTCGATTGGCATGTCCCCACTCCGCGAGCCAGTCTCGGAAGACAGAAAGTGATACCTCGGCACCCCGCGTATCTTCGGCAAACGCGCCTGTGGCCTCTTCCAGCATCGGCCACCACCCGGAACCACGCCGCTCTGCAAGCCAGGATTCAATATCGCCGGACCGGATCAGGCGTGATCTCAAGGTTCTCTGACGATCCTCCAGATAGTCGAGCAGAGCCTGCGCTTCTCTCAATCGCCACAGTGGCGGTGCCTGTTCATCTGCCATGACGACGGGCACTCCCGCCGCCTCCAGCGCCGCTCTCAGCGGGTCAAGGAATCTCCATTGGCGGGC
Source organism: Lysobacterales bacterium (assembly GCA_022844135.1). GTDB lineage: Bacteria > Pseudomonadota > Gammaproteobacteria > Xanthomonadales > SZUA-5 > JALHMH01. The sequence goes on from JALHMG010000017.1 coordinate 47,531, forward strand.
AATCACCGCAATCGTTCGCGGATCGAGACCCAACGTCATCATGCGCTTCAGCTCCGTGTATACGGCCAGAGCCTGGTCTGTCGCATCTCGACCGGCAGGTAGAACTTGTACCCGCCCTTGACCCACGAGATCGAGCTTCTGCCAGTCGCCTCCTGGCATGGATTTCGCTCGCGCAGCATTAACGCGAATCTGCTCGCTCTTCATGCGCTGTGCGGCGGCGCCAATCACGGCATTGGCAACCTCTACGATGTGGCGCGTCGATCGATAGTTCTCAACCAGGAACTGGACTTTGGCCTGGTAGTCGTCGGCGAAACGCCGAATGAACTCGACCGAGGCGCCCGCAAACCCGTAAATGTTCTGATCGTCGTCGCCAACAGCGAAAAGATTGAGCCGGCCATCCTCGTCGCTGCGCTTACGCCCAGCCAGCGCCGATATCAGCTTGTACTGGGCTGCATCAATGTCCTGATACTCGTCCACCAGAATCCATCGAAAGCCAGCCAGCAGTCGATCGCGCTGTGCGTCGGAGTCTTCCGGCGGCAGGTCGCCGCCCTCAAGCAGGGCCGTGGCCTGGGCCAACACGGCATCGAAGTTCGCTTCGTCACTGCGCTGGGCAAAACTCGCACCAATCAGGCGCATCGCCAATCCATGGCAGGTCAATACGGTCACCCGGCGTGCATCGTCACCGATGAGATCAGTCAGACGCCGACGAATCTCTAATGCGGCGTGACGGTTGTAGGCAAGAGCAAGCACCGCGTGGGGATTCTCGCGGCGAATTCGCACCAGATAGGCAATGCGATGGACCAGCACCCGGGTTTTGCCAGATCCTGGTCCCGCAAGCACCAGCACGTTTGTATTCTCTCGATCATCGGCGACGATGCTGCGCTGGTGCGGTCGGGCCATTGTTTCGACGATGGCGTCCCAGGACTGCGGTGTGGCTTGCCGAGTCAGCTCGCTCTCGCGCCCAGGTAACCACCGCCTGCAGAACTCTTCACGCGGCAGCCGGAAGTAATCGAGCGCCAGGTTCAAGGCCTCAGCCATTTTCTTGACGCCTCGTTCGGCGTACTCTGCCATGATGTGAATCTGCCGCGTCAGCTCGTCATAGTGCATTGCCAATGGCTGGAAATTGCTCTTCTCGAACTGCAGTTTCCAATTGCTTTCAAGACTCAAGGTCATGGCCGAGCGGAAGATCGCCAACCCTTTGTTCAAACGCAGCACTTCCTGCTCGTGAAGCCAAAGCAGCGCACGATCGATAAGTTTGCGGAGATCAGGTGTGCTTCCAACTAGCAACGCGTCACCTGCCACACTTTGGGTGAGCTCGCCGAGAGTGGTCTCAGCAAGCTGATCCACGCCGCGCGCCCCTTTGGGCAGACTCGCAATCCAGTGGTCCAGTAGCCGACCTGCAGCAGTTCTCCGTCGCTCGGCGATATCCTCTACGGTGCTCCAAGGACGATCAAGCTCGATATAGATCGTTTCCTGATCATAGCCACGCTTCATGGTCAGACTGCCTCGGCCTTCTGATCCATCACGGCCGTCGCCAGCCAGCCCAGCGATGATCTGGCGTAGCCGCTGAGGCAGCGCAGCATGCCCTTCGTCCTTCAGGCGCTGCGACAGCAGGCGCAGGTGCAATGGCCACCCTTGGCCAACTTCAAGGTCAGGCGCCTCTTCCCGCAGCGAAGCGATAACTGCGCGTTCAAGGCCGACAGCCTCCTCAAACCGCTTCCTCGACGACCGTTCCACGCCAACGTGGATATAGGCGGTCATCGCCAAGTCATTACTGGCGATTCCGAGTCGATCGAGGAGATACAGCGCCTCTCGCAGGCCGTCTGCATTGAATCCCGTGCTGGCCATCAACTCGTCTGTCGACAGCCCCTCATCAGCCGCGGCGGACAGCAGGATTTGGATCAGATCGAGGTATCTCTTACGATTGGCAATTGCGATACCCGACAGCTTCAGCTCAGCCTCGGCAAGACTCGTCACCCTCAACGCCGACGGAAAAATCTGCACCGCGTTCTCTTCCCGGCGCACCAACCCAGCTTCTTCGAGCCAGGCGATAGCCGTCCGCACCCGCGTGTCGTCGGTGGCGATGTCTCGCTTGAACTTGCCCTCGTCATCCTCATCGAGGATCTCGCCACTCGTCGCGACCAGCGCCTGGCTACGATCCTTCTTTCGCTGCAGCTGCCTCAAGGCCCTCAGCACGCTCTGAATATCGCGCTGAGACAGGCGTGACGAGGCCGACATGCCATGCTGGCGCTCGACATCTTCTGACGTGTAGAGCAGAACGCAGCGCGCTTGGGCACGGTCACGTCCGGCACGCCCGGCCTCTTGCAGATAGTTCTCCAGCGAGCCCGGGATGTCCGCATGAACGACCAGGCGCACATCTGGCTTGTCGATACCCATGCCGAACGCATTTGTCGCAGCGATGACCCGAAGGTCACCAGCAATGAACGCCTTCTGCGTTTCTTTTTTGGTTTCTGGAGGCAGTTTCGCATGGTAGGGCGCGGCAGCCAGCCCCTTGTCACGCAAGAAATCCGCAAGGTCTTCGGTTTGCTTACGCGTTGCACAGTAGGCGATAGCACCACCGGACATCTCCGCCGGAAGATCTCGTACGATCAACTGGTAGACCTTGGAGAACTTTTCACTCGGCGTCGTCTCGAAGACATCAAACTCGAGGTTGTCCCGCTTTGAACCTCCGTCCAATACCCGCACTTCCACACCAAGCTTTTCGCGGAAATGGCCAACGATGTCAGCGACCACTTCGGGCTTGGCCGTTGCGGTCAGGCATTGGATAAGCGGCAACTCGCCACCTGGGCTGGCGTCTGAGTTCTCGCGGATGAACCGAGCGACATAGCGATAGTCCGGCCGGAAGTCCTGTCCCCATTTGGACAAGCAGTGCGCTTCGTCGAAGATCCACGCACCGATCTCGCGCTGCGCGAGCACCTTGCGCACGCTCTTGTTACGCAGCTGCTCCGGCGCAATGAGCAAGATGCCAACGTCACCGAGCCGCACGCGGTCCAGCACATCCGCCCGCTCGGGCATCGACAGCAAGCCGTTGATGGCTGCGCAGGATTCTATGCCGCGCTCTCTCAGACCCTTAACCTGGTCTTCCATAAGCGCGACCAGGGGCGAAATCACGATGGACAGCGCGCCGGTCCGAACAAATCGCGACAGCGCAGGCACCTGGTAGCACAAGGACTTCCCAGTACCAGTGGGAAGAATGCCCAGCGCGTGCTCGCCGCGCATTGCGGCCTCGACAATGACCCTCTGCAGCGGTTGGCCACTGGTTACGTCCTTCGGCTCAGGTCGGAAGTCGTAGGTCTGACCGAACCAGTGTTGAAGCTGGCTTAGCGCGTCATGCTGCCGCCGACACCAGTCACAGTCGTCCTCGCCGCAAGGCACGTCGCGCAGAGATCGAACCAGTTTCCCTGCGTCGGGAAACTGGTGACGCACCCACGGAGGCATCACTGAGTTGCCGCCTGCTACCGACAACCACGCAAGTGCATAGGCCAAAGGCCAGCCAACTGTTTCAGCCGAGGTGGCCACCTCTTCGATCAGGCTGGCGCTCGCCGCGCGACAGGCAACGCCATCCAACAATCGAGCAATGGCAGCTCTGGCTTCGGCTTCGCTTGGGGCGCCTGCCCGCCGCACCACCATGAAAAACCGATTTAGCCCGGAGACTTTCCCGTCCCGAGTGGTCAGCCAATGCCAGGCGAGCAGCAGATCCGGCGATGACTTCTGCATCGCTTTGAGAGCAGCTTCCTGGTCAAAGAAAACGCGAAGCACCAGTTCGGAATCGAGCAACGGATCATTGCGTCGATTTCCGACCAGTTGCCCGTCGTGATAGTGCTTGACCAGGTGGTGGTACGGATTGCGCGGAAACGCCAGGGGATTAAGGCGCAACGTGTCGACTGCGGGCTTCTCAAGCAGGCCCATGTTCGGGTCCGCTGCTCGCAATTGCGGCAAGTCGAATGCGATCAAGTTATGGCCGATTACAAAGGCCGCACCTTCGCTCAGGGCATCCAGCGACCGCAGTGCGCCCTGCAAGGTTCCAGGAGGGAAGACCACTGTGTCGCGACTGTCACCTCGCACGCCAGCCAGTCGGTGAATGCGCCCGCTTTCCCGACCGACTTCAAGATCGATCGCCACACACTTCGCACCGCGGCGACCTGACGTACTTGGCAGGTCTTCCTGCGCACTCACGCAACGGCCTCCATGTACGGCCGCATCACGTTAGCCATGCAGATCAGCTTCGCGTAACGCCAAAGGTCATCCGCCGAGGCTTTGCGCTTGGTACGCACGACCTTCAATGCTTCCAGCACCACATCCAAACCCACCTTGTTCCGATGTTTGAAGCAGCGTCAGAACGACCCGCGGCGCCTGAATTTCGTCGAGATCGCTGCCGCGTAGCAAGCCCATCTGGCGAGCCAGAACGAGGACGCGCCGGGTGTGGGTGTCCGTGGGCATGCAACGGAGTTTGTTCCGTTTTTTCGTTCAATTCAATGTATCGACGACCAATCGAAACCTCCGGTCGAGCGGCCATAGGATGGGTGGCGTGCACCATTCCGTTTGCGCCGCCGGAATGGCGAGGAAGGGCGTTGAAGGCGCTGGCTGGACGCGCAACCGATTGATGGCCGCCGCCAATTCCAGCCGTTTCGAGGCCATCAGTCGCCATCGTCACCGATGAACCCATCGGCGTCACCAGCGTAGCGGGTCGACTCGATGCCAAGCAGGCGCCAATGTCGGAAGAACCGCGGCTTTAGCAGGCGCATCCAACGCTCGTCAACGAGCGCGGTTCCACTATGGACAACGGTCGCGTTGTTCAAATACTGGTGCTCAAGGATGACGTGGCCTGATTACTATCGCTTTACGTTGCTAACACATGGCGATAGTGTTTTTCTATGCCCGTCCAGTCGTTCAGGTGCAAAGACACGCAAAACAAAGGACACCCAGTTGCGCATGCCGGATCACGGACGCGACCAACAACAAACTGCTCGACCTTATGCGCACGCAGGTGCTGGTGCCGCTCAGTCTCACCGACGAGTTCGCCATGCATGAGCAGAAGAACCCGCAGTGGTCGGGCTTTCAGCGCAAGAACGCATTGCAGCCGATGAAGCTGGTGGCGGTGATCGAAGCGTTGCGAGAGTACCTGCTGCCGGTGCTGTCGGCACTCGCTGCGGGCTGCGGCTATAACCGCCGGTGGCGCGCAGGTGTGGTGTGGGATGCGGCCTGAGCTTGGGTCAACGCGCCGCCGTGTCGATTCCTCGTTTTGGTGCGCGGTTCGGCGACCCTCGACATGGCACCGGACCAGACTTGAGCGGCTTTGCGCCCGATAGCCATCCGATGAGGACGCGTTGAACCTACCGCTGGTACACTGGGCGACGATTTTCGGGAGGTGGCGTTCCGTGTTTAATGAACGCAAGGCAGCACAAATGGCGGCGTTTTTCTTGGGTCAGGCGCCCGAGAACAGGATGGCGCACCTGAAGCTCATGAAGCTTCTGTACTTGGCAGAACGCGAGGCCGTTCGATGCTTCGGCTGGCCTATGGTCGGTGACCGCTTGGTGTCGATGCCCCACGGTCCCGTGCTCTCGAAGACGCTGAACCTGATGGATGGCGACACCGAGTCCCAGAAGGGTGGCTGGGAAGACTGGATCTCCGACAAAGAGAACCACGAAGTAGCCCTGCGGCATGCGCACGACCCGTCCAGCTTCGACGAACTCGCTCCCGCTGAACTCAGCGTGCTTCAGTCCATCTGGACGACGTTCGGTGCGATGGACAAGTGGGAAATCCGAGATTGGACCCACAAGCACTGCGCTGAGTGGAAGGATCCCAATGGCTCTTCCTACCCGATTCATTACGAGACGTTGGCTCGTGCCCTGGGGTTTGATGAGTCCTCAGCCATGGAACTCGCAGCCCAGATCAAGTCCGAACAGGAAGTCGACCGCCTGTTGGCTGCTATCTGAAGCCTGCACCTGATGGGCCTGTTCCTTCCGCTCAGTCGGGCAACGCTGCTCATACCGTCCGGGCCGAATGACGATCTCGCCAGGAAGCATCTCTTCATTCTCTTGACGGACCCTTGCCCAGAGGCCGAGGGAGCTGAGAAGGCTGTTCTGTTGGTCTCTCTGTCTACTGTACGCAACAAGATTCCTCACGACGGTTCCTGTCTCCTCCATCCGGGCGATCACGCCTTCGTCAAAACGACCAGCTACGTCGTCTATCAGCGCGCGCGAATCGAGACCGCCAACAAGTTGCTCGAAGGCGTCAAGCAGGGGCTACTAGTGCCGCAGGACATCATTGCCCCCGGCGTTTTCGCCCGAATCTGCAAGGGATTGGAGGACTCGCGTCTCACGCCTCCCCGATTCCTCAGCTTTTACCGAAAGGCTACCAGGGCTGAGAATGACGGGCGCGATGACTAATTTTTGTCGCCAGTCTGGTGCCTGCGCCGTCTTTCGCGCAACTGGACGACGGGTCGACCGTCAAGGGTTCAGGCGCTACCCGGCCGCTATAGAGGACTGCCATGCGAAAGATTCCCTGGCCGCATCCCGGTGAGATCCTGATGCACGAGTCCCTGGAGCCGATGGGCATCAGCAAATATCGGCTGGCCAAGGAGATCGGTGTGCCGCAGCGACGCATCGGCGAGATCGTCGCGGGCACGCGCGTTCATCCGGCCGCGGGATCGTAGGCGTTTCCAAAATGGGTGTAATTGGGCGTACCATTGGATCATGCTCCGCACCGACGGCCTCCAGATCACGCCTGAGATCCTGGCGCTCATCGCCCGGATCGACGAATTCAAGGGCGCCTGGCGCGCCTTGGGAGCGCTGGCGCCTGATCGGCTGTTGGCGCTGCGGCGCGTGGCCACCATCGAAAGCATCGGTTCGTCCACGCGCATCGAGGGCAGCAAGCTCAGCGACCGTGAGGTGGGGCGCCTTCTGTCCAACCTGGCGATCAAGCAGTTTGAGACGCGTGACGAGCAGGAAGTCGCCGGTTACGCCGAACTGATGGACTTGATGTTCCGGGCATGGCAGGAGATTCCACTCAACGAGAATCACATCAAGCAGCTCCATCAAATCCTGCTGCGGCACAGCCAGAAGGACGAACGGCACCGAGGTCACTACAAGACGGGCTCGAACAGCGTCGCGGCCTTCGACGAGAACGGCGCGCAAATCGGCATCGTGTTCGAGACGGCTTCGCCGTTCGACACACCGCGCCTGATGGCCGAGTTGGTCGCATGGGTCACCTCGGAGCGCTCGAAGGCTCACGACCCCACGCAGCTTCACCCTTTGCTGATCATCGCCGTCTTTGTGGTCGTCTTCCTGGAGATCCATCCGTTCCAGGACGGCAACGGCCGGCTGAGCCGCGTGCTCACGACCTTGCTGTTGCTCCAGGCGGGCTATGCCTACGTTCCGTACAGTTCGTTGGAAAGCGTGGTGGAGGCAAACAAGGAAGCCTACTACCTGGCGCTGCGGCAAACGCAGGGAACGATCCGCACCGATTCGCCAAACTGGCAACCATGGCTGGTGTTTTTCCTGCGATCGCTGGCCGAACAAGTGCGTCGACTGGAGAAGAAGATCGAACGCGAGCAGATCGTTCTGGCCACGTTGCCCGCGTTGTCCTTGCAGATCGTCGAGTTCGCCCGTGAGCATGGGCGCATCACCATGGCCGAAGCCATCAAGCTGACCGGGGCGAGCCGAAATACTTTGAAGCAGCACTTCCGCGATCTGGTCGAACGCAAGCATCTTGACCAGCACGGGCGCGGACGCGGTGCGTGGTACGGATGGGTTTGAACGTCTGATCCTGAGATGGCTGTTCTCGCCCGCTCAAGGCCGCTCATGTGTCGCGCAAAGCGGCCGTTCGGGGAAAGCGTCGCATGCGGCGAATCGGCGGTCTATTCTCCGCAGCACATGCGGCGAATAGCTTGTCTGCGCGGCGTATACCGGCTCTAATCTCCGCATGAACAGCGGAGAACATCGCTACATCTGGGAGGCCGGCGACTGGCCGAACTGGCGCTACGACCTCGCGATCCTGGCCGGCCCATTGGCAGAAGCCAGCAGGTCCCAGGGGCTACTGCTTGGCCGCCTGGCCGATGTGGGCGTGGCGCTGCGCGATCAGGCCAGTCTGTTTGCGTTGACCGAGGATGTGGTCAAAACCAGCGAGATCGAAGGCGAAGTCTTGAGCGTGGCGTCAGTGCGCTCTTCCATCGCGCGGCGCCTGGGTGTGGATATCGGGGCGGTCGCGCCTGTGGACCGTCACGTCGAGGGCGTGGTCGATATGGTGCTCGACGCCACGTCCCGCGCCGCATCGCCTTTGAGCGTCGAACGCCTCCATGGCTGGCATGCGGCGCTGTTCCCGACCGGATTTTCGGGGATCAGCAAGATCGCCGTTGGCCAGTGGCGCAGCGACGCGGACGGACCGATGCAAGTAGTTTCTGGTCCGGTGGGTCGGCGCAAGGTGCACTTCGAGGCGCCGCCTGCCGAATCGCTGCCCGACCAGATGCACCAGTTCCTCGCCTGGGCCAACGGCGACTCCGGCGAGCCGGCGCTGATCAAGGCCGGTATCGCGCACTTGTGGTTCGTCACGGTGCATCCCTTCGATGATGGCAACGGTCGCATCGCACGCGCCATCGGCGATCTGTTCCTGGCTCGCGCCGATGGCAGCGCGCAGCGTTTCTACAGTCTGTCCGCGCAAATCCAGCGCGAGCGGGCGGACTACTACGACGCGCTGGAGCGGACCCAGAAAGGCACGCTCGACGTCACCGGCTGGCTGGCGTGGTTCCTGGGCGCGCTGGCGCGCGCGTTGAACAGCGCGCACGGCATTTTGGACGCGGTACTGGACAAGACGCGCTTCTGGCAACACTGGGCGGGTACTCCACTGAACGAACGCCAGGTGAAGGTGCTCAACCGCGCGCTCGATGGCCTCGAAGGCAAGCTCACCAGCAGCAAGTGGGCATCCCTGGCCAAGTGCTCACCGGACACCGCGTTGCGCGACATCACGCAGTTGCTGGATCTGGGTGTGTTGATCAGAGCACCGGGCGGCGGGCGAAGCACGGCTTACGAACTAATCCGTCGCTGAGTCACCGCGCCCACATCGGCGTCGGCGCCGCTCACGGCAGCCCGAAGGCAAACGAGTCCATCGACAGGATGCCGTAGGTCATGCCACCTTCGACGCGGCGCCGGGGCTCGTGGGCATGGCTTGCGCCGAGCGCGATCAGCAGCGGCAGGAAGTGTTCCTCGGTGGGATGTGCGCGCACGGCATATGGCGCACGCTCGCGGTAATGCTTGAGCGCATCGATGTCGCCACGCGCGACGGCGTCGGCGATCCAGTCGGCGAAGACTTGCGCGTATTGCGGATCGTCGAGGCGCTGGCGAAACTCGTAGAGGTTGTGCGTCAGGCTGCCGGACCCGATCACCAGCATGCCCAGGTCGCGCAGCGGCGCCAGCGCCTGGCCGAGACGCAGCGCACCGACCGCGTCGAGGTCGTGCGGCATCGATACCTGCAGCACCGGCACGTCGGCCGCAGGCTTGAGATAGCGCAGCGGCACCCAGGCGCCGTGGTCGAGACCGCGACGCGTGTCGATGGCCGTCTCGAAGCCGGCGGTGCGCAGGCAATCGAGAATCTGCGACGCGATTTGCGGCGCGCCGCGCGCCGGATATTGCAGCGCATACAGCGGCGCCGGGAAACCGCCAAAGTCGTGGATCGTCTCGAGGAGCGGAGCCCCGGTGATACGCACGCCGTGCGTCTGCCAATGCGGCGAAACGACGACGATGGCCGTCAGTCGCGACAGCGTTGAGCCGATGCGCTCCAGATTGGGGCCCAGCACGCCCGGCTCCAGTGCGAACATCGGCGAGCCGTGCGAAACGAACAAGCTTGGGGCGCGGGACATCTTGGCTCCTTGCCGCGGGGCGATGCCCGCGGCGCTGCGGAAAGGACGGGATCAGCGCGGCGACGCATCGCGTCGGCGCTGGAGCAGCGTATCCAGGCTCAGCGAGCCTGGGCCCTGGGCGGCCAGCAGCAGGAATCCACCCGCCATAGCGACGTTCTTCAAGAAATTGATCGCCTGCATTTGATCGGCAAAGTTCGCGTGGAAGATCACCGCCGCGGCGATCGAAAACAGCGCCAGCGACAGCGCGATCCAGCGGGTAAAGAAGCCAGCCGCAATCGCCAGTCCCCCGCCGAGTTCGAGGGCGATCACCAGCGGCAGCAACGCGCCGGGTACGCCCATGGCTTCCATATACCCCTGAGTTGCTGCGTAGCCGGCGATCTTGCCCAATCCGGAGATGATGAAGATCAACGACAGGCCGACGCGGCCCAATAGCGAAAGTATTGCGTTCATGGCGTTGTTCCTTGAGTAGGTTGGCGGTGAAGCCACACTATTGACACTCATGCGCGCGATAAACGCATCATGGATAGATTATTTGTCCACGCAAGCGAGACAATCATGCTCGACCTTCAGCAATTGAGCAGCTTCCTGGCCGTCGTGCGTGCTGGCAGTTTTGTCGCGGCGGCGGACGCCACGGGCCTCTCGAAAGCCGCCGTATCACGGCACGTTGCGGACTTGGAATTGCAACTCGGCGTTCGCTTGCTGCATCGGACGACGCGTCGTCTTTCGCTCAGCGACGATGGCCAACGCTTCCACAGCCGCGCGCTGGAACTTGCGGCGGCGTGGGAGGAACTGGAAGCGGAAACGGCCCGCAGCGGCGGAGAGGCCACCGGTTCGTTGCGGATCAACGCCCCGCTGACATTCGGCAACCTCCACCTCGCGCCCCTGTGGCCTGATTTTCTTGCTGCAAATCCCAGCGTCTCGCTGGATATCACGCTCAACGACCGCGTTGTCGACCTGATCGATGAAGGTTATGACCTGGCGATCCGCATCACCAATCGGCTGGACCCGCAATTGGTCAGCCGGCGCCTCGCCACCACGCGCATCGTGTTGTGCGCCTCGCCGCAATACCTGGAGGTCCACGGCAAGCCAGACCATCCGCACGATCTCGCCGCGCACCCGGTGTTTGCCTACAGCTACTGGTCCACCGGCACCGATTGGACCTTCCGCGGCCCAGAGGGCGAGGTAACGGTGCGGGTCAGCCCGCGCATTTACACCAACAGCGGCGATACCTGCCGCACCGCGGCGCTGCAGCACCAGGGCATCACCATGCAGCCCGATTTCCTGGTTGGCGCCGATCTCCAGCGCGGCGCCCTGGTCGAATTGATGCCCGCCTACCGGTCCATCGAACTGGGCGTCTTTGCGGTCTACGCCACGCGCAAGCATCTGCCGATGAAGACCCGGCGGCTGATCGACTTCCTCGTCGCGGCGTTCGCCAGCCCGGTTTGGCAAGTTCCTCGTTAGTCTATGCCGCGACGATCGAAGCTGAGAATCGGACATGGGTGAAGCGACGCCGGACCAGGGCGCTGCGGGCAACGGGGGCACCGAGGGCTCCAGCCGGGTTCGATTTGAGACGCTGCGCGAGCGCACGGACGAGCTTGAGCTGATTATTTCCGGCTTGTCCTTGCTGGCACTGATCTCGATACCCGAGGCGATCTGGGCGACATACGAGGAGTACTTCGGGCGCATGTCGCTGAACCTCGCTGCCGCGAGTGCCGTTGCTCTGCCGCTCATTACCGCCATTTGCCACACGATGGTCATGCTCCTGGTGGTTCATCTGGCGGTGCGTGCCTACTGGGTTGGGATGATCGGCCTCAAAGCTGCGTTTCCGGTGGGTGTGCGCTGGGAGCGCTTGCAGGGCATGGGGCCGGTGACCCTGGAACGCCTCAAGGCACGAACCAAAAGCCTCGACGCCAGCATCGCGAGCGCCGATCTGGTGGCTTCGACGCTGTTTTCGCTGATCAACTACACGGCGCTGGCGCTGGCCGCTTTGGGCTTCTGGTTCGCGGTACTGTTTGGCGTAGCCAGCGTGTTCGGCGCGCAGCTCGGTGGCGTCAATTCGTTCGTGAACCGGGCTGTGCCCGGGCTGGTCTTGTGCTATCTCGGCGCGCCGTTTCTGCGGTGGCTGCTGGACGGCGTGGTGTTGCGCCGCTTCCCGCGTTTGACTCGCATCGCGCCGCTGCGTTGGCTGGTTCGCGCGCTGGCCGTCGTCGAAAGCTTGTTTCTGCCCACCCGCTGGCTTGGCGTCACTCGGCTGACATTGCAAAGCCACTTGTTGCCGCGCGCTTTTCTGGCGGTGTTCACGCTGGTCGTCGTCTTCGCGCTGTATGGCAGCACCGCACTGATCAACAGTGGCCGCATCTTCGATCCGCTCGGCACGCAGACCTACGTGTCCGGACGCGATACTGCCGGCGGCCTGCGCAGTTTTTATTACGAAACGCATCGCACAGCGCGCGACCGCCTGCGACCGACGCCGCTGATTCCCTCGCCAGTGATCGAAAGCCACTGGTTGCCTGTGTTCCTGCCGTACGTCGCTTTGATCGATGACCCGGTGTTGGCGCAACGTTGCGCAGATCCGCCGTCGGCGCCGCCAGCGATCACTGGTTTCGATCCTCGCGACAGCGACGCAGCCGCCCTGAAACGCGAAGCCGAGATCGACGCGCAATCGGCGAAGTCTGCGGCGTGTTTGCGCAAACTCTGGGAACTCAAGCTCGATGGCGAAGTGCAGTCGCTGGAGTCCTTCCAGCCGGCCGAACGTGGCGACCTGAATTTGCGCGGATTAGCGGGCTGGATTGCCCTCTCCGGCCAGCCCGGCCCGCGGCGGTTGGAAGCGATCTGGCGACCGCGGCCGGAACAGGATGCGCTGACCGATGACTACGTGCCGCGGCGTACGCGACATGTCATTCCGTTTCTGTGGAGCCCCGAACTGGAATCGCCAACGCCAGATCGGTAGCGAGGGCGACTCGCTCAGCGCGGCTCGATGCGTAATGCTTGCGCCGGACCTCGTCCGGGTTCGTAGCCGTTGATCGGATGCTGCGAGGGGAAGCCCATGGACAAACCGCAGATCAATCGGTAATCGCGCGGAATAGCGAAGATCGACCGGACCGGACCCGCCCAGGTGGCAAGTGCGCCTTGCGCGCAGGTGCCCAAACCGCGTGCGTGTGCCGAGAGCATCAGGCTCTGCAGCCAGATGCCGGCATCCAGCACCGAAAACTCGCGCAGGCCCGCATGTACGAACACGAACACCGCAACCGGGGCGCCGAAGAACTCGAAATTGCGGCGCATCTGCGCCTCGCGCGCGGCGCGGTCGTGCCGTTCGATGCCGAGCAGCTGGTACAGGCCAAATCCGGTGTCTCGGCGCCTTGGTTGCAGATCGGCGGGATATTCGAAGTTGGTCTGGAAATCGCCGTCGGGCAAACCCTTGCGCCTGAGCAGCAAGCGCAGTTTGCCGAGCACGCCGCCGCGCTGGGCGCGCATGGCCAGGTCGTAACGCTCGCAAAGTTCCGCCGCCAGTCGATCGCGCACTTCGCCAGTGGCCACGGCGATGCGGTACGGCTGGGTGTTAGACCAGCTGGGCGCTTGTTGCGCATCGTCGAGAACGGCCTCGATCAACGCCGGTTCGATCGGGTCGGGCAGGAAGTCGCGAACGCTGCGGCGTGTGCGCAGCAGCATCGACAGCGTGTCCGCCGCAGCTTTGTGGTGCGCCGCGCTCATGCCGCGCAGCGCCCGGCTGGCGCAGCGAACCACGCCAACACATCGTCCCAGAGCGGCTGCGCGTTGCGCCGGAAGTAGCCCATATGACCGATGCTCTCCAACCCGAGCGAACGCGGGACGAGATCGACGGACTGTAGCGCTGCGTTGCGATAGCCGGCCATAAATGCATCGCGCGATGCCGGCGGCGCCCAGCGGTCGTCGATGGCATTTGCCGCGACGATCGGGGTGCGAACGCGATCGAACCGGCGCCTGACCCGTTCTGCAATGGCCGGGTCGTCGAAAAAATAGCGCGGAAAACTGCACCAGCGCTTCCAGTCGCGATACACGCCATACGGCAAGTCCTCGCCCATCCCGAGCCGGCTCCAGGACAAAAAGCCGCTCCACGCCGTCATCAGCGGGGCCACAACGTGCCACAACAGGCGGACGCGCCATTGCTCGCTGCTCGGCATCCAGCCATGCCAGCCGGCACCGGTAGCGAAAGTATAAAAACGCGCCACGCGTTCGACATTGGGCAACAGGCCGAACGCGTGCCCACCGAAGGAGTGCCCGACCATGTACAGCGGCAAGCGCTCATCGGCCATCGCATCGACCGCCGCGGCGAGATCCTGATGCGCCCAGTCCAGGTAGTTCATGCGAAACCCACGCAGCGACGCCGGGCGCGACAGGCCGATGCCGCGATAATCCAGCGTCAGCGTGCTGAATCCGCGGCTCACCGCATGCTCAGCGAAGGCGCGATAGAACAACTGCGGCACGCCGGTGGCGCCTGCGACGACGATATGTCCACGCGGCGCGTCGGCGTCATAGCGCAGCGCCTGAATCTGGGTGCCATCGTAGGTGGTCAAAGCGACTGGCGTGGCGCCAGCGGGAAGCGGTGGTTTCATCGCGGACTTCTCGGTTGAGCATCGATCAGCGCAATCAGCGCGGCGCTGGTGTCGCGCAGGGCATCGCTGCGGCCGGCAACGCGCGCCTGCAGCAATGCGCCTTCGTAGGCGGCGAGAATCAGCATGGCGATACGACTCGCCATCGCAGGTTCCACGCCATGGTTCTCGAGCGCGGCAGCGATGCGCGCGCGGATCGCGGCGAAACCCTCGGCGAGCGCGCTGCGAATCGCCACATCGTCGGGCGTCGATTCCAGCGCAATGGCCGCCAGCGGGCAGCCGCGCTCGTACGCGCTCGATCGCAGTTGCTTCTGCGCGCCGTCCATCCATGCGGCAAGCGCAACCGCCGGATCGGCGTGCTTTTCGAACAAGCGATCCAGACTGCTCAGCATGTTGTCGATCGCCACGCGCACAGCGACCGCTGCCAGTTCGGCCTTGCCACCCGGAAAGTGGTGATAGAGCACGCCTTTAGGCGCACCGGCGCTGGCCAGCAATTCGCTCAAGCCCACGCCGTGATAGCCGCGGCCACGCAGCGCATCGAGCATGGCGGCAATCAGGCGATCGCGGGTTTGCGGGGCAGCCA
Source organism: Lysobacterales bacterium (assembly GCA_022844135.1). Classification (GTDB taxonomy): domain Bacteria; phylum Pseudomonadota; class Gammaproteobacteria; order Xanthomonadales; family SZUA-5; genus JALHMH01. Next base: position 62,577 of record JALHMG010000017.1, read on the forward strand.
CGTTTGGTTTCATGCCGAAGATTCTATAGACCGGTCGGTCTAGTGTCTACACAAGTAGCGATGCGGTTCGTTCGTCTTCGCACAGGCGCGTACGCGCCTTCGATGGCGCGCCATGGCGCTGAGCTTTTCCTCTGGCAGGCCGTTGATAAGCGGCTGGCGCGAACCATGCGTGGTCCGCACATTGTTCAAACACAGCGAGTCTGGACTTGCGCCGGACTCGCAACCCTCATCGTGTCGCAATGCGCTCCAGAATACGTAGCGCCATGGTTGAACATATCGACGAGGCCCCACGCATGTACCCCGATGAGAAATTCGCGATCGGCAATCGCGACGAGATTCGCGCTTTTATCGAGCAGCACCCGTTCGCAACGTTGGTCGCCACCGACGCGGCCGGCGATTTTGCCGCGACACACATTCCGCTGCTCATCGAACAATGGGACGAACGCCTCGTGCTGCGGGGCCACCTGATGCGCGATACCGACCACTGGCGCGCGCTGCAGCACTCGCGGCGCGTGTTCGTTTCGTTTCTCGGTCCAGACGCGCCGATTCTCGGCAGTTGGCAACTGACGCCGCGATTCGGCGGCACCTGGAATTACCAGGCCGTACATGTACGCGGCACGGTTGAGGGTCGCGATACGACGACACTGCTGGCGCACCTGGAGCAGCTGAAGAACCGTTTCGAAACCAGTCCGGACCACGGCTTCCAAAGCTTGCCGCGCGATTACATCGATGCGCTGACACCGCGCATCGAGTGCATCGACATCCTGGTGGCCGATCTCAAGTGCATTTTTAAGCTCAGCCAGAACCGGCGCATTGAGGAGTTCGACCGCACCTTGGAAAACCTTCAAAACGCCGGCGGCAAATCGGCGCTCGTCGCCGCCGAGATGCGAGCGCGACGGCAGGCGTTCTACCCGCAGGCATTGGCCGCCGGCTGAAGACAGCCGTTCGGTTCGATGAACTCGCCGCGCAAAACATGCCTGCAGCCACTGGGCGATGCCGAAGGCCTCGAATGCAGCGCGACTTATCGTCTGGTCGATATCATCGAGCACGGGTACTGCACTGGTCGCCGGCTCAATGCTGACGACTCGTGCAGCCCCAACCCGTCGAATCCCTCTTTCCCGGTTGTTTTCGCCATGCGCCCCACCCTTTTTGCGCTGATTGTGCTTGCGCTCCTGGCCTCCAGTCCGCTGACAACGCGCGCAGCCGAGTCCAGCGGCAAGCCGTCCTGTATCGGTCTCGTGCTGGGCGGCGGCGGCGCGCGCGGCGCGGCGCATATCGGCGTGCTCAAGGTGCTGGAACGCGAACGCGTGCCGATATGCCGCATCGCTGGAACGAGCATGGGCGCGATCGTCGGCGGACTGTACGCCTCGGGCTACTCGGCAGACGAGATCGAAGCCATCCTGAGCGCTGTGGACTGGAAAGACGTGCTCGACGACGACCCACCGCGCATCGACTTTCCGATGCGCCGCAAAAACGACACCTTGCGCTACCTGCTCGGTTTCAAGTTCGGGCTGCGCGACGGCCAGATCCAATTGCCGCGCGGCGTCATCCAGGGCCAGAAATTGCTGACGCTGCTGCGGCGCCTGACGCTGCATACCTGGCGCAGCGATTCCTTCGACGAGCTGGCGATTCCATTTCGCGCTGTCGCCACCGACATCGCCAGCGGCGAAGCCGTGGTTTTCGATCGCGGCGATCTGGCGCTGGCGATTCGCGGCAGCATGTCGGTGCCCGGAGCGTTCGCGCCGCTGCGCATCGACGGCCGTCTGCTGGTCGATGGCGGCATCGTCAACAACGTGCCGGTGGATATCGTCAAGGCGATGGGCGCCGATCGCGTGATCGTTGTCGATGTCGGTGCGCCGCTGCTCGAAGACAGCCAGCTGAATTCGCCGTTCGCGATCACGATGCAGATGCTGGACGTGCTGATGAAGCAACGCACCGCGCAAGTGATGGCGGCGATGGACCCGTCCGATATCAAAATCGTACCGGAGCTTGGCGACATCAGCAGCGCATCTTTCGATCGCGCACTGGAAACGATCGCGCCCGGCGAAGCGGCGGCGATGCGCGTCCAATCCAGGCTGCGTGAGCTGGCCCTCGGCGAACAGGCGTGGGCGTCTTACCTCCAATCTCGCCAGCGCCCGATCTTCGACGCACCGCTGGTGGCGTTCCTGGACGTCGTCACCCGGCGCAGCAAGACCGCCGGATACGTGGCTCGCGAGCTGGAGGGCTTCGAGGGCGAGCCGCTGGACGCCCTGGCCCTGGAGCAGCGCGTCAACTCAGTTTATGGCCAGGGGAACTACGAGCGCATTGCGTGGCGGCTGGTCGAGCGCGATGGCGAGACCGGCGTTGAAGTTACGCCCGTGGACAAAGGCTGGGGGCCGAATTTTCTCACCTTCGGCTTGCAGCTCAGCGACGATTTCGAGGGCCGCAACGATTACCAGCTCGGCGTCGAGTACACCATGACCGGGCTCAATCGCTGGGGCGGCGAGTGGCGCACGCGCGCGGAAATCGGTCGACTCACCGGACTGCGCACGGAGTTCTTCCAACCGTATGGCGATCGCGGCCAGTTCTTCGCCTACCCGTACCTCGAATATCGAGCCTTCGATCAGGACATTCGCGTCCTCGACGCTGTGCTCGCCGACTACCGCGTGCGCCGTGCGGCGATCGGTTTCGATCTGGGCTGGGAGCCAACGCTCACCACGCGTCTGTACGCGGGCCTGTTCCGTTCTAACGGCGAGGCCAGCCGCCGGATCGGCTCGCCGGACGCCATCGCCGAGCTCAGCGAACCGAGCGGCGGCATGCGCCTTGGTTTCACGCGCGATACGCTGGACAACGCCAATTTCCCGGCCAGCGGCGGGCGCCTCGACGCGCTCGTATTGGCGACCCGCGGCGTCCTGGGCGCCAACGACGCAGGCGAGGTTTTCGACGTGAGCTGGGACCACGCCACGAATTTCGGCGCGAACCGCTTGCTGCTCGGCACACGCCTGCACACCACCTGGGGATCGCCCTCGCAATTCGACAGCAGCGCCAATCTCGGCGGTTTCACCAATCTCTCGGGATTCGCCGAGCGCGAATTGCTCGGCGCGCACGCGGCGATCCTGCGCACCGTCTATTACCGACGATTGGGCGATGAAGGCCAGCTGTTTTCGGTGCCTGCCTACATCGGTGCCAGCCTGGAAACGGGCAACGTTTTCCCGCGCCGCGACGATCTGCTGGATCTACAAGACCTGGTTTTGGGCGGCAGCCTGTTCATCGGCATCGACTCGCCTTTTGGGCCGATTTTCTTCGGCTACGGGCACAACGACAGCGGCAACGGGTCCTTGTACCTGACCTTCGGCTCGCTGCTGCGGCCGCGGTTGTAGGAGGCGCGTTGCGTCGACTCGCGAATAAATCGTGCCGCTTCGGTAACCTAGGCTATTGCCCTCTCTCCAACGGAACCCTGCATGCGCTATCGCACGGGCGACATCGAATTCGACGCCGCCACCGCGACCATCCACGGCCCGCGCGGTGCGGTGCCGTTGCGCAAGCAAGTGGCGCAAACGCTGCTGGTGCTGCTGACGCGCGCGCCGGCCCTGGTATCGACCGACGAGTTGCTCGATGCGGTGTGGGGGCGTCATGCGATATCGCCGAGCGCGGTGCCGCAGGCGATTCGCGAGTTGCGTCGCCTGCTTGGGGACCAAGCGCAGGAATCCACGTACATCGAAACGCGCCATCGCCAGGGTTATCGCTGGTTACCGCCGGTCGAGGCGATCGCTGTCGCCGTCTCGGAGACGCCGACTATCACATCTGCGACGGATACCGAAGCGGCATCCGAGCCTGTGGAACCGTTGGCACCGCAGCCATCCCCGCCCGCCATCGCCAACGCGCCCGCGCTGGCGCGCTGGATCGTCCCCGCGCTGCTGGCGGCAGTGGTACTGCAAGCGCTGGTGTTCTGGTTCTTTCGCGACACCTGGTGGCCGCAGCCAGCGGATGCCTTCGCTTACACCAGCGATCCGGCCTACCGCGCCGCGCACACCGCCTTCGATGAGTTTCGCATCCCCACTGCAGACCAGGCGCTCGCCGGACTGGTACCAGACGAAGTCGCTACCCAGCTGCTGCGCGCCCGGATCGCGATACTGCGCGGCGATGGCGATGGCATGGATTCGGCGCTCGCGGCCGCGCGTCGGCAGCTCGACGACAGCGATCGCCCGGGCCGACTGTGGGTCGATGCGATTGCCGCGCAAGCTGCCGGTCGCGATATCGAAGCATGGTCGCATCTCGATCCGCTGCTGGCGCTGCGACCGCAAGATGTCGACTTGAAACTACTCGCCTGGGACCTGCGCCGCAAAATTCCCGCGGCGCGCGTTCACGCGCTGATGGCGAACTTCGAATCTCTTCGCGACATTCCGGCGTCGCGGCGTCTGTTACTGGCCGCGCAGATCGCCGGCATCCGCCGCGATGGCGCCATGCAGCGCGAGCATGCCCAGCGCCTGTTGACCGAGTTTGGCACCACCAACCCGGCGATGGCAGCGCTGGCGAGCGCCGAGCTGGCGAGCGCAGCCGAGTTGCTGCGCGATGCGCCGAGTGCGATGTCGCTGGCGTCCAGCGCAAGCGAATCCTTGCAGGCGCTCGGGCTCGCCCGCCCCGCCGTTCGCGCGCTGCGCGACGCAGTATGGAACGCACGCGTGCAGGACCAGATCGATCTTGCCGAGCAACACCTGGCGCGCATGCAGCAATTGCTCGACGGCCGCCGCGACCCGATCGGCGTCATCACCATGCGCCACTTGCGGGCGCAACTCTTCGCCGCCCGCGGCGACCACACCGCTGCCATCGATGCCTTCACGCAACTGGCCGCCGACTACGAAGCCATCGGCGACGGCGGCGGCGCGGCCAACGCGCTCAATTCCACGGTTGAACCGCGCTACCTGCTCGGCCGCAACAGCGAAGTGCCGGCGGTGATCGAGCGCGCACTGCAGCTGGCGAGCCGCGCCCAGGCGCTATCGACGGTGGGATTTCTGCACGGCTCGCTGGGAAATCACTACGTGCGCAGCGGCGACTTGCAGCGTGGGCACGACCAATTGATGCGCGCGCTGGAGAGTTTTCGCGCCAGCGGCGAAAAACGCGCCGAGGCAGCGGCTTTGGGTAACTTGAGCGAAGTCGCCGCGATGCGCGGACGTATGGACGAAGCGGCGCAATATAGCGAGCAGGCGGTGGCCCTGGAGAGGGCGCAGAACAGTCCTTCCGGCGCAGCCTATGCGCAGTCGCGTTTGGCGCGGGTGCATGCCGCTCGCGGCGATTTGGTCAAGGCGATCGATGTCGCCGCGCAGTCTGCAGAGGGCTTCAAGCGCGTCGGTAACGGCAAAGAGGAAGCCATGACACGCGCGACGCTGGGCCTTCTGCAGTTGCAGTTCGCCGATCTCGCAGGGGCACGCGCGCAGCTGGTCGACATCCAGGGTTTGCGTGATGCCGGACCTCTGGCGCAGGCTGCAGAAGCCGGTCTGGCCGGCGCCATCGCCTTCACCAGCGGCGAATTCCCGAATGCGCGGACGCTCTTCGATGCACAGGCGCAGGCCTTGCAGAACGCCGAGGAGATGATCTCCGCCCGCCAGGCGCAGCTCGACGCGCTGCGCACGCGCCTGGCGTTGAACGAGCGCGTGGCGGTCGAGGAAGAGCTGCGCGAACTGCTCAAGCGCCCGGAAACCGCACAATCGCAAGCGCTCAAGCGCGACGCACAACTGCTATTGGCGCAAACGCTGCTCGTTCAGGGCCGACGCGACGAGGCCGAAACCGAGCTCAGCGCCGTCGATAACATTCTCGCCCAGGCACCCGATGCCGAAGATGCGCTGCGCGTGGTGCTCCTGCGCGCCAGCCTCGATCGAAACCAGAACGCGCGCCGCGAACGCCTGCAATGGGCCGCCGCGCAAGCGCAGGCGAAAGGGCTGCGACTGCTCGCACTGCAAGCGCAGGGCGAACTCGCACACAACGATGGCGCCGAAGCGATGCGCGCCTGGCAGCTGGCGGTGGCGCGGGTGCAGGCTGCGGGACTCACCAAGCTCGTTCCGCTGCGATAGCGTGTCCAACACGCTGATTTCATAGAAATATCAACACTCGCTCAAGGCTTTGCGAGGACTTCGGCCGCGCCTCGCTCCTAGGCTGGCGTCGCCATCCCTAGCCCGCATATTTCATGAGGTCGCGATGAAATGGCTTGATTTCGTTGTTACAGCGTGGAAATCATCGAGTTGGTCGTACTGACAGAGTGTTCGCTGCCATTTCCTCGCTAACACGGCCCTCGCTCGTTCTTTGCGCCGGACTCTTCGTTGCTCGTCGTCCCAATGGAACAACCATTCCTCCTCCTCGCGCCTCGATTCCGGCGCAAAGCCCTTCGCGATCTTCCGCGTTCCCTCATGAAATATGCGGGCTAGGAGCCGCCCAATGAGCCAGCCGCTGTTTGTGATGCAGAACCCCGGCGAGTTGCCGGTGCCGAAGTTCATTCAGTTCATCATGTACGCGGTCTTCAGTTTGCCGCTGATCGTCATTCCGATAACGCTGAGCGAAGTGCCCGAATCGCCCTGGTTGCTACTGGTCTATGTCGCGGCCTGTTTTCCCTTGGCGCTGATGTGGGGACTGAAGCGGTTGATGGGACGCTATGCGGTGGCGGTGCATGAAGATGGCCGGCTCGTGGTCACGCTGCCGTTCAAATCGCAGACGTTCGCGGCTGGCGCGCTGCAGCGTGTCGCCTTCAACACGGTGCGCGCGCAGGTGGGCGGGACGGTGCAGAGCCGCACCTGGGTGCAATTGATCGGCGCTGGCGACACTTTGCTCACCCAGTTCGCCTCAACGGCGTTCAGCGGCGAGCAAATCCAGGACTTGATGCAGGCGCTGCGCCGGGTCAATCCGCAACTGCCCATCGACCGAGGCTGAGGCCATGAAGTGTTCTGCTTGGCTGCGATTTTTGCGTGGTGGCGCGGTGTTGTCGTTGTGTCTGTCGGCAGCGGCTGCCAGCGCCGCAACATCGACACCGTTGTCGAATATCGAAGACCCCTTGATCTGGGGCACGTCCGCCAACGAGCCCGCATTTAACTGCGCGATCTCAGGATCCGGTCTGGTGGTCGGGTTCGAGAGCGCTGCGGTGAATCTGGTGGCTGGCGATCGCAACGGGCGGTCGGATGCATTTGTCGGTGCGGCCGGCGTACTGCAACGTATCAGCGGACGCGTCGGCGGCAGCGAAGGCCGGCGCAATGCGCATTTGCGAACCAAGGACGGTTCGCACACGGATCGAGCGCGCAAGTGGCTTATCTGCGATGAGCGAGTCCGTAGCTGCCTCGGACTCGAAACTTGAGAAATGCGCAGGAAGCACGTTCTTCAACAGCCTTTTAGATCGATTGACGAAGGAGCCGGACCATGCACAGAAAATCGCGCACCCGAATCGCGCTGATCACATCACTGGTGCTCGCTTGTGTCGCCTGCGGCAACGAGGTCTCAGTGCAATCGGCCGCCGACCCCAACGCCCCGCCCGCTCCAAGCACCAAGGGCATCCCCGATGACGCTACGGTGCTCAACGAAATGCGTGGCCGCATCAACGGGGCGGACTCGATCGAACTCAGCGATGGCGCAGGCGAGATCGTCTGGTCCGGTCGCGACCTGACCTGGTACTACCAGCGCGGCTACATCGTGAAACGACCGGCAAACATCGAAGGATTCGACGACGCAACACTGGAAGTTGGCGGCTTGAGTCTGTGGGTGTTCGACGGCAACGGCTGGCGCTACCAACGCGACCTCGTGACCTGGAACACCTACGAAGGCATCCCCGATCCCGACAGCGACGATTTGCTAGAGATTCTGCAGAGTGCGAAGCTCAACTACATGCCCTCTGGCCTGGGCGGTTTGCCGCAGAATTTCCGCATGGCCGAGCCGCCCAACTTCGAATGGCACAATGCAACCTCCGTGTCCTTCAATTATCTGGTTGACGCGCCGCATATCGATTGGCCCAGCCAGTCGCTGCGCCAGGCCACGCTGACGCTGCGCACGCGCGTCTATCGCGACAGCGTCGATGCGCCGTGGCGCAATCCCCTGCAACCCGAGCTGATCGATGCCAAGGTGCATTCGAGCGAACAGAAAACGCCAGCGGAGTTGAGTGCTGCAGCAGCGAGTGTGGCGAACTGACGGTCCGCAAGCTGAACGTTCCGGCTCTGCTTTAGTGCAGCAAGCGGCAGCGAGTGTGGCGAAATGACAGTCCGCAAGAGCGTTGCGCCAGGGCGTGACGATTTGGCCTTTTCGAGAAAGCAGGCGCCTCGTGCACGTGCCCCTTGAGGTTTGGTTTGCGCCACGTTGGCGCCTCTTTGGCCGTTTCAAGAAAGTAGGCGCGTCGTACTCTTTCGCTGTAGCCCAACGCTACGCAGACGCAAGCCCCGAAGGGGCGCAATGCAGTAGCCCAGGGCGTAAGCCCTGGGTCAGCGCCCACATACCTGGAGCCCTGAAAGGGCGAAACTCAAATCCAGACCGCAGTCGCCTGACGCGCATGTCCGCGCACAAACGCAGCGGCCATGCGCAGCGTTGCGTCGCCCTCGCGCTCGGCTTGCAGCGCGCGGCGCAGTTTGCCCGGCGTCAGCCCTGTGAGACGAACCACTTCGCGAGTTGCGTGCGCCTGGTCGGCAAATCCAGCATCTGCCGCCATTTGTGCCAACGACTGCGCCTGACCATCGAGTTGGCGAATCGTGGCCTGCAAACGCTGCACGCGTGCGTACTCTTTCGCCGTTAGCCCCACGCTGCATAGAAAACGCGCCTGCAGGCTGCGCAAGCTCATCCGCCCGGCCTTTGCCAAGTCGGCTATTGCGACGTCGCCACTGGCGGCATCGATGGCCGCGACGATCTGCTCGATCTGATCGTCCAACTCCATGCGCACGACTAAGGCTTCGATGCACTGCCATAAGTGCGTGGCGTTGCTGTCGATTGCGTACGCCCGACCGGCGGCGATCAAAGCTTGCGCGAATGTGGGCTGAGTCTGCGTCAGATCGATAATCTCGTCGGCAAGCGTCGGCAACGCGTCCTCCAGCAGCACGCGACTGGCGACAGGCGTAAGGCGCACGCCCACACAATCGACCGCGCCGTTGGCTGCCAAACGTATCGCCGAACGAATTTGCGCTGCGAACAAACAATGCGACTGCACGCGCCAGCCCTCATCGAGTCGGTAGCGACTCATCGGCCGACCGAGATGCACAATCAATTCGCAGCGGCCATCCGGATAAACGGTCTGGACTGGCATCGCTGCGTGCGCAGCGGTCAATCGCCACACGCATTGCACCTGGCGCCGCAGCCCATCGGGCGGCGGGACTTCAACATAGTTCACGCCGATGTTCCCTCTGTCGTTTGCGCATTTGTTCAATCCAACCACGCCACGCTGCACACAAACTGCGCGCCCGTCAATCGAGGAGACTCACATGCGCCAGTTGCTGATCGTCGCTCCGTTGCTGCTCGCCAGCGCCACTTCCGCCCATGCCGCCGATGCCGCACTGCCCGATTGGCTCGCCGGCCACTGGTGCAATTCCTCCGATGGCGAATCCGGCGAAGAGCTTTGGCTCCCAGCCGCCGGCGGCTTGATGCTGGGCGTGAACCGCACCGTCGCCAGCGGACGCGCCACGCAATTTGAGTTCCTGCGCATCGAGAGCGGCAACGGCGTGCCCACCTACATCGCCCAGCCCGGCGGCGCTGCGCCCACCGCATTCGCGCGTAGCGATAGCGGCGAGAACTGGATGCGCTTTAGCAATCCGGCTCACGACTTCCCGCAGCACATCGAATACCGGCGCGAAGGCAACCAACTTAAAGCCAGCATCGCCGGGCCCGACGAGGACGGCAAAGAGATGCGCATCGACTTTGCATATTCAAACTGTTCGGGGTGAAAAGGCGTTCGCTGGGGCGGTGGGGGCGGTGGGTGTCCTGAAGCTCTCGACACAAGCATAGCCGCCGCCATCCGAAGTCGGCCATTGCTGGCTTGGCTCGTGCATTCACCACGCGTCCGGCCAGGCCAAGTGCTTTCCTTACAATTCGAACGCAGGTGCAAAGAAACGCCGAGAGATGATGGAGCGGACGGAAAGCGCTATAAAACAATGCCTTAGTGCGCGAATGTGCCGGCGTGCACGCGGCCGTCAGTTATTCCCGCAGTTGGCGCGCAGGGTTAGAAAGTGCTTCGACGAGGTAGATTTTTTCCGAAGCATTCAAAACCAAATCGGAATGGAAGAATAGCCCGCCGTAGTCTCGCTTAAGCCTGACACCCAGAGTAGCTAGCTGGCATTCGTTTTCACCTTTAGCTTTCCATAACACTTGACAATCTGCGAGATTGACGGCCTCGCTAACGATCGGCTGCGCCCTGTTGTGCCAGGTTCAGCGCTGCCTCCTCGGCCACGCGATCTATGTGCATATCAATTAGCCTACCGTAAAGCGACTTATGGCCGCGAATCCCGAGGTGAGGCGCTTTGGCTGAATCCGTGCCGCGCGTGTACATCCCCAAGTAGTAAATGTCATCTACAACATAGGCGGCAAGAGTCGGGGTCCCCGGGTAGTATCGGAGTGAAAACTGGCCACTCTTTTCGTAGTCGCCGAAAGCAGTCACGAGGTCTCCTGCGGCGACCCTCACTTTCTCAGAAACTCGATCCCAGGTATGCCCAAGATCGGCGCTGCGCGCCAAAGCTTGAGCCTCACCCGGTCTTATTAAATACACCTCAACGCGACATCCAGAACGGAGCGCATCAGCAATCGGCTTCTCCAATTGGGTAGTCTCAGGAATCCAAGTCTGAAGAATTCGCACACGGTTGCTCGCAGTCGCCATTTTCGACTTGACCTCTTCGAGCGGGAATTCCTCATAAGCACAGAAGACGCCAGATTTCTCTAGGCGGTTTAGGGTTTCGAACCGTTCGCTTATAACCTCCCCAAGCTTTCTCTTGATTGACTCGGTGAGGCGTTCGTTAATGAACGCTTGGTAGATAATGCTGATTAGAGATATAGATAGGACGGTGGAACCTAGGGAATTAATTGCCCCGCTAAACTCTCGCGCGTAATGAAAAGAAGATTCGGTTATCCATGAACCCACTATGATCAATCCAACAGCGATCGTCATCGACACGTAGGCTGCAGCGTATACTCGAATGCGATACTCTTTGTTCACGACTAGCCTCCATGTACACGTCAGCTTTTCGACGGTTAGTTCGGCAACTCCGCGGTCGGCTTCAAGTCATTGTGATCTCTTATTATTTGCGATGCCTTTGATAAGATATCTCATTGCATTGGAGGCATCCTGCAAATTTTCGAAATGCTCCATACTTGAGCTGAGGCTCCCGTTGTCAACCTCTAAGCAGCCCGCGTTCTCACACAGAGTCTTCGCTCGCACATAAGTGTCCGGCAACTCGATCTTGTGCTTTTCCAGGAATGAAAGCGCAGCCAACATGAACCCTGCCATGGAGCCACTTGTCGAGAAGTCAAAACCGGAGAGAAGCAATGAGGCCTCTTTCTCTATCGCCTGCATTTCGGCAACTCTCTTCTCCGCATTAAGTGCCTTATGCTCGTACGAGACCATGCCAAAAGCTAACGCGGTAATGAAAATGGCGTAGGCGACATGCATTAATCGAGATTTTGTGGTTGGAGCCGCTATGAGAAGGCCAATCACTGATGCTATTGAGCCCACAATGCCCAGTGTCACTATCATACAATGATCTCCGTTGCGACAGGCAATTTCATTTAGACTTCTCGTGGCGCCTATTTCGATCCGCGCACCGAATCGTGCCCGCTGGGTTCGTGGACAAGTTATGCGCTCGGAGTTCAGCGCTGGCAACAGCCGCGAGGGCAATGTGAGAATCTGCGAGATTTCGTCTACGGGGCACAATGAACATGGACATTGAGCAAATCGCCACGACTATCAAAGCTGATGCTGGCGAGCCGTTGGCGGATCTGTGTCAAGCGCTGCGCGAGGTTGCCGAGGCAAAGGGCCGGACCACGACCGCCGAGCAACTGCTGGTACGTGGCGCTCGCAACAAGCTGGGGCTTTCGCAGTCCGAGTATGCGGCGCGCATCGGTACGCCAGTGGCTACGCTTCGCGATTTGGAGCAGGGCCGATTCCCGCCGCCAGGCGCTGCGCTTTGCTTGCTGAAATTGCTGATCTCGCATCCGCAGCTGGCGCAGGAGATTGCGGCTTGATTGAAAACGGCCTGCGCTCGTCACGTCTTGATGATCGTTAACTGGGGCCACTTCGCGCTAGCCACAGATCTCCGACCGCAGCTTTTGGATTTCTAAGCTGAGTTCTAGCTCATGTCGCTTGGTACGAAAGCCACGTTGCGCGACTACTTCATGCACCGCTGCAGCTGCGGCTAACACGAGTTAGTGGTTCATTCGGGGCCGCGCAGCGCAGGCGCCAGAAGCCGGTTGTCAGAGTTTGCGTGAATTCTCGCTCAGTGCAGCACGCGAATCGGCCAAACCGGGAGCATCACGTACTCGCCGGCCGCGTTGCACCCTTTTGAAGGACTGGCGGCCCTACTTATCCGGCTGGTCGTTCTGCAAATCGGCTTCAATCTGGCGCGTTTCTTCCTTAAGCCCGTCGACGCAGGTTCTGTATGTATCCATCGCTTCTTTCGGAGCACGCTCCTCCAGTTCGGCGATTTCAATCTTGAGGTCAGCAATCGCAATCTCACCGATCCGAGCTGTGAGCATTTTCCGCCCAGCGGTTGCGATTGCAACCGCGTAGCGCTTTTTCACAGCATCGCTTTCATCGCTACATCGTTGAAGCTGACCCAGCAGCAATGCTGCTTTTGTGCTTTCCGACATAACGACGGGCGCAGCACGCGGTGGCGTCGGCGTCCGGTTTGCCCTGGTAACGTCTACGGACTCAACCTTCGCGGGATCATCTGCACAGGGGCGCTGCGAGAACACTGTGACGCCGTTTTCTTCGCACTTGAAGACGGACTGTCCAATCGCTAGCGACGGCGATAGAAGCAAGACTAGTATCAGTTTCATGGTCACATCTTGATGTTAAGAAATGCGTTGACCGTCCAACTTATGCGCTCGACGTCGAGGCTCTACAAGAGCCGCGAGAGCAATGTCAGATTCTGCGAGATTCAAGCTCTTGATCGGCGGCACGCTCCTAGCTACGCTGGATGTGACGATCGGGGAGAGGGACTTCTCAATGCGCACCCACACGCGACATGCGTTCGCGGTTTTGGCCTTCGCTCCGTTTTGCGATGCCGCCGATGTGTTCAAGTGCAAGGACGGCGATGTCGTCGTGTACCAAGAACGGCCGTGCTCGCCCAACGATGCCGGCGAGACGATCAAGTTGAAGCCCCCGAAAGAGATCACGCGAGAAGAAAAAGTCGCATTTGCTGCAGCCTCCGGCAAGATCATGATCGGCTCAACCGCAGCTCAGGTTCGCGCAGCTTGGGGACCACCGACAGATATCAATCGCTCAGTTGGCACCTACGGCGTTCGAGAGCAGTGGGTCTATGACCGCGGCACAAATCCGACACAGTACGTGTACCTTGAGGACGGCGTCGTTGCTTCGTGGCAGAACTGACGCAGGCTGCAGTTGATGGATCCAGACGACAACGTCGGCGAGGGCAACTGGCGCGAGACTTGTTGGGAGTTTCAACCTGTCACCAGCATCAAAGCATTGCCGGCCCAGCCGGAGGCATACAGGGCGTTCAGATCACGGCGGTGAGCACAAACTGATCGAAGTTCGCGTTCAAAGACTACTGGTTTGGGCGCTTAAGGCAACCCGAGGCATCAATGCGAGTATTTATCAGTTGGTCTGGGTCGAGAAGCAGACACCTTGCGGACGCACTGCGATCATGGCTGCCCAAAGTTCTGCAGTCGATTAAGCCGTGGATGTCCGATGAAGATATCTCCGCAGGGGCTCGATGGTTGCCAGAGGTGTCAGGGGAGTTGAGTGCGGCCCGTGTTGGCATTCTTTGTGTCACGCCTGAAAATCAGGCCGCACCTTGGCTCATATTCGAAGCAGGTGCTCTGTCCAAAACGCTTGATCAAAACTTCGTTTGCCCTGTGCTGTTTGATCTTGATCTTGGGCAGCTAAGCGGACCGCTCGCGCAGTTTCAGGCGTCGCGATTTGCGCGAGATGGGGTCCTTCGATTAACTGACACACTCAATAACCCGCGTAAGGCGGATTCCCGTGTAACCCGCGTAAGGCGGATTCCCGAGTAACCCGCGTAAGGCGGATTCCCGTGTAGGGTGGAACCCGCACACGCTTCATCGTGCGGATTCCACCGCCCCGCGGACGGCACGATGGACGATGGTGTGTCGGGGCCGGATGGCGAAGGCGTTTCACCTTTACGTCTCGACGCACGAGGGTGCCGCGGTCCGTGCGGCGGAATCCGCGCGGGTGGATCGCGGTATTGTCATTTGTCCACGGCGCGCGGGTTCCGCCCTACGTCAACTGCGGGCGCCAGGAAACTCGGAACGAAAAGCGCCGAGTGCAACTCGGCGTTCCACAAGCTTCGCGTGCCAAAACCGCGTAAGGCGGATTCCCGTGTAGCCGCGCGTCATCGGCGCGGCATTGGCGCTAGGTTTGGCGTCGGCGCCCGCCGTCGCCTGCGACCCCGCCTACACCACCACCGGCCCGGCGTATTGTTTTCTCTCTGAAGTTGGCGGCTGCGCCAATTTGCCGGCGTTCCTCGCCGCGCATCAGCCCATCTTCCCGGTGACACTGGTCATCGATCAACAGTGCCCAGCCATCTCGCAGACCTTGGTTCTCCCAGGACGCATGACGCTCGCTGGCGTGGGTCGCGACGGCGAAGGCGCGCTGCTATTCCAGAACCTCGGGCTCAACGTGCCTGCGATTGCGGTGGCGCCAGGCCAGGGCAACATCGAAATCCGCGATCTGCTCATCCGCTACATCAGCCCGGTGCCGCGCGGGATCGGCTTGCGGCTCAACGGCAATCACATGATCTCAATGAACGGCGTGCGCATCGATCGCTTCAACGTCGGCGTTGAAGGCACCGATTCTTACTCGATCGTCATCAACCAGAGCAACATCTCGGATAACCGCACCAATTTGTATCTCGGTCATCAAGCCAACTCTTGGCGCGTCCGCGACAGCATCCTCGGTCGCGCCCTCGGCTGGAGCGTCATCGTGCGCGGCCCCAACAACGACGTGTTATTCGATGGCAATCGCCTGGAGAGCAACCAACTCGGCGGCTTCCAGCTATTCACCCTGGGCACCGTGCTCAGCAACAACCGCCTGGAATTCAACGGCCAAGCCGGCGCCTGGCACGGCATCGAAGTGCGCCCCACCGCCCAGGAAACCCGAATACTGTCCAACACCTTTTCCACCGACATCATCAACGACACCGGCACCGACACACGCTGCGCGTTCAACATCAACGTGGCTGAACCGGCGAGTTGTCTTTGAGGGGTTGGAGGGGTTTTGGTGAGCGGCTGCATCTCGTACATCTCGTACGTAAGATTGCGAGGTGCGGTCGTGGTTTTGCATTGGTGCGCAAACCATAGTGACGGACGCAAAAAAGCGCGCACCTGATCGAAGAAGGCGCCCTCGCGCCATGCGGCGACGTACAGCAGCGTCAGAATCTGCGAGATTTCGGCTGTGGCAACGGCGGTGCGTATTTGCGACCATTGGGTGGTCGGTTCTGCTCCTCCCGGGCTGAGGAGTCGCGTCGAGAGGTGCCAACCCATAAGTTAGGTTTGGAAATAGCGATTTGACATGGCCATTAATCAGAAGGCACGAGCACATCGCGAACCTGGTCCAGAAGCTTCGGCGGGTCATCCGTGCAATTTTAGGTTTGCCTATTGCAGAACGAAATGGCGAGAGCTTGCGATGAAGCCAAGTCTTGTGAATGTGCGACGTGTGGGCGTGGCCTTGGTGTCGGCTATTTTTAGTTGGGCGCAACAACAGGAGGTAGAGTAATGCGATCAAAGAATGACGAAGACGATGGCTTCAATGATTTCCTCCAACAGATCATTGACATGGACCATCTGGAAGGCGCGGCTCTGGGCATTACGAAGCTCGTTATAGAAAAGGGAGAAGACGCTCTTTCTGAAAAGCAAAAATATGTGTTTCAAAAACAGGTTCTTGATGAATTCACAACCTCGGGATGTTCGCGTTGCGGAAGTGATATTCCGTGGTCAGAGATGTATGACGCCGCCACCGAGCATGGAATGTGCAACTACTGCTGGCACATGACACAAAAAGATGACTAGCAGGCTGTTGAGAATTCCCCAGTCACCAGCTTCGCCCCACACCCTTCGCTTCGAATTTTTCGTTCAGTTAATCGTCTGATGGGGTGAAAGTGGCCGAGAGCCTCTTTAAATTTGCGGTTGGTTACCTAAGAGGACGGTTCTGCACCCTTGTCTGGCCTCAGGTTGGCGACGGATTCCACCACTCGCTGATGCCGCCCATTCGAATCAGGTTGTACATCGCAAAGTTGAAGGTGGTCACGGCGCGTACCGCCTTGATTCCCGCGACCTGCAGTTGCCCCAACATGCCCACCGTCTTGATCCAGCCGAAACTCTGCTCGATGCGCTTGCGCTTTTTCTGGCTGAGCTGGTAGCCCTCGGTCGCCGCCGTCGACTCGCTGATCGCGCTGCGCCGACCGCCGCCAGTGTTGCTCGCGAAATGGGCGGTGACGCCGCGATCCTTCAGTTCCGCCACCAGCGCTACCGTGTTATATCCCTTGTCACCCGCCAGCGTGGTGCCTTCTTTGATGTCGCCGCGTCGATCGATTAAGTCCAATGCGGCATCGCGTTCTGACGTCCCCGTCGCACGGCGTACGTCGGCGCCGACGATCAAGCCGTGGCGATGCTCCATCAGGGCATTTGCCTGATGGCACAGCTTGGCCTCTTTGCCTCGGCCTTTGCGTACCAACGATGGACGATGGTGTGCAGAGGGTTGCGGGCATCCAATCGCCGTTTCGTTACGCAAGCTGTAATGGCGCACGTGGATTGCATCGCGAACCTGGCGCAGAAGTTTCGGCGGGTCCTTCATCCGTGCAATGTTGGGTTTGCCTATCGCGGAAGGCAATGGCAAGAGCTTGCGATGAAGCCAAGTCTTGCGAAAGGGCTACGCCTGGGCGTAGCCTTGGTGGAGGCTATTTTCAGTTAAGCCGCATATCGAAACAGTTTATGACCACCATCGTCCTTGATACATGCGTTCTGGTAGACATTTTTATGGCTACACGTCCCAGACATCTAATTGCAACTGAACTTCGAAACTTCATTCAATGCAATTCGGTCAAAGTTCGGGTACCAGCGTTTGCAATGTTTGAACTGCACCATGCAATCAGACAGGAGCAGCGTCTATCAGACGGAAAATTGCTTACAGGATCAGACGCTGGGGAACAGAACGGAATCTCGGTCGAACTTGTACCAATTGATGACGCCTTCGCTCAGCGGCATTTAACCCTGGACTTGCCCGAAGTACGTGCAGGCGACCTTGTTTTTCTCGCACTCGCCAAAGGTGAAAATTTACCGCTGATAACAGAAGATCAGCCTTTTAAGAGAAAAGCAAGCAACGCCGGCGTTAGGGTATTCGGCATTCAGGAATACTTGACCAGCGTAAGGCGGATTCCCGTGTAGGGTGGAACCCGCACACGCTTCATCGTGCGGATTCCACCGCCCCGCGCACGTCACGATTGTGTCGGGGCCGGATGGCGAAGGCCTTTTGCCTTATACCCGTGTAGGGTGGAACCCGCACACGCTTCATCGTGCGGATTCCACCGCCCCGCGGACGGCACGATGGACGATGGTGTGTCGGGGCCGGATGGCGAAGGCGTTTCACCTTTACGTCTCGACGCACGAGGGTGCCGCGGTCCGTGCGGCGGAATCCGCGCGGGTGGATCGCGGTATTGTCATTTGTCCACGGCGCGCGAGTTCCGCCCTACGTCAACTGCGGGCGCCAGGAAACTCGGAACGAAAAGCGCCGAGTGCAACTCGGCGTTCCACAAGCTGCGCTTGCCAAAACCGCGTAAGGCGGATTCCCGTGTAGGGTGGAACCCGCACACGCTTCATCGTGCGGATTCCACCGCCCCGCGCTTCCTCTCGGCGGCTCAAGGACTAGATGCTAAGGGCGTGCTGCGGGTTGAGGTTATGGCCTAGCCGCGCTTCGGACACATCGCGCAGCGACTCACCAGCAACGTTGTCGTTGTTTAACGCGGACATCCAGCTTTTGATTCTTGCGATGTCCACGACTCACAGGATGGATGTCCACGACGACCGTGACATCGAGCTCGAACGGCTGGATCATGCGCTCAGCGATCTGGAACGCCTGGACCCGCGGCAGGCCGATATCGTCACGCTGCGCTTCTTCGGCGGCTTGGAAGGCACGGAGATTGCCGCGGCGCTGGGCATCTCCGAGCGCACGGTCAAGCGGGAGTGGGCGACGGCCAAGCTTTGGCTGTATCGCGAGCTGGCCCACTGATGGCCCTTTTGGCCTTGCTGCTGCGCAAACGCTTTCCGAACGCCAACCCGAATCGAACTTCCCACCTGTCCAGCGAGCCCAGCCATGACCCAGCACCTCCACACCGCTTGCGCCAAAGCCGCCGGGCTCATCGGCCTGCTGCTGGGGCTGTCCGCACCCGTCGCCGCGGCGACGCTGCAGACCTTCAACAACGCCGCCGCCATCACGATTCCCGGCAGCGGCAACGCATCGCCGTATCCGTCGGCCATCACCGTCAGCGGCGTGCCGACCAACTTCACCCGCTTGGAAGTGCAGCTCAATGGCTACACCCACAGCTTTCCGGACGACGTCGATGTGCTTCTGGTCGGCCCGCAAGAGGGGTTGCGGACATCCACTCGCTGTCTCCTCAGTCGATGTCCGCCCATGACGCATCGTCAGGCGCATTCACGGCGCACTCCTGAGCGAATTCATCGAAGTGTGCCGCGAATCGGTGGGTGCGCCAGGATGCTCTGGACGCGGTGCCATGAACTCACTCGAAGCCGTCCGCGAACGCGCCGTCGACCACTTCGCCGATCAGTTCCACGGGCCGAACGCGGAGCCGAACGCGCGGAGCCGAACGCGGACATCCAGTTTTGATTCTTGAGCCGAACGCGGACATCCAGTTTTGATTCTTCATGCGAACCTGCTAGACGTGCAAACGTCTAGACGTCTGGACACAAGATTCGAACCGGGATGATTTTCGGCGCGCGACCAACGCCCCCAGACGCCAGCGGCGCCAAAAATCCCATGTGAGTTTCTCAGCCGGTCACGATACGCCGGGCAAAGCCGATGCCCTTTAGCCACTTTCGTTTCCACTCGGCGGCTCTGGCTTCGAGAGCCTCCACGCTCGCAACGAAGCGCCAATAACCAGAGCCGACGCCTTTGACATGCGCGGTCCAGTAGTTGGTGTCGAGTCCAAGCTTGCTCAGTGCTGTCGGCTCGCGCTCATCGATCTTGCCGCGTTTGCCGGGCCTGAGTTGGCGGCCAGTGAAATCGACTAATTCGACGTACTGGCGATTGCTCATCGCCAATCTGGCAAAGGCTTCGTCTTTCAATATTCCAAGCCGAACGCCTGCAATGGGTTGGATTGGCTCATCCGCTTTGCCGGGATCTTTGCGCAGGCCCTCGGCGCGCACCTGCACGCTGGTGTGATCGCTACTCTCGACGCTGTCGGCAATCCCTGCTCGCACGGGATTGAGATCGACGTAGGCCATCGCGGCGGCGAGTGCGGCTTCGTCGTCCAGGAGCTGGCACTTGAATCGGCCCTCCCAGAAGCGCCCCGTCACGTCATCCTCGGCATTCGCTTTGCGCGCGATGTGCTCGTCCAGACAGCGCATAAACCAGGACAGATCCGTGAGCCGGCTGCGGCGAACCTCGAGCGCAGCCTTGTCGGCACACAGCCTTCTGATTTTCGCTGTGTTCTGCTCCGCCTCGCGCGCCGGGAACAATTGCACCCAGCGCCGGGCAACTTCCTCATCAGACCAATCGCGCGAGGCGGTCGGTTCAATCGACAGCACCACGTGCAGGTGATTGCTCATCACGGCATAGCTGTAAACATCGACCGCAAATATGCCCGCCAGTTGAACTATGCGCGCCGCGATCATCGGCTTGCGGTGTTCGTAGTCGACTTTAGTGATCGGGTCAACACCGCACAGCCAGGCGCGTCGCACGGCCGAACGCGGACATCCAGTTTTGATTCTTCATGCGAACCTGCTAGACGTGCAAACGTCTAGACGTCTGGACACAAGATTCGAACCGGGATGATTTTCGGCGCGCGACCAACGCCCCCAGACGCCAGCGGCGCCAAAAATCCCATGTGAGTTTCTCAGCCGGTCACGATACGCCGGGCAAAGCCGATGCCCTTTAGCCACTTTCGTTTCCACTCGGCGGCTCTGGCTTCGAGAGCCTCCACGCTCGCAACGAAGCGCCAATAACCAGAGCCGACGCCTTTGACATGCGCGGTCCAGTAGTTGGTGTCGAGTCCAAGCTTGCTCAGTGCTGTCGGCTCGCGCTCATCGATCTTGCCGCGTTTGCCGGGCCTGAGTTGGCGGCCAGTGAAATCGACTAATTCGACGTACTGGCGATTGCTCATCGCCAATCTGGCAAAGGCTTCGTCTTTCAATATTCCAAGCCGAACGCCTGCAATGGGTTGGATTGGCTCATCCGCTTTGCCGGGATCTTTGCGCAGGCCCTCGGCGCGCACCTGCACGCTGGTGTGATCGCTACTCTCGACGCTGTCGGCAATCCCTGCTCGCACGGGATTGAGATCGACGTAGGCCATCGCGGCGGCGAGTGCGGCTTCGTCGTCCAGGAGCTGGCACTTGAATCGGCCCTCCCAGAAGCGCCCCGTCACGTCATCCTCGGCATTCGCTTTGCGCGCGATGTGCTCGTCCAGACAGCGCATAAACCAGGACAGATCCGTGAGCCGGCTGCGGCGAACCTCGAGCGCAGCCTTGTCGGCACACAGCCTTCTGATTTTCGCTGTGTTCTGCTCCGCCTCGCGCGCCGGGAACAATTGCACCCAGCGCCGGGCAACTTCCTCATCAGACCAATCGCGCGAGGCGGTCGGTTCAATCGACAGCACCACGTGCAGGTGATTGCTCATCACGGCATAGCTGTAAACATCGATCGCAAAGATCCCCGCCAACTGCACGATACGCGCCGCGATCATCGGTTTGCGATGTTCGTAGTCGACCTTGGTGACCGGGTCGACGCCGCACAGCCAAGCGCGTCGCACGCAACGTGCAATGCAGTGATAAAGGCCTTGCTGGCCCTCGGCGACGGTAAGGTGGCGGGCGTGAGTCATGCGGTGATCATTGCGATGACCGCTGAGCTTGTCTGTAAGGCTAACGCTGAAAGTGGTGTCAGAATTTTCCGACAGCTACTGGATGTCCCGAAGGAAGAGAGAGAGAGAGATCCCGAAGAGAGAGAGAGAGAGAGAGAGAGAGAGAGAAGCTCCTTGCGGCGATCATTGCGGTGGCCGCTGAGCTTGTCTGTAAGGCGAACGCTGAAAGTCGTATCAGAATTTTCCGACAGCTACTGGATGTCCCGAAGCGAAGCTCCTCCTCATCACGGCGTAGCTGTAGACATCGACCGCAAAAATGCCCGCCAGTTGAACAATACGCGCCGCGATCATCGGCTTGCGGTGTTCGTAGTCGACTTTGGTGATCGGGTCGACGCCGCACAGCCAGGCGCGCCGCACGCAACGTGCAATGCAGTGATAAAGGCCTTGCTGGCCCTCGGCGACGGTGAGGTGGCGGGCGTGAGTCATGCGGTGATCATTGCGATGACCACTGAGCTTGTCTGTAAGGCTAACGCTGAAAGTGGTGTCAGAATTTTCCGACAGCTACTGGATGTCCCGAAGAGAGATCCGAAGAGAGACCGAAGAGAGAGAGGGAGAGAGAAGCTCCTTGCGGGGATCATTGCGATGACCGCTGAGCTTGTCTGTAAGGCGAACGCTGAAAGTCGTATCAGAATTTTCCGACAGCTACTGGATGTCCCGAAGCGAAGCTCCTACGATGCCCGCATGCGGCGATTTCTTCTCTCGTTTTTCGGTGAAACGCTCCTGAGTTGGCGGGAACGCTGGCCGCGCGTTCGAACCTTTTTGCTTTTTTTGTTTCCGTTGCTTGCGCTCGTTCTGGGGCTACGCGCGGCGGGTTGGCTGGAACGGCCAGGACTCTGGCTCTACGACCAAATGACGCATTTTGTCGCAATCGACAAAGCCAACCCCCACCTTACGGTCATCGGCATGACGGACGATGATCTTCGAACGTTGAGCGACGTCCGCAGCGCTCGAACATTGTTGAAGATCATCTCGGCACTGCGAGACCAGGGCGCCAGTGCCATCTTGCTCGTCGAATCAATGAGTTTCAGTGATGATGCTGCAGTTCGCGAACTGGCACGCACAATGATTGATGACAATCATGTGCTATTGATGGTGCCGCCACAGAACTTCGACGACACCAGTTCACCGCTGTACCCCCTTTACCAAGCCGGGCTGCTTGTTGAATCCGTGAGCGCAAGCGACGCAGATGCGATCACGCGCCGTGTGATCGTGGCGTTTTCCGGACAGGCCCTGCCTTCAGCAAGTGTTGCACTGGCTCAAGCGCACTTACGAAGGCAAGGCAAAGCAATGCACCTGCGCATTGATAAGGATGAACTGAGCTTCAGGGGCCGACGCTATCCGCTGAGGCTTCCATTCGGCGAGTACCAATCGCAGCGTGACGTCGGCTACGGTCAGGTCCTGGTCAACTCACCGTTTTGGCGTGGCCCGAGCCAGTACTCGTACTCTGAGTTGCTTGCTGGCACGGTGCCAACTTCTCAGATCGCCGGGAGGGCCATCGTAGTGGCGAATACCGCCGAATCGCTCGCCGTCCACCACCGAAGAACAGCCGGTGCGCACTGGTTTTCAAGCATGCAGTTTCCCGTGTCACTCACGTCGGCATTTGGTGCATCGGAACTTATTGCACTGGAAAACGGCGAAGCACGCCTGATCTGGGGCTGGCCGCGTTGGGCTGAAAGCCTCTGGATCTCATTCTGGATCGCGCTCTCAGCATTCTGGTTGATGAGCATTCAACGGTCGTTGCTCTGGGCCATGCCACCCCTAGCCTTGGGAACGATCGCCACCGTTGCATCGTTCCAAGCGATGGAGCATGGCCTGTGGCTGCCCTTGTTTCCTGTGATTCTGGGGCTGGCACTCAGCGGGATCGTTGTGATTCATGCGGCCATGAGAAACGAGTCAGAGCTGAAGCTACTTGTCGCATTGACGCAATCGACACTCGATGAAACACCGACACCGACGTTCGTCAAGGACGGGAATGGTCGGTTGCGACTCGTCAATCGAGCCATGTGCAACCTGCTTGAGCGCGACCCCGACGCATTGATCGGTCGGTCGCTTTTGAGCTTTTGGCCGGAATTTGCAGACCTGAGCGAAAAAAACGCTGCTGACCTGCATAACGCTTGGGGCAAACCCTTTCGTGTTCAGCTCGCGCTGGCGCGTTTGCCGACACCGTTTGAGCGCGAGTCCCTGCTTTTTGGCCTCGTGCTGACCACAGAGGCAAAGCCCTGGCACTATCTCGTTCCCGAGTCCAAGCTCATTCAACGTCTTTGTGACCGATCCTCCAGCTACAAGCGATTCGCCTGTCTGCTGTGGGTGCAGTTGAAGGACCTTGACGATGTGCGCGAGAACCTCGGAAAAGACGTCGCCGAAGCCTACGAGCAAGCGTTTTTGGTGACACTGCGTGAACACATGCCGCTACTCGAAGCGATCATTCCGGCAGCTGAGAATGCCAATCTATGTCTCAGCACGACTTCGTTGCACGAATGTTTGGACGCACTCTCGGGCTTGGCCCGACAACCGGTCAATATCGATGGCGATTGGATTGAGCCGACGATACGATTCGGTGGCGTAGGTCTCGCATTGCCGATGAGTTCAAAGGAAGACGTTCATCGCGCAATGGACCAGGCCAAACAACGAGCCAACGTAGCTGACGACATGTCGCTGACGTTCCAGGGCAGCACTTCATGAGTGCACCGTTTCAAAGTAGCAGCGCATCTGCTGATCTACAGATTCCAGGGCAGCAGTTGGTGATTCAGCGCATCGTCGCACACGCCGGCGTTTATAGTCTAACCGCCCAAACTAGCCCTGCGCTGCATTTCCGTGCCGAAGGTCGAGACCCGGTCCATTTGGGGCCTGCCGGTGAGGAATCGGCGCTTTTTCCAGGTGCCTGTGTGTTTGTCCCGGCGAATTGCACGGTCCTGCTTCGCTGTGGCGGAACCTTTGAAAGATGGAGCGTCACGATTCACCAGAGTGCTGTGCAACAAGGAATGCTGGCGCTACCCAACCAGTTCAAGCCGGCCAGATATTACGACGCGCTCGACATCGTGTTTAAGCTTTATGCGCACTTTCTGCGCGGCCAAAGTGGTTTGGGGCCGGGGCACGCGCAGGTATATGAACAGCTGATGTTGATCCAATTGGATCGCATGTACGGGCATGGGCATTTGCACTCGTCAAAGCAGGACGATGAAGCAATGGTCATGAGTTTAACCTACTATATTAATCAGCGGTTGGCCTATGCCCTTACCGTTGGCGATATGGCAAACCATCTCAAGCTCAGCAAATTTCGCTTGTTAAGGCTCCTGCGAAACACGCTCAATATCACACCGCTGCAATTTCTTCTTGATTGCAGAATTGAGCGTGCAAAACAGCTCTTGCTTGAATCGGATCTATCGATTGGCGAAGTGGCGATGCATACCGGATTCTCCACACAGTCGCATTTCACAACCGCGTTTGGCAGCATGGTCGGTGCAAGTCCCGGAGCGTTTCGACGGGCACATCAAAGCGGCGCATGATGACGTATCCCTCACCTCATAGGTTGAGCTCACTCCTGCAGCGTCTGGCCAGCTTCCGCGCGCTGCTTGTTGCGAGCATGCTGCTCGGAGCGGTAGTTTGGTCTTTCCGCTATCTCGGTCTCCTGGAAGTCGCTTCGCTTCGAACACTTGATTGGGGGACGCGCCTTTATGCCAGTCCAGCGACTGCGCCCGATGTCGCGGTGGTGGCTGTCAGTGATGCCGACCTTGACCGGTTTGCAAACCCGCGCAGTAAGGAACTGCTCGCCAAGATATTGACGGCGCTCGACCCCTATGATGTGCGTGGGATCGTTTTCACAGAGGTACTAAAGCCTGGCGAACCCGGCCTCGACGAGTTTGCAAAGCTTGTATTGGCGCGCCCCGATGTGTATCTGCTCTCGCTAACCCCGCCGTCCCGCCAGCCACAGCAACAGCCGCCCATCCTTCGGCAGGTTGAGCAATTTGGCCGACACCGATTGAGCGGGGTGGAGATCGATGTCGATGGATTCGTGCGACGCGGGGTAGTCAGTGTCTTCGATGGTGAGCAAGCGTTTCCATCCTTGATCGTAAAGGTTGCCGAGCTTGCTCTCGGATCACACGGGGCAGCAGAAATGCAGTGGATCTCGTTATCAGGGGAGTTGATGCTGGGCGGAAAAAGCGCCATCGAAGTCGAGGTCGGGCATAGCGAGTATCGTTCGAAAAATCCGACCGTCGATCGGCGGCGATCGGTATTGATTGCGCCAAAATACTGGGGCGGAGTGGACACGTACGACTTTTCTACTTTGTTGGATCAACGCATTGCGTTGGAGCAGCTAAAGAACAGGGTGATCGTCGTCGGCATGAGTACGCCTCGGCTTACCTCGGCATTGATGATGGTGCCGCGATCAGATGGTCTGCGTTACAAGGAATACGGCCCGGCGGAACGCGTCGCACTATTGGGACAGAATCTGATCAGTGCGGCGCGAGGCGATACGGAAATACTGCGCGCTCCACCGGAATGGTTCAGCGCGCTATGGATTGTGTTCTGGATTCTGCTAACACTGTTGATATCGAAGCATGGCACGAATTGGCGAAGTTGGTTGATCTCGGTTGTGTCCATCGTCCTGCTCCTGACTGCGAGTAGTTGGCTGGCTTTGGCATGGGGTTGGTGGCTGCCCTTTGTCCCGGCATTGCTCGGGATAACATTGGCTACCGCAGATTTCTTTCGCCGCGTTTTCCAGCGTGCCCGGTCATTGCGACGATTCGTTGCCATCGCTCAGGCGATCATGGATCGACTGCCAGAGCCGGTATTCGTGACGGATGAGTATGGGCGGCTGCGGCTAGTGAACGTGGCTATGTGTCGGCTGTTCGGATGCGCCCCTCAACAATTGCTTGGGTCACGCTTGCAGGACGTGTGGCCACAAGCCTCGGGGCTTGATTTGGCTTCGCTTCCGGCGCAGCGTTTGCAGGGCGAGGATGTGCTTGGCCAGGCCTTCGAAACGGAATTGCGGCTAGCGAGGGTGCCGATGCATTTCGCACCTCAGGCGTTAAGTCTCGGTCTGGTCTCGCAAAGCAACAAGCGGCTTTTGCGCGTCGACCTTCAGACCTTTCGGGCACGTTGCAGGTACGCTCAAGAACGTGCCCGAGCCTTAGGCCTGTCGAACATGGTGTTGGAAATTGAGCTTACCGATTGGGACGACATCGGTGCCAATCTTGGGGCAAACTTGCAAAGCCAGTACGGTGCGGCGATCGAGGAACGCCTGCTCGACGCACTGCATAGCGCCGAAGCCCTGTGTTCGCCAAGACGTGGCGTTTACTGGATCTTGCTTGGTGCGAATCTGGCCGTTGCCAACGAAGACACCATCGATGCGGATGTGTTGGCGACTGGCGCACTCGCATGGCCAGTGCTGATCGAATCTGAGCCGATTCCAGTGCTCTTCCGCAGCCAGTTGCTCGAGGCTTTACCGGAGCATCCTGGCGGGGAGCCTCCGTCAACCTAGTCCGTCGCAGAACCGATGTGTTTCGGTCAGCGACCGGCGGTTGTCTGAACATGCAGCAGAGGAGCTGTGCGCACCACGAACTGCCGTCGGGGTGACGTTGCTCGCAGTTCCCTCCTTCTTGCACTCAACACTGCGGAAAAGCGCCAGCTTTGGCCCAGCTTGCTTTGAGACCGCTCTTTACGAACAAAAAGGACGACCCTCGATCGTCAGCGCATCGCGAGTTGACGCAACCCACTCGGCAAGCTGAATGAGGCTACGGCCACGAACAAAACCGTAAGCACGCAAACAAAATCGAAAGCAAGACCGGAGTCGCATGCCTAGAGTCCTTGCACCCCCATTTGAATCAGGATGAACTCAATGTTTCGTGCCCGCCTTTCACTCAGTCTTATCGCTGCTATCGGTGCCATCTCCACGTCACAGGCTGCTACTCGGATGAACCTGTCCTACCTACAGAGCTGCTTGGACCCCAAGACGAACCGCCAATGCGCGGCCGGCGAAGGTAGGGCCTTGCTCTACACCAACAATCCGGAAGCGCTGATCAGGTCAGACTTAGCGGATAGCGGCGGCACCCCGTTCAGCATCCACACGGTCAATGTCAACGCCGGTCGCTATCGTAGCTTTGCTTCCCATATTGCCAATAGCGGTATCGTGGGTGGCAATATCGGCTACGCCCTGGTGTTTCGCAACACGGGCTTTGCCAACGCCACCCTTAGAGTGCGCGCTAAATCGGCGGTGGATAGCTGCAACCCGAATGGTAACGGCGGCGGTGAGATTTTTACGCAGGTTTTCAACAACTACGATCTCGCGGTGGAAAACTACACGATTGGTCCTGGTCAGAATAAGTTTCTTCCGATCACCGGGAGCTTTCCAAATTACACGATGGCAACCAGTAGCTGCCCGAACATGCTGGTCGACTTTGATACCAGTGGCAGCACACTGCAGGTGCTGCACATCGCCTATCGCGATGCTCGAAACATCAACACCAATTTCGCATCCTACGTGCCAATGAATTACATCACTGGCCCCTCAGTGCTTCCTGGTTTGCCCCCGGAAGATCGCTTCTACAAAGGTGTCAATCAAAACAATGCTGCAATCTTGCGCGCTGCGACAACGATTTCTGCAAGCAGTACGGTTGGCAGCCGGATTCCGGTTAGTTATACCGCCTACAACGGAGCTACCCAGTTCCGCGACTTTGGCTCGCAAAGTGTTTTTGATCGCACTTGGTGGAGCAACATCAATCCGGGTGGTCAAAACGGACTGGCAAGCACTGCCATGAATAGCGATGTGTTCAGTTTCACCTTCACGCGTACACATCAAGGCAATACGACGACCCGCGTGTTTAGCCCAACGACGTTCGACGGCACCGGCCGTTACCACAATCTTGGCAATTGGGGCGTGGTCTATCAGAACGAAATCACAGTGACCAACACCTCTAGTGCGTCCCGGACGATCGAGTTCGTGCTGAGCCCGGTTCCCAATGCAGCGTTTTTTGCCGCGACCATGGACATGAATCCTGCCAGCACAAGCACCCCGCGCTGGGTCACCCGCAAATCCAATGGCGAAGCGAACATTGTCTATTCGAGCTGCCGGATTCCGGCGAACGCGACGGCCGTTTGCCGCGGTGCCTATGTGCTCGGCGGCCCAGGCAGCGCTGACTTGATTCAATATGTGCGTATCTCGCGCTAGTGTCGAGACAGGCACTCCGCGGCCTGGATTGCGGTAGACGTCAGGTCATGGGGTACAACGGGCTTGGCTCGGGCTGACATCGCAGCAGCACAACTGGTCAAGGGATAGGTCCGGCGCAGCGCCTTCACACGCTGCGTCGGCACTACCTGCATCTCAAAACCAGGACGTGAGACTTAGGTCAACAGTGGCGCGTGGAGCCACCCGCGTCTTGCATGGGTACGTGGCAATGCGGCGAGGTCAATGACTTGGTCCCGGTGCTGTGCCAACCGTGGATCGATGGAAAACAGATGACGCTTGCGATGACAACGGCAAGCTGTACGACGAGGATGATGCCAACAGCGCCTTGACGACACCGCTCATCGCGGCGTGTTTCTCCGATCGTCCAACAAGAACAACAGTGTCTGTTCGAGTCGAGCGCTCCAAGCCCCTTCGTTGTGGCCCGCTCCCGGGAACACCTCACTGCGAAAGTAGGTCTCGATATGGCCCAATGACGGTGATTTCTGGCGCGCTGCCAACGCCCCCAGACGCCAGCGGCGCCAAAAATCCCATGTGAGTTTCTCAGCTGGTCACGAGACGCCGGGCAAAGCCGATGCCCTTGAGCCACTTTCGTTTCCACTCGGCTGCTTTGGCTTCCAGTGCTTCCACGCTGGCCACCAAACGCCAATAACCAGAGCCGACGCCTTTGACGTGCGCGGTCCAGTAGTTGGTGTCGAGTCCAAGCTTGCTCAGTGCCGTCGGCTCGCGCTCATCGATCTTGCCGCGTTTGCCGGGCCTGAGTTGGCGGCCAGTGAAATCGACTAATTCGATGTACTGGCGATTGCTCATCGCCAATCTGGCAAAGGCTTCGTCTTCAACACTCCAAGCCGAACACCGGCAATGGGTTGGATTAGCTCACCCGCTTTGCCGGGATCGTTGCGCACTTGCGACCAGACGCCGCCGCGGCGTACCCTTGTTGTCGTCTGCTTTAGTTTGACCTCAACGCCATTGAAGCTATCGTCGCTTGCAATTCCAGCTATTTGGTTGTTGTTCTTGACAGACGCTTTCCGTTAGGACTGACATGCGATGTCGTTGCTTACCTACAATGTCTACGACACGATCGACTTGGTTAGAAAACGGCCAGGTACGTACATAGGAACTTTTGGCCGAGATCCACTCACCATATATCAGATGAGCGTGTTCCTAACTGGGTTCGGTGTCGCGATGGATATGATAGGCGCGGTAGATATTGGCCTGCCCAGATTTTATGGATTCCATGAATGGATTAGGCACAAGTACGGTTACGGTGAATCTACTGCGGGATGGAGCAATATGATTCTCGCTCAGGCCATTAATCTGCCGCCCATAACATCGAATTCAACTTTGAGTTGGGAGGGATTCAATGCGAATGTCACGCCTGAGCAGCATGAGCGCGCATTGAAGATGTTTTTCGAGCTGCTGGACGAGTATCGAGGAAAAGATGGTTTGGCTTGAACAGCACTTCGGGAGGGTCAATCGGCCCTGGCTTTGCCGTGTGGCTTTACTGTGCAGGAACCCGTAGTCGCGGCAAGCCGGCGGGCCCCAGATTGTTCGTGCGGTTTGAACGCGCTTCGGACACATCGCGCAGCGAGTCGCCAGCAACGTTGTCGCCTGCGATCAGTTTCAGCACTTCGTTGGAGCGCCGTCTCGACGAACGAGGGTGCCGCGGTCCGTGCTCGGCAAGCGGACTTGCGGGCGCCAGAAAACTCGGAACGAAAAGCGCCGAGTGCAACTCGGCGTTCCACAAGCTGCGCTTGCCAAAGCGCCGGCATCGGGTGGATAAATGCGCGTCAAACACCGTAGCCCAACAGCAAGGTCAAGCGGACCGCCGCTCTGCCGGGTTGCTTCGACCAAATATCGTTAAGAGGCGGCCGCCTAGCTCAGCGCTTAGGCCGCACAAACACGCCGCACGACCCGCCTGCACGCCAAGCCCATGAACCTCATCTTCACCAAAGGCAATGGAAAACTCGACCGCCTGGAAATCGTCCGCCTGGACGCGAAGCCAGAAGTGATTGAGTGCCCCAAACAGGGAATCATTCCTCACGACATGGTCCACTACGCCGTCGAGCACACGCTTCAGGCGCGGGGCTTCTTGAGCCGAGTTAAGGACGGCGAGTTCGCGTCGTTCCGGATGGCGGCAGAGGACCGCAGTGATGCGGTCGAACGCCTCGTCGAGGTCTTTCAAGGCGACGAGTGGTCGGGGGGCAACACGGCACCGGCTGAGATGATCGAGCTCTATCGCGTCACCTGTGAAGCCAGGGCTTGCTCAATGCTGCCGGTCGACGATGGCGCCATCCTTGCAGTCCGATCGCTGATCTCCGAGCTCACGAGGGAATGGCAGGCTCTGCCGGTTGGACAATCACTGCGACTCACGCTGTGATTTGGCCCAATCTTTTGCTCAACACCCCGACTCGCGCAATGAAATAGCCCAGGGCGCGAGCTGGGTAAGCGCCCTGATCCTTGGTCGAGAGCACGAGTTCCTCCGCGAACGGCTGCGCCATCGATTTCGCCCTTTCAGGGCTCTCCGCAAGTACGTCAGGCAGCGAATGCGGGTGCTTAGGGAAGTTTGCCAGGAAAAGCGCCGAGCGCAGCTCGGCGTTCCACAAGCTTCGCTTGCACGCCTGAGCGAATTCATCGAAGTGTGCCGCGAATCGGTGGGTGCGCCAGGATGCTCTGGA
The DNA here is from genome assembly GCA_022844135.1 of Lysobacterales bacterium. GTDB lineage: Bacteria > Pseudomonadota > Gammaproteobacteria > Xanthomonadales > SZUA-5 > JALHMH01. The sequence continues at coordinate 93,698 of JALHMG010000017.1, forward strand.
CGCGGTGCGCCATGAACTCACTCGAAGCCGTCCGCGAACACGCCGTCGACCACTTCGCCGATCAGTTCCACGCTCGCCTGCTGATCGTATCCGGCGGCCTCGTTGGACAGTCGAATGCGAGCATCTGCCGTTTGCAGGCCCACGCGCGAGGGATCGCCAGCGAGCCGGTACGCGTAAGTGCAAGACGCGCCGGGCGCCAAGGTGGCGGGACAGGCGCCGACCAGGGTGAACGGTGTGGCCAACGATCGATTCACGGTGAGCGTCACATCGCTGGTATTGACGATAGTCACCGAGGCGCTGTTGCTTGCATCGACCGGAATGCGGCCAAGATCGATGCGAGTCGGCGTCACTTGCGCCAGTGTGCCGCTGCCCTGCCCGTTCAAGCTGATCATCACCTGGCGCGACTGCGCGCCTTGCGAAACGGTCAGGAAGCTGTTGAGCGCGTAGCGAATCGCCGCACGCGGCAGGAAGCTGAAATCGATCAGACAGCTATTGCCTGGCGTGGTCGGGTTTGCGCACGGCGGACCGCGTAACCATGCCACTTCGCTGGGCGGAAGGTTGCCGCCGCTGACGCTGATGTTGCTGGCCGACAGATTCTGGGTGGCGGTCAGCAAAGTGGCGCTTTTTCCGACTGGGACCAGGCCGAAGTCGAGCGCGACCGGACGCGTCGAGCTGATTTGCGCGCCTACGGCGCCGACGCCGAGCAAGCCAATATCGAAGCTGTCGCTGAAGTCCGAGAAGAAGGAGTCTTCGAAGAAATTCAGGCGCGAGCTGCTCGCAAACCGGCCCGCAACGCTTGGCTCGAAGCGGTAGACAAGGCTGCACGATGCGCCCGCTGCGAGCGTGGCGCCGCAGCTCGATACTGGACCGGCAAAGCCGACACTGCTGGTGAGTGCGCCGCCGCTCAAGCGCAGTAGTGCGGTGGTCGGATTGGCGATGGCGATACTGACTGACGTGCTGGTGCCGACGCCCTGCGTGCCGAAATCGATACGCGCCGGCCCCAGATCGACCAGCCGTCCAGTGCCGGTGCCGCGCAGATCGACGTTCGCCAGCGTGGTCGGCGCGCTACCGATCGTGGCGCTCACGCGCGCCAATCCGGCAAACGTCGCCCCGGCTCCCAGGCGCGGCCGGAAGGTCAGGTTCAAGGTACACGAAGCGCCTGCCGCCAACGGCACGGTGCAGGCGCCATCGTCGACCGAGAACGCGGACGAGAGCAGCGACACTGGATCGCCCAATAGCTCGATCGCTGGATCGAACGGCGCGCTCGAATCGTTGCGCACCAGCACCGGCAAGGTCGCCGTTCGACCAACGCGCACCGCACCGAAGTCGATGCGCGTGGGCGTCACGGTGAAACGCTGCGGCGCTTGCGCCTGCGCCGCAGCGACACTGAGGGTGTAGCTGCGGCTGGCGCTGGCGCCTGCGCTGTCGATCGCGCGCACCGTAAAGGTGAAACTGCCAACCGCTTGCGGCCTGCCGCTCAACACACCGCTTTGCGCATCGAGCGCCAATCCCGGCGGTATCGCGCCGGCGCTGATCGACCAGCCGCTGACGATGCCGCTGCCCCCGGTGGTCTCGAAATCGACGCTGTACAACGCTCGCTCGGTGGCGCCTGGGAGCGGTGGGGCGTTGACGATCGCCAACGGCACCGGCACTGGCACCACGTTCAGTGTGTACTGGCGGTAAGCAATGTTCGAAGCGCTGTCGTTGACCCGCACAACGAACCCAACATCGCCGACCGATGTGGGTGTGCCCGACAAAGTGCCGCTGGTGGACAGCGAGAGGCCCACCGGCAAGCTGCCGTTGGCGATACCCCAACCACTGTAGACGCCGCTACCACCCACCGCCTGAAAGCCCAACGAGTAAGCGCTGCCGACCGTAGCCGGCGGCAGCGGCGATGGCGTCGCAATGGCGAGGGCCGGCAGAGCGCCCACCGTGATGGCGTAGCCGCCAGTGGCCTGCGCACCGTCGCTATCGGTGACGCGCACCGTGAAGTTGAACGTGTCGGCCACCGTCGGCGTGCCGGACACCGCTCCGCTGGCGGCCAGCGTCAGTCCCGTGGGCAGGCTGCCGCCTACGATCCTCCAATCGATGTACGTGCCGGAGCCGCCGATCGCCTGGAACGAGAGCGAGTACGGCGCTTGCAGTGTCGCTGGCGGGAGCGGCGGCAGCGTCGAAATCTCGAGTGCGCGCATCACCGTTGCCGGGGAGGAAAACTCCGAGGTGTTGTTTGCGGCGGAGAGCGGTTGCGGCGGTTGATCGCCGCCCGGCGGGACATCGACCAGCAGCAGATCCGTCGCCGTCGCCACAATCGCCTTGCCGCTGGTGTCGCCGCTGCCGCCCACGGTGGCGGTACAAACACCGGCCACGCAGCCTGCGCCGATCGCCACGCCTGCGGTATTGAGGGTGACCGTCTGCTCGCCGAGATGGGTCATACCTGCGCCGTCGGCAGCCAGTTCGTAGAAGTCGATGCGCAGCGGTCGCGATGGCGAAACTGGCCGCAGCGGCAAGGTCCAACGCAGCGAGGTGCCATTGCCGCCGAAAGTGGGGCCGGCACCGGCGCCGCATGCCACCGGCATCGGACTGCCGCTGCAGAGGATTGGGGCGATCTGATCGAGGTTGGCGTAGTTTTGCGGCAGAGCGTCTGGATTGAAGCCGTCGGGCGCGTTCGGCACCCGTTCCAGATCGATGCCGATGCCGCTGCCGCCGCGCGCGTTGCCGTAGATCGCGTTGCGTTGAATGACATTGGCCCAGCCGGTGGCGGCCGAACCTTGGCGCAGCGCCACGCCATTGCGGCCATTGCCGGCAATGATGTTGATGTCGTTCGGTGCCGGGCCGCCGATCTGGCTGCTGCTGGCTTGAAAGAGGTGCAGGCCATCGCCGACATTGCCGAGCCCGATGACGGGCGCCAGACCGGTCGGCGGCGACACGCCGATGAAGTTCCCCTGCACCTGGGTTCGCAGCGCTTCGTTGCCGCGCAACAGGATGCCGTGACGCCCATTGGCAAGAATCAGATTCATGCGTACGCGCACATCGGGCACGGTGATCACCATTCCATTGCCGCTATTGCCGTATTGCAATTGGCCGAGCGGCGTGGAACCGGCGGGAAACGTGGCCAGGCCGACCACGTTGGCGAACACGTCCACACCTCGGCTCGCCCCGCTGATCAGCATGCCGCCCGAGGTGTCGTTGGCGACGACATCGAGATCGGCGCCGCCGGCGTCGCTGCGGTTGTCGCTGATGGTATTCGCCGGGCCGATCAACGCGGCAAATCCGGTTGGGTTATCCAGGCCCGGATCGTTGGGGCCGTTCGGATGCGAATCGAGCGTGATGCCGTTCTCGGCGTTGCCGACGCTGGTCGGCGCACTGCCGAGCCCGACGAGGTTGCCGGCCACGAAATTCGGCAACAGAACCGCGCCCGACTGCAGCGCAATGCCGCTGCCGTTATTGCCGCTCACGAGATTGCCGGGGCCGATGAAGTTGCCCCAGGCCGTGCCTTGCAGACGAATGCCATCTTTGTTGCCCGCGCCACGGCCGTTGGGCACCGCAGACAATCCATCGGCGCTCAAGCCGACAATGTTGCCGACGAGAAAGGTGTTCACCGTGCCCTGTCCGGTCAGCAGGATGCCGACGCCCTGATTGCCCGAGACCACGTTGCCGCTGATGATCGTCGGATTGGCGACCACCGACAGCAACGATTGCAGCGCTGCCGAGTACGCCGCGATCGCGCCAAAGGTGGCTGGCGGATCGGCGATCAAACCGTCGATATTGGGGACGGATGCGGGCGGCACCACGCTTCCCGACACCAGGATGCCATTGCCCGTGTTGGCATCGCTCGCTGAGGACGCCGCGCTGGCGCCAGGGTTGGTGCCGATGCGATTGCCGCTCACCACATAGCCGTTGCCCGCCAGCGAGAGGCCCGAACCTTGGCAGCGCCGCAGCACAAAATTGCGTACCGTGGAGTTGCGCGCACCGTTGGGACTGACGGCGGTGGGGACATCGGACAAATCAAAGCAGCCGTTCGCCAACGCACCGTCGATGACCACGCGCCCGCCGCTGGCGGTATTCGCCGGGTTGCTGCCATCGAAGGTTGTGCGGCTGGTCACCGTCGGCAAAGAGGCGCTGAGCACGATGGTTTGCACCGAGGCATCGAAGGTGACGGTGTGTGGGCCGGCCAGCGCGTTGCCTTGCAAAATCGCTGCGCGCAGTGTGCAGGTGGCCGCATTGGCCGGCGAGACCGTGCTGCAAACATTGTCGGCGGTGTTGCTATCGGCACCCGAGCCGTTGCTGCGCACCACGAAGTTGGCTGCGGGCGCAGACCCGATGGTCGCGCCGAGCGCCAGAGCGAAGGCGTAGATGCGATGCATAGCTTGTACTCCCGGTCGCAAGACGCGACTCTGGAGGCATGAATGCTGTCGCGGGCGCGAAGCGAACAGGGCGCAGAGAAACCCGAAGCGCGCGGTCTTGACAGTTACCCCGACGTGGCACTGAGCGGTCGTTGCAGCGACATCAGCCGTGCGCAAGTCGGTTTCGCGCATGTCCGTACTCGCTCTCTATGGATTAAGCGCTGATCGCGAAGGGCTTTGCGTCGGAATCGAGGCGCGAGAAGGGTGAGAGCGGGCAAGCTTGCGCCGCATGCGGCGCGCCCGCTCGAACGGGCGGCGGCTGCGCCGCCGCACCGGGCGGA
>JALHMG010000018.1:0-89815 GCA_022844135.1 Lysobacterales bacterium
CGTCGGCGCTCTGCCAGCGCCTCTCTACTCAGCTTCCGACCGTCCACAGTCTCCATCTTGAAGTACCTCATCCGAACGACGAAGAATGGACCACGGAAAGAGGCAGAAGTTCATTTATAATTCGTGCCGGCTCGATAGTCGTGACGAAAGCGACCCAGATCCCGGCAACAAAAAACGGCGCAAATGCAGCCTTGAATGCGAAGTCAACGAGGTGGGATTTGAACTGACGAGTCACGGCTCTATGACCAAGACAGCCTCTCTCGCTCTAGATCAACCTCAACTAGAACACGCCCAGCACCTTAGCCGCGACGGCGCTCAGCGTCAGCAGCGCCACGATCACAATCGACCACATCAACACAGTCTTGGAATTACCGCCGCCTGAAATCGCGGGCACCTGTTTGGTGTCGGCGGCCTGCTTGGGCTGGGCTTGCTGGATGTCTTGCCCTGGGGCGAGCAGCAGGAAGCGGATGGTGTCGAGGCGCAACTCGTCGCCAGACTTCATCAGGTGTCGGGTGATGCGGCGATCGTTGACGTAAGTGCCATTGGAGGAACCCAGGTCTTCGACCATGATGCCATCGGGCGTGGCTTTGAGTTCGGCGTGGCGGCGCGAGACTTCTTCGGACTGGATCGGGATTTCGCATTCGGCCTGGCGACCGATCACCATCGTCCCATGTACCGGGAAGATCTTGCCAAAAGTGACGCCGGACACACCTCGGAGCACGAATTTTGGCAATGCAACGCGCACTTTGGTGCGGCCATCGTCGGCCGCGTCGAGCGGCACCGGCGGCGGCGACGGCTTGGCCACGGGAGCGGCTTTTTCAATTGCAGTCAACCTCGCGCGCACACCAGCAAAAGTCAGCAGATCGCCCGGCTTGACTGGCGCGGTGCCGACGATCGCCTTGCCATTCACAGTAATTTCGTTGGCCGGGTGCAGCGAGGTGACCTTGGCATTCGTACCATCCAGATCCATTTCGGCGTGGTGCGGCGCCACGCCGGGAGACAGCAGAATGACCTGCGCGTCGTTGCCGCTGCCGATCAACGTCTTGCCGGTCAACACCACCGGCGAATGTTCGCCGTTCGGAAACAAAAGCTTCATAGCGCTCTCACTGCTGTACTTACTTCAAGTCGCGGGCAACGCGAAAACCGATGGTGTTGCTCAGCCAGTCCTTTTCTTCAAGGCGCCTGACGATCACCGCCGCTTCATCGCTATCGCTATGCCACGCGCTCCCCATGATCACTCGTTCGTTGCAATCGCCGCTGCCGCGAGCCGTCTGATCCTGCGGGCGACCGCTGTGCGTCTCATTGGCGCAATCGGCCACCCACTCGCGAACGTTACCTTCCAAATCATATACGCCAGCGGCTGTTGCCCCAAAACGGCCAACCGGGGCGGCATAGGCCATGCCATCGTCGCACGATAGCGATTTGCTGCCACCCTCTTTGGCCTTGAAGCTTTGATCGGCTCGGTTGCCGCCTTTGCAGGCAGCGGCTTTGGCGCCGCTCGCCAGATATTGCCACTCCGCCTCGCTAAGGAGTCGATAGCTTTGGCCATGGCTTGAACTCAACCACTTTACGAATGCCGTCGCATCATTGTAACCAACGCATACCACGGGATGATCGTCAGTTTGCGGATACCCAGGTACGCGCCAGGTGCGCTCTTTGGACGCGGAGAAAAAGCCTTCCCGATTGCGGCAACTTTGCGCGGTCGTGCGATGGCCAGTGGCATCGACAAAGGCTTTGTACTGGCCCACGGTGATTTCTCGTCGCGACACGGCGAACGGCGTGGCAACCGGCACTTTGACGTCGCCACCGCGTCGGGCACCGCGCAACAAGACCTCGCCGGCCCCAACAATGACCAGCTCCGGGCCCGAGCCGTCGCGAAAACGATAGCCGGGCTTGCCGATGACGCCAGCTTCTTTGATCAGGGCATCAAGAGACTTGTCGTCGGGCGCAATCTCTTTGGCGAGCTTGAGCGATTCCAGCGCCTTGTCGCCGTCCCAGTTTTTCAATGCCGCCAGCCCGTTATCTTTGAGCTCCTTGAGCTTGCGCTGCCAGGGCGCATCGATCTTCTGATTCAGCGCTGCCGTGTCCAGCCCCGGAATTGCCGCCACCTGGCGCGCACGATCGAGGCGTTCTTTGGATTCGGGCAGCTTCCACGCCGCCAGTTCGGTTTCGGCAAGCACGATGTAGGCGTCCACCACCGCCACCAGACCCGCCTTGGCTTCAGCGTTATCGGGATCGAGTTCCAGCACACGGGAGAACATCAGCGTCGCGTTGGCTTCCGGCGGCAATTGCAGCCGTTGCATCTTCAGCAACGCCTGACCCAACGCGAGCAGCGTCGCTTTCTGCTGTCCCGGCAACGGCGGACCGAAGTCGCTCGGCAAGGGCTCAGGATCATCTGTCGCCGGATCGACCGGCAGCGGCGGTTCGCCCTCGATTGGCGCGATCGCCAAAGGATCGGCAGCGGGCGTTTGCGCCGTTGGTTGCGGCGGTGCAGGCGGGGGAACTGCAACATCGGCGGCAACGGGTGCAGGCTTGGGCTCTGCGGCGGGCACTGCCGGTGCCCCACGCGAGGTCCAGTAACCGTACCCGGCCGCGCCGATACCGGCAACCAGCACCGCCGACAACGCCAGGGCACCCCAAGGCGGACGCGTGGCCTTCTGCCGCGGCGGCACGTGGCGCGCCAGCGATTCGATCTGCGCGGTAGTCGACGGCTTCGAGGGTTGCAGCGGCGATTCCAGCGGCGCCGGCATGGTCGACGGCGCTCGTGATAAATCGATAGCCGCGAGGCCGGCAATGAACTCGTCGGCCGACGCGAAACGATCTTTGGCTTCTTTGGCCAGCGCTTTGTCGATGAACGCTTGCCAGTGCGCGAACTTGCCCGGCAGGCGTGGAATCGGCTCGAACACGTGCGCGTAAGCCACAGCGAAACCGTCGGCGCCCTGATACGGCGGTGCTCCGACGAGGGCCTCGAAGGTCAGCGCACCCAGGCTATACAGATCGGAGCGCGCATCGACATCGCCTCCGCGCGCCTGCTCCGGGCTCATGTAATTGCTGGTGCCGATGCTGACGCCGGTGCTGGTGATGCGTGTGGAACCGCTCATGGCACGCGCAATGCCGAAGTCGGTCAGCAGCGGCGTATCGGCGGCATCGAACATGATGTTGCCGGGTGTTACATCGCGATGGATAACGCCCTGCGTATGCGCAAAACCGAGCGCCTTTGCGATGCCGGTCAGCACCCGCACAATCTCGCTTTCGCTGACCCCGCGACGCATGCGCTGAGCGAAATCGCCGCCCGGCAAATACTGCATCGAGAAATAATGCAGATGGTCGTTGCTGACGCCGACTTCATAGACCGCAACGATGTGCGGATGCGTGAGCGAGGCGATAGTGCGCGCTTCGCGCAAAAAGCGTTTTGAGAAGCTTGCATCTGCCGCCAGCGCGGGCGCCATTACCTTCAGCGCTACGCGACGTTCGAGCGAGGATTGAATCGCCAGATACACGCGCGCCATTCCGCCCACGCCGAGCTCGCGTTCGATCTCGTATCCTGGAATGACGATAGCCGGCACGAAAACCCGAGGGTCGGGGAAGGACCAGAGAGTCTAACCGGTTGTTATTGGTTGTTGCTTACCCGTCGCGGTCGTTCGAAGCGATTGGTGATTTGCGGAGTCGCGACAGGTTGTCGAAGAGCATCCCCGCCCAGCCCAAGCTGGGCGGAATCGCAATCGACTGTGGTCTTCTTGCGCATGTCGTCCGGATCGAAGCTGCCGGACGACCCTCTTCACGGACAGCTTGCGCCAACGCCGCGGTTGAACGTGCGCGTCAGATCAATAGATCCAGCATTGCCCCAGCCGGGCAGCGAAGGCGCGTAATTGAGCGTCAGCTCATTGCAATTGAGGTAGCGCAGGCGCACGGTTCCCCAGTTGGTGAACGCCACATCTTGCGCGCGGAACGCGGTTCCAAATCGAGCGCCACGGGTGATGGTCACGGGTATCTCGAGCTGCTGACCCACGGCACTCGCGGTCGCGGTGACCGGGCCAGACAAATACACCGGGTTGCCGTTCGGATCGTAGGTAAACCAGGCGAAGAACAGCAGACTGCGGTCGATCAGATCCGGATCGGGATGCCTGGCAACCTCGATCAGGATGCCCTCGCCCGCGCGATTCGGATTCCACCAGGTGCCGCCAAAGGTCGCATCCAAGCCCAAGTAACCCTGCGCTCTGGCCGGCACCAGGGTCACCATCGTCGTACCGCGCGTGTCGCTGACCGTCCCGACACGAATCCAATACGTGGTTCCTACGCTGGCGTTGATGGTGACTTCCGAATCCAGGTTGCCGTTGATGAAATCGAGATCGTCCAGGCTCTCGACCAACGTAAGAGCGTTAACAGCGGTGCCGGTATAGACATGGATGATCGAGTCGAAGGCAGCGTTGACGGTTCGCACGGTGTAACGCTGCGTCGCCGGCGCAGTGAAGCGATACCACGCGGTGCGCGCCGCGCCTGCAGGCTCACCGTTCTCGAGCGTGGCCACGGGCGAATTCAAGAACACGACATCGCCGACCGCGAGCGCAGCGGCGTTGGCGAAGTTGTCGTTGGGCGGCGCTATCGCCAGCGGAATGCCGGTGGGCGTGAACGAATAATTGAAGGTGTAATTGCCGCTACCGCTATTGTTGCGCGCGCCATCGATGGCCACATAAAAAGTGCCGTGGCCTAGCGTCACTTCCACTGCGCTCGACAGATCGCTTTGCGACCGATCGTCGTTGCCTGCCAACAGCGCCAGCTCGCTCAAGTTCGCGCCGCGATAGACCGCGAGCGTGGTGTCGAACTGCGAGCCCGCAGTGTTGGCGGTGAAGCGATAGGGCCGATCGGTATTGATCCGAAACCAATGGCTCTTGCCCGTGGCGAACGGGCTGATGCCGATCTCGCCCAATTGTGCGGTTGCGTTAGTCGTGTCGCCAGTAATGGTTGCCTGGCCGAGTTGCAGCGTCGATGCGGCGGTCACTTGCCCGAAGCGATCGGTGCCTTGCGCATACGCAGGTACCGCAAGAAACGTGAGTGCGGCAATAAAAAGTGTCGAGTAGATTCTCATGGAAGACTCCGGGCGCAATCGGCGCCGATGGCTGTGGATGCAGACCGAGGCATTCGGCTTGCTCATCGCCACTAACGCAGTCGCCCGAAAAATCCGGCAGGGTGCGCCGCCCAGGCATGGACGCCCTGGCCTCAACCGCAATATGGATTACGCTCGCCCGCGTCCCGACTAACCCGCATATTTCATGAGGTCGCGATGAAATGGCTTGATTTCGTTGTTACAGCGTGGAAATCATCGAATTGGTCGTACTGACAGAGTGTTCGCTGCCATTTCCTCGCTAACACGGCCCTCGCTCGTTCTTTGCGCCGGACTCTTCGTTGCTCGTCGTCCCAATGGAACAACCATTCCTCCTCCTCGCGCCTCGATTCCGGCGCAAAGCCCTTCGCGATCTTCCGCGTTCCCTCATGAAATATGCGGGCTAAAGCGCCCCGAGCAACGCCATCTTCTGTTGCGCCGACATGCGATAAAGACGCCGCAGCCACGCGTAAGCCTCGGGGCGTTCGAGCTTCCCTTCGAAGTGTCGCAGCAGCCATTGGCACGCCTGTGCGGCGCTGCGATGCGCGTCGATATACCGCTGGCGAAGTACGGAACCGAGCGTCGGATCGAACCGCGCATTGTCGAATAGCGATGCAAACAGTTTCTCAGGCGGTCCGTGGGTAGCCAGCAGCAGCACGAATTTATCGATCTCAGCCTGCAGCTCCAGCTCAAGCGCAGTACACGTGGCGTCGCGCTCAGCGCGCCAGGCGACGCACACGAAATGCGAGACGCCCTCAAGCACTGCCGCGAGCGCGTCCAGCGAGTGCGGCGCCGCCGCGATCAGGGAGGGGTCCAGAAACAGCGACATCTGCAGTTCATCGCCGTTCAACGACACCAGCAACTGCTCTCGCGCCGCGCCCGCCGCCAGCTGCATTCGCTGGCGCTCGTCGGTAAAGACATGGTCGGAAACGCGCACGGATAAGCTAAGGTCGTAGCGGGCCTCGATGCGATCTTGCCAGGCATCGAGCGCGCTCATGGCTCAGGCCTCTGCGAAGGCGTTGCGTGTCAGGTTCTCCGGGACGGCGTCCGTCACCAGCACGTCGTCCTCAATGCGAATGCCGCCGTAGGGCAGCAGCGCCTCGACCGCGGACCAATTCACGCCGCTGGCGTCGGCGCTGCGCAGCTTATCGAGCAGCATCGGTATGAAATAAATCCCAGGCTCCACGGTGACCACATTGCCGGCCTCCAGACGCCTGGTCAGCCGCAAGAACGGGTGGCCCGGCGGTTTGGGAATCACGCCGCCGTCTTCGTCGCGTTGAAATCCCGCAACATCGTGAACCTGGATCCCCAGAAAATGCCCGAGACCGTGCGGAAAGAAAGCACTGGTGATACCGCGCTCAACCTGGCCCTCTGGCGACATGTCCACGAGGCCCGCATCTTTCAGCACCTGACCGAGATAGCGATGACAGTTGAGGTGCAGGTCGCGATAGTCCGCGCCAGCACGCATCTCCGACACCAGGATTTGTTGTTTCTCGTCGACCGCTGCGATGAGATCGGCGAACGCGCCGTCGTGCGCGGCGTACGTGCGCGTGATGTCGCAGGCATAACCGCTGATCTGCGCCCCGGCATCGATCAGAAAACTCAAGTGTCGCTCAGGCGCCGGACCTGGCGTGTGGTAGTAATGCAGCACCGCGCTATTGGCATTGAGCGCAATGATGTTGCCGTAGGGCAATTGCGCGTCGGTGCTTTGCGTGGCAGCACAGTACGCGAGATGAATGTCGTGCTCTGAGCCGCCAGCCCTGAACGCCGCTTCGGCAGCGCGATGTCCGCGCACCCCGCGCCGCGAAGCCTGGCGCATCAGATCAATCTCGTAGGGCGTCTTTCGCGTTCGCGCCATATGCAAGCGCGACAGCACCGCTGCCGGATTATTCGGCACCACGCCCTCTAGCGCGGCGCTGGCATCGCCCAGAATCGCTGCAGCGCCAGGTTTCTGCGGCAAGTGCGCAAGCGCCTGTTGCGGTTCGCGGATCACGCGCACATCGAAGTGTTCGGTCCAATAGCCGCTGGGCGCTGCCGGCGGCGCATGCCAGTAGTCGAAGGGCTGGTAGTAGACAAGGGTCGGAATCTGTCCTGGCGTGACGACGATCCATGAACAGGGATGATGATCGAGCGGTACCCAGGACAGGAAATGCGGATTAGGCCGGAACGGATAGCTGCGATCGTCGAGAAAACTGTAGGTTTCGGCGCCACTGGCAATGACCAGTTGATCGAATCCAGCGTGCTCCAAAGCGCGAGCAGCCCGTCGCGCCATCTCCGTTACGTGTTGCCGGTAGGCATCGTGGCCCATAGGGTCCCTCAAAACGGCACCGACAGTTTCGCGTCGAGTGCCAGGATCTGACTCTTGAACAGGGTTTGGATACGCGAAAGCGCATCGCCGTTGTCGGCGTCGAACCGCAAGACCAGACATGGTGTTGTATTCGAACATCGGATAAGGCCCCAGCCGTCCGGCCAATCGGCGCGCACGCCGTCGATCGTCGTGAGGCGGGCGCCATCGAACCTGGAGCGCTCCTTGAAGCGATCCATGAAGCGATAGTGATCACCCTCGGCCATTGGAATCTTGAGCTCCGGAGTACTCACACCCTGGGGAAGCTCATCAAAGAATTCATCGGCTTCGCGGCCATCGCCAGCGAGGATTTCGAGTAACCGGCAGCCGGCATACATGCCATCGTCGAAACCGAGCCAGCGCTCCTTGAAGAAGAAATGGCCGCTCATTTCGCCCGCCAATTCGGCGCCGGTCTCTTTCATCTTGCGCTTGATCAGCGAATGCCCGGTCTTCCACATGATCGGGCTGCCGCCGTGACCCAAGATCACGCTCGACAGATGGCCGGTGCACTTTACGTCGTAGATGATCGTCGCACCCGGCGAACGAACCAGCACATCGCGCGCGAACGCCATCAGCAACCGGTCGGGATAGATGATCTTGCCTTTGGGCGTGACCACGCCAAGACGATCGCCATCGCCATCGAACGCCAGGCCAATGTCTGCCTTCAATTGTTTGACGGAGACAATCAAGTCTTCAAGGTTATGCGGATCGCTGGGATCGGGATGATGATTCGGGAAGGTGCCATCGACCTCGCAATACAACGGCACCACCTCGCACCCGATCGATTCGAACAAGCGTGCGGCGATCGCACCGGGCGAACCGTTGCCGCAGTCGATCACCACCTTCAGCGGCTCCTCAAGCTGGATATCGCTGGAGATGCGCTCAATGTAGTTTTCGACGATATCCATCTGCGTGAGCGCGCCGCGACCGCTATCGAGGCGATTCTCGACAATGCGTGAGTACAGTGCCTGGATGTCCTGATCGGCGAGCGTCTCGCCGCCTAGCATGATCTTGAATCCGTTGTAATCGGGAGGATTGTGGCTGCCGGTGACCATGACGCCAGAACCCGCACTCAAATCGTAGGTGCCGAAGTACAACACCGGCGTGGCGACCATACCGATATCGATGACATCGCAACCGGACGACACGAGGCCGCTGATCAACGCATCGCTCAACTCCGGGCCGCTCAAACGGCCGTCGCGTCCCACCAGGATGGTCTGTAAACCGCGTGCCCGGTTCTCGGAGCCAATGGCTTGGCCGAGCAACTTCGCCACCGACTGGTTTAATGTTGTGCCGACAACGCCACGAACATCGTAAGCACGAAAGATGCTGCGGTCGATCGAGACGGCCCGCACCGGCACTGCAGACTTCGGCGAGATTTCCGGCTGCGGCGTCTTCGACGGCTTGCCAGAAGCCGCTGCTTTCGTCGCAGCTTTTTCAGCCGCCAGCCTGGCTTCCTCGACTGCGCGCTCAGCCACCGTAGCAACAGCAGCGTCGGTGGACTTGCGGTGCAACATGCGCTCAAGCAATTCCGGATTTTTGCGCCAGAGCGTGACCAAGACCGACGCCAACAACGCGAAAACAGTCATGAAGCCGTTGATAAAGACGCCATCGGAACCGAGCAGAATCAGCGGCGCCGGCGGTGTGGTTGCTACTCGCAGCATGGTGCCGGGCACGGCCGTCGAGGTCATACCGGTGATCAATGTGCCTTCGATCACGGCCTCCGCTCCCCGAGACTCGCCCTGCAAAAGAGCGACCCGCAATCCGCCACTCGATACGCTAGAAAACACCTCACGCACCGGCGCATAGGCCAGCTTGGCGAGCGCGAAGCCGACAATGCTGCCGTTGATGGTGACCGGATTGACCAGCACCAGTTCCCGCTGTCCGCCGCGAACGCCGTGCACCTGGGCCGGCGCAGGCGCACCCAGGCGCGCTGCGCTGAGCAGCATTTCGGCGTTTGCGTAACCGAAGCTACCAATATCCTGGCCAATTTCGCCGAGCACGTCCGCGCCAACAAATCGAATGTCTTCAACTTCCGGCATTCTCTCGCGCACGGCACTCAGGGCACGCACCGGATCGCCCGCGCCAGGACTTGCGAAGTAGCGCTCGATCTCCGGGTGGATAAGCGCCTCAGCAAGCTTGCGTTGCTGTTCGCTGATGTAACCAGCCAATTGCTGCTTCAACGTGGTGGAGACCGATTCGGTATTGGCGCTGGCGCTGCTGGCGAAGTACGACTGTACGGCCTGAAATGCAAACACCGCCGTCAGCGCGATCATCAAAGCCAGAGCGAGCGGCGCCAGCAGTTTACGGACGTCGAGAGGCGTTCCGCGCGGCGCGCGGACTGGCTTCTCATCGGCACCCTTGTCGCCCATTGCCGTCGACTTGCCGGTCAATCGCTTCAGTAGATCTTGCACGCGCCAGCCCCGCTGCTCATCGTTGCGCTCAACTCTTCCCAGTATGGCCGAATCCACCGGCGCCGCGCTCGCTCATCGCGAACGAATCGACCACTTCAAACGCGGGGCGAAAAACAGGCATTAGAACCAGCTGAGCTATGCGCTCGCCAGGCTCGATGGTATACGCGCTTGAGCTGCGATTCCAACAGCACAGCATCAGCGGCCCCTGGTAATCGGAATCGATGAGACCCACCAGGTTGCCCAGCACGACACCATGTTTGCTGCCCAGTCCCGAACGCGGCAATACCACCGCGGCGACCGAGGGATCGCCAATATGGATCGCAACGCCGCTCGACACGATTTGGCTGGCGCCGGCCTCCAGCGTTAACGGCGCGTCCAGGCATGCGCGTAAATCCATGCCTGCAGAGTGCGCAGTCGCGTAGCTCGGCAGCGGCCATTGGCTGCCGATGCGTGGATCGAGAATGCGTACTTGCAATCGATCAAACATGGGGCCTCCGAACTTGAGGCGCCAGCCATTCGACCACGGCACGCGCCAGTTGCAATTTGGGTTGTCGATCGAAGCGCCGCTCGCCGTCGGCGCTGATGGCAATCAAGGCATTGTCCTCGTGATCGAAGACGCCGTTGCTGACGTCGTTCGCCAAAATCACGTCTGCGCCTTTGGCCAAACGCTTGTCGCGCGCATGCTCCAACAACCGCTCGGTCTCGGCGGCAAAGCCAACGACGAAAGGGCGCGCTTGCAAAAGCGCCACCGACGTCAGGATATCCGGATTGCGCACCAGCTTTAGCTCCAGCGAATCGCTGGTCTTTTTGATTTTTTGCCCGGCGATCGACGCTGGTCGGAAGTCGGCGATCGCCGCAGCTCCAACATACACGTCGCATGCGGCGCAGGCAGAAAGCACCGCATCGGCCATCTGCGCAGCGCTCCGAACGTCGGTGCGTTCGACGCCTGCGGGGGTTTCCAACGCCACCGGACCACTGACCAGCGTCACGCGGGCGCCAGCTTCGGCGGCGGCCTGCGCTATCGCAAAGCCCATTTTCCCGCTACTGCGATTGCCGATAAACCGAACCGGATCGATATCCTCGAACGTGGGTCCGGCGCTGACCACCCAATGCTGGCCTGTCAGCGTTTGTTGCGGCCGCAGCGCGAGCAGAATCTCCTCCGGCTCCAACATGCGACCCGGCCCCACGTCGCCGCAGGCCTGATCGCCGATGCCGGGGCCAAGAATGCGAACACCGCGGGCACGTAGTGCACGGAGATTGTCCTGTGTCGCCGGATGGCGCCACATTTGCTGGTTCATTGCCGGCGCCAATGCCAGCGGCGCCGCACTGGCGAGAACCAGTGTGGTCAACAAATCATCGGCCAGCCCATGCGCGAGACGCGCCATCAAACTGGCCGTGGCGGGGGCGATGAGGATCTGCTCGGCCCATCGGGCCAGTTCGATATGGCCCATCGCAGCTTCGGCCGCCTCATCCCATAACGAATCCCGCACTGGATGGCCGGTGACAGCTTGCAGGCTCGTCGGTGCGACGAATTGGCGGGCGGCATCGGTGAGAACGCAGCGCACCGAGTGGCCGCGCTGCGTGGCGCGCCGCGCCAGTTCCACGGTCTTGTACGCTGCAATTCCGCCGCTGATCCCGAGCAACAAGCGCATTTGTCAGAATTTTCCGACAACACAATGCGCGTAAAGACTACCGGAAAATGCGTGCAGGCCGGTCAGTGCAAAAAAGCAGACGGTTTAGGCTGGGTTTCCATTTTGCGGATCGCACCCAACCTATGAACAGCACGACGCAATCGACCTCGCCACCTCTGTCCGAACCTGCAGGAAGCGAGCATTTTTCGATACACCAGTGGCCGGCCGATGAACGCCCGCGCGAGCGACTTCTCGCCAACGGGGCCTCCCGGCTTTCCGATGCCGAATTGCTGGCGCTACTGCTCGGCACGGGAACGCGTGGCCGTAGCGCTGTCGACTGCGCGCGTCGCTGGTTGGCCTTGGGCGAGCTGCGCGAGGCCTTGTCGCGACCCTTGCACGAGTTGCCCAGAGATCTTGGCGTGGGGCCGGCCAAATGGGCAACGGTGCAGGCAGCGCTGGAGCTGGGTCGGCGTCTGGAAACTGCATCTCTACGGCGCGGCCGGGCGCTGCGCACGCCTGGCGATGCACAGGGCGCGCTACGGGCTCATCTCGCTGGTCTCGACCATGAAGTGTTCGCAGCCATTTTTCTCGATGCCCGCCACCGGGTGTTGGCGCAGGAAAACCTTTTTCGCGGCGGCGTTTCGCACGCATCGGTTTACGTCGGCGAAGTGGTCAAGCGCGCGCTCACGATGCGTGCCTCGGCCATGATCGTTGCGCACAACCACCCCACCGGCATTGCCGAGCCCAGCGATTCCGATATCGATCTGACGCAACGGTTGCGCGCGGCGCTGGCGCTGGTGGATGTGCGACTGCTCGATCACGTCATCGTCGGCGCAAACGATCCATTCTCCTTTGCCGAAAACGGTCTGCTCTAGCCAGGCCAGGATGCAAGGCTGCCCCACAGCGAACGCAAGTCCTATACTGATGAACAATTCATCGCATCGCGCCCAAATGGTTGTGGATTTCGCCACCGCGTTCCTTTCGCTCGACGACGAGTTCCCGCCAGATGCTTGCGAGCGTGCTCGCGCATCCCTGGAGGAAGCTGTGGCGGAGTTGCGCCAGCGTCGTCCGGATCTGTTTGCGGTCATGAACGAGGTTGGTCAAGCGTACCTGGCTGCTTTCGGCCGGGAATACGCGCCGCTATTGCAGCGGACCTTCGACGCCCTGGCCTTGAGCTTCGTGCGGATGGCCACCAGGCACGGTACCTGGGGCGACGACCTGCACGAGTACCACAACGAGCATCATTCCTTGGAACTGCTCAACGGGCGCCTGGCGCGGATTAGATTGCAGCTTGGCTGGCGAGCGCTCGACGTACGCGAGTGGCTGCTGCTGGCGCTATTCGCCACCTGTCACGATCTGCGTCAACGCGAACCGGTGGCGTTTTGGTGGGATATCGGCGCCAACGAGCGCGCCAGCATCGCCGAGACCTTTCGCATTCTCGATCGCGTCGGCTTTTCGCGCGTCCAGGACCGCGAGTTTTACGTCACGCTCGGATTGATGATTGCCGGATCCACTTTCGATGCGCGCCCGGCTGCCCCGAATCCGTTCAATACCGCGGAAGTGGCATCTTCTGGCGGTTCTCTAGCACCCAAACTGGTCGCCCAACTGGGCAGCGCCAGACCCAACGATGCGCTGCAGCGACGTACACAAATGATGCTGATCGCTGCCGATCTGGACACCGCCAATGTTGGCGAACCGTTTGCGTCACTGGCCGGCAGCGCAGTTCGACTGGTCCAGGAGCGCGAGAAGCGGGCGGGACGCGCACTGAACGCCAGCGAATCGGCCCGTCCGGTTTTCGAATTCCTCACGGACGGTCAGGAGCGCTATTTCTTCGAGTTGCACCGCTTCGTCTCCGCACTCGGCACAGAAGTCTTCGGCGCAGCCAAGCGCAGCAACGAGTCGCGCGTTCGCGAGCAATCGAGGCGTATGCGCGAGCGCTTTCCGCAAGGCACACTGCCCGGTCAGACCGGGCAGCAGGTCATCGACGCTTTTCTCGAGTTTGCGGCTCTGTAGCGGGCGCAACCAGCACTACCAGCAGCCACGCAAAAACCACCGATAACGCCGTCGTACGCAACGGATAGTCAAAAAAACTGTGCGCCAAGAGCAGGCACAATGCCAGGAAGGCGCCCGCTCGGAAAACCTGTTCGCTATGCACGTCGCGCCAGCGGACGGAGGCCCCCAAACGCCTCAGAAAACTGGCGAACCAAAGGAGCAAAACGACAAAGATTACGCCAGCATCGACCAGCAACTCGAGATAGTCGTTGTGTGCGTGATTCACGTACAGCGACGTGACCTTTTCCAACGGCTCGAAGGCTGCATAGGCGGCAGGATAAGTGCCGATGCCGGAGCCCAGAAACCCGAAATGTGCCGCAAGACCGAGCGACGACGGCGCTACGTTCCACCGCAAGTCGCTGCCGCCCAAAGTGGTCAAGCGATCGGCAATTGCAAGAAACCCGAACTGAAACGCGACCAATGAGGCGAGCACACTGAACCCAATGAGCCACGACCAGAACTTCGGCTGCTCACGGCGCTGAAGGCTCGCCAGCAGCAGCATCGCCGCGACTCCGAATCCGGCAAAGAGAAATCCCGCCCGCGATCTCGACAACACAATGCCGAGGAGCAGGATGCTGCCGAGCAGAAGGCAAGCACCAATCCACAAGTGATTATCGATCGATCGGCGCAACGGCACGATTGGCGCTCGCGCGTAAGTCAACGCCATCATCAGAGCAACCACCATCAACGCCGCATAGTGATTGCGATTGGCGAACAAACCTACGGCATCGTGTGGATTGGTCGGCAAATACGGGCGTAACGGACTGTGCGGACCTCCAGCGACTTGCGCAATGCCGATCGGCACCATCAACAATGCTGCTGGCAGCACCAGCAGTCCAATCTGGCGCAGTTGTGACAGCCTCAACTGCACACCCAGGGCGACGACCGCCAGGGCGGGCAGCAACGACCGGAATGCCGCAAGCGACGCGGCTGGATCAAGCGAAAACGGTTGCCAGAAGGACTGAACCCCCGCAGCAGATTGTGCCGCGAAAATCTCCGATCGACCGGGCAGCCAGGACCAGAAGAAGTACGGCATCGGGACAACTTGCAGTAAAGGCACGAGCGCGACCGTGCCGGCAATCCAGATCAGTTGCCGACGCTCAGTGCTCAGCTGTTCGAGACGAAGCTTGCTCAACGCCAACAACAGGGCAGCAATCGCCAGCGCCTGGAGAAACAGATCGGTGAACAAATCGTTCTTCGTGCCGCCACCGAACAAAAGCGCAGCACAAGCGATGAGCCACAAGGCGCCAAATCCCGCCACGCCAAGGTGCGAAATGCGATGGGCCGCATCGTGCGGCCCATCAAGCGTTCCCATGTCGCGACCGGTCACGGACTCGGAATGTCGCGGCGACGATTTTCTGCTGTCACGCAAAGCCCAGCAGCGGCGGCAGACGAGGCCCACCAAACGCCGGGCGAGAAGCAAGGCGAGTTATGCGGCACGGTAAATGTCTCGCCGTCCTTCGCTTCGATTTCGTCGGTGCAACCATCATCGTAACGCACCAGAATCTTGGCGCCGTCCTTCAAATCGATTCGTTGACCGGCCTTCAGACGCGTACCGAGACCGATCGGCTCGCCATTAGTGGTGACCGACCCTTCCGATTGCTCCAACGCAGCTGCGAACTCCGAGTAGTCGGTTTCGCGATTGTGGGCAGCCGTCAGGAGCCCCGCCCCTGCCGCCAATCCAACGGCCGCCAGGGTTCGCGAGTTGTCGGACTTGTTGGCATGCGCAGCACCGCAGGCGACGCCCGCGGCGGCCGGCGCGGACCACCACAACATGGAGCATGGTGAGCGCCCAGGGATCGAGTACAGCTCTTCGGAATCGAGAGCGATATCGCAACCATCGTTGAACACCAACATGGCCTTGGCGCCCTCGGTGACCAGCACTTCCTGGTCCGACCTGACCTGTTGTCCCTCAACCACGGGCACCGATTCCTCGCCCTGCTTCAGCAGCACGGTACCCACAACATCCTGCAGCGTTCCGATGATTTCGCCTTCCTGCGCCATTGCCGAGGAGGACAGCACCAATGCCACTGCCATCGCGCAAAGGCTACGACGTCCTGATTTCATTCGGTCCCCCTCAAAATTCAACGCTAAAGCAAGACTAACGCAGCCCAGCTTGCAAGCTCAAGCGATGACCGCATCGCAGACCGCCTTTTGGCCATTTCTTGACGAATTGCCAAGACTGGGTTCATTGACCGGGCAGTTCTTCCATAGAAGACAGCTCGAACTCATCGAACTCGATCCACCCGTTCAAGTGCTGCTCGGCCGCGATTCGCGCATACACTTCGAGCTTCAGCGTGCTCAGCAAACACGACTCATCGACCAACACCGGCATCGAGAAGCGACGCCACGGCGTCTTGCCGGCGAACAACTCGCTGTGTTGCTGACCGCTCGGGCACTGCAGAGTCCAGCGCAGACCATGCGCTGCCTCCAGATCCGATCGTACTTCGCCCCTCAACAGATATTGGCCTGGCGACAGCAGTAGCGTGCTCCGTACGCCATCGAAACGGATTCGTTGATTGTGGAAATCGATTCGCAGAACCGACTTGCCGTCCGCGACTCTGGGCAATTGGATATCGGTACCCGGCGGCTGCTCGATTTGCCAATCCAGCAGACGATAAGGCCCGACGGCATCGAAGCCGCCGTTGTTCAACAATGCGGGATCGCGATCGAACTCCTTGAGCCAATCGCGCAGGGCTGGCGCTTCTTGGGCATTGTAGAGTCGAAATGCGTAGGCATTCACCTCGTCCACATTGAGCTCGCTCCCCGCGCGCCGCAGCGCGCGCACGAAGTCGCGCGCAGTCCTCGGATCAGGCATTTCGCGGAGCAATCGCGTTGTAAATTCAGAACGCCAGTCGGGATCGGCCGCCAGCCGCACAGCGACAGCATCGACGCCAGCGCGATTGGTAGCAACCGTTGCCATGATCGGAAACACATCGTTGCGCGTTTCAGGCTGAAAGCGCATCAGCCGGTCCAGGCGATCAAGCGCATCGTCGAGACGGCGTTCGCGCAACGCATGAATGCCCAGCCAGAACTGGGCGCCGCTATCGCGCGGCGTCAGCGCCGCCGCCCGGCGCATGTGCTCAAGCGCAATCTCGTTCCGTCCTGCACGTTCGGCCACGGCGCCCATCACGCGCCAAGCTTCGCCGCTATACGCATTGGCATCGATTGCGCGCCGTGCGTAGCGCTCGGCGGACTCCAGTTCGCCAGCGCGCAAGTGTTGCTCAGCCAGGGCGGCCAGCGCTGTTGGCTGCAGCGAATACAGCGCAACTGCCCGTGTTGGCGACACTTGCGCCAGATAATCGGCATAGCCGCGAACGAAAACGATATATGCGAGGGCGCACCCTATTGCGGCAAGGATCAGGGTACGTGAGCGCAACACGTTCGGCTTAGATCAGCGGCTGAAATCGATGATCAACGTCGCCGCACCCTGAGATGCCAGCGACACGCGCATGCGGCCGGACTCGGTGATGGCCTTTTTCTGACCGTTCGGCACATACGTATCGCGAAAACTCGCCGATGCGACCGCCTGGTCGGAACGCATGTCGACATCGATCGTGCCGATTTCCAAAAAGCGCATCTCGGCACCCGCCATGCGCTCGCGCATGGCTCGCAGCGGTGCGGCGTCTGCTGCCCCGGCGGCGAACAGCCGATCGAATCGTTGCCGATTGCCCGCAGAATACGCGGACGCAAACTCGCGCAAAGTCGACTGCACGGATGCGGCGCTCGGCGCCGGCGCTGCGGGCGGTGGCGGAACCACGGCCGGCGGAACAATCGACGTCGCTGGTGCTGGCGCTGGTGCTGGCGCGGCGGGCACGACCACGGTTGCCGAAGAAAGCTCAACCGGCGCGGGCTCCGGTGGTTGCACGCGCGCAACGACCGCCGGAGCCGTCGGCCTGGGCGTGCGATCAGGCCTGGGCAATGGCGCCGGCTCCGGAGGCGCCAACGGCTTGGCGACCGTCGGTGGCGCGATGTTGGATACCGCCAGCGTCGGTTCGGGCGACATGTCTGATGCCCGCTCAGCGCCGATATCGATGGCGACACGAGCGACCGTTAGGTCGGTCGGCTCGACAGCGACCGGCGCGACCGGTTCCGCCAGCGCAACGCTGGACGCCGGAGCAACCGGTGCGACGGCAACCATCGGCTCAGGCACCGGCTCGCTCGTCGACACAGAACCCGCGTCGATTGGATCGCGTGTGTCCGCCGCTGCAACAGCAGCAGCCGGCGGCGACGGCATAGCAGACGACTCGACCTCATCGCCGCGACCTGCCGCCTGCGGATCGCTGGCGGCTGACGACGGCGCGGTAAATTGAGCGGTCGTGGTATCTGTTGCAGCGCGCGCTTCGGTATCCGCCAGCAAGGAATTGTCGGACAGCGCCATGGATTCACTGCCGATGTCGTCCGTGAATTCTGTGGCAGCGTTGCTGGCATTGCTCACTGCCGACGGCGCCGCACGCGCCAACTCGCGCTCGTTGTCGACCTGAACCCAGTACATCAACCCCAAGGTAGCAACCGCGAGCGCCGCCAGACCGCCCAGAATCATCGCCGGCAAACGACGTACAGTCGATCCAGACAAGATTGGGCTCGCTGATTTCTGGGCGCGAATGGCGACCGGCCGCGGTGCGAAGCCGACAGGCGCGGGTGCCGGAGACGCAGCCGTGCGCTTGTCGTATTCGGCTCGCCGATCGGGGGTTTTGAGGTCCTGCCAGGCGGCATTCACGCGATCGGCGTAGACCACCTCCCAGCCATCCTGGTTGCGATCGGGATGCAGCCATTTCATCAGCCAACGATAGTTCTCGCGCAGGCGATCTTGCGTTGCGTCGCTACCGACGCCGAGAACGCGATAAGCATCCGAGTTGGGGGCAAACAGCAATTGCTGGAGGAAAAACACCGCAGCTTCGCGAATAGTGTCCGCAGGCGCGTCGAGCTGTTCGGCGGCAGCCTCGATGGTCGCGGATTCGCCTGCTGCCGCCTTGATGACATCGAGCACCTCCGGCAGCGGGCGATCCCGCAGCTCGCCCAAGCGCGCCGGCTCGCGGAATGTCGCTAGCGCCAACTCGAGAGATGAGGCACTCATGTTGTCAAGCTCTGCCCGCGGGCGCCGCCGTAGGAGTAGTACTGATATTCGCCATACTCGCCGCCATAACCATAGCCAGCCACTTTGGCGTCGTACTTGGTGAGCAATGCGCCGACGACATGCGCCCGCGCTCCCAGCAGTCGCTTGAAGGCCGCTTTCGCAGTGGCGATCCGGGAGCTACCAGCTTCGATGACCAACAACGTGCCCGCCGACACATTCGCCAGTATCGGCGAATCCGCCAAGCCCATCACGGGAGGACCGTCGATGATCACCTGATCGAACTTCTCGCCGGCCAGCGCCAGTAGCGATAGCATTTTTGGACCGGCCAGCAGCTCCGCCGGATTGGGCGGCAATGGACCGGACGGGATGAACGTCAGACGCAGAGTCTTCGTTGGCTTGATCGCCGCAGCGGGCTTGATGCTGCCAGCAAGATAGTTGCTCAGGCCCACCGAATTGTCGGTGCCCAGGGTTCGATGCAACGATGGATTGCGTAAGTCGGCGTCGATCAGGAGTACGCGCCGCCCGAGCTGCGCAAAATTGCGCGCCAATGTGAGCGCCGTGGTCGATTTGCCTTCCGATGCCGACGGGCTGGTCACCAGCAAGCACTTCGGCACGCCATCGTCGGTCGAAAACTGCAGCGATGTTCGCACCGAGCGATAGGCCTCGGAGAACGCCGAGCGTGGATCCAATAAGGCCTCGTCGGGCGTGACTTTGTCGAGCTTTGGAATAACGCCCAAAACGCCGAGACCCAGATGCCGCTCGATTTCGTCCGGGCGCTTGAGCGTGTCGTCCAGGAACTCGAACAGGAAAGCCAGCAAGATGCCCAGAATCAGGCCCAGCGCACTGGCCAACATCAGATTTCGCCGCAGATCCGGCTTGTACGGGCCGCCCGGCACCAGTGCGCTATCGACGACACTCACGTTGTTGGCGTCGACGTTCGAAGTAATGCCGATCTCCTTGTAGCGCTGCAATAGCGCATCGTATAGCTGGCGATTGGTTTCGACTTCGCGCTCCAGTACGGTGAAGTCGGTGCTGCGGCTTTGCAGGCTCAGCACCTGCGAGGTCAGCTCGTCTACCTGCTGCTGTAAGCGCGCTTCCATTTCACGCGCCGCCTGCAGGTTCGAGCCCAGGTTATTTCTCACCAACTGCATTTCGTTGGCGAGCTGCTTGTCGATGTTATCGATCTGGCTCTTGATCTGCTGCATCAAAGGATAGGCGGGTTTGTACACCAGCAGTTTTTCCTGGTACTCAGCCTCAAGCTTGGCGCGCGTCGCGCGCAACGCCTGCACTCCTTGGTTCTCCATCATCAGCGGATGCGACATGGCGTTCATGCCCTGCCCTTGCGACATCCGCGCCTCCGCGGCAATCCGTTCCTGTTTGGCGGCGGTAAGGGCCCCGTTCAGCGCCGACAGGTCGCTGTTGAGCAGCGAACTGCGATCGCCGATGTTGACGATCTGCTCGCGCTGAGCGAATTCAGCGAGCGCCTTTTCCGAATCCTGCAGCTTGAGCTTGACTTGCTCAAGGCGATCCTCAAGGAATTCTTTTGCGTAGGAGCTGGTATCGATCCGCCGCTCCATGTTCGACTCGATGAACCCTGTGGCGACGGCATTGGCGACTCGCGCCGAGAGGGCGCCGTCGGGGCTGTCGAAATGGATCCGGGCCAATCGGGAGCGCGATACCGGCTCAACCATCAACCCGCTCTGCACCAGACCAACCAACTGAGCGCGCCGCGCTGCGGGGTCCACACTCTGCTCGCTGTCCGGTTTGCCCAAGACCATCTGCTTGAGTTTGACCCAGGGCGACGGCGCGCTCATTACCGCAAAAACTGGGTCGTTTGGATCGAGCTGCGCCGCGACCTTTTCTGCCATCGAGCGCGACTGCAGCAATTGGAACTGCGTCTCGTAGAACTCCATATCGTACGGATCTTCGACTGGCTCGACGCCCGGCACATTGACGACGCGCATCGATTGCCGTTCGATTTGCACTGTCGCCGTGGCGCGAAAAATCGGCGTGGTGAGCAGTGTCGCCATCAAACCGGTGAGGAAGACGATCGCGAAGGCGCCCATGACCGTCCACTTGCGCTTGACGATGACCCGCCAGTACTGGACGAGGTCGATCTCTTTCTCGCCGTTCTCCGACTCGTTGTTGCGAACCAGCGTCGACAACGCCTGCAGGCGCGGGTCGACAGCAGCGAGTTGGGTCGAGCGCTGCGTCGGACTCGGTAGGTTGGTCACGACGTTGTCGCCGAAGTTATCTGCTGCGTCCTGCATCGAAGCTTCCCTGTTGACTCAAATCGAATTTGCGTTGTCTTGGATCAAAACGCGGTAAACATACCGACCACCGGCATAGTGCGCAGCAAGTCGCGGAAGGCCGACTTCGATCCGGATTCGTCGACGACGATCAGATCGTCGCCGAACACTTGCGGGTCTTCAGCGTTGCCGCCGCGAATCATCCGCAAATCGAACACTGCGGCCATGCGCTTGCCGTCGATGACCCGAAAAATGATGATGCCGCGCGGATTGGCGTACTCGTTGACGCCACCGGCGATGACAATGGCTTGCAGCAAGGTGGTCTTGCCGCTGAGCGGAAAGATCCCGGGCGAGCGCACCGCACCCTCGATAGTGATCCGTTGGCTGGTGTACTGGCTGACGAACATCGTCACCTGCGGGTTCTGCAGGAAGTCTTTCTCCAGCATCGCCGTCACTTCCGCCTCAAGTTCCGGGACGGTCTTTCCTGCGGCGCGAATCGGACCCAAAAGCGGCAATGAAATCATGCCCTTGGAATTGACGCGCACAGTGCGATTCAACTCGCTTAAGTTGAACACTTCGATGCTGATGACGTCCTGCGGGCCAACGCGATAATCGCTGATGCCCTCGTAGGTTCCATCGGGCCTGGTAGTGTCCGGCGGACCTAGTGTCTCGGTCGTTTCGACCATTTTTGCCCGCCCCTCGCGCACATCGCGCATGCCGTCACCGGCGCACGACGCCAACGCAAACGCCATTACCACGCACGCTAAAGCCCTCAGCATCATGCAGATTCGCCCTTGGATGGGGTTTTGAGAGAGCGCGATTATCACTCGGCGCACCTTAGAATGAGAAATCGAATCGTGTTTCGTCTATCCAACGGCCTGTTGCGGCACAGCCGACCGAAGCGAACCAATGCCGGCTCGATCATTGACTTGGCGCCCAAGCAATTGATCCATATAGGATCAACCCCGGCGTGCCTGTGACTCGCAGCTCGACAGACGCCCGGCAAACGCGCTTGGCAATGCCTGCTAGCCCGACCGTGGACGCCCCTCGCGGGCCGGCGTCAGGCGCTCGACCTGCGGCTTTTCCCACGACCCGCCGATACTGTAATGCACCTGGGTCGCAGCTTCGATGTTGTCGCCGGGAGCGACGATACCCTGCGCCAAGAAGCCCGCCGCCGCACCTACCGGCCCGGCTGCCAGACCTCCGATGACCGGCAGTACGCCCGTCAGCCGCGGCGCAACCATGACCTGTTGATCGTAATCGCGGGATGCGAGACCGGTGCGACCGATAATCAAGAGATCGGCCGCTGGGCCGCGTACGCTGACGCCCTCGGTCCAGGCATTGCCGTCGGCGAACTCGAAACGGCCCTCGATGCTGTCGAAACTCATGCCGCTTTCAAAGAAATCGCTGAAGTCGAGCGTGATGCGCCGCGGCAGCTCGCGCAAGCTGAGCAGTCCGAAGATTCGCCCTGCGCCGGGATCGACGTCGAGAAAACGACCCTGACCGACGCTGACGTCCATGGTGCCACGCAGACGCTCCAGCGCGAATTGGTGCGGCGCTCCGGCCCAGCTCGCAGTGAACTTAGCCAACGTCTGGCCACCATCGATGAGACCATCGTAACCCAGGCCCGTGAGCATGCGGCCCAGGTCCTCGCTGGTCATTTGGATGTCGAATTCCGATGAATCCACCAAACCGCTCTGGGTCCAGCGGCCGTTGGCGCGGATCTCCAGATCCGGACTCTTGGCCTCGACGCGTTCGATACGCAATCCGCCGTCTTCCGGATACGCCTCGATACGTACTTCGCCCAGCGAGGCTGCGCCTACGCGCATCGATTTGGCGCGCAGGTGGAGCGTGGGAACCATCGCTGGCGACAGCGCCAAACGGCCGCCACCGCCCGCATCCGGAATGCTGAGTCGCTCAAAATCGGCATCGACAACAGCCTGGCCGTCTTGACGCCCGAAACGAATCTCGCCTTGCTGTTGCTCGCCTGAAACGCCTAAATTCCACACACCTGCCTGCTTCGACAGCTTCAGCCGGTGTTGCTCCGCGCCGCTTCCCGCAAGCACGTCCAGATCCTGCAAGATCGGATCTTCATCTCCGGTCGAACGCAGTATCCACCCGGCCCAGCCGGGAATATCGATCAGCGGCGCGGCGCCGCTCACTCGCAATCCGCGATTCGGCAAATTGGGTTGCCGTCGCGCACCGAACTGCAATTCTCCGGCGAACGGCTGGCTTTCGTTGCCAACCCTGGCGAACAACCGGGCGCTATCGCCAAGCATTAATGTGAGCGGCGCGCCGCGCTGCGTCGGCAGCGGCACGGTCAAATCGAAACCGCGCTCGTCCGCAGCAGCTTTGCCGATCGGCGCGGGAAAACCAACGGCGATGCCCTGCAGATTGGACCGATAGCGAATCACGGAATGCTCGGTCGACGAGCGTCCTATGGACACGTCGACGGTAAATGGCGCGCGCCCTTGGGCGACATCGAGAATCGGGGCCAGCGCATCGTGGTGACCGAACAAGGTTTGCAAGGACGCGGTGGCGGCGACGCCGACCTCCACCGCCAGTCGCGAATCGGGCACAAACTCGCCCACAGCAATCTGCAATTCGGCTGGTTGTCCATCGATGTTCAGGCGTAATTGATCGGCAGCGAAACCACGATGAGTGAAATCGATACGCCCGCGCAGATCGGCGAAATCCAGATGCCATTTAGCGTCCTTGAACTGCAGACCTTCCGCCAGCGCGCTACCGCTGACGGTCGTCTTGCCCAGCTCTGCCTTCAATGGGATATCGATGCGCGCGCTGACTTTAGAGGGGCCTGCAAGCGCCATCCCAAACATCACTTCGCCATGCTCGCGCTTCAGGGGACTGGCCTCGAGGAACTTCAGCCAATCGCCGCCATCGCCGTTCGCCGCCAGCTCGAGCGCCAGCGTCGGCAGTTTCAGGTCTGCGATGGAACCGGTGCCGGATATGCGAGCGTCGAAGACTTGAGCTTGCAAAGCGTTGACCAGCATGGCGTTGTCGATGAAAGACACATCGGCGCTTTCGATGTGCGCCGCGGGCCACTCGTCGTGATAGTGAAGCGGCGCATCGTACGCCGCGAAGCTCGCTTCGAA
Source organism: Lysobacterales bacterium (assembly GCA_022844135.1). GTDB lineage: Bacteria > Pseudomonadota > Gammaproteobacteria > Xanthomonadales > SZUA-5 > JALHMH01. Next base: position 23,982 of record JALHMG010000018.1, read on the forward strand.
TCGACCCTCATGCGCGCGAAACGGCCAATCCGCAAAAGCGCCGCGGAAGACGACCCGACCATCCATGACCTGGCCAGTGCTGAGTGCACGATTCAACCACGCCACGGTCTTCGGCGGCATTTTGTTCAGAATCCAGAACGCTGGCGCCGCCTCGATGTCGCTTTCGGGAACATGCGCCCGAAGATCCAGACCGGGTCGCCCCAATTCGTCGCGCCACGACGAGCCGTTGGCGTGGATATCGAAGCCTTCGCCAGAAATGCGCAGTGCGGCGACTTCGGGCTCGGCGCCGCGATGCCAGCCTGCCAGCAAATCGAGTCTTGGCGTCAACGGCGCGCCCAGCATCGGCGAGGCCATTGCCTCAACGATATCGTCGACGGTTCGAATCACCACACCGCCAGCGTCGGCGGCGATGTCGCCATCGAATCCGCTCAATGCGAATGCCTGGCCACCAAATAGCCCTCGGCCGCCGAAACCATCCAGCATCGCGTGAAGTTGCCAATCGGTTCCCAACTGAGCGCGCAACCAGGCGATCCGCCCAGTTCCCCCGAGGCCGTACAGGCGCGCACGCAATTCTGGCGACAAGGCCGGCACCAGCAGTGCTGCATCCGCTAGCGCAGCGGCCGGCCAGCGCTCGGCAACCAGCGTTGTGCGTTGTTCTGCAAATCGGATGCTGGCAAGGCTCTCCTGACCCAACGAACGGACCGTAAGGTCAGCGACCATCGCGCCATCGCGCTGTTCGAGTGCGATGGCGATGTCGCCATCGGGTACGCGAACGTGCGGCGCCAGATCGCCGCCGTCTGTCCAGATAAACGGCGGAGCGGTCAGGACCGCATCCCGGAGCGAGAACGCCGCGCGTCCGTCGTTTGTCGCCGTCGTCCACCAGCCCTCGCCATGCAGCGTGCCGCCGATGGCCGACAGCTCGAACGATTGGGTCAGGCCGTTGATGGCATGCAGCGGAAAGGCATCGGCCTGTATGTATGCCTCGCGCAAACCTTGATCCGTCGCGGCAATGGCGACATGCAATCGACCTTCACCCGCGCGCTTCAGCAATCCACCACGCCACGCCTGATCATCGCGTTCGAAACGAAGCTCGACCTGATCCAGCTGCAGCGTACGCTCGCCCAGGCGCAGGCGCACCGATCCGCCGCTGACGCCGAACTGACCGATTTCCCTGAGCGCACGCAAATCTGCGGCCGCCTGCTGCATGTCGACGCCGCGCAGACCAATCCGGCCGTCTTCGCGACGTTCCAAATCGACCTGCGCATCCACCAGAACGAATGACTCGATCAGCGGTCGATTCCGAAGCAACAAGGCGTAACTGTCGATGCCGATGCGCACTCGGCCAAGATTGATCGCCGCCTCCCCGTGCTGCGGCGCGACTCTGACGCCGAAGGCATCGAGCCACGGGCCGCGCCCGGCCCAAACAGCCGACACCTGGTCGATTTCCACGCGCTGACCGAGCGTGGAGCTCAGCCAGTTCGCGACGCGTTCAGGCGAACTCAAAACCCAAGGCACGGTCAGTCTCGCCACTGCCTGCACAGTTGCCGCCAGGACGATGACCATCGCCAACGACAACAGCGCCAGGCGGCGCAAGCGGTGCCAACGTTTTGGCGCTGTCGGTATCACGGTGGGGCGTGCGGTTCCTATGATCGTGACTAGATTTTGGTGTGGCGTTGCTCGCACTTCCGCATTGGATTTCCGATCGACCTACAGGCTGTTGAGACCCAGTCTGCGAACCGGAAATTGTTCGCACACGGATCGCGCTGGAGAGCGATTAGTCCATGGGCGGCACAGGCGCCAGCGTCAAAGCCTGAGAAAACCACACCGTGTGTACTCAACAAACTGCAGCTACCGCCAGGCAGACACTAAAGCACCACAACATCGTATTGCTCGGGGGAATACTGCTCCTCCGGCTGGAAGCGTATCGGTTTGCCGATGAACGCTTCCAGTTCAGCCAGCGCAGCCGATTCCTCGTCGACCACACGCTGCACCACCGCTGGCGGCGCCAGAACCAGCACGCTGCGCGTTTCGAACTGGCGAACTGCGCGGGTGATTTCGCGAAAGATTTCGTAGCTGACGGTTTCCGCGCTTTTCACTCTACCGCGTCCGGCGCATGCCGCGCAGGGCTCGCAGAGCTGGCGTTCCAGGCTTTCGGTGGTGCGCTTGCGCGTCATCTCAACGAGGCCGAGCGGGCTCATGTCGTACACCGTACTCTTGGCATGATCGCGCGCCAGCGATTTTTCCAGCATGCGCAGCACTTGGCGCTTGTGCTCATCGTCGCTCATGTCGATGAAATCGAGAATGATGATGCCGCCCAGGTTTCGCAGCCGCAGTTGCCGCGCGATCGCCTGCGCCGCCTCCAGGTTGGTTTTGTATACGGTCTCTTCCAGGTTGCGATGACCGACGAACCCGCCGGTATTGACGTCGATAGTCGTCATCGCCTCGGTCTGGTCGATAATCAAATAGCCGCCGGACTTCAGCGGCGATTCTTTGCGCAAGGCGCGCTGGATCTCATCCTCGACGCCGTACAGATCGAATATCGGTCGCTCGCCGGGGTAATGCTCAAGTCGTTCGGTGAATTCTGGAATGAACTCCTCGGTAAAGCGGATCGCGCGCTCCAGCGTCTCGCGCGAATCGATGCGTACCTTCTCGACATGCGGCTTCAGGAAGTCGCGAATGGCCTTGAGCGAAAGCGGCAGCTCCTCGTAAATCCGGTCGCCGACCCTCGCACCGCTCATTGCATCGACGATCGACAACCAGAGTCGGTCGAGAAAGGCCATGTCGGCAGCGAGCGGCTCGGCCGGCACGCCTTCGGCATTGGTGCGCACGATGAACCCCTGGGTGCGTTCGCCAGCCTGCTGATGCAGCACATCCTTCAGGCGTGCGCGCTCGCTATCATCTTCAATGCGCACCGACACGCCAAGCGTGCGCGCATACGGCAAAAGGACCAGATAACGGGAAGGAATCGACAGGTGCGTCGTCAGCCGCGCACCTTTGCTGCCGATGGGATCCTTGACCACCTGTACGATGATCTCCTGGCCTTCCCGAATCAGATCTCCGATCGGCGGAATCGGCGCGTTGCCGTTTTCGATGGGATCGCCATCATGCGGCAATCGCACCACGTCGTTGGCGTGCAGGAACGCGGTCCGGTCGAGGCCGATCTCCACAAACGCCGCCTGCATGCCGGGCATCACGCGCGAGACGCGCCCTTTGTAGATGTTGCCCACGTAGCCACGCTTTCGCGCACGCTCGACGTAAACCTCTTGCAGCATGCCGTTTTCGACAAGTGCCACACGTGTTTCGCGCGGCGTAACGTTGATCAAGATCTCTTCAGACAAGGCAGACGCCCAATGCTTGGAACTCGACCCGGCTTATAGCAGTGCCGCGCCAGCGGGATGAAGAGGTCTTCGTCCTCTGCCGATCGCAGCGGGAAGCAATCGAGGGACCGCGCATTCTCGCTGGCCGCTTTGCGCCAACCCGGTTCGTGACGGACGCACCTGCGAAAGTCAGCCGTAGTCTTCGGGGAACCTGCGAATAGTCGCCGAGGATATCCGCCTCAGCCGGAGCGCCCGCCAGACTCGCATGCGCAAGAACCGGGCTTCGCCGAGTGGGCCCCTGAAATCGCCAGCGCAATGAAGACAACAGCAAGACAGGCGCTCAGTGCCTTGAGCCAGGGAAGCGGCAGAACGAAGGCCAGAACAAGCAACCAGAACCCGATTTCAAGGCACACCAGCAGACCACCCAACCTCAGGCGACTCGGAGGCGAATCTGCTCCGCACGCTGGGCAAACTGCCTGGCTGCCAACTTCCCTCTCGCTACTAATCCTCATCATCGCCACCCACCAGCCGATACTTTCGCAGATAACCTCGCAACTGGTGATAGGTCAGCGACAACGACTCTGCAGCCTTGCGCTGATTGAACCTGGCATGTTGCATAGCCGCTTGCAGCCATGCCACTTCGGTGTCTTCGATGGCTTGGCGGAAGTCCATGGGCAGCGTGGGAACCTGACCCGCGGCCGTTGCTGTGGCCGATGCGCCCGAGGGCGCAGTTGCTGCCTTGCTTTGCGGACGCCACGGAGATTCGAAAGGATTGAACTGGATCTCGTCGATGGCTTCGTCCAGATCTTCGTGTCGATACACCGCGCGCTCGATGACGTTGCGCAACTCGCGCACGTTGCCGGGCCAGGCGTGCGCCAGCAGTTTCTGGCGCGCGCTGGCGGTGAATCCGGCGAACAAGTCGCGTTTGAGTTCCTGGCTCATCTTGGTCGCGAAATGCTCGGCGAGCGGCAGGATGTCGTCCCTGCGCGCGCGCAGCGGCGGCAGCGTGATGACGTCGAACGCAAGGCGATCGAGCAAGTCTTCGCGAAAACGACCTGCGGCGGCTTCGCCTGGCAGGTCGAGATTGGTAGCGGCAATGATGCGCACATTGGTGCGGATGGTTTCGCGGCCGCCGACGCGTTCGAACTCGCCGTATTCGATCACGCGCAGGATTTTCTCCTGGATACGGAGCGATGCCGTGGCCAACTCGTCGAGGAACAACGTACCTTCGTTGGCGATCTCAAAGCGCCCCAGATGGCGGCGCGTTGCGCCCGTGAAGGAACCCGCTTCGTGCCCGAACAACTCGGTCTCGAGCAGCGACTCGGCCAGCGCCGCGCAATTGAGCTTGACCAGCGGGCGATCCCAGCGCTTGCTCAAATAATGCAGACGCGCCGCGATCAGCTCCTTTCCGGTCCCGCGTTCGCCGATCACCAGCACCGGACGATCCAGGGGCGCGGCGCGCGAGACATGATCGAGCACAGCAGCGAAGCTGGGCGCGGCACCCAGTAACGACAAATCGTTCGGATCGCTTCCCGGCATCGGTATCGGAGTTCCCAAAGAATTCTGCGCAGTCTAATCCTGCTGTGTGCCTTGCCTGTACACGACCAATGGCACCCGCCCGCGCCGCGGCTCAGGCAGACTAAGCTCCTGCCATTTGCGCCGAGGTCCACTTGACCACGTCTTTGAGCGAATCTGCCCTACCCGGCCTGCCGCTGGTTCACCGCGGCAAGGTGCGCGATGTGTACGCATTGCCGGAGCAGCGCTTGCTGCTGGTCGCCACCGATCGCCTGAGTGCATTCGATGTGATCTTGCCCGACCCTATTCCCGGCAAGGGCGAACTGCTGACACAGTTGTCGAACTTCTGGTTCGGCAAGACCGCGCACTTGTGCGCCAATCATCTGACCGGCATCGATCCGGTGTCGGTGCTGCCCTCGCCCGTCGATCCCGTGCCCTTCGCGCAGCGCAGCGTGGTGGCCATGCGCTTGAAACCAGTGCCGATCGAGGCGATCGCTCGCGGCTTCCTGATCGGATCGGGTTTCAAGGAATATTTGGCCAAAGGAAGCGTCAGCGGCATAACGCTGGACGCCGGATTGCCGCTGGCAGCCGAGTTGCCCGAGCCCATCTTCACACCCTCGACCAAAGCCGCGGTGGGCGACCACGACGAGAACATCAGTTTCGACCGGGTCGTCGCCACCATCGGCGGCGCATTGGCCGAACAAGTGCGCGCGGCGACGCTGACGCTGTACCGCTACGCCCGCACCTACGCGGCGGCAAGGGGCATCTTGATCGCCGATACCAAATTCGAGTTCGGCCTGGATGAAAACGGCCAATTGCGCGTGATGGATGAGATGCTGACGCCGGACTCGTCGCGATTCTGGGAAGCCGGCGGCTGGCAGCCCGGGCGCAATCCGCCGTCGTTCGACAAACAGTTCGTGCGCGATTATCTGGAAACACTGGATTGGGACAAGCGCCCGCCAGCGCCGCACCTGCCTGCAAGCGTGATCGAAGGCACCCGGGCGCGTTATGCGGAAGCGCTGGCGCGATTGACCGCATGAGCCTGTCCGCCGAGCGCCTGCGCGCGCTGACCGCCTTCGCAACAACGCACTTCGGCACCCTCGATGTTGCTCCGGTGGCGGCCTCATCGGATGCCAGTTTTCGCAGCTATTGGCGCGTGACCAGCGGCGGGCGGTCGGCGATCGTGATGAACGCGCCGCCGGATAAGGAAGACACGCGACCGTTTGTCGACATCGCCGAGCGCCTGCTGGCTGCTGGCCTGCGGGCGCCGCGCATCGCTGCTGTCGATGCGGCGCAGGGCTTTCTGCTGCTGGAGGACTTTGGGTCGGCGACGCTCTTGCCGGCACTTACCGACATCAGCGTCGACCAGCACTACGGCACGGCGCTGGCCGACCTGCTGCGCATGCAGCGCACCGATACGCATTCGCTACCGAGCTACGATTCCGCGCGGTTGGTAGCGGAAATGGAGCTGTTCGAAACCTGGTTTCTGCGCCGTCATCTTGGCCTGGAACTTTCGCGCAACGATACCGATCGCATCGAAGCCTGCATGTCGCGGCTGGTGGCGAGTGCGCTCGAGCAACCGCAAGTGTTCGTGCATCGCGACTACCACTCGCGCAATCTGATGCTGCTTAACGATAACGCTTTGGGCGTCATCGATTTCCAGGACGCCTTGCTCGGCCCGATCACCTACGATCTAGTGTCGCTGCTCAAGGACTGCTACATCCAATGGCCGCTGCCGCGCGTGTATGGCTGGGCCGAAAGCTATCGACGCAAGGCAATGAACGCGGGCCTGGTGGCCGTGGGCCCGACGCGCTGGCGCCGCTGGTTCGATTGGATGGGATTGCAGCGTCATCTGAAGGTGCTCGGAATCTTTGCGCGACTACACTATCGAGACGGCAAATCTGGATATTTGTCGGACTTGCCGCTGGTGCTCGACTACACGCTCGGCGTATGCGAGCGCTATGGCGAGCTTGCGGATTTCGGCCAGTGGTTGGAGACGCTCACAGCCGCTGCGCGATCGAGATTGACCTGTCCTGGATAGCGGCCGATGCGGCTCTTCAAAACGCCCGAGCACGAATGCAGCTACTACCCCGAACGCCGGGCCGTGATGAGTGTGCTCGATCCACACGATCCGACACTGCCTGAACGCTACGGCGCGGCGCTCGCGCATGGCTTCCGGCGTACCGGCGGGATGCTGTACAAACCGATGTGCAGCGCCTGCCGGGCATGCGTGGCGACGCGCCTGACGGTGGCGGATTTTCGGCCAGGCCGAAGTCAGCGGCGTACGTGGCAGCGCAATCGCGACATCCAGGCGACCTGGCAGCCCCCGTTACCGGATGCGGAGCACCGCACGCTTTATCGCAACTATGTGCAGGCGCGTCATGGTGGCGAAGAGGCTGAGCGCGATCCCTTCGAGAGCCTGACTGCGCCCTTCCCCACCACGCTGTTTCTGGAACTGCGGCTTGAGGAACGACTGGTTGGCCTGGCGATTACCGATCGGGTTGGCGATGGCCTGTCTGCGGTGTACACCGCATACGACACAACGCTCGCCCAACGCGGCCTGGGTACGCTCGCAATACTGCATCAAATGGCCTACGCGCGTGCGGAAGGATTGCAGTTCTTGTACCTGGGTTTTTGGCTCGATCAGCATCCGCAAATGGATTACAAGCGCCGTTTCGTTCCTCAGGAGCGCTTGATCGGGGGGCGGTGGTTGTTGATCGAAAACGAGACACCGGGCAAGTGAGATGCCTGACGTTGGATGCAGATACGGCCTTGTCCGGAACGCGCGAAAATCGGAGCGAGTGCAGGCTCGCGATGTCGCCCTGACGTCTTCCAGACCCGTTCCTACAACTCCCTTACTACGCGAAATCCGACGCGTCCGCTGCCAGCATTGCCGAGCGCACTGGCCCGCCAGGCGCTGCGAACTTGCGCAGGGGCCGATCCCCACGAACCACCGCGAATAACGCGCAGGTCGCAGCCCGGATTGATCCACGCCACTGGCGAATCCGGCGCGCGTCGATAGTCGTCGTGCCAGCAGTCTTCGACCCATTCCGACACATTGCCGTCCATGTCGTAGAGGCGAAACGCATTGGCGAGAAAGCTACGTACCGGCGCCGGGCCCCAGAATCCATCGTCGTAGTTGGCGAAGCCTTGTGTCCAGCGCCGCCCTTGCGCGGACTGATCGGCTGCGCCGGCGAAATTTCCGACAACGCCAGCCGGATCGCCATCTCCCCAGGCGTAGCGCGTCGCCGTGCCAGCGCGCAACGCGTACTCGAATTCGGCCTCGCTCGGCAGTCGATAGCGTTTACCGCTGGCTTTGGACAGCCACGCAACGTAAGCGGCCGCGTCGTCGTGGCTCACATGCACCACCGGATCGCCATCGCGTGCGCGTTTGCCCGTGTAGCTGCGGCGCCACGTGACGCGACGCATCTTGATCATCCGGCCAGTCTTTTCTTCGTACGCTGCCGACGCGCCGCTGCGTTCGGCGTCGGTGACGTGCTGGGTCGCCTCGATAAAGGCGCGGAATTCCGCCACAGTGATTTCGTTGCGGGCCAGCGCAAAGCCGCGCTCGAAGACGATCTCGCGTTGCGGTCCTTCGTTTGCGTCGCGCCCGGCTTCGCTTTCAGGCGAACCCATCATGAACCGGCCGACGGGAATCACCACCAATCGGGGACCATCGTTGCCATTGGACAGCTTGTCGGCGAAGCGCTCGCCTGGCGCAAGACCGCCATACAGGCGCACATTCACGATCTTGCTTTCCATTTCGCGCACTTGCTCCGCATCGACGAATTGCCTGAGCACGTCGATGGCCTGCTGCGCAGCCTTTGCATCATTCTTGGCCAGCGCATCTTTGAACCGCGTCAATTGATCGGCCTCGGTCTGGGCGCGAAAAGCACGCACCTGAGCGCGCGCATCGGCCACCGCGGAAGTGTCGGTCTGGATGGCGTCGGCCTGATCCAAAGCCTCAGAGGCACGCTCGAACTTCAGCGCGAAGGACTGATCGAGCGCGCGCTCGATCAAGCGCCGCTGTACATCCCCCAATCCCTTGAGAGCGCGTGCGTTGGCTGGATCGATCGCGAGCGCTGCGCGGAAGCGCTCGGTGGCGCTGGCGAATGCGCGTGGACCTGCGCCTTCGCGAGTCAGCTGGCGTTCGCCGCGCACCAGTTGTTCGAGCAGTTCTCGAGTACGCTGGCGCGATTGATCGACGGCATCCAGCAGTTTTCTGTCGGCAATCGCCTGACCGAGCGCGGAGGCCTGATCGGCCACCGGCAGCAAGTTTTCAGGCAATACCGGCACGCCGACTTGCTTTAGCTCCTCCAGCGCCTTGACCAACACCGACCGCGCCTCCCGGTTCTCCGGATCGGCCGCCAGCACGCGCGCCGCCAGCGCCATGGCGCTTGAGCCCTTGGGTTCCAGCAAGCGGCCCTCGCGCTGCTGCTCAGTCATAACCTCGATCAGCGCCGCGACATCTTCGTCCTCGACGTCCGGCGTGGCCGCAACAACCTCGGTGACCACCGCATCGTCGTCGTCGAGCGCATCTTCTTCCTCGTCGATTTCCGCCTGCGGCGAATCGACCACGGCCATCGGCTCGCCCACGGGTGCCGAGTCGACCGCCGGCGTCAATTCGGTGTCGCTGCGCTGCGCGCGCTTCCAGCCGATCGCTGCGCTGCCGAGAATGATCAGCATCGCAAGCGCGAAACTGACGAATGAGCGATGCTTCTCACTCACGCGCGAACGGCCTCGACCCGGACAAGGCGCTAATCATGAGGATTTGCTTTGACGGCGCCTAGTCCCATCCGCTGGATCGATCGGCCAGAGATCGCGACTGCGTTCATCGGCAACTTGCCTGACGCACCGATCGCGCTCGACACCGAGTTCATGCGCACGCAAACCTACTATGCCGAGCTTGCGCTGGTCCAGGTTCGATGCGGCGAGGAATTGGCGCTGATCGACCCTTGCGCCCCCGGCGTTGTCCAGGTTCTGGGGCCTTTGCTGGCGGACGCGCGCGACAAGATCTTGCACAGCGCCAGCGAAGATCTCGACGTGCTGCTACGGGCACTCGGCGCCGTGCCCGCGCCGCTGTTCGATACGCAAATCGCCGCCACCCTGTGCGGCGCGGCGTTGCCGCCGAGCTATCAGAAGCTGGTGGCCAGCGAGCTCGGCGTCGAACTGGCCAAGGGCGCTACGCGCAGCGATTGGCTGCAGCGCCCGCTCAGCGAGGAGCAGATGCAATATGCGGCCGACGATGTGCGCTACCTGCCCGCATTGCACGGACGGCTGTTTGCGCGCCTTACGGAATTGGGTCGACTGCCATGGCTCTACGAAGAGGGCGAACGTGCGGCGACGAAGGCACGCGAAGCAGACGCCAATCCTCACCTGAAGGTGCGCTCTGCAGAACGCCTCACGGCGGCGCAGCAGCAAAGACTGTGGCGCTTGCTCACCTGGCGCGAACGCGAGGCGCGCGCGCGCAACCGGCCGCGAACCTGGATTCTCGACAACGCCATCGCGCAGCGCGTGGCACTGCTCGACAAACCTTCGCCGCAGGCCTTAGCCAACGCCTGCACCATCGATGGCCGGGCACAGCCGCGTCTGGTGGAGAAGCTCGAACGCATCGTGATGGCGGCACCAACCGAGGACGAACTGGTTATTCCGTTGGCCAGCGAGCTCAACGACAGCGAGAAAGCCAGAGCCCGCGAAATCAAGACGCTCGTCGACGCGCGCGCCGGAGCGCTTGGAATGAGTGCCGATTTCCTGCTGCCAAGACGCGGCATTGAACATTGGGCACGGGAAGGCGAGCTACCGTCGGATCTACGCGGCTGGCGGAGCGAGGTGCTGGCGTAACAACGCTCCAGCAGGCCGACACTCTGCCGAAGACGCGCCGACTTGCGCGGCGCTATCTCTGCGCGGGCCGGACCTGTTTTGAATCAGAGCCGAAATCCGGGCACGAGCGACGCGATGAACCGAGCCCTTAAAACCTCAGCGCGAGATCAGAACCGCTTGCGCACCTTGACCAGGAACTGATCGCTATCGCGTAACGACAGTGCATCGGTCAGGAGATCGTCGAAGTCCTCCCGGCGCCCGGTCTCGGCAAATCCGCCGCGACCATAGACCACGTAGATGTCCGACTGCGGCGCGAACTCGTAGCGATAGCGCAACTGCAGTCCGAAGTTGTTGACGCTGAAATCCTCGATCGCATCGCCACTGGAACGCGGCACGCCGAAACGATCGACGCGCACGGCGCGCGCGTTTTCAGCGGCAATCGCCAACCACTGCAATTTGACGCGCAACTCGTGCCTGGGCTTGGGAAACCAATTGGCGTTGAGTCCACTGGTGACCAGTTCCCGCTCGAAGCGACCCAGCAGGTTCTCGCGTTGCCATATCAGCCAATCGTTGCTGCCCCTGAAGTAAAGGTAGCCATCCAAGGACAATTGCTGGCTCGCCGTAAAGGTACCGCCCGCGCCGATCTCGAATGCTCGCCCGCCCAGGCCCTCTTCGGGCGCACTGGCGCTCAGCTCGTACTGCCAGCGTTCGAAGCGCGGCGAGTCGTATTCGACGTAATACGATTGGCGAAAAGGTATGTTGGTATTACCGTTGCCGCGGGTTATCAAATCGTTGACGCCGCTGGTCTCCAGGAAGGCATTTACCAGTAGTGTGGCGCCGCTCTTGTACTGCCATTCTCGATCCAGGATGAACGCGCCCGGCAAACGCTCTCCGCTATCGTTGGTGCGCCACTGCCACTCGCCGCGCCAACTTGCGCCGCGCAATGTCTCGTGTTTCAGCGTTTGCTGATACTCCATGGTCCACTCGATTTCATTGAGGCTGGCGCGACGCTGAAAACCCATATCGTTGAAATTCAGTTCACGATCGAAGTGCGTCAACTCCCATTCCTGACGGAACGCCGGACTCGGGGTGTAGTCGATGCGCGCCCAAACGCCCGATCCATTGCTGTCATCCTGCATGTCGATGTCGGAGATCAACCATTGCCCGGTCACCTGCCATCGATCGTTCGCGCGCCAGGTGCCGTCGACCGCATGCACGGTAGCCTGGCGTTCGAGAAAGGGCCGGTCGACCCAAGTGCCCAGATAGCCCAGGCTCAGTTGCTCGCCGGTCCGAACCAGACGGTGGGCGTAAAACAGGCTGCCGAGGTCATCCGCGTAATCGGCCTCTTGCGCAATCAGCGCACCGTAGTCCAAGCCCAAGGCGGTGCCGTTGGCTTTGATCGCTGCGTCGATATCGTTCGCCAGCCCAGTACCATCGTCGCGCGGCCCGCCGATGCGCCGCGTGTAAATCAGCAGACCATTGTCTGGCGTGCGCAAATCGAATGCGGCTTGATTCTCGGTGAAGAACGGCCGACGGTCGGAGAAAAACGCTTCGATGGCGTCGAAGTTGACGACCAGCTCGTCGGCCTCCACCTGGCCAAAATCTGGCGCCAGTGCAGCGGTGAGTTGGAAGTCCCCGCTCGGCTTCCAGTAGAGGTCCGCACCCGCATTGAACGCCTGTCGGTCGTTTTTCAGATCCGCCGAGACCGTTGCGTAAGGAAAGACCCGAAACAGCGATTGCTGATACTGATCGATCTCGACGCGCGCGAACTCGGACACATAGCGCGGACGCATGAAGCTCGCCGCCGGAAAGCCGCTGCGTTCAGTTTTCGCGCCGAGCACGCGATCGAACATCAGCGCAATGGTGCGCCGCGGCGCGTCGCTGTTTTTCATGGCGGCGACGGTCCACGGCAGCAACATCTCCGCGCTCCAATAGTCTTCGCCTTCGAAGGCCGCGTGCTTCCAATCGCCATCCCAATCGGTACTGAACCGGTTCTCGTTGGTGATCGTCGCGTCTTGAACAGAGCCGGCTATCGATATCGTAAAGTTGAACGCAACCTCGCCATCGGCATTGAAGTCGATGAAAGCATTCACGCGATCGCCAGGCATATCCGCGTCCCGCGCGGTGAGTTCTCGCTGTCGCGGCACGTCCGCCGGCTGTTCATTCCAAAAACCGATGGCGATGCCTTCCGGCAGGGCGAGCAATCGAACCTTGGTGGAATACGAAGGCGCCGCTCGGGTGAAAGGCTCCACAACCACGAAATCGTCGAAAATCTGCGCGTTTTGCCACGCGGGTTCGTCCAGCTTGCCGTCGACAACCAGAACGCTCGCAGTTCGATCTTGCGCCATTGCCAGCACAGGCAGTGCCAGCCAAATCGCCATCCATAAAAATTTCAAGTTCCGCTCTCCGCAGCAACGCGCTCCCTGGCGCTCAACAGCATCTGACGCGGCTGCGAGCGTTTTGGTTTGCATTGAGCGCGCTGCGATATCGAACTGCGCGCGTAAGGTGCGGCGAGAGCTGGGAGAGCAAAAGTTTGCATGCGACGACTGGGCATAGCAGGGCCGCCGAGTCTAAATGCGCACTGCCATCGATCGGGGTGCCAGAAGTCTTGGCTCACGCCAAACGGTTGCCAGGGGCGGACCAGACGTTGCGGGTTGCACGCGGATGGATTTGCTCATTCCCGCGAGCGCGGGAATGAACTGCGCAACCAGCAGGTAAAACTTCGCGTGCGTCGGTCTGCGACGGCCGCGCTGACAACCGCTTCTATCGAGGCAATTACTTCAAGTCCGCTGCGAAGCGCTTCTTGAACTTGGCCACTTTCGGAGCGATGACGAGGCTGCAGTAGGGCTGCTCGCCGTTCAATTCGAAGTACTGCTGGTGATAATCCTCGGCCGGATAAAACACCGTCAGCGGCTGCACTTCGGTCACCAGCGGTCCGCGCCATTCGCCGCTGGCGGCGGTAGCGGCGATAGCCTTCTCGATTGCTGCTTTCTGCTCTTCGTTGCTGAAAAAAGCGATGGACCGATACTGCGGCCCGACATCGTTGCCCTGACGATTCAACGTCGTCGGATCGTGGATGGTGAAGAACACTTCGAGCAGTTTGTCGCGCGAGATGATGGCCGGATCGAAAGTCACTTCCACCACCTCCGCGTGGCCCGTTTTGCCACCGGTCACTTGCTTGTAGGTTGGGTTTGCGACCGCACCGCCAGCATAACCAGAGACGGCCGATTCGACGCCCTTCAGTTCTTCATACACAGCCTCAAGGCACCAGAAGCAGCCGCCGCCGAGGACCAGTTTTTCTTTGTTTTGCGCCATGAGAGATTCCGAGGTGAGGGCAAAGAGGAGAAGCAGCAGCACACGCATGATGGGTTTCCAAGGAAGTGGAGTTTGGGGACGAACCTAACGGATCAAGAGTCAACCGCGTGAGAATCTGGGTCATTGCGCGGGGGCGTTCGCGCTGCAGCAGCCATCGATCAACCGACCTGTCGCAACGGACCGTCTTTCCGGCCAAAGCATTTCACACCCCCGCTATGCTGTGTCGCATCGACAGCGGGTGGATGGTTCTATGAAAGTCCTGGTGATTGGCAATGGCGGTCGCGAGCACGCACTGGCCTGGCGGATACGCCAGTCGCCCCAGGTGCGTGAAGTACTGGTTGCACCGGGAAACGCAGGAACGGCATTCGAACCCGGCATGCGCAATGCGCCCGTGGCGCCAACGGATATCGATGGCCTGCTGGCACTGGCGCGGCAAGAGCGCGTCGATCTGACCGTCGTCGGACCAGAGGCACCGCTGTCGCTGGGCATCGTCGATCGATTTCAGGCGTCAGGATTGCGCTGCTTCGGCCCGACGCAAGCTGCCGCCCAACTGGAGGCCTCGAAGGCCTTCACCAAGGCCTTTCTGGAACGCCATCGGATTCCCACCGCGCAGTACCGCGTATTCACCGACCTCGATTCCGCCAAAGCCTACGTGCGCGACCGCGGCGCGCCGATTGTGGTCAAAGCCGATGGACTGGCGGCCGGCAAGGGCGTGGTCGTGGCACAGTCGGTGGCTGAAGCCGAATCGGCTTTGGATGCGATGCTGGGCGGCGATTCGGTGGGCGCGGCCGGGCATCGCGTGGTGATCGAAGACTTTCTCGCAGGCGAAGAAGCCAGCTACATCGTCATCGCCGATGGCACCAACTACATCGCGCTGGCGACCTCCCAAGACCACAAGCGCCGCGACGATGGCGATCTCGGACCGAACACCGGCGGCATGGGCGCGTACTCGCCGGCGCCCGTGGTCACCGCTGCCGTCGACGCCCAGGTGCGCCGCGAAATCATCGAACCTACGCTCGCTGCGATGCGCGCCGAGGGCCATCCCTTCGTTGGTTTTCTGTATGCAGGACTGATGATTCATCACGGCCGCGCTTCAGTGCTCGAATACAACGTGCGCTGCGGCGATCCGGAAACGCAGCCCATCATGCTGCGACTGAAAAGCGATGTGATCGAACTGTACCAGGCAGCCATCGACGGACGCCTTAGTCAAGTCGCGTGCGCCTGGGATCCACGCAGCGCGGTGGGCGTGGTGCTCGCGGCGGAAGGTTATCCGGGCCCGGTGCGCAAAGGCGATCCCATCGGCGGTTTGTCGGTGACGCAGTTGCCGGAGGTCAAAGTTTTCCACGCCGGAACCCGGCTCCGCGATGGCGTGGCCACGACCGACGGCGGTCGCGTACTCACCGTTTGCGCGCTCGGCGACACACTGTTGGCGGCCCGCAGGCTAGCCTACCAACGCGTCGAGTCGATCCAATGGCCGGGGATGTTCTGTCGGCGGGATATTGGAGTGCGGGGGTTGGTGAATTCTTCGGCCTGAAAAGTTGGATCGTGATGCCGACGAATCAGACAGCTATCCACGGGCCGTAACCCATCGATCCGCCGCTGCAGTCGCTGCCGCATAGATGCGGATATGAAACGCAACAATGCTTGCAAATCGAAAACTGCTAAGCCATTGTCGATTTAGGACCGACGATCTGGCGGGGGCGTCGATGCATCACGCGGTGATGATTTCAAGCACGTACAGCGATCTCAAGCGGATGCGGCAAGTTTTGATCGACGCCGCAATCAAGGCTGGGTTCTATCCCAAAGTCATGGAGTACAACGACGGCGCGGTCAACGCCAGCGCGCTGACCAATTCCTTAGCCATGGTGAACGACTCGCATGCTTATGTGCTGCTGATCGGTCGTCGCTACGGTCAGCGCCCGGCATCGCCCAGCAATCCCCAGAACTTGTCCATCACCGAACTGGAGTTCAACGAAGCCATTCGGCTGAAAAAGCCCGTGAAGTTGATCCTGCTCAGCGACACGTACCCGACTGGTGTCGGCGATCAACTCCAGACGGACATCGAAAGCCTGAAAGCCTTCCGTCAGCGCGCAAAAACCCTGGATGGCAATGCTGGCGAGCATCGAATCTACAAAGTGGTCAACACCAAGCAAGAGCTGTCGGACGCGGCCCGCGATGCGATGCGCGATTTGGCTGATTACCTTCGAATGCAGCCCAAGCGGCCGGTCGCAATGCCGACGCCAGCGTCGGCTGAAACACCCAGCGATCCAAGCGCAATCGCCCAATTCGAATCCGCAGTCCGCATCTTGTTCGGAGCGGAGGGTCCTCTACACAGTTGGAAGAGAATCGAGCGCGCAAAAGCCCCATCTGTTTTGCCGGCCTCGGTGCAGATGGCGTTGACCAACCCCGATCGAGGTTTGGGCGATCGGCTCAGCAGAATCGTCAGGCACGAATTGACCGGCGCTTTGGCCGACGACCTAAGGACCTACCGATTCACACTGTCGCCCAAGGGCCGTGTGGAAGTGCACATGTGCCTGGTGGATTGCATGGATGCCGCCATCAAGTTGTGTATGGACCCGGTCAAGCGCGGTGCGTTGCAGCAGATGCGCCAGGGCCTGTTGCACGTGCCTGCCCAAATGATTCCTGGCAGTGCTCTTGCGTTGAGACTCAGGCCCTTGGACGGCCTTGAACTGAAGCCGAATAGCCCGAATCGTGCTTTAAGCGCAAAACACGTCGCAGAGTTTGGGTTGGAGGTAGGGCTTGGCGATGACGCCAATTTCAGCCTCGCCAGTCTGGTTTGCTCGATACCGTCCAGTCGCAATCCGGAAGGCCGCGTGATATCGATCAACTCTGAGCGCGACGTCGAAGAATGGCGCGGCTTTCTGCTCGACGAACGAGGGCAGGGACGGGAGCGTCTGCTGGTTCTAGCACTGGAATTTGGCAATGCCTTGGGCGATACCGCCATTGCCTGGTTAGATAAGTTTGGCGTCAAGACAGTGCTGCTGGCCGGAGACACGGGCGGCACTTTCTGGTGGTTAGAAGAAAGCGTGCTCGTGGGACGGGTTAGTGGCTTTATCGAAGATGCCAACGCAATCCTTGGTGACGCTATTCAAGGGGCGAAATTGCAGGGGGCGTTGTAGTGAACGCAAGTGACGCCGAAGGGAACGAGATGAACCGAACGCCCGTTCGTTCTGAATCGGTAGCGGCTTGGACGAGGTTTGAATCATGGTGGCTAAAGCCAGACGATTCACCTGTCGATCACAGCGGACAGGCTCATATCGATTTTCTCTATGATCAACCGCGCGCAGAGGCGAAAGTTGTGGCTGTGCGCAAGCAAATGAAGGTGTTTACAGATCGCGCTCGTTTTTTACGCGAGATGCAGCTCAATCGACAGTTCTTTGCAGGTGACTTGTTTCTCGCCGGATCTGATACGCACGTTGAAAAATGCTGGATGGTTTTGCGCTATCTGTCGGGCGGTTCTCTACGGCAACGCTTTAGTTCGCGCCGTAGAATTCCAGACTGCCAAGCGCTACTGCGAAAGATCGCTCAATGTGTGGACAAAAACCTGTCGTTGAACGTTCTGCATCGCGATATCAAGCCCGAGAATCTGATGTTTGAAGGCCCAGGCGACGACGACAGGCTTTACTTGATCGATTATGGCATGGCGGTCGAGGCCGGAAAAGTGGGCGCCGAAACCGCCGCCCCCGAAAATGGTCGCGTTGGCACGCCGGCATACATGGCACAAGAGCGTCGCAATGGCGAACCGGCAAGCGTTGCGACAGAGATACGTGAGTTCGTAATCACCGCGATCGAAGTTGCACGATATTGTGGAAATTTTGCGCTAGCAGCCCAGTTCGAGCAGACTTCACCGGATGCGCGGCATGGATTCGACAGCGCCGAAGCTCTGTTGGATGCGGTCTTCATCAGGTCGGGCGGTGGTCCCGATGCCGAGTTGCTGGCGAAGTTCTGGTGTATCGCGGAGCGCCTGTTTGGTCCGAAAGGACCACTCGGAGCTTGGCAAGGGCAAGGACTGCTGCCCAGAATTCGTTCGCTTCTCAGCTCCAGTCATCCAAGAAAGGCGCCGAGTCTTGTACGATTTGTTAGACACGAAGTCACCAGCAAGCTGATTGGCGATATCAAGGACAGTCGAGTTTCTCTCTCTAAATCGCAACTTGGTAACATCGCTGGCGAGCTGGTTTCCTGTATGGACGTTGCCATTCAACTGTGCATAGATCCACAGCGTCGTAATGAGTTGATAGCTTTCAAGAATGCGCTGATAGAAGATCCGGACCAGACCGCACCCCTCCAACTCCCGGTGGAAACCAGGATAAGCGCCATTGTAGCGGTGCGTGGAGTCACGCCTGTACATGGGCAGCACCTAAGCGAGACGGCAGATCAAGAACTAGAGAACGGCGCCGGCGAAGATGCTCGCTTTGGATTTGCCGAGTGGGTTATTCAAAGACTGATCGCTACAACGCCGCTCGGTAAGCCAATTTCCGTGCGCAGCCCGGAAGAATACAAAACCTGGAAAGGGAAATTTGCAGACGATCAGGCTGGTGGGAAAAGCCGAATATTGGTTCTGAGAAGTGACGAGTATGACAAACTCGGTTCTCAGAAAATCGGATGGCTATGTGACTTGCATATCCTGGTTATCAAGCTGGACGGGGCCGGAAGCTCATCGTTCTGGCAAATGAACGAACATCGGATGAATGCCACGGTAACTAATTTTGTGGATGATGTTAAGGAATTGCTGAAAAAGGCCGAAACCCAATGAAAATCCCCGATTACTCAGCAACTCAGCTCGTTTTGCCCGCTATGTCTTCCTGGCCAGCGTCTGTGCACCTTTTCGACTCGCAGCAGCGGCTGGCCTTGCGGGCCGCGGAGGCTGCGGGAAGGCCGCTGTTGGTACGCGGCGATCCAGGCACTGGCAAGAGCCAGCTTGCGCATGCGGCGGCCGTGGCTGCGGGGCGTTTGTTTTTGCCTGTCGTGGTCGATGCGAACACGGAGTCTGGCGATTTGCTGTGGCGCTATGACGCGGTCGCGCGCTTGGCAGATGCGCATTTGAGTGGCGTTCCCGGCGGCGAGGGCAAGCGCAGTTTGTCGGCGAAGAATTACGTGCAGCCTGGGCCATTGTGGTGGGCTTTCGACTGGGCGAGCGCCCTAGAACAGAACGGCTCGCTTGAAGCTGCGCCAGCTGCGCCAGTCGCGCCAGATAACTGGTCGCCTCAGCGAGGTAGTGTGGTGTTGATCGATGAGATCGACAAAGCTGAAGCCGAGCTACCGAACGGGCTGTTGGAAGCGCTGGGAAATGGCGGCTTCCACGTGCCTTTGGTGCCAACGACAGTGCGGCGGCCGACGGCACTGCCAGCGCCGTTGGTCATCATCACCACTAACGAAGAACGAGAGTTGCCGGCGCCATTTCTGCGCCGCTGCCTGGTGTTGAATCTGAAGCTGCCGCAGGGTGAGGCTCTGAAGCAGTTCTTGGTGGCGCGTGGCCGTTTGCATTTCCCAGAACTCGCAGCAAGTAGTCCCGAATGCCTGCAGCAAGCGGCCCAAATGCTGCTGGATGATCGGCATGCTGCGCAGGAAGCGGGCGCCTACCTGCCCGGTTTAGCCGAGTATTTGGATCTCTTGCGCGCGGTGCAGCAAATTGATCCGGAGAATCCGCTCGCACTATTGCAAGAGGTTCGGCGCTTTGTGTACGTCAAACACAGTGCTTAAGCGTTGCATTGCAGCGATCGCTGCGCCGGATGAGCCTCGGAGATGAGTCGTCGGGAACCGCATGCCGTTGAGCCGCCGCGTCTGCATCGCGCCGGCATATGGCGTGGCCATCTCCTGCGAGCGCTTGACAATGAGCGCCATTTCTCAAGCGGCGCAGCGGCCGTGATCGCGCTCGAGGCGACGGAGCTGGCGTTGCTGTTCGGCTATGGGGTCAGAGCCGACATTCCAGAGGTCAGACCACAGGAATACAAGTTGGAGCCGGCTGCCGAGACACCAGCGGAGACAGCCGCCGCGCAGACCGTCGAGAAGCCCAAGCTGCGCGCAACGATGTATCAAGTGACCCAGGTGCCAACCAACAAGGAGTCCGCTGATTCCGCTCAGCCAGCACCGATTCCCCTGGTGAAGCTGCCGCTTGCCGATAGGAAGCTGAAACCACCTATCCAGCGCTTGTTGGTGCCCGACGCACGGCTTGCGGCTTTTGTCCGGCGCAACCTGAGGCAAGGCAAGCCGGGCAATCAGATCGATCTTCTACGCTGGATCGCTTTGGTGGCGCGTGCCGAAGTGCCAAAGCGCCTGCCAAAGCGGATGCGGAATAAGTGGGGTGCTCATTGCGCTGTGATCGTCAACAACTACGGCGATTGCGAGCCCATCCGCGAAGATCTGAATCAGCTCGTCCAGGTGGTGCAGTTGCGCTCGGGCGGCGCGACGCCGATTTATCTGCTGGATCCCGAAGGGCAACTCTGGCGTCGCAAATCAGCAAAGGCAACAGCCGGGAGCGCTTGGCGTGAATGCGCGCCAGACACGCCGCTGCAGCATCGCCATTGGCTTTGGGCAGGCGCCGATCCATGGCATGAGCCGCTTTCGAACTGGCGCGATGCACTTGCAGCCAAAGCGCGCGGCGCTGGCGTGACCTGGCTAACGCTGGCTGCCGCAGACAGCGCAGCGCTGCCTGGCGCGAAGCGCGTCACGTGGGAGTTCGCCGCAGCGTTGCGCGTGCAGCGCGGACCAGCGGCCGCTGTCAAAGTGGAGCAGGTTGAGCGCCTGCTGACGGCCATGGCTTTCGCTATCCGGATCGAACCGGCGTTGTTGCGAGAGCTGCGGCTGCTATTGCGTTTGTCTGTGGCGACCGAGCTGGCAGCTTGGCAGCACCCCGACTCACAGTCTTGCCCGATCGCTTGCTGGCTAAGGCAGGACGCGATAGCGGCCAGGCGTGCCGCCGCGCTGCAACTTCCGGAGTCTCTGCGCACGGAAATCGCTCGCACGGTAGCCGGGCAGCACCACGCGCTATCGCCGCTGATACAGGCTGAAGAATCGGCTTTGGCCTCCGTATTGGCGCCCGGCGCGTGCATCGATCGCGACGGACAATTGTGGGCGAATATCGTGGCAACCTTGCGTGCCAACAACGCCCAAGCAGAAGACTGCGCCCGTTATGTGCGGCGCATCCGCGCGCGCGCGCACCCAGAGTTCTGGCGGCAAAACGAAGCGATTGCCGAGGCGTGGCTGTTGAGCGAGCGAGATAGTCTGCAAGAGGGCGGCGAGCTGCCGGAGGGCATTTCGGGCGAGTTGGCGGCGCGTGTGTTGGCTGAAGACAGCGCCCACGCGCTGCGAAGCGACTGGAGCCTGGTTCAAAACCGGGAGAGGCTGCAGTTAGTGCCTGGCGTGATCCGCCACAGGTTGGCGCGGCTGACGGTGGCTGGCAGTGGGATACAAATCGGACAAAACGGTTCTCTGCGGCGTGTTGCGCTGTCGCAAGGTGCCGGTCTGGGCGAGGCACAACTTGCGCCGATCATGCTCTGGCACGCAGACGAACGTATTGAGATTCTGCATGTCGACCGCCCCGCCTGGGCTCAGGAATTCGGCCGCGACCGCGCGGGTGTTTACGCACTCACGCCAGCGTTCGCCGGTACGCAGGCGAAGTTCCACCTATTGCCACCCGAGCAAGCCTGCACCGAAAGTCCGTTTCTGCGTGCAGATGAGGATCAACGCTGCATTGAATTTGTCCGTGGAAAGGTGCTGTGCCGGTTGGGTTTCGACCTGGCTTTCGGCGCCTTTGCTGAGCTGCAAATTGGCAAGGCCGTTCAGCGCTTTCGCTGGGTCTCGCCCGGCAAGTTTTGGATGGGCTCGCCGGACAACGAGCCTGAGCGCGACAGCGATGAGGGCCCGCGTCACGTTGTGCGAATCAGCCAAGGCTTTTGGCTGGCCGATACCGCATGCACCCAAGCGTTGTGGCGGGCGGTGATGGACCAGAACCCCAGCCATTTCGAGGGCGATGAGCTGCGGCCCGTGGATAGTGTCAGTTGGCTGGACGCTCAAAAGATGTTCAAGCAGATGGCGGAACTGGGTTTACCGGGTGCGGATTTGCCCACGGAGGCGCAGTGGGAATACGCGTGCCGTTCGGGCACGCAGACGCCGTTTCATTTTGGCGCGCAGATTGATCCCGGCAAGGCGAATTACGACGGCAATTTTCCCTATGCCGGCGGTGAAAAGGGCGAATATCGCGAGTGCACCGTGGCGGTGAAAGCGCTGCCAGCAAACGACTGGGGGCTGTTTCAGATGCATGGCAATGTGTGGGAGTGGTGCAAAGACGGCTTGCGCGATTACGTGGCGCATGGCGAAGCCGTGTCGGACCCGGAGGGGCCGCAAGGCAAGGATGCGCAGCGTGCGCTGCGCGGCGGCTCTTGGCTCAGCGACGCCGGGGACTTGCGCGCCGCCTATCGCAGCGCGTACTTGCCCGAGGGCCGGAGCGGCTACTGGGGCTTGCGTCTTGTCCTGAGGTCCACGAGCCCAGACCAGACCAGCGTGGCGGCGGAGCCGCCATTGAAGGCGCCTGCGGAGCAGGCGGCTGGGCTTGGCGCCGCTGGAGGCGGCGTCGGCCCGGCGGGACGCCGGGCCGGCAACAAGTCTGAAGGTGAGCATTCATGAGCCTGCATTTTTTTGCCGTTCCTGCTTTGGATGGCGGCAGCGCAGAAGAGGCGCTGAATCGCTGGTTGTTCGCGCAACGCGTCGTCCAGATCGAGCGCCAGTTTGTCGCCGATGAGACACGCTCGTTTTGGGCGATGTGTGCCACCGTGATTTCAGGCGCTGGCCGGAAAGCGCGGGCGCCATGAATGGCGCCCCTACGGTTGCAAGGTCTCGTAGGGGCGCGATTCATCGCGCCCGGTGCGAGACCACGTCTTATGCCCAGTTGCCGAATGTTTCGTGCCGATTCGGTGGCACAACGTTGGGTCGACAATGCCCGAGCCGCTAATGGATCGTTACCCCGAACCCTTTCCACCGCCGTGGGCCGACGCCTGGGGCGATGATCAATATGGGCTTTGGGCCGAATTCGAGATCAATGAGGTGCGGCAGCGCATGCGCTGGATTGAGCCGGGTGAGTTTTGGATGGGCTCGCCAGACGATGAGGCCGAGCGCATCTCCGCGCGCGAGGGTCCGCGTCATTGGGTGCAGATCAGCCAAGGCTTTTGGCTGGCCGACACTGCGTGCACCCAAGCTTTGTGGCGGGCGGTGATGGACCAGAACCCCAGCCATTTCGAGGGCGATGAGCTACGGCCCGTGGATAGTGTCAGTTGGCTGGACGCTCAAAAGATGTTCAAGCAGATGGCGGAACTGGGTTTACCGGGTGCGGATTTGCCCACGGAGGCACAGTGGGAATACGCGTGCCGTGCGGGCACGCAGACGCCGTTTCATTTTGGCGCGCAGATTGATCCCGGCAAGGTGAATTACGACGGCAATTTTCCCTATGCCGGCGGTGAAAAGGGCGAGTTTCGCGGCCGCACGGTGCCGGTGAAATCGCTGCCCGCGAACGACTGGGGCCTGTATCAAATGCATGGCAATGTTTGGGAGTGGTGCAAGGATGGTTTGCGCGATTACGCCCAGCGTGCGGTGACGGACCCGGAGGGGCCGCAAGGCAAGGATACGCAGCGTGCGCTGCGCGGCGGCTCTTGGGGCGGCTACGCCAGGTTCTTGCGCGCCGCCTATCGCGGCGCGGGCTCGCCCGAGCGCCGGGTCAACTTCTGGGGCTTGCGTCTTGTCCTGAGGTCCACGAGCCCAGACCAGACCAGCGTGGCGGCGGAGCCGCCATTGAAGACGCCTGCGGAGCAGGCGCTTGAGGCTGGCGCCGCCGGAGGCGGCGTTGTACCGGCGGGACGCCCGGCCGGCAAGAAGCCGGGCGGGCGTTGATCAGCTTGCATTTGCGTG
This sequence comes from Lysobacterales bacterium, assembly GCA_022844135.1. GTDB lineage: Bacteria > Pseudomonadota > Gammaproteobacteria > Xanthomonadales > SZUA-5 > JALHMH01. Next base: position 47,867 of record JALHMG010000018.1, read on the forward strand.
CCATCCCGGCACTCGATGGCAGCGCTGCATCGGATGTGCTGAATCGTCGCCAAGTCACGGCTTGTTGGCGAATCGAGGCGCGGGCAAACTAACTTTTCTAAACTAAGTCCGTAGAGATGATCGCCATGGACGTGATCAATATCCACGACGCCAAAACGCAGCTTTCGAAGTTGGTGGAGCTGGCCGCCACTGTGCGGGAGTTCATCATCGCCAAAGCGGGTAAACCGATGGTGCGAGTGGTGCCGTACCACATTGAGGCGTTGCATCATTTGGGCGGCTTAAAGGGGCAGGCCGTCTTGGATTTGGACCTCAAGGCGGACTTTAGCGACGAGATTTAAGCGATGTTTTCAGGATCAGGCCGCGAAGCGACCTAGGACTAATTCCCGCGAATGTCTTGCCTCAGCGCAAATGCTCCTGAAGCCGCTCGGCGACGGTTGACCAATCGAACTGCGGGTCTCGCACGTGCGCCAATGCAGCGGCGCTGGCGGTGGTCCAATGCGGCTCGTGGTGCAGTTGCGTGAGCGCGGTAGCGATGTCGTTGGGCTGCACCTCCACCATCCGCAGCGGCGAGATTGGTGTGCGTATGGGTCTTGCTGGCAGGCAATGCGCGTTCGTGCCCCACAGCTCGATCAGCGCGGCCTGTCCCGGCACGATTTGCGGCGCGCCGGTGGCGGCGTGTTCGAAGCTCACCAGGCCAAAACCTTCACCGTGCGCGGTGTTAATGCCAACACTGCACGCGTTGTAGAGCGCGTTGAGATCGATGTCGCTGAGTGGCCCTGGGGTTTTCGGCCAGAACAGTACGCGATTTTGAATGCCGAGCGCGGCGGCCTGCTGGCGCAATGCATCGATGGCCGGTGTGTGTTCGATCGCGTGATGCAGGCACAGGTACGCGTCTGCGTGTGCCCTGGCAAAAGGCGCGAAACCGGCCAAGGTGAGATCGATGCGTTTGCGCGGATCGGGACGGGCGGCGTTGAGGATTACGAAGGCCGGTGCGTCGAGGCCAAATAGCGTTTGTGCCTGGCGTTTCTTCTCCTCAAGCGTGAGCGCGGTTGGTCGAAATCTCGAGCGATCGACGCCGTGCCCCGCAACGGCCACGGGCAGATCAAGATGCGCCTCGCGCGCAACCGCGCGCACGTTGTCGGCGGCCGATTCGGTGTACGTGACCAGCGTGCTGAACGCGACCAGCGCTTCGATCCAGCGCGGGTCGTCGAGGATGCCGTCGATGGGCGCATAACCCACCATCGGCACCGCGCCGCGCAGCGGGCCGAGCGTGTGCGTGTAGTGTTTGAGATACCAAAGATCGTTGAGCGCGAGCACCGCATCAGGCGCGAGTTCCTCCCAGGCAGCGGCGGCAGCATAAGCGCCAACCAGATCGCCACCGCGAAGGTTCGTAGGCAGAACTTTGACGCCCGGCATGGGTTCGAAGACATCGCCCTTGAAGCCGACGCCGTACCACGTGATGCGGAATTCTTGCGCCAGATATGGCAGCAGCGATTCCAGCACGCGCGTAAAGCCCGTGCCGGGTTTGTACCAGCCAAGCAGCAGCAGGTGGCGTTTCGTCACGCTATCGAGTCTTCGGGTATGGGTTGTTGCCCTGAAAGGGAGGCAGCTCGGTTTGATGCAACGATCCCGGTCCGCCACTTTCGCGTTCACACGAAGACCGAAACCACGAAGAGGTCAGGATTCCCTTATGCGAGGAGACTTCGTGTCTTGATGTCTTCGCGGCTTCGTGTGGGCTGGCTTCGGGCACAGCCAGCGCCGCAAGCGGCGCTGGCGGCGCGCTGCGCATCAGCTCCCCAACTGCACCGGCGTGTAAATCACGCCACCGTTGGGCTGTTTTACCGGATCGAGCAGCAGGGTTTGGATGCACTGGATGCCGGTGTCGCTGCTGGCGTCCATCGCTTCGAAACCAGGATTGCTGTCGCCATAGGTGGTGACGAAGGAATACGCGAAACCGCCCAGGGTGCCGCAACCGAACTGATTACCCAACTGCTCGATGGCGAGCAAGCCAACACCTGCCCCGTTTTCCTGCAGGAAGCTCGTCAGCGAGCCCTGTGGTTGATTGTCGAAGGTGACGCCAAGCGTGGTCACAATCAAGATGTCGCCGGGGCTTGCCGCCAGGGCTGGCGCCTGGTTGCCAGAAGCCTGAAACACATTAGCGACTACTTTGAGCGTTGCCGAGTCGAGCACCAGAAACCAATAGCCTTGCAGGCCTGGGTTCGTCGTCTGTTGGTTATAAGTGTTGGTTCCCACCGCGATGTTCGAAAACGGATAGCTGGACGTGGGCATGTATGAAAACAGCGAAAGCGGTACAGGTGAGGCCATTGCAGTTCTCCAAGGTTGGTCAAAGCTGTGGCGCTGCAATCAACGGTATGGACGCGCTCTGCGCGCCCGGCACCGCAACGGATGCGGGATCTGCTGATCCGGTCGTCAGGCCAGCGCGATCGGTGTGTACATCACGCCGCCATTGGGCTGATTGACAGCCAGCAATGACAATGTCTGGATGGCAGTGTAGCCGGGTTGTACTTCGGTGTTGCATGCCTCGAAGCCCGGATTGGGGTCGTTGAGCGTGGTGACGAAGGTGTACGTGAACCCGCCCAGCGAGCCGCAGCCGATCTGCGTGGCCAACTGCTCGATAGCCAGCAGGCTCGTGCTTGCGCCATTGGCCATCAGGAAATTAAAGAGCGCGCCTTGCGGCTGGTTGTCGAAGGTGACACCGAGCGTTACGACCGCAAGCAGATACCCCGGGCCGCTGACACCAAAGTTCGGCACTGTGCTGCCGCTCTGCTCAACCGCGTTGAACACAACGTTGAGATTCGAGGCGTCCAGCACAACGTACCAATAGCCTTGTTGATAGTTCGATAACTGTTGCGTCAATCGGTTGGTGCCGACTGCAATGATTCCAGCCGCATATTGTGCGGGTCTTGTACCCATGACACTGATCGGAACGGTGTTCGCCACGGCAACCTCCTTCGCGTTGTGTTATCGAAGTCTACAACTGCGAAATTGCGCTAACATGATTTTTTTCAGGAGGGACAGGGCATGGGTGAGTTGCTGACGACGCTGCGGTTAGAGGACTTCAGCGCGCTGGTTGGGCGCACCATCGATGTGCAAATCGATGATCGTTTTGTCGCTTCGCAAGTTTTGGCCGCGCGCAAGGTGGGCGGTAGTTCGTTGCGTGAGGGCGGTGGATTCGCTGTCGATTTGCGGCTGCCGCTGCACACGCCTCGCCAAGGCGTTCTGCTGACGCGATTGCCGCAGGGTGAGGTGGGCATTTTCATGTCGCCGCGTAAAGTTGTCGGCGGGGAAGTCGAATACGAGGCAGTTTTCAACTGATCCAGCACTCGCTGCGGTTGAACCTCAAGCGCTCGCTTCGCCGCGATGCGTTTTGCGGAAGATCGAAATAGAGCGTCTGCCGCGACCGGTGCCAACGCCGAGTTCCAGCACGCGACAGCTGCCCGCAGGCCGTGCGACTTCGCTGAGGCAGCCTGGGTCTAATAGTGGATAGAGCTGGTCGTAGATCGACGCGTTGCTGTCGCCATAACAGCAATCAGGCAGGCGCTCGGACATTCGCCGCTCGCACCAGGAACTGATAAACGCCGCGGTCTTCCGAATGCTCAAAACCTAACCGCAGATACCACGCCATCGCTGGATTGTTCGACTCGACGTGTAGCGAGATGCCGGCGCCAGAGCTTTCGGATTCGTCGATCAGTTCGGCCAACATCGCCCGACCGAATCCGCGTCCGCGACAGGACCGCAGCAGCGCGATATCCATCAGGCGAATGTCGCTGGCCGAACGAAATATGTAGACACGTCCAATGGCTTGCCCATCGAAAGCCACGAGCAAGCGGTCGGCGCCAACGTAGTTCGTCGAATAGTAGCTGTGCTGCTGATTGAACTGCTGCTGCAAGAAGGCCAGCTTGGCTTCCTCCGGCCATTGAACCGGCGCCAGTTCTTCATGCCGCATGTCTGCATAGAGGGCGGCCAAAAAAGGCAGGTCGCCATCGTCGATTGGCCGAAACGATAGCCCGTGAGGGCGCGCGGGATGGGCTGGAGTGAGGAAAGCGCGCGATTGCGTCATGTGGTCTCGATCAGCAGTGCGTCGAAGTCGCGTGGTGAGCCATCGGCCAAACGCAAGTCCCGCTCGCCTGGGAAGTAACGCAAGTCCATCAACTGCGGCGGACGACCAGAGCTGGAACGGGCGCTGGCGAGTACGACCAAACTGCCGCCGGGCACCTGTTCAGACCACGCGCTTCGGTTCGATGCTGATTTTTCTCCAAGACCGCGGACAGAACTGACGGCAACATGCGCACGTGCGCCCAATGGGAATTGCATTTTGACGGGATTGCCCGTCATGCATTGATGCGCCGATCTGGAGAGATGCCACGCCATAATCACGCGTGTGATGCCGCCACTATCTGGCAGCGACAAATCGACGCTCCAGGTTTTCAGGCGGTTGTCTGACGGTGTCTCGTCCGGCCAGAACTTGCGGATGTGAATCGCGGAAATCGGAGCGTTGGCCTGCGTCCGGACCTCAATCGGAATGAATGCGGAAGACTCTTGAAACGTCGGCGCAGCGCTGATCGTTCTCGTAGAGAAGGTTGCGCCTGCCGGTCGGCTCAAGCCGGCAAAGGCAATGGCCCCACCAGCCCCGATCACGCTGCGACGGTTCATATCAGACCTCAGACGGGCGGCAGGATTGCGCGCTCGGAGACTGGCGGTAGTTCGCATGCGGGTCAATATCTGCGAAGTACCTAATTGAAACCTCACGTTGGTGCGAATCATCGGCGGCGTGTCGAAACTTTATCGCTCGGGTTCCGATGGCTCTGAACGATTGCCTCAGAGCCTGCCGGCGAGCGCCTCGCGGTAGTCGATGGGCCAGAAACCCTGCCAGCTCGACCATGGTCGATGGTGTTCCAGGAGCCGTGCCACGTCGTCATCGACACTGTCCCCGTCCGGGTCTGGCCAGATGTCGTGCCATACGGTGTCGAACAGCAGGTTGGCCGTGGGTCGCCAGTGATACGCGTCACCATGAACGATCGCGACCCGGTCGCCGAACTGTTGTTGCAGGTGCGGCGCCACGAGTTGGATCACGTCTGCCGATTGCTCGATCACGGTGATGGTGCCGACCGGGGCCAGGGAAGGCTGAGCCAAGATCGCCTCAACCACCATTCCTAAGCCCAGGCCGGTGATAAGCACATTGCCGCCGACCTGGCGCGCCCGCTCGATGGCCCGTCGCTGCGTCCACCATTCGTCGTACAAATCGGTCATGAAAGTGACGCCACCATGGCGCAGCTCGGTGTATTCGCCGGGGCGGAAACGAAACGCGTCCGGGCGGGAGTCGACCACGCTCGTGGCTGCCCGTTCCGGCAGCCTGAGCTTGGTCAACGTCCAGTTTCCGCTGCGCCCGGCCGGAAGCGAACTCGGCCGATAGGGCGGAAGGGCAAAAGCCGAGTTCGGGTCCATCTGATCAGAGGCTTCCTGTCACGTACGAGGCGGAAATACGCCCTGGAGAGCGATGCAGAAGTAAAAGGTGAGATAGGGTTGCATGTTGTTGTGCGGCTGATCGCCCCCGGACGGCGCCAATGCGTTCTGGTCCATCATCTGCAATGGCGTAGTTGCGGTCGTGTAGAGGTTGTTGCCGCGACCAAATGGACGCGCCGCCAATTGTCCCGCAGGCGCATTGGTTGTCGCGCTATCGTTATTCGGACGCAATGCGTGCGAATGCGACGGAATTTCGCTCTCGAGCAAGGTAACTGTCTCGCTGCCGCCCATTTCGCCCAGAAAGTGCAACGAAAGTCCGGGCCCTTGACCGGGGTGCATTGGCGCATTTCCCTGCAGATTGGGCAGGGCGAAATTGCTCTTGCCGTTACCACCGTAAGTGGTGCCCAGCAACGAGAACAAAGCGGTGTTCTGCGACAGCGGCAAGAGCTGCCCGTCGCACCACGCCCAGCCTTTGGGCGGGAAATTGAATGGAAATATGCGGATTTCGGCAACAAAAGGATCAGCCATGGTCAGAACCTCGAATATGGGGTGGTTCAACGAAGCGCATCGACGAAAACGTTGGGTGAAGCGCGCATCAGCTCGGCGACGGGAAAATGCCGAACAACGAGATGATGAAGTTCACGCACAAATAGGGCTGAAAGTTGTTGTGCGGCTGGTTGCCGCCTATCGCGGAAACGGCTTGCGGGCTCATGTTGACCTGCATGCCAGTCACCCCGCTGTAAATGTTGCCAACGGTCGTGGCCAGCAAATTGCTCGCTGGCGAACTGGCGCTGCCAAGGTTCGAGGTGGCCAGCATGGGATGGCTGTGCGATGGAATCTGGTTGACTGTCAGCGTGATCTCTTCTGCCCCGCCTGTCTCTGCCAGGATAAAGCCGTTTCCTTGGTGCAGCGGCAGCCGGCCACGCAGGTCGGGCAGGGCAAAGGTGCTCTGCCCATCGCCACCGTAGGTGGTACCAATGAGCTGGAACAGCACCTCATTTTCTGAGATTGATACCAACTGGCCCTCGCAGAACATCCATCCGGCTGGCGCAAAGTTGCCGGCAAACATGCGAATTTCACCCACATAAGGTTGTGCCATGGCGTGGTCCTCTAGGTCAGTTCTGAGACGGGAAGATGCCCTGGAGGGCAATGCAGAAAGACAAGGTCAGAAACGGCTGCATGTTCAAATGCGCCTGCGATCCGCCCGTGTTGCCGGTCATGCCTGGATTCAACGCCACAACATTAAGGGGCGGCCCGTAGACTGCCCCCAATGCGGACGACGGCGCTGCAAAAAAACCGCCGGTTGGATCAGCTGTGGCCGCGTTACCCACATTGGCCATGGCGACATGGGTGTGGGTTGGCATTTCGCCAATCGTCAATGTATGCGCTTGTTCGCCACCGCGCTCGCCCAACGTGTGGCCGTTGCCCACGTGGATCGGCACTCGGCCTCGTAAGTCTGGCAAGCCAAAATTCACTCGGCCATCGCCACCAAACGTGGTTCCAAGTAACGAAAACAATCCCTGATTCTGATTGATGGGCAGCAGTTGCCCGTTGCACAACGCCCAGCCTCTGGGCGGAAACGCAAAGGACATTAAACGGATTTCGCTGAGAAAGGGTTCTGCCATGGCTGTCTCCGATGATCGAGATGGCGGTGCGGCGGTTGGGGTTGGTGCAGCGGTGGGGCATTTTGCTGGCTGGCCTTTCGGCCAACCAGCGGTGCAACATAAGTCCCGGAAAAACGATTAGAACGGGGCGCCCGTGGGAATCGGGCACGCGGTGTTGTTTACCGTGACCGTTCCGAACACATTGACGAATGGCGGATTGGTCGTGTCCACACCCGCGCCACCGAGATTCCCGTTGCCCTGGAAGACGGTCTGACAAGTGGGCGATGGACTACCAACAGCGCACGACCCGGCAGCAGCGACGGTACGGACAGTGCCGGCGAGCTGTTCCAGCGAGTAGCCATCCGGCGATCGGTTGTTCAAGAACCGGCTGCATACCGTCGGGCCGGCGCCGGTGTTCAGCGCCCGCACCTCTACGGTCTGGCCCGGGTCGAAGCCGGTGTCATGACGTGCCATCAGATTGTTTTCCATGGTGAAGTTCAGCGTCGCACCATTCTCAGCATCGGCCAATGCGCGCAGGCCGGGGGCGAAATAACCGCCGCCACAGGCAAGGTCAGTCGTGCATGGGAACGCGCCACGAATGACCGTGTTCCCCACAAAGCGGGCAGTCATCACCGACGCCGCCGATCCGCGAGACTGCACCAACCACGGCGCATTCCCAGGCCGGTCGAAGGTGTTGTTCTGGACCAGCGCTTGTACCGGTCCACCTTGGGCGATCAGCGACAGCTGACCCACGCCGCCGCTGGCGTTTGTGACCAGCTCGAACAAATTGTTCTCTACGATGGTATCCATCGTGCCGGAACCCAGATTAAAGACCAGCGTGCCGCCCATCGGGAAATCGAAATTGCCGCCGATGCCGCTGGAGTGGTCATTCACACGGAAATTGTTGCGCGCGATGATGGCGTCGGTGTTGGCTCCCGCCCCTGTTTGATTGACCACCCGGATGGAGCCCAGTCGACAGTTCAGGAAGTTATTGCCGAGCGCATTCGTTGTTCGGTCTCCAATGACGATGTTCGCAGACGCGCCCGCCAACACTCGCACATCGATGCAGTGGTTACCGATGGAGGCGCGCACGCCGCTGGTGAACTCTTTGTAGGAGCGGTCGAAGTTGTTGGCCGTGACTGTCAGGTTCAAGGCACCAGAGGTGACTTCCAGATCCAGCGGTTGGGCGCCCAGGCTGAAGGTGCTGTTGGTGACGTTAACGGTTCCACGTATGCCAAGTATGCGAACGGTGCCCTCATTGTTGGCGTCCCCGGAGTTAGCCACGTTGTAGCGGTTGGTGTTTTCGGTCGTCACGTTCGACAGGGTAAGTCCGTTCCATACCGTGGGGGTGTCACTCATGCTGCCCTGCGTGCCGCCGTGAATGGCCTGATCGCTGATGCGGCGAATCGTGGTGCCGGTCAGGCTCAGGCCAGCATTGACGTTCAGTCCCTGGATACCATCGTGACCACTGCGGGTGTCGATGTCGCCGGCAGTGCTGCCGATGTCCTCGATGATCATGCGATTGAGCGTGATCAGACCGCCAGTGGTGTCCAACTGCACTGCGTCGACCGACTTGTTGGAGATGGTGCCGCCAGTGCCGGCCGCGCCAGTCCCGGTCACGCTGAAGGCACCGGCACCCGTGTTATTGAGGATGATGGCCGTGTTGGCAGAGGTTCCAGTCGAGTTGATCGACTCGAAGGTCATGCCGCCTCCGCCGATGGCCGTGGCATTGACGTTCACCGCCGTACCGGTGGTGGTGGTCACGGTATTGCCCGCTCCTTGCACGCTCACTGTACCGCCACCGGTGGCGCTGAAACCGGTTCCACTGGTGGTCGTGACGGCAAGGCCGCCGCCGGTGAAATTGATGGTGCCACCGGTGTTGGTGGAAAGGGCGATCGCCGGGTTGGCGGCCGAGCTTGAAAAGGCCTTGGTGGCGCCCGAGAACGCGACCGTGCCGCCGGTGCGATTCGCAATGCGCAAGCCATCATTGCCGCCGCCAGTGCCGCAACTGGTAAGGCAACTGATGTTGCCGCCGAAGGTGATGTTGCCGGTGCCACCGGAGATATCGATCACGCGCCCCGCGGTGGCCTTCGCCACTGAACCGCCGTAGCTAAAGGTACCCGCACTATTGCTCAAGACCACAGCCGTGGAACCAGCCAACGAATTGCTGATAGCGCCACCTGCAATGTTGATCGAACCGGTGAAGTTCGTCGCACTGAGGTTCGGTCCAACCGCGCCGCCGGTGGAGGTCAGTGTGCCAAGCGTGATACTGACTGCCGAGTTAGTGACCGACAGCGTGTTGACTGGCGTGGTGAGCGAACCGCCGGTCACCGTGGTTAAACCTGAGCTGCCGGAGACGGTCATCGAGGTCGTGGTGTTCAGCACCACGTTGCCGAGATTGATCGGACTGGCGTTGCCGGTCAGGCTGATCGAACCATTGCCAAGGGTGCTGCTCAAGCCGCCAGTCAGCGTCACACCGCCGCCTGCCGGCATATTGGCGATGGAGAATGCGCCAATCGTAACGCCGGTAAGGTCGACCTGATTCTGTACCGACCACGTGCCGCCCACAGCATTCAAGGTCAACGACCCGCTTCCTGCATTGGCATTGAGGTCCAGGAAGCTGCCATTCAGCGTCCCGGTCGTCAGGTTCATCGTCGTGCCACTGCCAGTGAGCGTGAGCTCTGCAACGGTCAGCGTGCCGAAAGTGGTGCCTCCGATGTCGGTACCGGTGGCGCCCGAATCGCCGATGGTGAAACCGCGCAGACTGTGCACGTTGAGTGCGCCCGTGTTATTGAGTGTCAGGCAGGTGATATTGCTGCACGTGATGACAGGCGGCGTTGTGCTGACCGCGGGGAACGAGCTGCCAGCAACCACCGCGACGCCACTGAATGTCTCGATGGTCGCCGAGCTGCCGCCGCCGATAATCTGCTGTCCGGCGCGCAAGGTCAGGCCACCGGTGTGGTTGCCTTCGATGTAAATCGTGTCGCCATTGCCATCAGCCGCAAAATCATCGAAGCTGCCCGCGCCAGTGAGCGCATTGAAGGGTCGGGCTTGAGTGCCGTCACCGCTGGCAGCGGCTGCGGCATTGACGAACCAGACTCGCGACTGATTCTGGATGCTGAACTCGATGTTGGCAGTATCGCCGCCGGTGACGGTGTAGCAGAACGTGCGCGTTACCGTGGTCAATGCCGCTGGCGGCTCGTACGAGAAGCTGCCGTTGGCATTCAATGTCAGGCGACCATTGGCGGCACCTGCATTCAATTGCGCGCCCGGCGCTGTGCCGGTACAAGAGGGCGAAAAGCCAAAACCGGTGATCGTCCCGGCGCCCAGAATGTCGTTTGCCGCCACTCCGCCGCCTTGTGTGCCGGTGGTCGGGATGTTCAGCGTCAAGTGCGGCGTAACGTTATAGGTGTCGTTCTCGGCGATGGCGCCGAAGCCGATGGTCGCTGTGAAGTCGGCCAACGGGTTGTTCGGCGGATCGATTGCGTCGTTGTCGGCGATGCCAGCTGCACGCACGGTGAGCAGGCAGGTTTGGCCAGCGATCGCGTTGTCTTCAGGGTTGATGACGACGGTTGCGGCCGGGCTCGCGGTAACGACCGTGAAGTTCGTCGGGGTGCCGCCTGGGCATTCGAGATCGAAGCTGGTGTTGGCGGCGTTGGCGACGGTGTCGAAGACCACCGACTCGTTGAAATTCACGGTGATCGTGCCAGTTGGATTCTGGTTCGTCGCACCGCCCGCAGGCGCGGTGGTGGTGACGATCGGTGCCTGATCGACGCTGAAGCTGCGCGTCACATCATCGGCATCGCCATCGACGATGTCGCCGGAGTTATCGCCATCCAGTTCGTTCGGTGGATCGACGCCATCGACATCCGTGATCAAAGTCGATTCCAGCGTGACGGTGCAGCCGGCGCCGTTCGGCAGCGCTGCCGTGGGCGTCAACGTCAATGTGGTGACGTTGTTCTGCGGCAGGGCGGGGGTGAACGCAACCGCCGATCCACAGGCAAACGTGATACCGCCAGCGGCGACATTCACCGCTTCGCTGAAATTCAGCGTGACCGTCTGCGTGTTCGGCACTACCGCTGAGGCGGACGGTGTCGGGATCGTGACCGTGGGAGCAACATCGCGCACGGTAAAGGTGAACACCGCATTGGCCGCCATCAGGTCCGGCGGATCGATGGCATCGTCGTCACTGACTTGCGCGGCGACGACGGTGAAGGTGCAGGTTTCACCTGGGGTCAGGTTGGTGGTCGGGTTTAGTGTGAATACTGGATCTGCTGCGGTGACGACCAGACCCGAACCCACACTCTGTGTGCCGGAGATTGCGCATGCGAGCGTCGCCCAGGTACCGGTCGGGTTCACGGCTTCGCTGAAGGTCACGCGCACATCCGTGTCCGCATCGGCAAAGCCTGCGCCGAGCGGCAGGTTGGTGAACACGTTCGACACTTCCACTGCCGCGTTACTCACGGTGGGTGCGGTGTCGACCGTCGTGAAGCTCCAGGTAAAATTGGCCAACATGTTATTCGGCGGATCGCCGGCATCATTGTCCGTGACCTGTGCGGCGACAACAGTGCCATTGCAGGTCGATGTGGCTGGCAGCGCTGCGCTGGGCGTGAACGTCCAGGTATCGGCATCGACACTGGCAACGGTGCCGGCAATCGGGCTGCCGCAATTGAGCGTGATGCCAGTGCCACTGACGGTAACCGCTTCGCTGAAGTCGACACTGACGATTGCGTTAGTTGCTACGTTCGTTGCGGCGTTGGCCGGGCTGACGGTGGTCACCGTGGGTGCGGCATCGATACTGAAGCTGGCGACAAAGTTAGCTGCCATGTTGTCGGGCGGGTCGATGGCATCATCGTCCGTAACCTGGGCGGCAAACACCGTTAGCGTGCAACTCTCGCCCGGCGTGAAGTTGATCGACGACGTCAGCACAAAGACCGGATCGAGAACCGTCACGGCCAGGCCGGACAGGACCGTACGGCTGCCGGAGACGGTGCAAAGCAATTGCGCCCAGGCGCCTGTGGGGTTGACGGTTTCGCTGAAAGTCACCCGCACTTGTGTGTTGGAGTCCGATCCCAGGCCCGGCCCGAGCGGCAACGCTGTAAAGGTGTTGCCGATCTCGACCTCAACGGTGGCCACCGATGGCGCACTGTCGTTGACGGTGGTGAAGCTGACAGTGGTGATGCCAGTGCCCACATTCGGCGGATCGGCAACGTCGACGTCTTGCAGTTGCGCTGCATCGATGGTCAGCACGCACAGCGTGTTGATCGGCAGCGTGGCGGGCGTCGGGTCGATGGTCGCCTGGTTAGTGCCCGAACCGGTGACGGTGAACGGAATCGCTGTGGCAGCTGGGCATTCGAGTGTGAATGCGCCAGCCGGGAAGGTGACCGGCTCGCTGAAGTTAACGGTCAGGTTGTTGGCAATGCCGACGTTCGTCGCACCATTAGCGGGTACGGTCGTGGTGACTGCAGGCGCAGCATCGACGGTGAACGTGCGCACGATATCCGCTGCCGGATTCTGCGGCGGATCGATGAGGTCGTTATCGCCGATCTGTGCCGCGACGGCGGTTGCGGTACAGCTCGCGCCCGGGGTCAATGCGGCGCTTGGCGTAAACGTCAACGTGGACGTGCCGCCGCCGGTGATCGTGCCGGTCACAGCACCGCCGCAATTCAGTGTGATCGCGGTGCCGAGGTTGGCGACATTCTCATTGAAGGTGAAGCTGACGACCTGGCCGGTGCCGACGACGGCGCCATTGGCGGCCGGTACCGAGCTGACGAAGGCCGGTGCGGCGTCGGTGGTAAAGGTGGTGACCACGTTCGCCCCAATGGTATCTGGCGGGTCGGTGACGTCGCTGTCGGCGATCGTGCCATTGACGATGAACGTGCACGATGCCCCGGCCGGCAGGGGGCTGGACGGCACGATTGTTACGCTGGTGGTCGACGCCGGCAGGACCGGCGGCGAAGTCACCGAGTAGGCGATCGGCGTACCGGTTGGGCACTGAACCTGGAAGTCGGCAGCGCTGGTGATGTCGACCGGTTCGCTGAATGTCGCCGTGAGGGACGTGTTGGTCGCCACAGTTGCGCCATTGGTCGGCGTGGTGGCGGTTACGCTGGGCGCGGCGTCGACGGTGAAGTTGGCGACGTAGTTGGCGACCATCTGATCCGGCGGATCGATGGCGTCGAAGTCGGTGATGTTGGCCGCGAGCACGGTCAGCGTGCACGCGCCAGAGGGCAGCGGCGCTGCATACGTTGGCGTCAGGCTGGTGACGTTGCTGCCGGTGGTACCGCCCGTGATCAGATTCGGGCCGCCGCAGGTCAACGTGACGCTGCCGGCGGTGGCGACGATGGCCTCGGAGAACGTTACGCTCAAGGCTTGATTGTTGGCTACGGTCGCGCCCGGCGCCGGCACGCTGGCGGTTACCGTCGGCGGATTGTCGTTGACCGTGGTGAAGTTGACCGTCGTGATGCCGGTGCCGACATTCGGCGGATCGGCGGTGTCGACGTCTTGCAACTGCGCGGCATCGATGGTCAACACGCAGAGCGTATTGATCGGCAGCGTGGCGGGCGTCGGGTCGATGGTCGCCTGATTGGTGCCGGAACCGGAGACCGTGAACGGGATCGGCGAACCGCTCGGGCAGTTCAGCGTAAACGCGGCGCCGGTGAAGGTGACCGCTTCGCTGAAGTTGACGACGAGATTGGTGGCAAGGCCGACATCGATCGCGCCATTGGCGGGCACGGTGGTGCCAACCGCGGGCGCGGCGTCTACCGTGAACGCGCGTACCACATCGGCCACTGGATTTTGCGGCGGATCGATGGTGTCGCTATCGCCGATTTGCGCGGCCACGGCGGTTGCGGTGCAGCTTGCACCCGCAGTGAGCGGATTGGTCGGCGTAAACGTAAGCGTCGACGTGCCGCTTCCGGAGATCGCGCCGGCCACCGCGCCACCGCAGTTGAGCGTGATTGCGGTGCCGAGATTGGCGACATTCTCATCAAAGGTGAAGCTCACGGTCTGACCCGTACCAACCACGGCGGCAGCAGCGGGTGTGGCGCTGACGAAGGCTGGTGCGGCATCGACGCTGAATGCGATGGTGCTGTTCGCCAGCGGGTTCTGCGGCGGATCGAATGCATCAGCGTCGTTGATCTGCGCCGCGACGGCGGTCGCGGTGCAACTTGCGCCAGCTGGCAAGGGATTGGTCGGCGTGAACGTCAATGTCGCCGTGCCCGAACCGCTGACCGCGCCGGCAATCGCGCCGCCGCAATTGAGCGTGATGGCGCCACCGGCATCGGTGACCGCTTCGTTGTAGGTGAAGCTCACGGTCTGCGCGGTGTTGACCACGGCCGCAGCGGCCGGTGCGCTGCTGACCAGCGCCGGTGCTGCGTCGACAGTGAACGTTGCAACGTACGGGCCGACCGGGTTGTTCGGCGGATCGATAGTGTCGACGTCCTGCACGGCTGCAGCGGGTACGGTGAGCGTGCAGGTGCCCGAAGGCAGTGGTGCGGTGTACGGCAGCGTCAAGAACGTGACATTGGTGCCAGTGGCGCCGATCAACAAATTCGGGCCGCCGCAGGTGAGCGTGCTGAGGGAGGCAATGTTCACCGGTTCGCTGAAGTTCAACGTGATGGTCGCGTTGTTGGCGATCGTCGCGCCATTCGCGGGCGTGCTCGTGACCACCGGTGCGGAATCGACGTTAACGGTAATGGTATCGGTATCGATCTGCGCGCCACCCGAACCGGTATTGCCCTGATCGTTGGTGATCATGGTGATCGTTCGTGCGGCCGTCGTGCCGGTGACCGGCGTGTAGGTCAGGCTGCCGCTGGGGCCATTCAGCGCCGCATTCAGCGCGGTCAGCGTGCCCGTGGCGATGACTTGTTCGGTGCCGTTGCCAGTCAGCGTGGTGAGCGCACCGCCCGGATTGGCGAGCGTCAGCGTACCGTTGGCGGGAGCGCCGGTGCCGAACGAGACCTGCAGAATGCCGGCCGCGGCATCCAGATCGGCGATGCTGATGGCGTTGGTATTAGCGGTACTGAACACCAGCGGCGTGACGTCGCCAGTAGTCTGCGCGCCCGGCACGGTGTTCACCGGTGCATCGTTCACCGCATTGACGGTGATCGTAAACGTCTGCGGCGCGCTGGTGTTGGCATTTGGCGGCGGCGCACCTGGGCCATTGTCGCTCAAGGTCAAGGTAATTGTTGCCACGCCATTGGCATTGGCCGCTGGCGTGTAGGTCAGCACGCCGGTGCTGCTGACTGCTGGTGCGGTACTGAACAGCGCGGCGTTGGTATTGCCGGTGATGTTGAACGTCAGCATCTGGCCGGCCTCATCCGCAGGCCCAGGGCTGATTGCCGTTGCCCAAGGATTAACTGTTTGCGCACCGGCGTCCTCGTTCACCGTCTGGTTGGCGCCAGCGGTAAAGCTCGGCGCATCGTTGATCGCATTCACGGTAATCGTGAAGCTCTGCGGCGCGCTGGTGTTGACGTTCGGCGCAACGTTCGAGCCGTTGTCGCTCAGCGTGAGCGTGATGGTTGCCGTTCCGTTGGCATTGGGGGCTGGCGTATACGTCAGCACGCCCGCAGCGCTGACCGCCGGACCGGCGCTGAACAATGCTGCATTGGTATTGCCGGTGACATTGAACGTCAGCGCCTGCGTGACTTCGGGATCGCCGTCGTCGATGGCCGTCGCCCAGGGATTCACCGTCTGCGGACCAGCGTCTTCATTCACCGTCTGGTTCGGGCCGGCGGTGAATGTTGGCGCATCGTTGATGCCGGCAACCGTAATGGTGAACGTCTGCGGCGCGCTGATGTTGACGTTCGGCGCGACGTTGCTGCCGTTATCTTGCAGGCGCACTTCAACGGTAGCCACGCCATTGGTGTTGGGCGCCACGGCGTAGGTCAGCGTTCCAGTCGTTGCATCGATTGCAGGCGGCGTGGTGAAAGCGAGGTTGCTGGTCGTTCCAGTGACCGTCGGCAGGAATGTCAGCGTCTGGGTGAGTTCTGGATCGCCATCGTTGATGGCCGTGGCCCAGCCGACGACGGTCTGCGCGGCGGCATCTTCATTGATCGACTGATTGGGACCGGCGGTGAACGTCGGAGCATCGTTGACCGCGGTGACCGTGATCGTGAAGCTCTGCGTGGCGGATTGATTGACGCCACCATTCGCGGTGCCGCCATCGTCGTCCAGCCGCAGCGTGATGGTGGCGACGCCGTTTGCATTGGCTGCAGGCGTGTAGGTCAAAACGCCAGTCGGGCTGATCGCGGGTGCTGCGCTGAACAGCGCGGCATTGGTGTTGTTGGTGACAACGAAGGTCAGCGTCTGCGTGACTTCCGGATCGCCATCGTTGATCGAGGTGGCCCACGGGTTCACCGTCTGCGCGCCCGCGTCTTCGTTGACCGTCTGGTTCGGGCCCACCGTGAAGCTTGGGACATCGTTGACTGGCGTGATGGTGATCGTCACTGTGGCTGGCGAGGTGGATGCCACCTGACCGTCGAAAGCGTTGTAGGTGAAGGTGTCCGTGCCATTGGCGTTGGCATTCGGCGTGTACGTGAAACCGCCATTCGGGTTCAACGTCAGTGTGCCGCGCGTGGGGCCAGCCACCAGCTGTGCGGTCAACGGATTGTTTTCGGGATCGGTGTCGTTGCCGAGCACGCCGGGCGCGGCAATGGTCAGCACCGTGTCTTCGAGCAAGCTGTAGCTATCTGGATTGGCCACCGGCGGGCGGTTTTCGGCATCCACCACATCCACACGGAAGAAGTAGTTGCCGCTTTCCAGGGCGCCAAAACCGGCGGCAATGTCGGTCGCTGCCAACGGCGGAGCGGAATCATTCAACGGATCGGTGCCGAGCGGCGATACGCCAGCCCAATCGGAGACCTGTCCATCAGTTGCGAAGTTCGCGGCCCACGCAGCGGCGCCGAATGTCACCAGCGCGCCGACAAACAGGAAGCTGGCCAGGCGCTTGTTCTTGCGCAGCATGCGCAAGCCCATCACGCCCATCAGCAGCGCCATCAAGGTCAAACCGAGCACGCCCATCACCGGGATGGCGACCTGCTCGCCGAGCAGCATCGGCCCGCCACCAGGGGTGCCGTTCGTGGTGAACAGCACATCCAGAGAACCCGAGGCGCTCTCGGCAGCGTAGCCGACGCGAATCAGCGTATTGCCGCCGAACAATTGAGCACGAGGGACCGCCAGTTCGATGACATCGGCCAAAGCGCCACCGCCCAACGGCACGCCGTTATTGCGGCCGACCGGATAGGCACCACCGGGCAGCGTAATCGGCGTCTGGAACACGCCGCCGACGCATTGCGTCAGCGTCCGTGACGTCACTTGCGGCGGCGAGCCGGACACGCGCGCGGTCAAGCGCCAGTCGACACCTTGAAAAGTCTGACTGCCGCCTGTGATCGTGCAACCGGTACTCGTGCGCAAATCCGCATCGATGTACACGTGGTAGTCGTATGGTTGCGCCTGCGCAAACCCGGTAACAAAGACCAGGACCAAGAATGTCGACAAAGCACGGAACATGCGTACGTCCCCAAACGAGAGCATCAGATCGGCGAAGCATGCGCTGAACAGAAAGTCATGACAATGACAAACTGTGTCCGTCGCGCTTCCAACGCTCAATCATGCCGGGCGCAGCGCTGCTTGAGGCGGTCGTGTGAGAAATTGCGAGAATTGGGCTGCAATGAGGCGAGCGCGGGCGGCGCATGGCACGTCGAAGTGGCGGGAGTTGCGATCTGGCGGTTGGCCGAGGGCGGCGCGATCCTTCCTCGACGAGAGCCATAAGGCTAATCTGGTCGCGTTGCTGAATCCGTCTCGCTTTGCTCTTCAGGTGCTGTCACAGCTTAATGGTGGACTTCGATAGTCACCCGGCGCGGCGTCCAGATCCGTTCAAGACCAAACTCATGATCCTGACTGGCCTGCACCCATTGTTGGTACCCTTTTCGCCGCCGCTGCAAGCGGCTTTATTGGCGACGTTGAAGCCGAGACGACTGGCGTCGGGCGAGTGCCTGTTCCGGCATGGCGACAAAGCGGACGGTTGGTGGGGCGTCGTCAGCGGCGCGATGAAGGTGGGCAATGTGCATGCCGACGGTCGGGAAATGGTGCTGTCGTACCTGGAGCCGGGTTCGTGGTTCGGAGAGCTGTCGCTGTTCGATGGACTGCCGCGCAGCCATGACAATGTGGCGCACGGCGACACAGAGCTCGTGTTACTGCCCGCGCCGGAGTTCCATCGGCTGCGTGCGCAGTTCCCGGAACTGCTGGACTTCATCACCCGGCAACACTGCGCGCGGCTGCGCCTGTTGTTCGCGGCGGTCGAAGACGCCACGTTGTTGCCGCTGTCGTCGCGACTGGCCAAGCAGCTCGAATACCTGGCGCGGAGTTACGGTTCCGCGACTGCGGGCGGTGGACGCCGTATTGGGATTCGCATCCCGCAAGAAGGCCTGGCGCAGATGATTGGCGCATCGCGGCAACGCTTGAATCAGGAGCTCAAGCGTTTGGAATCCAAAGGCTATATCGGCTACGACGAAGGTCATCTGTTGATACAGCGCCCATTGCTCGACGCATGACAATTCTTTTGATCTAGCCTGCTATGGTCGGCATGCATCGTTTTCTGATCGCTTGCGCATGGTCGACGCTCTGATTCTTGTCCCGCTTTTGGCGGCATTGCTGTTGTTCGCGTTGCCAGATGTGGCCCGCAAGCGCGCTTCGATCATCGCGGCCGGGGGCATGCTCGGTGTTCTGGCGATCGTGGTGTCGCTAGGCGGCGCAGTGCTCGATGGCGAGATTGTCCGCAGCCAGGCGCCGTGGCTTCCGGCACTCGGCTTGTCCTGGCATCTGCGCATCGATGGTTTGGCATGGCTGTTCGCGCTGCTGGTCAGCGGCATCGGTGCGCTGGTGGTGCTCTATGCGCACTATTACCTCGGACGCGACGAGCCGATGCCGCGGTTCTTCGCGTACTTGATGCTGTTCACCAGCGCCATGTTGGGCGTGGTCACGAGCGGCAATCTGCTGTTGCTGCTGGTGTTCTGGGAGCTCACCAGCCTGACCTCATTCTTGTTGATCGGCTTTTGGCGCGGCGAAGCGGAGGCGCGCCGCGGCGCGCGCATGGCGCTGGCGATCACAGGCCTGGGTGGGTTGGCGCTGCTCGGCGGCGTGTTGCTCATCGGCCGCATCGTTGGTTCCTTCGAACTCGATGCGGTCTTCGCTGCACGCGATGCGATCGTTGCGCACGCGTGGTACCCGTGGGCGTTGGCGCTGGTGTTGCTCGGCGCCTTTACCAAATCCGCGCAATTCCCGTTCCATTTCTGGTTGCCCAATGCGATGGCGGCGCCCACGCCGGTGTCGGCCTTCTTGCATTCGGCGACCATGGTCAAGGCCGGCGTGTTCCTGTTGGCGCGCCTGTACCCGGCGCTCGCGGGGACCGAGGAGTGGTTCGTCGCCGTCACCAGCGTGGGCCTCATCACCTTGGTGACAGGTGCGTACATCGCGATCTTCCAGCACGATCTTAAGGGCTTGCTGGCCTATTCGACCATTTCGCACCTGGGTCTGATCACGCTACTGCTGGGACTTGAAACGCCGCTGACCGTGGTTGCGGCGGTGTTTCACATGATCAATCACGCCACGTTCAAGGCCTCGTTGTTCATGGCTGCCGGCATCATCGACCACGAGAGCGGCACGCGCGATATGCGCCAGCTCAAAGGCTTGATGAAGCACATGCCGTGGACGGGCGCGCTGGCCATTGTTGCGTCTTCGGCCATGGCAGGCGTGCCGCTGCTGAATGGCTTTTTGTCGAAGGAGATGTTCTTCGCCGAAACCCTGGCACTCGATAGCCACACGTTGTTCGAGTGGGCCGTTCCCATCGGCGCGGTGCTCGCGGGCATTTTCGCCGTCGCGTATTCGACGCGCTTCATTCACGACGTGTTTTTCGGTACGGCGCTGTGCGAGTCGCCGAAGACGCCGCATGAACCGCCGCGGTTTATGAAGGTACCGGTCGAGATCCTGGTGGTGCTGTGTGTTCTGGTAGGCACATTCCCGGCGTTGACCATCGCCGATATTCTCGATGTCGCGGCGCGCGCTGCTGCGGGCACCGAGCTGCCCTATTACAGCCTGGCGATCTGGCACGGCTTCAATCTGCCGCTGCTGATGAGCGTGATCGCGCTCGCTGGCGGTCTGGCGCTGTACTTTGGGCTGGGGCGCATCGTGAATCTGCACACGCTCGATCCCCAGCCGATCGCGCGCTCATTGTACGAGGCGAAGCTGGCCGGACTGCTGTCTGCCTCCTCGCGCCTGTCGCGCCTGGTTGGCGCGGAGAAGCTGTCGCGAAACACCGCGCTATGGGCGCTGTTGTCGATTGCGCTGGCAAGTTCGCCGTGGTGGATCGGCCAGTGGTCGACGGGTGGACTGGTCAGTGGGGCGACGCCGTTGGCGTGGTTCCTGATAGCCATGCTGCTGGCGTTAACGACGCTGCTGATGCGTCACTACCGCGACCGGATGGTGGCGTTGGCGCTCGTGGGGGGCATCGGACTTTGGGTGTGCTTAGGATTCGTGCTGTTGTCGGCGCCCGATCTGGCGCTGACGCAGTTGCTGGTCGAAGTCGCCAGCGCGCTGCTGCTCCTGCTGGCGCTGCGGCATTTGCCGCGCGCGACGCCGCGCGACGACAGCACGCGTAGCAGCAATTTTCGCCACGCGGCCATTGCAATAGCCGGCGGCCTGGGTATCGGTGTTCTGTGTTACGCCGTACTCAGCTTTCCTGGGCAGAGCGTGTCGCAGTTCTTTCTGCAGAACGCAGTGCCAAGTGCCGGCGGTACGAATGCCGTCAACGTCATCATCGTGGACTTTCGCGGCCTGGATACCTTGGGCGAAATGACCGTCTTTGCGATTGCTGCGCTGATCATTCACGCGCTGCTGGTGGGTCCGCGCGATCGGGAAGTTGCGCCCGTGACCGAATTGACCCAGCCAGTGATCTTGCGTCTCGCCGCAGGCTTACTATTGCCGTTCGCATTGCTGGTCTCGCTGTATCTTTTCATCCGCGGCCACAACCAGCCGGGCGGCGGCTTCATCGCTGGCCTCGTCGCGGCCGGGGCCTTCGGTTTCAGCGCAATGGCGCAGGGTCGGGGCGCGCTCTGGGCACCGCGGCCATGGATTGCGGTCATAGCGCTTGGACTGCTGCTGGCCGCCGCAACCGGCGGGGCAGCAATGTGGGTCGACTATCCGTTGCTCACCAGTTATTACCAGTACTGGAAACTGCCGGTGTTGGAAAAAGTGCCTTTGGCGAGTGTTTTTTTGTTCGACCTGGGTGTGTATCTGGTCGTGACCGCAGGAACGGTATTGATGTTCCTGGCGATAGCGCGGCAGCGGGATGAGCGCCAGGCGCGCAAACAACCGAGTACCAACAACCAAGAACCCCAATGCATCTCCTAGCCGCCCTGACCATCGCCACGCTCACCGCTGCCGGCATCTTCTTGTGCCTGAAGCGGCGCACCTTCGACGTGATCCTCGGGCTGACGCTGTTGTCCTACGCAGTGAACGTATTGATCTTCGCGATGGGTCGGTTGCTGGTCAATAGCGCGCCAATCATAGACGCGCGGCCGCTGGACCTGGCGCACTACACTGATCCGCTACCGCAGGCATTGGTGCTCACAGCGATCGTCATCAGTTTTGCGATGACGGCGCTGCTGGTCGCGATGGCGCTCAAGTCCCACGCGCTTGAAGGCGACGACCGCATCGACCGAGGTGATGCTTGATCGCCTGGGCCTTGGTATTGCCGCTCGCGGCTGGCGCTACGCTGCTGTTGCTGGAGCGTTTCGGCCTGGCAATTCAGCGTGTCGCCAGCGCACTGGCTTGTGCCGCAGGGCTGCTGCTGGCGGTCGAGTTGCTCGCGCAGGCGAACACCGGTGAGGTGCAGATATCGCTGATCGGAAACTGGCCGTCGGACGTCGGCATCGTACTGGCGATGGATCGTTTCTCAGCATTGCTGCTGGTGCTGACAGCAATCCTCGGTGTCGTCGCCAGCGTTTACGCTGCGCGCGGCGCAGACCGCGAGGCGCCGCATTTCCATGCGCTGCTGCAATTCCAGTTGCTCGGCTTGAACGGCGCATTCCTGACTGGCGACCTGTTCAATCTCTTCGTCTGGTTCGAGGTGCTGCTGATCGCTTCATACGGATTGTTGTTGCATGGTGCGAACAAAGAGCGATTGCGAGCCGGCCTGAAGTACGTCGTTTTCAACCTGCTCGCATCGGCCTTGTTCCTGATTGGGCTTGGTTTGCTGTTTGGCGTCGCAGGTTCACTGAACATGGCGGACGTGGCGGTAAAAGTCGCTGCGATGCCGCCCGGGCAGCAGGCTTTGGCGAACGCCGCCGCGCTATTGCTGTTGATCGTGTTTGCGATCAAGGCCGCACTGTTGCCCCTGTATTTCTGGTTGCCCGGCACGTACGGTGCCGCACCCGCCGCCGCCGCAGTGTTGTTCGCGATCATGACCAAGGTAGGTGTGTACGCCACCGTTCGCGTCTTTACGCTGGTGTTTCCAGACACTGCCTGGGTTTGGGTGTTGCCGCTGGGCTTGCTCACGTTGCTTGCCGCAGCCATCGGCGCTCTGGTGGCGCCTACGTTCGCGCGAATTTGCGCGCAGTGGACCATCGCCTCAGCGGGCACCTTGCTGGTCGGCTTTGCGCTCGGTACGGAGGCTGCGACGGCCGCCGCGATCAATTACCTCGTTCAATCCACGTTGCTCGGCGCCTTGCTGTTTTTGCTGGTCGATGCGTTTCGCCGCGCGCGCGAGGGCGGCGATGCCCTTGCGGGCGGTGGCGCGATGGCGCATGCGCGCTTTGTCGCCCCGCTGGCCTTCATCGCCATGATCGCCGCCGCCGCACTGCCGCCATCGCCCGGTTTTCTTGCCAAGGCTCTATTGCTGGGAGCGGCCATCGACGCACCACGGACGGTGATCGTCTGGCTGGTGGTTCTGGCAGCGGGTTTCCTGATGTTGCTGGCGCTGGCGCACGCCTTCAGCCAGTTGCTGTGGCACCGCGCGGAAGGCAATCCGCGACGAGAATTCGCGCCGATCGATCTGGCCATGCCGCTGGTGCTTGTGGCGGCCATCGCCGCGCTGGCGATCAATGCCGATCCTCTGCAGCGCTTTGCGCAGAGCACCGCTGCGCAATTGCACGCTCGCGACGCGCTGATCAATGCGACGCGCGCAGCCGAGGTCAAGCCGCGACCGGAGATCGCGCCATGAGATGGGGAATGCCGCATCCGTTGTTGAGCCTGGCGCTGCTGCTGAGCTGGCTGGCCCTCAATCACAGCGCACATCCGGCCCACTGGTTGCTGGGTGCGTTGTTCGCATGGGCATTGCCTGCGCTGGTGCATCCGTTGCTCCCCGCCCTGCCGCGCGTGCGCCGATGGCCGGCGGCGATGCGGCTGTTGCTCGTTTTTCTGCTCGACATCGTGCTCGCCAACATCAGCGTCGCGCGCTTGATCCTGGGTCCGATTTCGCGATTGCGTACGGCGTTTTTTCACGTGCCGATCGACGCCGAGACGGAACTCGTGCGTGTTTTGCTGGCGGGCATGATCACAATGACGCCCGGCACCCTGTCTGTGGCGTTCAACCCCGAGCGGACGCGGTTGCTGGTGCATACGCTCGACCTGCCCGACGAAGCTGCAACGATCGCTGAGATCAAACAACGCTACGAGCGCGCACTGATCGCGATCTTCGAGGAGCCGCGATGATCACGACAATGGTTCTGCCGGTGGTCGTCAGCCTGCTGTTGCTGGCTGTCCTGTTAACCGCGTTGCGCCTGTTTCGCGGCCCCCATGCGCTCGATCGCGTGCTCGCACTGGACACACTTTACGTGCTGACCGTCGCCGGCCTGTTCTTGCTGGAAATCGTGTTCGCGACCCGCGTTTACTTCGAAGCGGCGCTGATCATCGCGCTGCTGGGTTTTGTCGGCACAGTGGCATTTGCGCGCAGCATCGAACGCGGGGGACCGATCGAATGAACGCATGGCCTCTTTGGCTCGACATCATCGTCGCGACGCTGCTGCTCACCGGTGCCGGTTTTGCGTTCGTCGGCAGCCTCGGACTCTACAAGTTGCCGGACTTCCTGCGCCGACTGCACGGACCGACCAAAGCCACCACGCTCGGTGTCGGCTGCATCCTGATCGCTTCGATGCTCGTGGGGTTCTGGCGCGATGGGTTATGGCCGATTCGCGAGTTGCTGATCACCGTGTTCCTGATCATCACTGCACCCGTCAGCGGCATGTTGCTGGCACGGGCATTTCGAGCGAGCGAGGGCGATCGAGGCGGAGAGTCGTAGGCCTCAGGATTGAACGTAGACGCGCTTTGCCGAAGCACTTCACCAGGCATGCGAATCGTTACAGCTCGTCGATGGATACCTGTTTCGCCGGCAATGTGGCCAGAAACGCGATGGCGCGGGCGACAGTGTTTGCCGGGTCTTCCTCGTGTGGGATGTGGCCCAAGCCTGGGAAAATCGTCAGCTCGCTGCCTTTGATATCGGCATGAAAACGCTCGGCGTTTTGTGGCGGGATCAAGCGATCTTTGCTGCCCCACAGGATCAGCGTGGGGACGCGAATATCGGGGATGCGCTCGCTCATCGCGCCATGCGCGGCGACGCCTTGCGCGAAGCGATCGATCAGCGCCTGGCGATTGCCCTCGCGCAGCGCCATTGCATAGTACAAATCGATGATCCCGTCCATCACCTTGTCAGGATCGCCGTAGGTGTCGCGCACGCTGTTAGCAACGATGAAACGCGGCAGCAGATTGCGCACGATCGGCGCCATGTTGGGATCGAGCGCCAGGCGAAAGCCGAGCGGAATCGACTCGGGCACGAACGGATAACCCGCCGCGTCGATCAAGATCAATGCGCCGACGCGTTCGGGCGCCAGAACCGCCGCCAGCCATGCCACCTCGCCGCCGAATGAGTTCCCCACCCACACGGCGCGAGCGACACCCAAGCGGTCCAGCACGCGATTGATATGCGGCACATAACTGGTCGCTGCGTAATCGCCGCTTGGATTAGGGCCGGTCAGTCCAAAGCCCGGCAAATCCACCCGAATCACTCGCCGAGTCGGTGCCAACGCCGCCACCCATCCATCCCAGGTGTGCAAACTCGCGCTGGTACCGTGCAGCAGCAAGATGGGCATCGGGTCATCGCGCACGCCCTCATCGCGAAGGTGCACCTGCATACCGTCAACATCGATGAACTGCGACGGCGGCGGCGCGAACTCAGCCTTGAGCGACGCGACGCTGCGATCTGGCGCATAACCCAGGCCAACGCCGACAGCAGCGCTGGTCAGCAGAACGGCAATGGCGACAAGCAATCGGCGCATACATCCTCGTCAGTCGCGGCGCGACTTTGGTGGCAGTTGCGTGGATTGTGGCAGGAAGATGCAAGAGCCGGCGCTCTGGCGGAGTTTTGCCGTCTTGGAAACGTCTGCGCGAGTCGCGTGTTCCGCGTGGATCCGGGAAAAAGGGGATTTTCCGGCGGAAATGCTCATGCGGGTTGATGTGCGACGCAGCAGATTGGCGACCCCGACATTTCCCCACAAACCGATGACGCAAAAGGACAGAACACAGCTGTACGTTTGGACCGGTGCGCTGGGTATCGCCGCGACCGCCGTCTTCTTGACCAAGACTTTTGCGCCGCTACCATTTAAGGCCCATGTTTTTCTGTGCATGGCATTCGGCCCAATGGTCGCCGCAGGTGCGCCTGGCATGGCGCGGTATCTGAAGCGTGGCGCAGAAAGTTTGCTGATCGACACTGCCGGGCGCTTTGCTGTTATCGCCGGTTCCTTCCATTTGGCCATGACGTGTGTGCAGACAACGACACTGATCCTGATGCGCGAACGCATCGCGGCAGCGGACGAAATCGCACGGCCGGCATTGCGACAGATCCTCGATGGTGTCTTCACTGTGCAGCTTGGGCTGTGTTTCTGCTGGGACCTGTTCATCGCGCTGGCGACACTGATGTTCAGCATCGCCATGATTCGGCGTGGTGGACGTCTGGCGGCGTTGGGTGGGATGGGCGTGTTGCTCGGCACGCTGTTTCTCGGCATGAAGCTCTGGACCTATCCAATCCCGCCGGCGGAAGCCGGACTTTTCGACCTTGGACCAGGGCTGGGCGCGTGGTATCTGCTGTTTGCGTCGGCCATTTTGGCGACGGCGCGAGAAGTGGCGGCTATCGAAACTGCGCAACTGGGCGACAACGCGCGGCTCTGATCCACGGCCCGTTCCGACCACCATCGCCTCATTCCGCGCGCTACACTGCGCGCGACACACCGAGGAGATGAAAATGCACTCACGTTTTTGGATCGGTTTGTTGGCCAGTTCGCCCGCGTGGGCGCAAGCCGATTCCGCACAAGCATGGCGCGCTGTCTTCGGCGGGCTGTGGTTCTTTGGCGTACTGATTGCGGCCGCGGTCTACCTGTTGGTCCTGCGCCTGCGGGATCAGAAGGCAGGGCTGAGCAAAGAGGAAGTGCAGGCACGCGCGCAAAAGCGCTTACCGATTGCCATCGGGGCCCTCGTTGCTGCACTAGTGCCTTTGCTGTTGCAGTAATCGGGTGACACGAGAGCGATGCCTCTCAGCGCACATACGACCACGACACCATCCGGCCATCGCGATAGGGCATAACACCGTGGAAGGCGCGTGGGTCGTTGTCGAACACCAATGGCAGGAATTGGCGATCGCCCTCCCACATGGGCAAGTCCATCATGCGGTCGAGTTCGATCCATTCGAGCGGACCTTCTTCGTTGCGCGCAGGCGGAGTTCCTTCGAAGGCATCGATCAGGAAAATAAAACCCAGCCAATCTTCGCCGTTCTTTCCAAAGCCCGGCCACGAAATCGTGCCGCGCAATTGCAGCGACGTGCACTCGATTTGCGCTTCCTCGAGGATTTCGCGGCGCATGCCCGAAAGCACATCTTCATCGGCCTCGAGTTTGCCGCCCAGGCCATTGTATTTGCCCAGGTGCTCATCGTCCGCGCGCGCGTTGCGATGCACGAGCAGAACACGCTGCCGGTCTGGCGATAGCACATAACCGAGGGTGCCGATGATGGGTTGGTAGGGCATGGCGGGTAAGCGGATGGTGAGGCGAGCGATGCTAACCCGATGACCGGTGAGGATCGTTGGTGGTCGTGACCCAGGGCGTTGCGCTGGGCTGGTATGCAATGCCCGGTTGTGGCATTTGGCCAGTCGGCGGCGCGGTCACGCCCCGCCCGGCAATACCCGCCCGGTGCGAGCCAGGTACCAATCGGCGATCAGGGCATTAGACAACGATACGCGCGGCGGCAGTTTGAGCTCGCCGTGCGCGATAGCACTCTGCATTTCCTCGGGGGATAGCCACATCGCGTGCTGCAATTCCTCGCCGATGTTTAACGCCGGCGACGACGTGGTCGCCATGAAGCCCAGCATCAGGCTCGATGGAAATGGCCAGGGCTGCGAGGAGTGGTAATCGCATTGATCGACACGCACGCCGGCTTCTTCGAACACTTCGCGGCGCACCGCGTCTTCCAGGCTTTCGCCCGGTTCGACAAAGCCCGCGAGCACCGAATAGCGTTTGTCGGGCCAGTTGGCCTGGCGTCCCAGCAGACAGCGGCCATCGTGTTCCACGAGTGTGATGATGGCCGGATCGACGCGCGGGAACTGCAGCGTGCCGCACGCCTCGCAGCGGCGCCGATGGCCGCCATGAAGTATGGTGGTTGGCTGCCCGCAGACGCCGCAGAAACGGTGCTTCTCATGCCAATGCATCAGCGCGCGCGCATACGCGGCGATGCCGGCATCGCGCTCATCGAGATTGCGCGCAGCGAGGCGCAAATCGACCCACTCCGAATCGCCGAGCGCCGCATCGCGTATGCGATCGATGACGTCCACAACAACGGGTTGCGCATCGATGCTGCCAAGCCACAAGCGCAACGATGGCTCCACATCGGTCACCGAACCGGAGACCATTACCTCGCCCGAATTGCTCAGAAAGAAGCGTCGCGCCGATTCGAGCGGGAATTCCCCAGCGCCGGCGCGCTCGCGCCAGACTTCGTCGCGATCGATGGGCAGCGATGCGAACAGATGACGACGGGTCATGCGAGCACTTCGATATTGTCGTGCACGCGAATCGTACCGTGCGTGATGGGGATCGCGTTCATGCCGAAGATCACGCCCTTGTCGACGGCGCGATAGCGCTTGAGCGTCACCAGTGGCTCGCCGTCGGGCTCACGCTCGGCGCGATCCGGATCGACGGTCGTGAACACGCAGCGCATGCAAGGCTTGACCACCGCCAGTTCCACCTCGCCAATGCGTATGCGCCGC
This sequence comes from Lysobacterales bacterium, assembly GCA_022844135.1. Lineage (GTDB taxonomy): Bacteria > Pseudomonadota > Gammaproteobacteria > Xanthomonadales > SZUA-5 > JALHMH01. Next base: position 76,251 of record JALHMG010000018.1, read on the forward strand.
CAGTGGTCCTCGGCGTGCGCGCTGCTGTTCGCGATCAGCACGTTGGCGCGAAAGCGCCGCGCATCCATCGTGCGGCCGACGCGCTCGGACAGTTGCGCCACGGCCGACTCGGACAGCAGCAGAATCGGGTAGCCATCGGGAAACGCTACCTCGTCATGTTCGCTCACTGCGTGGTTCGCGCTCACCGGCCGACGCATGGCGGCATCGGCGTATACCAGGCGCAGCGATTTGCCGCACAAATCACTGAACCAGGCCGCAGCCTTGTCGCCCGCATCGAGCGCCGATACCGTATCGGACCACACGGTAACCGTCACGCGCTCGGTCGATTCGGGAATCGGCACCGGCAATGGCGTCGCGCCTGGCGCGCTGACCAGAAGCTGGCGCCCATCCATTGCCGGTTCGATGCTCACCAACTTCGGCAACAAGCGACCCGTCACGAAGCGCATTTTCTCATCGACCAGCATCCATTGCCGATCGCCCATCAAGCCACGCGGTCCAACCTGGGCGGTGTCCAGCGGCACGCCCGCGCATGATTTGATCGGGTACATTGTCAGCGCCGCAACCTGCAACATCAGTAGTGCGCCTTCGCGACCGGGATACCCTTGGGAAAGCTCTCCTTTTTCGGCGCCCCTTTGAGCGCCGGCAATTGCAGCGGCTCCATCGCCACTTCGTGGTCCGGCAGCGTATCGAGCAGGTGTCGCACCATGTTCAAACGCCCGCGCTTCTGGTCGTTCATATCGACCATCGTCCACGGCGCTTCCGGGATATGCGTATGCGCCAGCATTTCATCGCGCGCCTTGGTGTATTCGCGGTATTTGTCGCGCGCGGCCAGATCGATGGGCGAAATCTTCCAGCGTTTGACCGGATCGTCGGCACGCTCAACGAGCCGCTCCTCCTGCATCTTCTGATCGCAGCCGAACCAGTATTTGTAGAGCAGGATGCCGCTCTTGACCAGCATGCGCTCGAAGGCAGGGCAATCGACGAGAAACTGCTGGTACTCCTCCTCACTGCAAAAGCCCATCACGCGCTCTACGCCTGCGCGGTTGTACCAGCTGCGGTCGAATAGCGCGATCTCGCCAGCGGCGGGCAAGTGGGCCGCGTAGCGCTGGAAATACCATTGTGTGCGTTCACGCTCGGTGGGCTTGCTCAGCGCTACGACGTGGCAGGAACGCGGATTCAGGCAATCGGTAAACGCGTCGATTGCCCCGCCCTTCCCTGCGGTATCCCGCCCCTCGAACACCACAACGAGGCGCCTGCCGGTGTGCTGCAGCCAGCGGTGCATCGCATTCAATTCTTCCGCAAGTGGCTCCAGCAACTTGCGGTAGTCCTTACCCGACAGTTCGCCCATGATGCGCTCCCGTTTGCGATGAATAGATGCTCGCATGGGCGCGGGCAGAGGGCTACCTTGAGGCGGGGGTCGTCTTCGGGCAAGAACTCCGATGAGCGTTCGCACGAAGACACGAAGAGTTGAGTCTGATCTTTGTATCTTCGTGACTTCGTGTGAACCAAAAACACCTGCAAGTGCAGTCATGCGCCTACGAGCTGATACCCCCGTATCCGCCGCGAGAACGCTTCCAACGCAGCGATACCGGATTTCTCGGCCTCATCGCACCACGCGCGCAGCGATTCGGCGAGCGCCTCGCCGTTGCGCCCGGAACGCTCCAGCGTGGCGGCGAGGCTGCGCTGGTATTCCATCACGCGCGCGAGTGCTGGTCGCTCGCGTACCCACGTCCGCATGCGTTCGCGCGAAGCCTCATCGAGCCAGCGGCCATCGTTCGCCAGCGCGCGCCGGAACTTGCCGCGCAGGCGTTCCATCTGTCCTTCAGCACGTTCGGCTTCGGCTTTCAGCGTCGGCATGATTACGCCGTGGAAATAGTCGCCCATCACCTTGAAGCGATGCGTGAGCAACGCGCGCACCGTGTCCATATCTGGAATCGAAACATTCGGTCGCTCCGATAACGCCGGCGCGACACGCAAGACTGTCGCCAGCTTGAAGAACGACAGCACGCGAATCGCCACCCAACCGATGTCGAATTCGTAACGACGCAGCGCGAACTTCGACGAGCTGGGATACGCGTGATGATTGTTGTGCAGCTCTTCCCCGCCGATGAAAAAAGCCCACGGCGTCAGGTTCGTTGAAGTGTCGCTGGTTTCAAAGTTGCGATATCCCCACCAATGGCCCAGGCCATTGACCACGCCAGCGGCGAGCACCGGAATCCACAGCATCTGGACCGCCCAGATTGCCAGACCGATCGCTCCAAACAGTGCAATGTTGATGAGGGCCATCAAGGTTGGACCAAGTGCCGGCAGCGGCGCATAAACGTTGCGCTCGATCCAGTCGTTCGGCGTGCCGGTGCCGTATTGCTCGATCAGCGCGCGGTCTTTGCAGGCCTGCTGGTAAAGCACCACACCGTGAAACAACACCTTCCCGATGCCATGAATTTGCGGGCTGTGGGGGTCCTCCTCGGTCTCGCACTTGGCGTGATGCTTGCGGTGGATTGCCACCCACTCCTTGGTCACCATGGCCGTCGTCAGCCAGGCCCAGAAGCGAAATACGTGCGCGATCAGCGGGTGAAAATCTACGCCCCGATGCGACTGGCTACGATGCAGATACAGCGTGACCGCAAAAATCGTCAACTGCGTTACCAGCGCGAAGTACAACACCACCAACCACAGCGGCGAACCCGTCAAGCCTTTTGCTGCGAACGACAGCCAATCCATAGCGAGCGATCCAATGAGCGAAAGCGCGGAGTATCTTCGGCGCGTGTTACGGGGTCTACGGTACGCATGGGTATGGTTGTTGGTTGTTGGTTGTTGGTTGTTGGTTGTTGGTTGTTGGTTGTTGGTTGTTGGTTCTTGGTTCTTGGTCGTCGATGGCTGCTGTTTCCCGCATCCGAGAACCTATAGCCACTGTTGCATGCGCACAACACTGTTGCTTTAACACCAATTTAAGTTTTGACGTCATCCCTACAACTCGATATGGTTCGCGCCGTCTGAGAGCAGCCGGAAGCGACGCGTGATCTATCAATCCGACTGGCGCCATCGCCGATCTTCCTCTTCGCGCCAAGCGGTTCGTCGTCACTATCATCAACGCCCGGTTCACGCCAAATCGCTGTCGCGTTTCCGCAACGCTTTACTGGATGTCATCACCCGCGCCTTGCATTTCGGCGTGCGCAATCGCCGCACCACCATGCTGGGCGGATCGGCTCTGGCGGTAGTGCTGGTGGGCCTGGTTGTGCTGCCGGTTTTCGCCGGAGTGATGCGCCCGGATCCGATTGCCAAGCAGCTGAATATTCCTCTGCAGCTGCCGCCGGCAAGCGAGACGCTATCGACCATTCCGGCGCCAGTGTCGGCGTTGGAATCGGATCTGTATTTGGGCAGCAACAGCGAAGACGGCTGGCAGGTCGTCACCGTCCGCCGCAACGAGACGCTGGGCAACATCTTTTCGCGCCTGGGTTTGTCCGCTACCACGATGCACCGTCTGCTCGAAGCGAGCGACAGCGTGCGCGCACTGACGCAAATCCACCCAGGCGATCAAATCGCTTTTCGCATCCCCAAAGATGGAGTACTGACCGCGCTGCAGTTCGATCGCAGCGAGTCTGAGCGGGTGCTGGTGGAAATCGACGGGCAAGACGTCAAAGAACGAACGATTGAGCGCGCACTGGAGCGCCGAACGCAATATGGCAGCGCGGTGATTTCGTCCTCGCTCTTCGCCGCAGGCGAAGCCGCTGGCATGTCGGACATTCAGGTGATGCGTCTGGCTGAGGTGTTCAACTACGATGTCGATTTTGCGCAAGACTTGCGCGAGGGCGACCGTTTCGCCGTGGTCTATGAGTCGATCTACCGCGATGGTGTCCGACTGCGCGATGGCGATGTACTTGCCGCCGTGTTCGTCAATCAGGGCAAGCGCTACGAAGCGTTCCGCTACACCGACAGCAGCGGCCGCAGCGACTTTTATCGCGCAGATGGTCGCAGTCTGCGCAAAGCCTTCATCCGCACGCCGGTGGAGTTCACGAGAATTTCCTCGCGCTTCTCCTCCGCCCGCAAGCACCCCATTCTGGGTCGAATGCGCGCTCACCGCGGCGTCGACTATGCCGCACCCACGGGAACACCCGTGCGCGCAGCAGGCAACGGCACCGTGCGTTTCGTCGGCAACCAGAGCGGTTATGGCCGCACCATCGAGTTGCAGCATGGCAACCAGGTGACCACGCTGTATGGACATCTGTCGCGCTTCGCCAAAGGCCTGAACAAAGGCGATAAAGTGCAGCAGGGCGAGGTGATCGGCTATGTCGGCATGAGTGGTCTGGCCACCGGTCCGCACCTGCATTACGAGTTCCGAGTCGGCGGCGTGCATCGCGATCCGCTCAGCGTCGATCTGCCGGTATCCGAGCCGTTGACCGGCACCGAGCTGGCCGGGTTCCAAAAAGCGCGCGAGCAGTTCGCGACGGCGCTGGCGGTGGTCGAAGACCAATCGCTTGCAGTCGTGCGCTGACCTGAATCCCCGTCGTCCCTCAAAACGTTCGGGCCCGGCCTGGTGACGTCCGATCTTTACCTGGGTCTGATCTCGGGAACCAGCGCCGATGGCATCGATGCGGCACTGGTGCGTTTCGGGCATTGCCCACACGTGATCGCTGCCCACACGTTTCCGTACGATCCGAATCTACGCCAGCGGCTGCTCATGCTGATGGTAGCGGACGCGGTGTCGCTGGACGAGCTGGGCTCGATCGATGTTGAGGTAGGTCGCGCCTTTGGCGAGGCCGCAAATGCGCTGTTAGCGATTGCGCGCGTGGCACCCGACGAGGTCGTCGCGATCGGCTCTCACGGCCAGACGATTCGCCATCGTCCGCAGCGGCCCTTCCCGTTCACGATGCAAATCGGCGATCCGAATCAGATTGCCGAAATCGCCGGCATCCGCACCGTCGCCGATTTTCGGCGCCGCGATATGGCCGCGGGCGGCCAAGGCGCGCCGCTGGTGTGTGCGCTGCACGCCGACGTTTTCGCCGGCAATGCGCCCCGCGCCGTCCTCAATCTCGGCGGCATCGCCAACTTTACGTTGCTGGCGCCGGACCGCCCCGTGCGTGGCTTCGATACTGGCCCGGCCAACTGTTTGCTCGATGCATGGGCGCAGGAACACACTGGCCAATCGCGGGACGAGGGCGGCGCATTTGCCGCTTCGGGTCAGGTGATCGAGCCGTTGCTGACCCGGTTGCTGGCCGAGCCCTATTTTGGCCAACCCGCACCCAAGAGTACCGGGCGCGAGCAGTTCAACTTGCGCTGGTTGCTACCCAAACTTCGCGGCACCGATCAACCGAACGACGTGCAAGCCACGCTGCTGGCGCTGTCGGCGCAAAGCATTGCCAAGGCATTGGCGCGCGAGCAGCCCGATACCGTCGACGTCATCGCCTGCGGCGGCGGCGTGCATAACGCGCACCTGCTCGATGCGGTCCGCATCGCGCTGGAGCGAGACTTGGGCAGGTCCGTTCCGGTATCGACCACCGCAGATCACGGCATCGACCCGGATTTCGTCGAAGCGGTTGCCTTCGCCTGGCTGGCGCGTCGCACGTTGCGCGGCGAACCCGGCAATTGCCCCGAGGTCACTGGCGCAATGGGTCCGCGCATCCTGGGAGCCGTGTTCTGAAAAGCCGCGAACGCGATGTGTTGTTGGCGACGCTGAAATCGCGCTTCGAGCGCTATCCGAATCGCCACACCGGCATTCACTGGCCGACGGTGGAAGCGCGAATCGCGGCCAATAACAAAGCGCTTACGAGCCTTGCCGCGATGGACGCCAGCGGCGGCGAGCCCGATGTCATCGGACTCAATGAGCGTGACGAGATCCTCTATTGCGACTGCAGCGCTGAGAGCCCAGCCGGCCGTCGGAGTCTATGTTTCGACGATTCCGCGCTCGATGCGCGCAAAGAAAACAAACCAGCTGGCAGCGCCGTCGGCATGGCGGCGTCCATGGGCATTGAGCTGTTGACTGAAGCCGACTATCGCCACCTGCAGACGCTTGGTGAGTTCGACCTAAAGACCTCCAGCTGGATCGCAACTCCAATAGCCGTCAGAGCGCTCGGCGGCGCGTTGTTCTGCGACCGCCGTTATGGTCAGGTTTTCGTCTATCACAACGGTGCACAGTCGTACTATGCAGCGCGCGGCTTTCGCGGCAGCCTGCGGATCTAACTCGGACAGTCATGCGGGAGCGCGGAAAATCGCGAAGAGTGAGAGGGAAGCCGGAAGTGGAGCCGCTCAAGCTATGGAAATGACAGCGAGCAGGTTGTCAGTTCGATCTTCTCGACGATCCGACGCGTTACCAGAAAATCAGGCCTCTTCTTCGCGGCCTCATGGAATGTCCAGGCTGGTGTCCGGCCTTCTTCGCGACTAAACCAGGGAACGTCATGGGTGCCAAGACTCAGTTGCTGATCGCATTTGCAGTGTTTTCGTTTCTATCGGGGGCCGCAGATCAGTACTTCTACCCTGGCCAGGAGTATCCGCCAAGCGCACTGCCATCGATGCTCATCAGCATTTTTCTGATCTTTTATTGGTATCGCCTGGACAGCGACGAAATTGGGTATCGGCGATCCGTTTGGCTTAATGTCGGTGTCATCGCCATAGCTGTCCTGGCACTGCCCTATTACTTCTTCAGAACGCGAGGTACCCGCGGGTTCGCTGCGACAGCCTTGTTCCTCCTGGCACTTGTCGCATCTGGACTGCTGACGGCTCTTGGCTCAATCGCGACTGCCCTTGTCGTCGCAATCTAATGTGGTGTTCCGCGCTATTAGCGGCGACCGATCTGGGACGGGGCGACCGATCAGGGACAACCTGATCACAAGCATCGAAACTGCAACCTGCCCGTCATTGGTCGGTCACCCATGCCCCGCAGCCTAGTGGGCTGTCGCGTTCTGGAAGCACCCCATGTCTGAGCAATTCACTTCCCGCCGCCGCGTGCTGCGCGGCGCCCTCGCCGTGGGCCTGGCGCCGATTGCCACCGCCGGAATCACGTCCAAAGCGCTGGCGCGCGAGCCGCTGCTCAATGTGGCCTTTACCCACGGCGTCGCCAGCGGCGATCCGCTTGCCAATCGCGTGATCCTCTGGACGCGTGCATTCGCCGAAGGTAGCGGCGAGAGTTTTTTCGTGTACTGGTCAATCTCCGATCGCGCCGACATGCGCCGGCCAGTCGGCGGCGGACTGGTGCTCGCCAGCCCCGACAACGACTGGTGCTGCAAAGTCGATGCGGCTGGCCTTGAGCCAGGCAAAACGTACTACTACCAGTTCGTCTATCGCGATAAGCGCTCGCCCGTGGGCATCACACGCACCTTGCCGGTGGGCGATGTGGCCAACATCAAGCTCGCGTTCTTCTCGTGCTCGAATCACCCCAAAGGATTCTTCAACGTTTATCGCGAGGCGGCGCTGCGGGACGATTTGAATGCCGTACTGCACCTCGGGGACTACATTTACGAATACGGCCCCACGGGCTATCAGACGCCTGGGCTTGCCGCGGGCCGTAACAGCATCGGTCAGGCGGTGACGCAACCGCGCATCGGGCAATTGAATCCGCGTAACGAGATCGTCACGCTGGCCGACTATCGCCAGCGATACGCGCTGTACCGCAGCGATGCGGACCTGCAGGAATTGCATCGCAAAAATCCCTGGATCACCGTGTGGGACGATCACGAATCGACCAACGACAGCTGGCGCGGCGGCGCGGAAAACCACCAGACGAACGAAGGCTCGTGGGAAACGCGGTTGCTCGATTCCGCCCGGGCCTATCACGAGTGGATGCCCATTCGCACCTCGCTCGATGGCAATCGATTACGCATCTGGCGTGCATTCGACTTTGGCAATCTGGCGCGCCTGGTCATGCTCGATACGCGCATCGAAGGTCGCGATCAGTACGCGATTTCGCAGGATCAGTTTTTGTCGTTTTATCTGACCGCACGCCCCGACGGCACTTTCCCCGCCGACGTTGTGCCCGGCAGTACGCGCTCACGCCGCATGATGAGCGCCGAGCAGGAAAGCTTCATCCAGGCGCAGCTCACCGGCAGCACGCAGCCCTGGCAAATCATCGGCAACCAGACCCTTCTGCACTTCCAGTCGGCGCCGAATTTTTCGGACACACGTGTTTTGCCTGCGCCCGTACGCGATGCGCTGGTCGCTGGCATCCAGCAACTTCTCGGCGGGCCGGCGGGCCTGGCGCAGTACAACCAACTTGCGCGCGGTGGGCTGCCGCTCTACGACTTCGTGGCCGATAGTTGGGCCGCCTACCCAACCGCTCGTACTCGATTCCTCGGCACACTGCTGCAAGCGGCACGCAATCCGCTCGTGCTCACGGGCGATAGCCACAACTCCTGGGCCGCGAATCTGCGCTTGCCCTCGGCCAACGGCATCGTCAACGTCGGTGTGGAACTGGCAACGCCATCGGTGACTTCTCCCGGCTTCGAGGAAGCCTTGCCCGATATTCCCGCCGCCGCGTTATCGGCAGTCATCGTCGAGAGCAACACCGCACCGGCGCAGGCGCGCGTCGACCAATTGGTGTACTCGGAAACAGCGCGACGCGGCTTCGTGCTGCTCGACATCACCCGCGAGCGCGCCCAAGCGCAGTGGATTCTGGTCAGCACCGCGTTCAGCACCAACTACACCGCAAGCGTCGATCGCACGCTGACGGTGCAGGCGGGCGCGCGGCGCTTTGCTTGAGCCTCCAACGCACGAACGAGCAGTTCGTGCAATCGCGCTGCCACCCTGACGCCTGCGTTCCCTTTTTGCGTTCCATCAAGGATTCGATATGTTTTTGCCTAACCGTCTCGCCGTCGCGATTGCCTGCTCGTTGGCCACCCTGCCCGCGTCCGCTGCCGACTACTACCTCGGCGCACGCGCCAGCTTCGACGATGTGTCCGATGTGGAAATCGACGCCGGCCCGATCCTCGGCGACTTGACGCTTGATCGCGGCTGGGGATTGGCTGGCGTCGCTGGACGCAAAATGGGCGACAACTGGCGGCTGGAAATAGACGCCGCCCTGCGACGCGCCGATGCCGAGGATTTGCCGACACTGGGCCTTGAGGGCTTGAGCGGCCGGGTCGATGTGCGCACCGTGATGTTGAACGCTGTCGCCGACTTGCCGATCGACGGCTCGTCAGTTGTCCCGTATGTCGGCGCTGGCGCCGGTTGGGCCGCTGTGAAAGTCGACAACATCGACAGCGGCTTTTTGCGCATCTCCGGCGAAGACAACAGCGCCTGGGGCGCGCAAGTATTCGCCGGTATCGCCATGCCGTTGTCGAAAACCCTCACGATGACCGTTGACGCGCGCTACAACTACGTGCGTGCCGGCGGCGTGTCGTATGACATCGCTCCAGACGCGTCCTTCGAGAGCGACGCGCGCGTCAAGACGCTGAGCCTGGTGGCTGGTCTGCGTTTCGATCTTTGAGCGATATCGGGCGTCATCGGGCGCGATGATCGCGCCCAGCCGACAATTGGGGCACCCTTCATGGCGCCCAAGCGGTCAGGGCCAGTCTGTCCCTGAGTCACCAACGCTCGCGCGTTCGGACTTAACGCAGTTCCTAAGCTTTGCGACCCGGCGCGTCCTCGGTGTACTCCTGATGCAGCACCACCGGCTTGCCCGCCGCTCGGCGAGCGCCGATGTTGAGCAGCTCCACCAACACCGCAAACGCCATCGCGAAGTACACATAGCCTTTGGGTACCGGCTGGCCGAATCCGTCGGCGATGAGGATCACGCCGATGAGCAGCAAGAAGGCCAGCGCCAGCACTTTCACCGTCGGGTGACGCATCACGAATTCGTGGATCGCCTTGGCGAGGAACACCATCGCTGCGGTGGCAACCAGAATCGCAATCACCATGATGCTGATATGCGAGGTCATGCCCACCGCCGTGATGATCGAGTCGAGCGCAAAGACCATGTCGAGAATCATGATCTGCAAAATCACCGCAGCGAAGGTCGCCTGCACTGCAGCGCCCTTGGCGTTGTCCGGACCTTCAAGCTTGTTATGCAGCTCGTTGACCGCCTTGTAAATCAAAAATAGTCCGCCGGCGATCAGGATAATGTCGCGCCAGGACAGCTCGTTGCCCCAGACCGTGAACACCGGCGCCGTCAGCCCCACGATCCAGGCGATCGTGAACAGCAACGCGAGGCGACTGACAGCCGCCACCCCGATGCCCAACTGGCGCGCCAGCGCCCGCTGATGCTCCGGCAGTTTGGTAGACAGAATCGAGATGAAGATGATGTTGTCGACGCCGAGCACCACCTCCAGCGCAATCAGAGTTGCAAGGGCAATCCAGGCTTCAGGGCTGGCGATCCATTCGAACATGGGCGGGCTCGGGCGCAAAAGTGAGAAGAGCGTCAATGATCTAATGGCCATTGTGCACATTCCGTGCACCTTTCACGACCGCCTTCATCAGCCGTATGAAACCATCGCTGTCTGAGCGGTCGCCGCCCATCCCGAGCTTGCGGTAGATTGGTGGGCATTCGCTGCTGCGGAAACCTCCCTTGCCTGCCGACAATTCGAAAAAAAACGACTCCCAACACCTGACGATCCGCCGTCCAGACGATTGGCATGTACACCTGCGCGACGGTGCGATGCTCGCCTCGGTGGTGAACTACACCGCCAGGCAATTTGCGCGGGCCATCGTCATGCCGAATTTGAATCCGCCGGTGACAACCACGGCGGCCGCGGACGCCTATCGATCGCGCATCACCGCTGCGCTGGATCCGGGGATCAAGTTCACGCCGTTGATGACCTGCTATCTCACCGACAGCATCGACGCGTCCGAGATCGAACGCGGCTTCACCACCGGCGTGTTCACCGCCTGCAAGCTTTACCCCGCCCACGCCACCACGAACTCGAGTTTCGGTGTCACCAACGTCGAGAACATTTACCCCGTACTCGAAACGCTGCAGCGCATCGGCATGCCGCTGCTCGTGCATGGGGAGGTGACCGATAAGCACGTCGATGTGTTCGATCGCGAAGCGGTGTTTATCGACAAGATCCTGTCGCAACTGATCGTCCGATTTCCGGCACTCAAAGTGGTGTTCGAACACATCACCACGTCCGAAGCCGCCGCCTTTGTCGAATCCGGCCCGGCAACGCTCGCCGCAACGATCACGCCGCATCATCTGGACATCAATCGCAACGCCATGTTCGAAGGTGGCATCCGCCCACATTTTTACTGCCTGCCCGTCGCCAAGCGCGAACATCACCGCCTCGCTTTGCGCCGCGCGGCCGTCTCCGGTTCCCCGAAGTTTTTCCTCGGTACCGATTCGGCCCCGCACGCCATCGGCGCCAAAGAATCCGCCTGCGGCTGCGCCGGCATCTTCAACGCCCCGCACGCTATCGAGAGCTACGCAAAAACCTTCGAAGAAGAAGGCGCACTCGATCGCCTGGAAGCCTTCGCGTCAGAACACGGCCCGCGCTTTTATGGCTTGGCGCTCAACAGCGAACGCATCGTCCTCGAACGCGCCGCACAGTCCGTTCCGCAACGCCTGAGCGCCGCCGATACCGAGATCGTGCCGTTCCATGCCGGCAGCACGCTGGCATGGCGATTTGCAGGGCTGGCGCCGTGATGGCGCGCTAACCCGGATATTTCACGAGGTCGCGAGGAAATGGCTTGATTTCGTTGTTACAGCGTGGGAATCATCGAGTTGGTCGTACTGACAGAGTGTTCGCTGCCATTTCCTCGCTAACACGGCTGCGCTTCCTGCTTCGCTCCTCCGGCCAGCGCATCCATGCGCTGGCGTTCGGCGGCGCACCGCATGCGGCGCAAAATCCCGCCTCACCCTCGCTCGTTCTTTGCGCCGGACTCTTCGTTGCTCGTCGTCGCAATGGGAGAGGGGCATCGTTTGCGCGCGCAGCGCGCGATGCTCCGAGCGCCCGGCAGCTACGCTGACGGGCCGGGTCAACCATTCCGCCCGGTGCGGCGGCGCAGCCGCCGCCCGTTCGAGCGGGCGCGCCGCATGCGGCGCAAGCTTGCCCGCTCTCACCCTCCTCCCGCCTCGATTCCGGCGCAAAGGTCCGGCCTGACGGCGCAGCCGCCAGTCGTTCGAGAGGGCGCATCGCATGCGATGCAAGCTTGCCCTCTCTCACCCTTCGCGATCTTCCGCGTTCCTCATGAAACATCCGGGCTAAGCGCATCAGCGCAAGGGCGCAATCGGTTTGGAGTTTCTATGGCAGACGATGTCGATGACGAGAAGTACGAATTTCTGATGGATGCGATCGAAGAGCGTGTTTCAGAGCGCTTCCCGAACGGACCGGTCAGGTTCTCCGCATTTGACCACGATGATGACGGCTTGCCTGTCGACAACCCCGATGCCATCGCCATCGAAGGACCGTGTGTGCTCGTGGCAAGGCACGATCCGTTCTTCGGCGCAGGAACGGACTACCAAAGCCCGCCACTTCACTCACCGACATGGCGGGTCGTCCTGGAACACGCCAACCAGATGGTCGAAGTGACTGGCGATGAACATCACGTATTCCTTGAAGGCGTAGCCCACCAGGAGCGCGCAATCGGAGGCGTGCCGTGCTATGAATTCGAAATGGGATCGTGATGCGTCCCTTGGCGCTACCGCGACGACGTAGTCCTCTTCCGTCTAATTGAGGTGAGCTGGGCGAGACGAAGTCAACGGATTAAAAAACGGCCGGGAAGCACATGACTTCCCGACCGTCCGAACTTCATTCTCCGAAGGAAAAGTAATCATTCGCATCACGTTGGCACGAAACATCCGCGCGGCCGACCGGCGGACGGGGATACAACGACCGCACAATGCCGCCGTCCGCCCCGTTGGGGCGGATTTTGTTCTCTGGCCCGATACCAGGGTTGCGCTCGTTCCTCGCTCCACCCTTCGCTATCACCGTCCATGCCGTTGGCATGGGAAATCGGATTCGTATCGAGGCGCACGGAATTCTCCCAATCAACGTCCATGTTGGCATGGGAAAATTCGGGTGCGACGGGGCGCCTACATCCCGAGCGGGCGCGGCCCCAAAGGGGCCGACGGTGATAGCGAAGGGTGGAACCCTGGAACAGGGTGGAACCCTGGTACCAACGCCCCGCATCACCCTGCGCCCCAACGGGGCGCACGAATCATTCGCATCACGTTGGCACGAAACATCCGCGCGGCCGGCCGGGCGGTGACCCAACGAATGCACAACGCCGCCGTCCGCCCCGTTGGGGCGGTTTTTGTTCTCTGGCCCGATACCAGGGTTACGCTCGTTCCTCGCTCCACCCTTCGCTATCACCGTCCATGCCTTTGGCATGGGAAATCGGGGGCGTGTCGAGATGCGCGGAATTCCCCCAATCAACGTCGATGCCGTTGGCATGGGAAATCGTGGGCGCGATGGGGCGCCTACATTCTGGGCGGACGCGGCCCCAACGGGGCCAACGGTGATAGCGAAGGGTGGAACCCTGGAACAGGGTGGAACCCTGGAACAGGGTGGAACCCTGGTATCGACGCCCCGCATCACCCTGCGCCCCAACGGGGCGCACGAATCATTCGCATCACGTTGGCACGAAACATCCGCGCGGCCGGCCGGGCGGTGACCCAACGAATGCACAACGCCGCCGTCCGC
>JALHMG010000018.1:89915-95021 GCA_022844135.1 Lysobacterales bacterium
ACGCCCCGCATCACCCTGCGCCCCAACGGGGCGCACGAATCATTCGCATCACGTTGGCACGAAACATCCGCGCGGCCGGCCGGGCGGTGACCCAACGAATGCACAACGCCGCCGTCCGCCCCGTTGGGGCGGTTTTTGTTCTCTGGCCCGATACCAGGGTTACGCTCGTTCCTCGCTCCACCCTTCGCTATCACCGTCCATGCCTTTGGCATGGGAAATCGGGGGCGTGTCGAGATGCGCGGAATTCCCCCAATCAACGTCGATGCCGTTGGCATGGGAAATCGTGGGCGCGATGGGGCGCCTACATTCTGGGCGGACGCGGCCCCAACGGGGCCAACGGTGATAGCGAAGGGTGGAACCCTGGAACAGGGTGAAACCCTGGTATCGACGCCCACAATCACGCCGCGCCCCAACGGGGCGCACGAAACATCCGTCCATGCCGTTGGCATGGGAAATTCGGGGTGCGCCGGGGCATACGGAACCGCGATCACCTTCCATGCCGTTGGCATGGGAAAACCGATGCACGACGGGACGCGCGAAACATCCGCGCCGACGTACGATCGCCCCACGCCTCTCGCGTCAATCCCAAACATATCGCTCGTCATATTGGATGCCGTACTTCTCCAACAATCGCCGGTATTCGTCTTGGAACGACACGGTGCGGTGATGCTCCTGCTGTCCGGCGATGTATTGGATGACGGCTTCCTTGTGACTGGGGCTGACCGAAAAAATGCCGTATCCCGCCTGCCAATGAAACTTGGCGAGGGCTGGGGTCTTCTCCTGAATCCACTTCGTCGCTCCGGTTTTGATTTCCCGCACCAAATCCGCCACGGTCATGGTGCGTGGCATCGGGAAAAGCAAATGCATGTGGTCGGCCACGGAGTTCACCGCGAGCAGGTCGCTACCGCAACGCCGGACGATGCCGCCGATGTAGGCATGCAAATCATCGCGCCAAACATCGTCGATCATGGGCGCGCGATCTTGGGTGCTGAAGACCAGATGCACGAGGATGTTAGAGAGCGATTGCGGCATATTGGCTAGAACCCCAACCCTCCGAGGTTCTTCTTGATCGCCTGCTCCAACCGCAAGGACTCCGCGAACTGGGCGTGCAGTTCGGCAACGAGGCGCGGCATTTTTTCTTCGAAGGGTTCGCCGTCGTCAGCGACTTCCTCGGCACCCACATAGCGGCCGGGGCGGGACTCGGCGGGGACCCAAAATACGTTCTCGGCTTTGTATTCGTCCGGATCTTCCGGATTGGCGCCGGCATAGTCGCCCTGCCCTTCGATCAGCTTGGCGCGATGTTCCTCAAAACTGTCGGAGATGTACTTGAGAAAGATCAGGCCAAGCACGACGTGCTTGTATTCCGCCGCGTCCATGTTGTTGCGCAGCTTGTCCGCGGCCAGCCAGAGCTTGGCCTCGAAGCCGATGTTGGCGGTGCTGGTTTTCTCTTGTGCTTTACGTGGCATCAACTGCTCATCAATGGCGAACGTCGGTGTCATTCTGCTTGAGCGGCGATCAAAACTGCTCCTGCCCGTCTGCCATTTGGCATTGGGGAACGCGCTGGCGAGAATTGGCGAGAATCGTGGCGGCAGTTCACATCTGTCTCGTAGCATGCGCCCTACTCTCTACAGATCCATTGCCCATGCCGAAGCACTCGCGCCTGCTACTCATCCTCGCTGCAGCCTCAATCGGCGCCTGCACACCAACACCCTCCCCAGAAACCATCGAGCGCGTGCGCGAGGATGCGAATCGGGTGTTCGATGAGTTCGATCCGATGTGCATTTATCAGGGGCCGTTTCCGTGGCGGGAGAGTTTGCATCCGCTCGGGTGCGACAAGTGCGATGCGCTGGTGCGTGCGGGGCTGGTGGCCAAACGCGCGACTGAGGGCGAGGCGGTTTTTGAGCTGACGGCGGATGGCAAGGCGCTGTATCGCGATGACGTGGATACGGCGTACAAGACGGTGGTGGAAGAGCGCCGACAGAAGCTGGGCTCATCCGATGCGCCGCCGCCGGAGAAGGTGTTCAAACGGCCGCGCTTGTGCTTTGCAAAGACGCGCTTTCATTCCATCGCCGACATGCTTCCGCCGATGGACAATGGCGCGGAGAAATTCCAGAGCTTCAAGATCGTGCGCGAAGTGACGGACATTAAGCCGCAGCTCTACGATGCGGCGAATGCCGCCTTCACCGCCGGATGCAATCGCCGCCCCGAGGGCTCGCAGCCCGCGCTCTGCGATGTGGCGATCTACAATTTTGTGTACTACGGCGATGGTCTCGTGGAGTTGCGCAACGATGTGCGCTATGGAGCCTGGGTGGATGAGCCGTAGGTGGTTAAGGCGATAGTTCCTGCGATCCCGAGTGTGTTTTGAAGACGCTGCCGCCGCTGGTGCTGGTACTGCGCCGCCTCCCGACGTTCGCCGACCGGTCGGCCTTCGTTACGCATCGCATGGGCCGTTCGGCCGCAGTTCTACGCGTTACCAGTGAGTGTTCTCAGACGGTACCTTCAATGCGTTCTTTGTTCTCAACTTCAATCGTGCTCGTTGTGGCACTCGTCTCGTTCAACGGCGCCGCGCGTGCGGAGCGTGTGTTGGGCTTGGGCATTAGTCACAGCTGCGGGCTGGACAACGGCAAAGTGTATTGCTGGGGTTCTAACGAGTACCGTCAGCTTGGCAATGGTACGCAATCCCATTCGGCAACACCGATGGCGGTGTCCGGCGTCGCTGAGGCGGCGCAGCTCGGTGTGGGCGGATTCCATTCTTGCGCGGTGATGCGCGACCGCTCAGTGCAGTGCTGGGGATTCAACGGCTACGGCCAATTGGGCGTCAGCCGTCAGCAGGCGCCGCACTTTCCGGTGCGGGTGCCGGGCATTGGCGATGCCATCGACGTGGCGTCCGGAAGCCTTCACAGTTGCGCGCTCCGCGCCAACGGTGCAGTTCGTTGCTGGGGCAACAACCAAAACGGCGAGTTGGGCAATGGCACAACCGCAGTGACGCCGACGCCCGTGGATGTGGTCGGCCTGACCGACGCGGTGGCGGTGACATCCGGCGGCAGGCACTCGTGCGCGCTGCGTTCAACCGGGGGCATCGCCTGCTGGGGTGAGAACTTCTTGGGGACATTGGGCAACGGCACGTATGTCGACTCGCCCGTACCCGTGGATGTTCTGGGAATCAGCAATGCGGCATCTATCGTCTCTGGAGGCTCACACGTCTGCGCACTGCTCATCAGCGGGACCGTCAAGTGCTGGGGCTACAACGACACGGGGCAGGTCGGCGTCGCACCAGGGAGCAACCCGAGTGCGCCGGTCACGGTTGCCAACCTGGGCGGCGTGACAGCGCTGGCCGCTGGCGGCCTCCACACCTGTGCGCTGCGGCAAGACAGGACCGTCGTTTGCTGGGGAGCGGACTTTTCCAGCCAGCTTGGCGACGGGCCAGGCTTCAAGGAGTCCAGTTTCCTCCCGGTTGCCGTTGTCGGCCTTGGCAACGCGGTCGGCCTTTACGCTGGCGGGGATGGCACGTGTGCGGTCACGACCGACGATGCCGCGCAATGCTGGGGCTACAACGTGGAAGGTCAGCTCGGTAACGGCGACTTTGGGTACGCGGCCGTTCCCGAGGAGGCCACTTTGACCGATATCTGGCCGATGAGCATCGGCGGTTTTGTCAACTGCAAAGTTCAGCCTGACGGCACGGTCAGTTGCTGGGGATTCAATCGATCTGGTCAATTAGGCAACGGCACGTACGTCGAGTCAGCAGCCCCACTCACCGTGCCTGGCCTGACCGATGTGCGCAGCGTTTCGGTAGGTGGCTCGCACGTCTGCGCGTTGCTGAACAGCGGTGGTGTCAAATGTTGGGGACAGAACTACGGTGGCCAGCTGGGCAACGGCTCTTTTGCGGACTCGCTCACGCCAGTGACTGTGGCGCCGCTAAGCGATGCAATTGCCATCGCGACCGGCGTCGGACACACCTGCGCGATCCTCAGCGATCGAACGGTCAAGTGTTGGGGCAGCAACGACCAGGGGCAGCTCGGTATCGGCACCACAACTTCGACAGCCGTGCCGGCGTCCGTCCAAGAACTCGCTGACGTGCAATCGCTGACGCTTGGCACCTGGCACTCGTGTGCGCTGCTGACTGATGGAACAGGGCGCTGCTGGGGCGAAAACATTGATGGGCAGTTGGGCAACAATGGGGTGATTGGCTCGACCACGCCGGTAACGATCGCCAATCTGAATCAGATTGCGGAAATCGACGCCGACCACACCCATACCTGCGCACGTCGCACCGATGGCAGCGTGTGGTGTTGGGGCGACAACTTCTTTTATCAGCTGGGAAATACGGTCAGCTCGCGCGAACCCTTGCCCGCACAAGTTCGGGGAATCACCAACGCGATATCGCTGCAAACCTTTTCGAACGCCAACTGCGCGCTGTCGCAGGATGGAACGGTCCACTGTTGGGGCATGAACTTCTTCGGCCAGATCGGGAATGGCACTCGCTCCGAACGCACCAGCCTGACGCTGGTCAGTGATTTGCAGGGCGTGAGCGAGATCGTAGCGGGCGGCCAAACCGTCTGCGCGAAGCGGTCCGACAACCCTGTTCGCTGCTGGGGAAGCGGCGAGTTTGGCCAGCTGAACAACCAGCGCTTTGGCCATATCAGCGCACCGGTTCCATTGTTGAATGTCGTCATTCCGATGTTCCGGGCGGGCTTTGAGGGGTTCTGAGCGTTCGCTGGCCGCAATGGGGCGCATGAGCTGTAGGTGGTTGATGCGCTAGCCCGCATATTTCATGAGGTCGCGATGAAATGGCTTGATTTCGTTGTTACAGCGTGGAAATCATCGAGTTGGTCGTACTGACAGAGTGTTCGCTGCCATTTCCTCGCTAACACGGCCCTCGCTCGTTCTTTGCGCCGGACTCTTCGTTGCTCGTCGTCCCAATGGAACAACCATTCCTCCTCCTCGCGCCTCGATTCCGGCGCAAAGCCCTTCGCGATCTTCCGCGTTCCCTCATGAAATATGCGGGCTAGTGTGGTGTCCCAACAGTAAGGTGAACGATTTCCAGTTACTTTTGGGACACCACACCAGGTCCCGCGATACCAAATGGCGATGGCGCGGGTCCGTCGA
>JALHMG010000019.1 GCA_022844135.1 Lysobacterales bacterium
CTAGAACAACTAGCTCAAAACTACTGCTCTTACATCAGGCACTCACTTCTCGACCCTCTAAAGATCAAGACCAAGCGCCCACACAAGACACTCCGAATCCGTTTTCAATGAACCCGCTACCCTCAACAGCAGACTCAGCACCGAAGCGCCTACCCACCACCGGACCGCCTTTCCAACCAACCCAACATCTCGTTGGGTGAGCCGCGCATCATAACCGGGAAATGATGGCTGTCAACACCGTGGGCGAAATTTTTTTGAGCATTCGCTCAATTTATTGGTCGCCGATCGTTTTGCGCTGTATTCGACCGGGCACGTTCGCTATGGCAATTCTAGTTGGCCAGTTCCGACGAACTCCATGTCGATTTCGTTCCGAGTGCCCATACCGTCGGCGGCGGGCGCCGTTGCTATCGACCGAGTGCGACAACTTGCGGCTTCAATAGGTGTCGACAGCACTGCCGTTAGACTTCGCGCGGTCTACTCGCGAGCGCACTTCATGCCTTTCAACACAATTCCCGAACTGCTGGACGAAGTTCGCGCCGGGCGAATGGTCGTGGTTCTTGATGATGAGGATCGCGAGAACGAGGGCGATCTGATCATGGCGGCCGGCTGCGTCAGGGCTGAAGACATCAACTTCATGGCACGCCATGCGCGCGGTCTGATTTGCTTAGCCTTGACGCAGGATCGCTGCAAACGCCTGCACCTTCCGCCCATGGTGGTGCGTAACGGCACACGCATGGGTACGGCGTTTACGGTCTCAATCGAAGCTGCGACCGGCGTGACGACCGGCATCTCTGCTTACGACCGCGCGCATACCATCCGGACTGCCGTTGCTGCCACTGCGCGGCCGGAGGACCTGGTGCAGCCGGGACACATTTTTCCGCTCGCTGCGCAGCCAGGCGGGGTGTTGGCGCGGGCCGGGCACACCGAGGCCGCAGTTGATCTGGCGTGCCTCGCAGGATTCGAGCCTGCCGGCGTACTGGTCGAAGTCATGGGCGACGATGGACATATGGCGCGGCGTCCGCAGCTGGAGGTCTTTGCTACGCAACACGGCCTCAAGATCGGCAGCATCGCCGACCTGATCAGGTATCGGCTCGCCACCGAGAAGACGGTCGAGCGCGTTGCCGAGCAGCGTGTGCAGACGAGCGCTGGCGAGTTCACGCTGGTCGTTTATCGGGATGCATTGACGCACGACTTGCACCATGCGCTGGTGCGTGGCTCGATCGATCCGACCCGACCGACACGGGTGCGAGTGCATAGCAAGAACCTTTGGAGCGACGTACTGGGTATCGAGCGACCTGACTTTGGCCTGCAACTACGCGACGCTATGGCGGCAATCGCTAAGTTGGATAGTGGCGTGGTGATCGTACTGGGCGACCGCGCGACGCCCGAAGCGCAACTGCGACGCCTGCTTGGCGAGTCCTCAGATACTTCAAGTGCGCAACCTTGGCGAACCACTGGCATCGGCGCGCAGATTCTCGCGGACCTGGGTGCTGCGAAGATCGTTGTGCTCGGAACGCCGCGGCCGTACTTTGGCTTGTCAGGTTTCGGGCTTGAGGTGGTGGGATTCGAGTGAGGCGTCGATCGCACAGACGGTCAGCTGACGACTGAACTCGAAACGTCGCGCAGCGCACCTGCCTGTCGACTTGGAGATTGTGGGACGGCCGCTTGCGCCATTTGATTTTCGCCACTGCCGCCCCCACACACGGGTCTGGCTTCTTTAGGTCGTACTCATGAGCGAATCATTCCACGGCACCACCATCGTCTCAGTCCGGCGCGGCAATCGCGTGGTGATGGGCGGCGACGGGCAGGTGTCGCTAGGCAATACGGTAGTCAAGGGTAACGCGCGCAAGGTTCGACGCCTGGGCAAAGGCAATGTGCTGTCTGGCTTTGCTGGTGCCACCGCCGATGCGTTCACACTGTTCGAATTATTCGACGCCAAGCTGGAGAAACACGGCGGCAATCTGACCCGCGCCGCTGTCGAGCTGGCGAAAGACTGGCGAACCGAGCGGCGCTTGATGCGCCTCGAAGCTCTGCTCGCCGTGGCAGACGCGGAAACTTCGCTGCTGATCACCGGCAACGGCGATGTGCTTGAACCGGAGCATGGATTGATAGCGATCGGGTCTGGCGGCAACTATGCGCAGGCCGCTGCCAAAGCGCTGCTCGAAAACACCGAACTCGGGCCGCGCGATATCGTCGAGCGCGCATTGCATATCGCGGCCGACATTTGCGTCTACACCAATCACAACTTGACGATTGAAGAACTCGTTTGAGCGGGCCTGGGTACTCGGTTGTTGATTTCTGGCGCCAGCGGCAACGCACGCATGCTGGTCCTGGAATCACACCGCGAACCTCAGCCTGAGCATCGAGGAAAACCAGGAACTCCAATGACCCCGCAGAACATCGTCGCCGCCCTCGACCAGTACATCATCGGACAATCGGCCGCCAAGCGTGCCGTCGCGATTGCGTTGCGCAATCGCTGGCGGCGCATGCAGCTCGATCCGGTCATGCGCAACGAGGTGATGCCTAAGAACATACTGATGATCGGGCCGACCGGCGTTGGCAAGACCGAGATCGCGCGGCGCCTGGCGGCGCTGGCGAACGCGCCGTTCGTCAAAGTGGAGGCCACCAAGTTCACGGAAGTGGGCTACGTGGGCAAAGATGTTGAGACCATCATTCGCGACCTCGCCGATGCCGCCGTCAAGCTGGCGCGCGAGCAAGCGGTCGAGAAGGTCAAGCCGTCGGCCGAAGTTCGCGCCGAGGAACGCATTTTGGATGCGCTGGTGCCCCGTCGCCAGGGCTTGAGCTTCGATCACAACCCCTCTGAATCGGTCGATCGCGACAACGACACACGCGCCAAACTTCGTGAGCGTTTGCGCGCTGGCGCGCTCGATGAACGCGAGATCGAGATTGATCTCGCGCATTCGTTAGGCATCGAAATCGCCGCGCCGCCGGGCATGGAGGAGATGACCAGTCAGCTGAAGGGCTTGTTTCAGAATCTCGCCAGCCAGCGCAGCACCAAGCGTAAATTGCCGATCGGCAAGGCGCGCGCGCTGCTGATCGACGAGGAGGCCGCAAAGCTGATCAATGACGAAGAGATCAAAGCAGCGGCGATCAACAACGTCGAGCAAAACGGCATCGTCTTCATCGACGAGATCGACAAGGTTTGTCGTCGCGGCGAATACGGCGGCGCGGACGTCTCGCGTGAGGGAGTGCAGCGCGATCTTCTGCCCTTGGTCGAGGGCTCGACGGTATCGACCAAGTACGGCACGGTAAAAACCGACCACATTCTGTTCATCGCGTCCGGCGCCTTCCACCTGGCTAAGCCATCAGATCTGATCCCCGAGCTGCAAGGGCGCTTCCCGATTCGCGTCGAGTTGCAGCCGCTGAACGTCGACGACTTCGAACGCATTCTGCGCGAGCCTTCTAACGCATTAACGCGCCAGTACGTTGCGTTGATGGGCACCGAGGGGATGACCATCGAATTCACGACCGACGGCGTGCGACGCCTGGCCGAGATCGCCGCGCACGTCAATGAGCGCATGGAGAACATCGGCGCACGGCGTTTGCATACGGTGCTCGAGAAACTGCTGGAATCGCTGTCCTTCGATGCCTCCGAGCGCAGCGGCGAGCAGGTGACGATCGATGCCAAGTTCGTCGACCAGCACTTGGCGGAACTCGTGAAGAATGAGGATTTGAGCCGCTATATCCTCTAGCGATTGCACAACCGGCGTACCATGGTGCGTCCGACTGGGAGCAAATAGTGTGGTGTTCCGTAATTACCTTGAACTATTTCCGCGTCTTTCGACCCCATGCAGCGTTGCTTTTAGCCCGTCGGCGCAGCCGCCGGTCGTTCGGTCGATCGCGCGGCATGCCGCGCAAGCCGATCGTCCTCACGGTCGCCATAGAAGAGCTATGTCTCCTCGTCGCGCCTTGCCTGACGCCGAAATCCATCGGAAATATTGTTCAACTTAATTACGGAACACCACACTAGCCATGACCCGCAAACCCCTCGCACACATCCTCGGCGGCGTGCGCACGCCGTTCTGTCGACAGAATACGGCGCTCACAGACCTTGGCAATCTCGCACTCGGCACGGAGGTGGTCGGCAAGTTGGTCGAGCGCTTCAAACTTCAGGGCGAGGAGCTCGGCGAGGTGGCTTTCGGCGCGGTGCTCAAGCACTCGCGCGATTTCAATCTGGCGCGAGAGATCGCGCTTGGCAGCGGCTTGAAACCGACCACACCGGGACTCACGTTGCAGCGAGCTTGCGGAACCGGATTCGAGTCGGCAATCGTGGTGGCCAACAAAGTTGCGCTGGGACAGATCGACGCCGGTATTGGCGGCGGCAGCGATTCGTCGAGCGAAGTGCCGCTGGTCCTCAACCGCACTTTGAATGCGCGCATTCTGGCGGCGAGCCGCGCGAAATCGATGGGCGAGCGACTGGTCGCGTTCAAGGGATTCAGATTAAAGGAACTCAAGCCCAGCGCGCCGTTGGTTGCCGAACCTCGCACCGGCAAGAGCATGGGCGAGCACTGCGAGATGATGGCCAAAACCTGGAGCATCTCGCGCAGCGATCAGGATCGATTGGCGCTGCAGAGTCACCAACGCACGACAGCAGCTTACGAGCGTGGCTTTTATGAGCCGTCGGTATTGAGCTTTCGTGGTCTCAATCGCGACAACATCCTGCGCGCCGATACAACCTTGGACAAGCTGTCGAGCTTGAAGCCGGCATTCGACAAGACTTCTGGACACGGAACGCTCACTGCCGGTAACTCGACGCCGCTGTCCGACGGCGCGAGCGCGGTGCTGGTCGCTAGCAGCGATTGGGCCAGCGCACGCGGCCATACGCCACTTGCGGCCATCGTCGACGCTGAAGTGGCGGCCGTAGATTTTGTCGGCGGCGAGGGCTTGCTGATGGCGCCCACGGTTGCTGTTGCGCGATTGCTGTCGCGCTTGCGGCTGACGCTGGCGGACTTCGATCTGATCGAAATCCACGAGGCATTTGCGGCACAGGTGTTGTGCACGATCGCCGCACTCGAGTCGCCCGGCTATTGTCGCGACCGCCTCGGCTTGCCAGCCGCGATCGGCCGCATCGAGGTCGAAAAGATCAACCTTGTCGGCGGCAGTCTTGCCATCGGCCATCCTTTTGCTGCTACCGGCGGTCGTATGTTGATCGGCGCGGCGCAGCAGTTGGCCGAACGCGGCCAGGGGCGCGTGTTGATTACCGCCTGTGCGGCCGGTGGCATGGGCGTTGCGATGGTGTTGGAGCGCTGACGCCAGAGAGGTAGCCGGGCCAATCAGCGCGACGGCAGTACGGTGCGTTTTGCCGGTCGTCCGATCAAATCAAGAAACGCGTTGAAAGCGCGCTCGGAGCGCTCAATCAGCGCCGCAGCGGAATCGGGCGTAGCGGCGGCAATGCTGTTTGCGCTTTGCGGCCCCGCCAACGCGCACAATTCTTCGGCATAGTCGGCTCGACCGAGCCAGCGCTGGATCAGTGCTCCATCGACCTCAGGATGGAACTGCACGCCGTAAGCGTTTTCGCCGTAGCGAAACGCCTGCTGCTCGCAGCTATCGGTGCGCGCGAGTTGCACCGCGCCGTGCGGCAATCCGAATGTGAACCCGTGCCATTGAAACACGCGGCTCTTGGGCGCAAACGCATGCATCACCGGGTCTTGATGGCCATCGTCCGTGGCATGCAAATCGTACCAACCGATTTCCGAGGTATCAGCCCGTCGCACCGGCGCGCCCAGCACGTGCGCAAGCAACTGGGCGCCCAGGCAAATGCCGAGCACCGGCTTGCCCTGGTGCAGTGCGCGCTCGATGGCGCGCATCTCGGTGACAAGGTGAGCCCGATGCGGATGATCCTCGACGTTCATTGGTCCGCCGAGCACGATGAGTCCACGATAGCGATCGACGTTCGGCTGCGCGTCGGGCTCGCGCTCGAAGTTCACGAAACGCACCCGATGTCCGCGCGCCCGGATCAAGGGATCGAGCGTGCCCAAGGGCTCTGCGGCGACGTGTTGGAAGACCAGGAGGCGCATTTGGGCGGCAGGTGTCGGGGTTTTAACCGCGGATCTTCGCCATCAAGCGCTCGACCAAGCCCTCGCGCGACCAGTTTTCGTTTTCTGCGGCGCGCCGGTCGCGATACTCGAACTGCCCGGCCGCCAGTCCACGATCGCTAACGACAATCCGGTGCGGAATGCCGATCAGTTCCTGATCGGCAAACATCGCGCCGGGGCGTACACCTTTGCGATCGTCCATCAGCACATCGAGACCTGCTGCGGTCAGTTGCGAGTACAGCTCCTCCGCTGCCGCACGCACGGCCTCGCTACGATCGGCGCCAAGCGGCAGCACGGCTACATGGAACGGCGCGATCGCATTCGGCCACTGGATGCCGTTGGCATCGTGGTTCTGCTCGATCGCTGCAGCCACGATGCGGCTGACGCCGATGCCGTAGCAGCCCATGAACATGGTGCGCGCCTTGCCGTTTTCGTCGAGCACCTCGGCGCCCATCGCCTTGGCGTATTTCTGGCCGAGCTGGAACACATGGCCGACCTCGATGCCGCGCGCGATCGACCAGGTGCCCATCGGCGCCGGCTCGCCTTCGACGACGTTGCGGATATCGGCGACCAGCGGCTCGGGCAAATCGCGGCCCCAATTGACGCCCTTGGTGTGGAAGCCGGTGGCGTTCGCGCCAACTACGAAATCGCTCATCGCCGCGACCGTGCGATCGGCGATCACGGTGATGGATTTTTTCGGACTCAGCGGTCCGATGAACCCCGGCACCGCACCCAGGTGCTCGATGATTTCGGTTTCTGTAGCGAGGCGGTACTCGCCAAGACCTTCGATCTTGGCAAGCTTGATCTCATTGACCTGATGATCGCCGCGCACGAGCGCAAGAACGAAGCCTTGCTCGCCCATCACAGCTACGGACTTGACGGTCGTCGCCAATGGCGCGCCCAGCAACGCCGCAACCTCCTCGCAGGTGCGCTGTGTAGGCGTGGCGAACTGCTCGAGCGCCTGGGTGGCAGCAGCGCGAGGACCGGGCGCAATCGCCTCGGCCAGCTCCACGTTCGCCGCGTAGTTGCCGTCGCTGGTAAAGGCGATCGCATCCTCGCCAGAGTCGGCCAGGACATGGAACTCGTGCGAACCGGTACCGCCGATGGCGCCCGAATCGGCAGCGACCGCGCGGAAGCGCAACCCCAGGCGCGTAAAGATGCGCGTGTACGCGTCGTACATGTTCTGGTACTCGCGTTGCATGCAAGCTTCGTCCAGATGGAACGAGTACGCATCTTTCATCAGGAACTCGCGCGCGCGCATCACACCGAAGCGCGGGCGGATTTCGTCGCGGAACTTGGTCTGGATTTGGTAGAAGTTGATCGGCAGTTGTTTGTACGAACGAAGCTCGCCACGCGCGAAGTCGGTGATCACTTCCTCGTGCGTGGGCCCGTAGCAGAACTCGCCGTCCTTGCGATCCTTGATCTTCAACAGCTGCCCGCCGAACTTGGCCCAGCGCTCGGTCTCCTCCCACAGCTCACGCGGCTGGATCGATGGCATCAACAGCTCCAACGCACCAGCGCGATTCATCTCCTCGCGCACGATGGTCTCGACCTTGCGCAGCACGCGCAAGCCGAGCGGCGTCCAGGTGTAGATCCCGGCCGCGAGCTTGCGGATCATCCCTGCCCGCAGCATCAGCTTCTGGCTGATCACATCGGCATCGCTGGGCGTTTCTTTGACGGTGGCAAGATGAAACTGCGTGAGGCGCATGGGCGTGTCGCTGGCTTTAGAGGCGCGCGATTCTAGGGGGAATAGGCCGAGTAGTTGCGCAGCCCGCTTTTTTGGTCCGCGGACCCATGGTCCGCAGGCTGGTCAATCCAGAATCGAAAGCTGCGGACCATGGGTCCGCGTACCAAAAAGCAAGAGCGCTAGCGCGCCGTCAACCAGAAGGTCACCGGCCCATCGTTGGTCAATGTCACCTGCATGTGCGCGCCGAAGCGCCCGGTGGCTACGCGCACGCGGCGCGAGGCGACGGACACAGCGTGATCGAACAGCGCGCGACCCAGCTCCGGCGGCGCCGCGGGCGTGAAACTCGCACGCGTGCCGCTGTCGGTGTCGGCGGCGAGCGTGAACTGCGAGACCAGCAGCAACTCGCCGCCGATATCGAGCAGCGAGCGATTCATCTTGCCGGCGTCGTCTTCGAAGATGCGGTAACTGAGGATGCGTTCGACAAGGCGTTCAGCGAGCTTGGGCGTATCCGCGCGTTCGACGGCAACCAGCGCGAGTATCCCTCGGCCTATCGCACCCACCCTCTCGGCGTCGACTTCGACGCTGGCGCGACTGACACGTTGGATCAAGCCGATCATGCCGCCGCCCGCCACTGGTCCACGGCGGCCAGCGCACGATCGAGCGCAATGAAACCGCTGCCGGGTCGCGCGCTCGATAGCTCACGCCGAAACTGTCGAGCGCCCGGCTGGCCCTGGTACAACCCCAGGATATGCCGCGCGATGTGCTTGAGTTCTCCGCCGCGGGCAATGTGGCGCTCGATGTACGGCCGTAGCGACGCCAGCACGGCCTCGCGCGAGGGCACATCGTTGCCGAACAGTGCACCGTGAATCTGCGCCAGCGCATACGGATCGTGATACGCCAGCCGGCCCAGCATTACGCCATCCACCTGCGCCAGCGCCGCATCGATCGCCGCCTGATCCATCAATCCGCCATTGAGCGCGATCGTCAACTCGGGTCGATCGCGTTTCAATGCGAACACGCGCGCATAGTCGAGCGGCGGAATCTCGCGATTTTCTTTGGGCGACAAACCTTTGAGCCACGCCTTGCGCGCGTGCACGACGAACACTGCGCAACCGGCACTGGCGACGGTGTCGATGAAGGCGCGAAAGAAGGCCTCGTCATCGAAATCATCGACACCTAATCGACACTTCACGGTCACGGGTACCGATACCACCGCGCGCATCGCCGCAACACAGTCGCCGACCAGCGCAGGCTCGGTCATCAGGCATGCACCGAAACGTCCCGCCTGCACCCGATCGCTGGGGCAGCCGCAGTTCAAGTTGATCTCATCGTAACCAAATTCCGCGCCGATACGCGCTGCCTGCGCCAGCAGCGCCGGGTCCGATCCACCCAGCTGCAAAGCCACCGGATGCTCTGCCGCATCGAAGCCCAGCAAGCGCTCCCGATCGCCAAAAATCGCCGCCTGCGCGACGACCATCTCGCTGTAAAGGCGCGCGTTCGGCGCCAACAGACGGTGGAAATAACGGCAGTGCCGATCCGTCCACTCCATCATCGGCGCCACAGACAAGCGCCAGGGTTGATGTAGCGTGGATTTACTTGATTCTGCGGGCATTCTGCGACTTCCTGGTTCCGTTCTATCCCGCGCTTTTCGCATGATCCCGCCCACGGTGCGCCATCACTGCACTAGTGTGGTGTCCCAAAAATAACTTGAATAAATGTCCGATGGATTTCGGCCCGAGGCAAGGCGCGAGAAGGAGTCATAGCAGCGCTATGGCGACCGTGAGGTCGATCAGCTCGCGCGGCATGCCGCGCGATCGGCCGAACGCCCGGCGGCTGCGCCGACGGGCTAAAAGCAACGTAGCATTCGGGTCGAAAGACGCGGACATAATTCCAGTTATTTTTGGGACACCACACTAGCTCTTGCGTGGAACGGGAGATGTTTTCAGTCAAGCCGCGATCTCATGCGCCAATTGTGGGTGCGAGATCAGCAGTTTCAACAAGCAAAGCGCCACTCCAGGCGGCGCGAAACGGCCTTGCTCCCAATCACGAAGCGTAGCCACTGGCGTACCGATGCGCGCTGCAAACTCGGACTGCGATAGCCCTAGCTTGTTGCGCGCGGCACGCACCAGCAACTGCTCGGCGGTGGTGGTCCGACCCTTTGCCTCGGCAGCCTCGCGCAGCGCCTGGCGTACATCCGCCAACGGCTCGCCGGCATCGGCTTCGATAGCCTTGGCGATTCTCTCGATGTCCATGTTCATAGTGCCCCCTCGATGTCGTTGGGCGAAACGTTCTCGCGGTCATTCTTGGCGTACATCATGACCAACAGCAAGGTCCCGTCACTTGCGTAGTTGAAGTAGATCACCCGCGCGCCGCCTCGCTTGCCTTGGCCCGGCAATGCCCAGCGGACTTTGCGAGCGCCATCCGCACCAGGAATGACGTCACCAGCTTCGGGATTGCAGGCAAGCCAAGACAGGAAATCGAGGCGCTGATCTTCCGACCAGAAGTCGTCGGCCTGACGTTGGAAGGTTGGGGTTTCGATGACCGTGCGCATGAGTAGAGTACACGGGAATCCCGTATGTATCTCAAGCGCTTTCCGCTTCAACGAGCCGTGGATGCTGCGCCTTCAAATTTCGGAGCTGCGCGCACAAATAAAGCACCGCTGAACTCCAAACCCTTGATCGATTGAGAAATCCTTTCAATCCATCATCGGCGCCACAGAAAGGCGCCAGGGTTGATGTAGCGCGGATTTGCTTGATTCTGCGGTCATTTTGCGGCTTCCTGGTTCCCGTTCTATCCCGCGCTTTTCGCATGATCCTGCCCACGGTGCGCCTGACACAGGAAAGTGTGGCGATAGCGTCAATCAACGGGCTGGCGTCCTGCCCAAAGATCGGAGCCTTTGACGTTTTAGTGCGTACTTGATGAAGCCGCCATCGATCAGAATCGCGTAAGACAGCTTCGCCATGAAAACTCCGAACAGAGGTTGGCAACCAGCGGGTGGCGGACGAACCGCTCTTACATTGACACCCGCTGGGCGCCGTTTATCACCGTTGCCTCATTGCGAGACAAGATGGTGCAGCCCAGGCAACCTAAAGCCAGCGAGAGAACCGCGACGTCACCGATGTGCTGACGCGATTGCCGACGCTGAAGGCAAAGGACATCGACAGCTTGCTGCCGATGAATTGGACGCCGGCAAAAACGTCCACTCAAGAACACGCCGTCTTAGCGCTGCACCCCACGGCAACCATGTGCGGCGTCGGACGGATACTGTGTAGCCGTGACGATACTGAACGAGCGGCGCTGGAGGTTTCCGACCCTCGGCCCTTCGGTGCAAGCGCGTGTTCTTGTCCTTCCTTGGACCCTGTCTTCCGCTTTCTCCCTGTCCACGTCCCACCGTTGCCGAATCAACGGGCCGATGCGACCACAACCCGACCCTCGTCGACGGTGACGCGCAACTGCCTGTTTCGCGCTTCCGGATTCGCCAATCGCCATTCCGCCAACACACCGACAATGTGCGCGTCGAGCGCTCGTTGCAGGGGTCTGGCGCCGTACTGTGGGTCGAAGCCCACGCTAGCGAGAAACTCGACCACCGCATCGTCCCAAACCAGCGTAAGGCCGCGCTCGATCAGACCTTCGCGTTGGCGCAAATCGTCGAGCTCTTTGCGGGCGATGGCGCGCATGCTGATGGCGTCAAGCGAGCCGTAGCTGATGACCGCATCGAGCCGATTGTAGAACTCGGGCCGGAAGAAAGCGCGCGCGGCGTGATCGAAGCCATCCGGTGCGGACGATGAAAAGCCGATGGCGGCGGTCGCGTTGGCGCCCAGGTTCGAGGTGAGAACAACGATTGCGCTGGTGAAATCGTAAACGCGGCCAAAGCGATCGCTAATTCGGCCTTCGTCGAGCAGTCCCAGCAGCGCATCGAAAACCTCCGGCGCAGCCTTTTCGATCTCGTCGAACAACACCACCGAGAACGGCTGGCGCTCGATACTCTGCAGCCACCGCGGCGCGCGGCCGTCGCCGCCCCCAACCAGACGCGACAGTGCGTCGAAACCGGCGTATTCGCTCATATCCAGGCGCAGCAAGCGCTCATTCGCATCGCCGAAGCAATACCCGGCCAATGCGCGCGCCAATGCGGTCTTGCCGGTGCCGGTGGGACCCGTAAGCAAAAGTACCGCCACGGGCCGAATCGGATCATTGAGCCCGGCCTTGAGTGTGACGATGCACTGCGCTGCCGCAGCCACCGCCTGCTGCTGGCCGATGACTTTGCCTGCGAGCGCGTTGCGCACATCGTCGAAGCGCAATAGCACATCGTCGCGCAGCAGCGCTTCCGGCAAGCCGCTGCGTGTTGCAAATGCGGCCATTGCGGTATCGATGGTCACCGGCTCGCGGCGCGCTCGATGCGCCAACTCGCGAAGCAGGCGCACCGCCGGTCCGGGCACGCATGCCGCCGGCTGGAAACGCTGATGCAAGGCGAGCACCACGTCCGCTACCTGAGGCTCAAGCGTGCCGCGCCCACTGCTGCCGATTGTCCGCGCGACCTCGCGCATCAGCGATTGTGCGGCAGCGCCGACGAAGCCTTCGACGCGCACCACTTCGAAATGATCGACGAACCCCGGCAGCAACCGCCGGCAGGCTTCGAACTCGTCGCCAGTGGCCTCGGCCACCAGCCGCAAATCGCCGCGCGCCATGAACGGCGCCAGGAATGCGGCGACGCTGCTCTCGGGATTCTCCCCGCCTACCTGGATCAACTCAGCGAGATTTTCGATGGCGAGCAAGCCACGCACATAGCCCATCGCGGACACCAGCGCTTCGCAGCGCGCCTGCCATTGGCCGAGGTACATCATCCCGGCGACGATTCGCGCGCCGCTGATCCGCCACAGTCGATAGTCCTTGAGATCTGTATCGTCGTTGCTGTCTCGCACCCAACGCCGCGTCGCGTCGAGAAGCAGCGTGGTCTTGCCAACGCCGCGCGGTCCGACCAGCAACACGTTCCCGCGTTTGGCCTTCAGGCGCTCGGCCAACGCGACGGCCTCGCGCTCGCGCCCCAACGCGGCGCCGAGCAAGCGCCGATCCCTGAGAGCGGGTTCGGCGCATTCGAAAAGCACCTTGAGGCGCGGATGATCCTCGATGCGCTGCGCGCCGCGGCGCTCGCGCAGCGGCACACTCAGCCATTCGATGCTGCAATCGTCCGGCGGCAGCATCAGAGCCAGCCGCATCGGATCGGCATCGCGCAGCGCCTCCTGCGCATAGTGCCTGGCGAGCGCCTTGAACTCGCCGCCGCGATCGATATCGAAACGCAGCTGCAATTGCGGCTGCAGACACCACAGCTGATCGCGATCGTCGACGCTGCGCACGCACGGAATACGCAGCGGCAGGGGCTCCACGGGAAACGTGCGTGCCCCGCGTTTGAAGCGCGCGCGCGCCTCGATTCGCACCCAGATCAACTCTGCCTCGGTGTGCTCGTTGAGTCGCCACGATGCGTTCGCAGCGAGCCAGGCGTGCAGCTCGCGCAACTCGTCATGCAGTGCGCGTTTGTCGCCGGCCCACGCGCTGGCGTACAAATCGTCGCCGAGCAATAAGCCGTGCCAGCCGCCCTGCGGATCGCGCCACTGCATGATCGGTGTACGCGCGCTCATGGCAGCAGTCCTTGCAACATGAATCGACGCAGCGATTCGGCATCGTCCAGCGCATCGATTTCCAGGCCATGGCGTACATCGACATGGCGGTGGCCGCGGCTGATGCGGATGATGTCGCGAGCCGCGGTTTCGCCGCTGAATTCGATCAGCGCCAGGCCTTCGTCGCGGCGCAACCAGTAGCCGGTTTCCGAGGCCAGCAGCGGCGCCAGCGCAAAGCCTTCGAGGCGAATCTCGGTGTCGACAAGATGTACTTCCCTGCAACCGACGAGCCGAGCCAGCGCGTTAGCCATCGCCGCAGCGAGCGCTTTGGCCTCGGGGTGCTGGCGACCATTCAAAGCGCGCACGCGCAGACCATAGGTTCCCGGCTCGGGCGCCATCAGCAGCATCTCCAGCCATTCCAGCTCGCGATGCAACGCCGACAGCGGAAGCAACGGCGCCGACTGTGCGTCATCCAGCCAGGCGAACTCATGTCGTTCGAGATCGACGCGCGCGTTTTGCAGCGCCTTGACGCCGACATTGTGCACATACCTGTGCAAGTGATCGCGCGTCCGCGGCAGGCGCCTGGTTCCGCCGCGCGGCGGAGGCCTGCGGGCACGGTCGAGCAGATCGGCGACGATGAGCAGCTGTTCCCGGCACACGGCGTAATGCGCTTGCCGGGTATCGATGCCGTCGAGCGTGATGCCGCCGCGACCCGGGTGCTCGTCCAGCAGCGTCTCGATATCGACCAGCCGCTCGCCGATGCCCTGCAGTCTGCGCTCGTCGCCCTCGATATCCGTCGCCATAGCCTGGCGGCGCTGCGCGAACGGGATCGGTGCGGCCTCCAGATTCAATTCGCCGTCGATAACCGCCAGGCGCACGCGCGTTGGTGCATCGAAGCGACTCGCGGCCAGCGCGCGCGCCAGCGGCTGCACCAGCACACGCTCGACACCGCGCTTGAGCGCCCGCGCGCCGAGTGCCGCATCGCGACCGATGGACGTGAGCGCAACAACAGCCGCCGGGTCGATATCGATCAAACACTGGCGGGTGCGGATACCGCTACGCGCCAGAGCGGCGGCAATGGTCTGTTCGGTGATCGCCCGCAGTTCGGCATCACCTAGTTGCGAGAACGGCAAGACGTAATCGATCCGATTGAAGAACTCCGGCCGGAAAAAGCGCCGCGCGGCTTCCTCATACGTCGCGCTGTCGTGGGTCGTGGCGGCGAATCCCAATTGCCGGCTGGCCTCGCGCGCCCCCAAGTTGGAGGTCATCACGATCACCGCCTGTTGGAAATGCGCCACGCGTCCGTGGGCGTCGGTGAGCCGGCCCTCATCGAGCAGCGACAGCAGTACATCGAACACGTCGGGCGCCGCTTTTTCGATTTCGTCGAGCAACACGACGCTGCTGGGCTGGCGCCGGATGGCCGCCGTCAATACGCCATCGGGCGCGGCAAAGGTGCCAACGAGGCGCGCGGCATCGCCATACTCGCCGTACTCGTTGAGATCGATGCGGATCATGGCGCTCGCGCCACCGAGATACGTGGCCAAAGCTTTGGCGCAAGCGGTCTTGCCGACACCGGTGGGACCGAGCAGCAACATTGTTGCCAATGGCCGGGCCGGATCGTTGAGGCCGGCCTTGGCGCGCAGCAGGACATCGCCCAGCGCGGCAATCGCCTGCGGCTGGCCCCGAAGGTGTTCCCGCAGCGCGCCCTCGACGTCGCTGCGCGTGAGCGGCTGATCGAGATCGACGATGCTGGCCGCACTCCCGGTTCGACGCACAAACTCGGCGATCACCGCGGCACGGGTCAGCGACACACCCACCGAACGTGCGCTCAAGGTTCGCAGCACATCGGCAATGCGCCCCGGAAAGGCGCGTTGCGCGAAGTAGCGATCCGCCAGCGCCAGCGCAGTGGGGATGGACTCGAGATCGAAGCGCACATCGAAGCGTTGCTCCAACTCGCGGAGCAGGTTGGACACAATGCGCCAGGTCGCCGCGGGCGGCGGTGGCGCAATGTTGATGACGAAAAACTGATCGGCAAAGGCGCGGCGCCGCTCGCGCAGCACGCGCCAGGCTTCCGGCGTGATCTCGCCCAGCACTCGCACGCGATGGCCGGCGATCCAGGGCAGCAGCAGATCGCCCATGTTTAAGCTGCTGCCGGAACTGAGGCCGGCGCTGAACAGACCGAGCAGATCGTCGAAATACAGCACTACGTTCTTGGCCGCCGCGAAGCGCAGAATCGCCAACCACCGGGCTTCCCATTGGCCCAGATAACTCATGCCGCTGATCACCCGTTGCGGCGCGATGTGCCAGACGCGCGCGGCCTTGGGGTCGTTCGCGTGCGCGGCCAGCCATTCGTGCAGCACACAGGTCTTGCCAACGCCGCTTTGACCCACCAGCACGATGGCGCGCTTCTCTTTGCGCTCAAGGCGCGCGCCAAGCGCAACCACCTCGGCGCTGCGCTCGATCGCGCGCTCCCGCGAACGCAGGGCGATGCCGACTTTCGCCAGCTCCGTACCGCCATCGAATTCCTCACCCCCACCGCCGAGCGCAGCGGCGTCGAGTTCTCCCTTGATCTTGCGCGCACCTACCGGCTGCCAGTCCAACTCCAGCGTACGCACGCGAGCGCGCAAACGCTCCGGCCCCAGCAACTGGTGCAACTCGGGCGGCGATTCGCGCTCGCGAAGCCAGGCGCTGAACACTTGGCCGACGCGTTCGGCAGGCGGCTCTTCGCCATCCCATTCGAAATGCCGCGCCGGCCAGTTCGGGGTGAATGCCAGCGTGCGGCCGAGCGCCTCATAGCGCACCAACAGCACCTGCCCGACATGCTGCTGTCCCCCATGCCGCACACGCACGGTCAACACGTCGTGCGTGAATACCGGCGTCGACAACCAGTCGGTCAACGCACGTTGGTCGGCTTCCACCGCGAGGGTCTGCAGATGCGTCAGCAACTGAACCTGGAACGACTGCAGCGTGGCATCGAGAGTCGGTCCGCGCATGCTCACAGCCGCGTCGAACAAGGCCTGGACTCGCACATGGTCCACATGCATCTCGATGTAGATCGGTACGATGGTCTTCATGGCCCAGCCTCGGCCTCGCCGATACGATCGATGGCCTGCTGCAAGCGATCGCGCATCCGCTCAGCAATCTGGTGCCGCGGCGCCAGGGTGTCCCACACTCGCCGCCACTTGCCTTCGCGCAACTCGCCCTTGTCGTGATCGAACTCGCGAATTCGCGGCAGTGGGCTTTCGGCGACGTTGCGCAACTGCGTCAGATCGATCTCGGCGCTGGCGTTGGTTGCGCGCAGCATCGCAAAGCGAGGAGCACCGGCTTCGCGCGCCGGACGCCACACATGGACGCCCACTTCGCCCGCAAACAGGGCGGCACAAAGATCGGCTTCGACGGTCATCGTCAGCCCGATCACTGTCGATGGCGGCTGATCCAATACGGTGGTCTTGTACGGCACATCGTCCAAAGGGCGCGCGCGCAGATCCGAACCGTGGCGCTCGACCACCTGCACCACTTGCATCCTGCACTTCAGGTTGTGAAAGGCGCCAAGCAGCTCGCAGAGCCAGGCGTGCACATCGGCAACCAGAAGCAACTCGATGCGATCCGCATCGCGATAACCGGCCGCCAGAACTCGCCGCTTCAGCGCAAGCAACGCCTGGGTCAATCGACTCGCCTCGCCCGACGGCTCGATCTCGCGATCCCAAAAACTGGCGAGCGCTTCGTCTTCGTGGGTGCAGGCGGCATTGAGCTGAGCCTGCGCATCGGCCTGCAATTGGCTCAGCAGCTTCAAGCGCTCGACCGCCGCCGGCAGCGGCGTCAATTGCCGCCGCGCCAAACGCCGCGCGGCCAGCTTGAGCATCTCAGCTTCGTCCACCAAGGCCTGCAGCTCGCTGCAGCTCAACACGCGCGCGCAGCGCTGTCGCAATCCGCGCGCGGCGTTAGCCAATGCCGCACCCGTGGCGGCCGGCCGCGCGCTCAGCGTCGCACGCACGCGCCGCTCTGCCAGAATCAGGTTGCTCGCTTGCGGATTCGCCGCCAGCGTTTCACTGAGCGGCACCACCAGCTCGCGCTCGATATGGCGCTTCAGCGCGCGAGCGCCGAATGCCGCGTCGAATCCGACATCGGCCAGACGCTCGACCGTATCGGCCGGCAACTCCGGAAGAATGCCGCGCTGACGGAGTCCGTCGCGCGCCAACACTCGATCCACCTCTCGAGCCGCTATGGCGCGGCACTGATCGCGGTCGAGCGGCGCGAACGGCACGATTGCATCGAAGCGGTTGTACAACTCCGGACGCACGAAGCGCTTGACCGCCGCTTCGTACTCGCCGCCGCTTCGGCGCGAGGCAAAGCCCATCGCAGCGCGCTGCGCATCGGCCGCACCCAGGTTCGATGTCAGCAATACCACGGCGTTCGATAAATCCGCCACGCGACCGCTGCCGTCCGTGAGCCGGCCATCGCCGAGCATTTGCAACAGCAGATCGAAAAAACTTGGATGCGCTTTTTCGAACTCGTCGAGCAGCAGCACCGCGAACGGCTGTTCGCGTATGCGCGCCGTGAGCAGCCCTTCGGGCGCACCGTAGGCACTGCTGCCGATCAAGCGCTGCACCGACGACGGATCGGTGGCTTGCGACAAATCAAATCGCGTCAGCCGCTCGCTGCTGCCGAACAAGAAAGCGGCGAGCGTTTTGGCGAGTTCGGTCTTGCCGGTACCGGTGGGACCGATCAGCAAGAAACTGCCGAGCGGCCGACCACCGCGATGCAAGTCGGCTTTGATCTCGGCAATGCGCGCCAGCACCGTCCTCACGGCCTCGGTCTGGCCGCGCACACGCGTTGTGAAGAAGCGCTCGGCGCTGGCGCGATCGAAGGGCTGAGCCTCATCCAACAGCCAGGGCGGCAAGCCGGTTTGTGCGGCGAATTCGCGCGTCGCCAAAGCCACCGTCACTGGCTGTCCGATCTGCCCGAGATCGCGCAGGAACTCGATGGCGCGCGCGGGACGCGCCGAGTAGCCGGCGTAACGCCGATGCAGTCGTTCGATCCATGCGATCTCCGCTGCGCCAGCGTCGATGCGCAGCGCCTTCGCCTCGGCCAGCAGGATCTGGCGCGTCGTCTCCACATCCGGCGCCTGTACCGTGACGGTCTGGAAGGCCGCGATCAATCCCGGCTCATCGCGCTCGATCGCTGCCAGTTGCTCGGGCGTACATTCGGCGACCACACGCAGCGTTCCGCGCGCGATATCGCCGCGCAGGAATCCCGCCATCGACTGCTCGCCTGCGCGGCAACGCCCAACCTCCATCAGCTCAGTCAAGTGCCCCAGATGCAGTATCGATTTGGCTTTGGCCATTTCGCGCACCAGCTCGCGCAAGCGCTGCTGCCATTGCCCGTATCCGCTTTGCCCGGCGATCAGCCGCGCACCGTCGGTCTGCAGCAGAGCCATCGCCGGATATCGCTTCGCCAGCTCGGCGACCGCCGATGTTTTGCCGCAACCCGGCGGACCCACCAGCAATACCGAATGCGCCATGGCGCCGCTCAGCGCTTCAGCGAGGCGCAGGACCACGGCGTCGAGCGCGGTCGCGCGCATCGGCGGAAACGGATCGGCCACCGCAGCCAGCACTGAGGTGTCGACCTGGTCGCGTCTGGCTGCTCTGGCTTTGGCCGACGGAACTTCCAAAGGCACCGAACTCGAAGTCAACGTCGCGCCACGGAATCGATCGATTTGCGCCAGCTCGCGCAAACGCGCGCGCTCAAGTTTCGACAGCCGCACTTGGGCATGCTGTACCACCGTCTCACGCAAATCTTCCTCCGTCTCGGCAGCCAGCGACAGGCCAATCGCCGGCGCAACCGCCAACCATTGCGCGCCATGCCGCGCGTACAGCACCTGCACAGCGAGCGAAACCGGCAGGCGCCACTCAGCGGACCGCGACGGCGCCTTGATCTCGATGGGTATCGTCGTCGAGGTTGGCTCGGGCCAAATGCGGCGATGCACATGATCGATCGCCTCGCGACTCAAAAACGTCTCGATACGCTTCGCTAACGCCCGCTCGCCACCTTTGCGCGTAGCACTGATCCGACTCAGCTCGGGAAAGCCGGCCGCATGGACCCAAAATTGACCATCGTCAAGTGGGATTGCCAGCCAGTACAAATTGAGATCGATGTGCGCCATTCGCGCACTAGAGAGCATGCAAAGCGGAAGTTCAAGCGTCGCAGTGCAACCGCCAGGCACGGCCGAGAATTCAGCGCCCTGCGCGGCTGCGACTTTGGCTCAGTCATCGATCAGCCCAAACCCAGCGCGACGGCGTGTCATCAGTGCTGGATCCACGGCCACAGACTAGTGCGCGAAACCTTGTGAATCGGTAAGCGCGACCGCTGGTTCCCGATTTGAATGGCCTGACACCCGCTGTGTTTGTCCCTCTACCGATTTCCATTCGATCACGCTGGGCGTGAAGGCGTCTGAATGGCTGCGACTGACAAGCGGGATGTCCCGTTCTACCCACCAGTCAAAGCACTCGCCGGCACTTCGCCACCGCGCGCGCCAAGTAGATCGGCGCTGCCGCCCTTGGCGTGCGTCGGCTCCGGCCAGCGCAACGGCTCGCCATCGGTGCGGCCGATAAAAAAGAACCGCTGCCGCGTCGTCGGGTCGCCGAAGTCCGCACAGTTGAGCACGCGGAAGTCACTACTGCGACAACGAATCCTTGGTGCATCATCATCGTATTTGATCAGCATCGGTAACACTTCATGGCCAAGCACATGTCAACGAAGCCAAAACCGTTCTGCTTCGTGCTCATGCCGTTTGAAGCCAAGTTCAATGACATCTACGAGTACGGAATCAAGGGAGCCTGCACCGATGCCGGCATACACTGTGAACGCGTAGATGAGCAGGTGTACCTAGGCTCGATTCTTGAGAGAATCTACAGTCAGATCGACAAGGCCGATCTGCTGGTCGCAGACATGACCGGCAAGAACCCCAACGTCTTCTACGAAGTCGGCTATGCCCACGCGTTGGGCAAGAACGTAGTCTTGTTGACAAGCGTCGCCGAAGACATCCCGTTTGATCTGAAGCACTTCCCACACATTGTCTACGGCTCAGAGATCAAGACCCTTCAAACGCATTTGACGCGATTCCTGAAGCATTTGACTTCAGATGAATCGCCCGATCAAGCAGCTACAAAAATTGGCCTTGAGATCTTCCGCGGCAGTGAGAAATTATCTGACGGCAACGTCATCATAACGGTTGGAAATTATCGGCTGGGAGGCCATTTCACACTACTCAACGCCTCGACCCGAACCTACGCTCGTGGAGATTTTAGAATTGCAGTCATTGCGCCACCTCCCTTTGAATTGGCGAGAGCTGAAAATGGAAAACTGTGTAGTGTTACCAAGCTACAAGACGGTAGCTACCTCCATGTGTTACCGGAGTTCGATAAACTCTTCCCTGGTGCTGCAACGAGCTTCTCATGGTATCTGGAGACATTTGGACCAAATCCTGATGAATTCAAAGCCTGCCTTCGCGTTTTCTCGGACGCTGGATTGCGTGATTTTCCTATTACGATCAGACGAACTTAAACTGAGGACCTCTAGCCGAAGCCAAGACAGGCGGCGACAGAACAAGGTCGAAGTATATCGCGGGTCGGACTTGCGCTTGCCAGGGACGGCGCTTGCGAAAACTTGGCGCGTTTCGCCCGCGCTTGGCGCCGACGCATCGTCGCAAGATCTCGAATGGGCACTGCCAAGCCCCGAGACGATCTCCAGCAATCGATGCCCGGCATGCGGGCTGGTACGAATCGAAAATATTGCGCGGGATTTTGGATTGACGGAGACCAGACATGTTCAACCCGGCCAAACGCCCGATGGTCCTCGATGGAGGTCTTGCTACCGAACTCGCCCGGCGCGGCTTCGATATCGGGGGCGAGCTTTGGTCGGCGCGCCTGCTCGCTGACGCACCGGAAGCGATAAAGGCTGTGCATCGCGCTTACTTTGAGGCCGGCGCCGATGTCGCCATCACCGCCAGCTATCAGGCGAGCTTCGAAGGCTTCGCGGCACGCGGATTTTCGCGCAGCGACACTGAGCGACTCATGCAGCGTTCGGTGTCGCTCGCGCGCGCCGCGAGAGAGGAGCTTGCCGAAAGCGAGGGCGCTGCGGCGCGTACCCGGTGGGTTGCGGCGTCGGTGGGTCCTTACGGGGCGACGCTGCATGACGGCTCGGAGTATCGCGGCGATGACGGGTTGAGCGAAGACGCCCTGGTCGCGTTCCATCAACCGCGCATGGATGCACTCCTTGGCGCCGATCCCGACCTGCTCGCGTGCGAAACGCTTCCGTCGCTGCGCGAGGCGCGAGCGATTCTGCGTGCGCTGGGTGCGTATCCCAAGGCTCGCGCCTGGGTGAGCTTTACCTGTCGCGACGGTTCGTCGACTTGCGCCGGCGACGCGATTGCCGACTGCGCCCGAACGCTGGACGCGGCGCCGCAGGTGGTAGCGATGGGGATCAACTGCGTGGACCCGGCGCTGGTGACATCTCTGGTGCGAACGATGGCCGCCGTTTCCGACAAGCCGATCGTGGTTTACCCGAACTCGGGCGAGGTCTGGAACGCCACGGCTCGCTGCTGGGAGGGAAACGCCACGCGCTTCACGGCGCACGTGCGCGAGTGGCTGGACGCGGGTGCCATGTGGATCGGCGGCTGCTGCCGGACCACGCCCGAGGACATCCGGCTGGTTCGGGACCTGGTGGATTCCGCCGTCTCGCGCTTCCCGCTCGCAGTGGCGGACTGAGTCGATGCCATCGCCGATGCGATTGCCGCTCAGGCGCGCCGAGTTGGTCGATCCAACCTCACAACCAACTGGAGGCTCGGTCTTGCGGCCAGGCGCGGCGCTCACGTAGGGTTGCCGCTTTCGACTGTCGATGGTTTCTCATGTCCGAGCTGCGCTTGCCTGCTGAGCTGAAGTTCGCCGCTGAGTTAGCGGCGCTGGAAGCGACCGACGATGCGTTGCGGCCACCGCAATGGCGCTTGAGCCCGAAGGCGGTCGAGACGTATGTCATGGGGAGCGCCAGGCCGATCGGCGGCGTGGCGATCACGCCAAAGTACTACGGCGATCGCGCACTGGTGCAGGTAGCGATTGCGACTTTGGCCTCGGATCGTGCGCTGATGCTGGCCGGCGAGCCGGGCACCGCCAAGAGCTGGCTGTCGGAGCATTTGTCGGCCGCCATTTGCGGAACCTCGCTGCTGACCGTGCAGGGAACTGCCGGCACCAGCGAGGACCATCTCAAGTATGGGTGGAACTATGCGCTGCTGATCGCCGAGGGCCCGAGCGAGCGAGCGCTGGTGCCATCGCCGGTGATGCGCGCGATGCGACAGGGCAAGATCGCTCGCGTCGAGGAAATCACGCGCACCAGTCCGGAGGTGCAGGACGCGCTGATTTCGATTTTGTCGGAGAAGCAGATTGCGGTACCGGAGTTGAACGAAACGGTCAGCGCGCAGCGCGGCTTTTCGATCATCGCTACGGCCAATACGCGCGACCGCGGCGTCAACGAAATGAGTGCGGCGTTGAAGCGCCGCTTCAATTTCGTGACCGTGCCGGTGGTCGACGACCTCGACCAGGAGATCCGCATTGTTCAGCAGCGCGAGGCGCAGTTGCGGAGCGATTACCAGGTCGGCGCGCCGCCGCCTGAAGATCTGACACGATTGCTGGTCACCGTGTTCCAGGAGCTGCGCAGCGGCGCCACCAAGGACGGCAAGACCAAAGTTCGCACGCCGAACGGCGTGTTGTCGACGGCCGAGGCGATCAGCGTGCTGTTCAACAGCGGCATTCTCGCGCAGAGTTTTGGCGATGGCGCCGTCGGCGGCGTCGATGTCGCCCGCGCTCTGACCGGCGCGCTGGCGAAGGAAGGCGCCGATGATTTGAAGGTGCTGCGCGAGTATCTGGAAACCGTGGCCAAGACGCGCGGCGGCGCGTGGAAGGCTTTCTACGCAGCGGCGAAGCAAACCTTGGCCTGATGGCAGTGAGTCTGGCGGGCGTCCATTTGTTTCCGGTGCGGCACCACTCGCCGCGCGCCGCGCTGTGTTTGCGCGCGCTGCTCGATGAGGTGCGCCCGGCGTTGGTCCTGATCGAAGGCCCCAGCGACGCCGATGCGTTGATTCCGATTCTGAGCGCGGACGACACGAAGCCGCCGATCGCCATCCTGGCTTACCGCACCGACGGCACGCCGCAAAGCGCGATGTGGCCGTTCGCGCGCTATTCGCCGGAGTTTCAGGCGCTGCGATGGGCGCACGAGCATGGCGCCCAGGCGCGCTTCATCGACTGGCCATCGGGGATGGCGCTGGCGGCTGATGCGGCAAGAGCCCAAACAGATTCCCACCGAGCTGCGGCAGCATCGGACGAGGACACTCGGCCGATAGCGCCCGAAGACGCTGCGCCCGATCGCTACCGAGCGCTCGCCGAGCGCTTTGGCCTGCGTCATTTCGATGAGTTCTGGGACGCGTTTTTCGAGACGCCCTGTTACCAGCCGGCAAGCTTCCGCGACGCGCTCAACGCCTATGCCGAGTGGACTGCGCCGGCGATCGAACGCGACGCGGAGAGCGCGCTGCGCGATCGCGTCATGGGCGATGCGATCGCTGCTGCCATTGCCTCTGGCACGGCGCCGCAGCGCATCGTTGCGGTGCTCGGCGCGGCAC
Organism: Lysobacterales bacterium; assembly: GCA_022844135.1. Taxonomy (GTDB): domain Bacteria; phylum Pseudomonadota; class Gammaproteobacteria; order Xanthomonadales; family SZUA-5; genus JALHMH01. Next base: position 24,022 of record JALHMG010000019.1, read on the forward strand.
ATGTTGCCGCGTTGCTGCGCGGCGACCCGGCGCCACAATCGGCGCTGCCCGACGCGTTGCCGACGGCGCTGGCGGTGGTGCCGTATTCGTATCCGCGATTGTCCGAGCAGAGCGGTTACGGCGCCGGCAATCGCGCCCCTTGGTTTTACGAACGCGCTTACGAAGGCGGCAACGACTTTGCGCACGCGTCGCTGCTGGTGCTGATCGAATTTGCCGGCAATTTGCGCGCTCGGGGATTTTCGGTGTCGCTGGCGGACGTCATCGAGGCCTATCGATTGGCCCGGACCTTGGCCGAGATTCGCGGCAAGTCCGCGCCGGGCGTGGACGAGTTGTCGGAGGCAACGCAAGCCACGCTGGCGCGCGGCGAGGCGGCGCCGATACGCGAGTTCCTGCTGCCGCTGCTGATCGGCCGACGCATCGGTCAACTCGGCGCCAGCGCCGGGCGCAATTCGCTGCAACTGGAATTTGCGCAAGGGATCGCGGCATACGGCCTCCCGCAGATCGATGAGCCAGAGACTGTCACGTTGCGGCTCGCCGATAGCACACAGGCTGGCGCCAGTTTGTTCCTGCATCGCTTGCGCGTCGCCGATGTGCCGTTCGCCAGTTATGTCGGTTCGCAATCGGTGCTGACGCGCGGGCGCGCGGAGGACGACGAGGCGGGTGGTTACGGTGCGCTGAGCCGCGTACGCGAACACTGGGAAGTACAGTGGTCGCCAGCCACCGAAGTGGCGCTCGCCGAGCGCGTGATCTACGGCGAGCGGTTCGCCGAGGTATGCGAACGGCGCCTCAACGAGGCCATTGGAACGGCCAGCCTTGCCGCCGATGCCACGCGTGTGCTGATCGACGCGGTGCTCACCGACGCCGCGCAGGCCCTGGCGCGAGCGCTCGACGCGGCCGAGCGCCTGAGCAGCATCGACGACGACGTCGTCAGCTTGAGCCAGGCAGCGCGCACCTTGTCGGCGCTCAAGAGCTACGGCAGTTCGAGACCGACATTGACGCAAATCGCCGGCACCATCGAGCGCCTGCTGGTCGGCACTTTCACCCGCGCGATGCTGCGCTTGCCGATCGCCTGTCGCGGCGACGTCGAAGCCAGCGGCGATGCGCGTTCTGCCATGCGCACGCTGCACGAACTGGCGCTGTCGCAGCCCGCGCTCGATCGCGGCACCTGGATGCAGACGCTCACCGATATCGCCGGCGACGAAGGGCTGGAGGCGACCGCCAGCGGCGTCGCGGCGGCGCTCCTGTATCTGGCGCGCGAGCTGGACGAGGCCGATTTGCGGGGGTTGCTGGAACGCCGTCTGGGCGACGTGATCCGTCCAGCGCGCGCCGCGGACTTCCTGGCCGGTTTTTTCCAGGTCAACGCGCTCGTATTGCTGAAGAATCGCGAAATCGTCGCGGCGCTGAGCGAGTTTCTCCAGGCGCTCTCGGCGCAGCATTTTCGCGACGCACTGCCGGCGCTGCGCCGCGCCTTCGCAGTCCTCGGCGCCAGCGAGCGCCGATTTTTGCTCGAGCATCTGGTCGGGCTGCATGGCCGCGCCGCGCCTGCCGTCGCTACGCAAGTAGTCGCTGCAGCGGACCAGCAGGCGCTCAGCGATCTGGGCGCCGCGCTGGGCCAGGCGCTGGACGATTTGGGTGACTTGTTATGAGCCTGGGGCCCGACGCTGCGGCAACGTTGCTGCGATGGCGCCTGGTGCTCGGCGCCGAGGCCGAACGCGCCGAACCGCTGCTCGGGCTTGCGGCGTTATCGGGCCGATGCGGGCCCGGCGTCGACGACGTGGTGGCGTTGACGGACGAGGAATTGGCGGCGCTCGACGACACGCTCGATTTCGTCTACGGCGCCAGTCGCAAAACCGGACTGACGACCTACCTGCCGCGCTGGCTGGAACGCGTGCGCGGCTTCTTCACCGCCGACGTTGTCGCTTTGGTGCAGAAAGATGCCATCGAGAAAAAGGGCCTGACGCGACTGCTGTTCGAGCCTGAAACCCTGCCTTATCTGGAGAAGAACGCCGATCTCGTCGCCACCTTGCTGTCGGCGCGGGCGCTGGTGCCGGACGAAGCCAAGGAGATAGCGCGCGGCATCGTCCGCGAAGTGGTCGAGGCGCTGCGCAAGAAGCTGGAGACAGCCACGCGCACGGCACTGATCGGCGCGGTCAAGCGCCATTCGCGCAGCCCGTTCAAGGTCGCACGCAATCTCGATTGGAAGCGCACCGTGCAGCGCAATCTGCATACGTTCGATCGCGCCAGGCGGCGCCTGGTGCCGGAGTCGTTCCACTTTCTCGCCAACCAGCGCAAGCGCCACGAATGGCAAGTGGCGATCCTCGTCGATCAGTCCGGGTCGATGGCGGTGAGCGTGGTCTACAGCGCAATCATGGCGGCGATTTTTGCGTCGATCGATGTGCTGCAGACGCGTCTTGCGTACTTCAATCACGACACCGTCGTCGATATGACGCCGCAGCTCACCGACCCGGTCGATGTGTTATTCAGCGCGCAATTGGGCGGCGCCGAAAACTACAACCTGGCGCTCGATTTCGCCAAGGCGAATTACCTCGATCGTCCGGAAAAAACGCTGTTGCTGCTGATCACCGATCTGTATCACACCGCCGGCGACAACGCGCGTTTTCTGCACCAGGTGCAAGAGATGATCGAAGCGAAAGTAAAATTCATGGTGCTGCTGAAGTTGTCCGATGCCGGCCAACCGAGCTACGACCATCAGCTGGCGAAACAACTGGCAGCCCTGGGTGCGCACTGCTTCGGCGCCTCACCCAAACAGCTGGTGGATATCGTCGAACGCATCATGAAAAACCAGCCCTATGAACAACTTGCGCAAAACCTGACATGAGCGATATTCCCAGTCTTCCGCTGAGCCAGCTCAAACTGGTGGTCAGCGATCCGCAAGAGCTGGCCAAGGGCATGGCGATCGCCGACAAGGGCGGCATCCGCCATCTGGCGCGCTACGGCAACAAGCTCTTTGCCGATGCCGATGGCAGCGGCGCGGCGCCGTACAAAGCGCAAATCGTCCACGACGAGAAAGGTTATCGCGGCCGTTGCTCATGCATGGCGGCGCGCAGCCGACCGTTCTGCAAACACGCCGCAGCGCTGTTGGTGGCCTGGGCGCGCGATCCGGCGGGTTTTGCGATCTCCGAAGCGCCGTTGACGGCGCCGCCCGCGACGGGCGGCGAAAGCAAGCGCGCCAAGCCCAAAACCGGCAAAGTCGATGCCCAGGCGCTCATGCGCCAAGGCATCGACCAGACCTTAAGCCTGGTGCGCGAACTTGCGCTCTCGGGCATCAGCACGCTCGGGGCGGAACGCGTGGCGCAGATTCGCGCGCTGGCCGAAACGCTGCGCGCCGAACGTTTGCGCCGGCTCAGCGCGAGTCTCTTGGAACTGGCGCAACTGCTGGATGTCGCTGTAGCCGATTTCGGCATGCTCGATAGCGAGGCCTATGCCGACGCACTCATCGACATCAGCCTCACGGCGCGGCGCATCGCTCGCCATCTGGATGGGGCCGAGGCGCTGAAGCCGGAGTACGTGGAGACCTTGATCGGCAAAACCTGGACGAAAAAAGATCGAAGCGACGCTGGGTCGCTGGATCTCATCGAATACGCGTTCATCCACAGCGTCACCGCCGACGACTACGTGATTCGCGAGAGCCGCCTCGTCGATCTGGCGAGCGGTTCGCATTACAGCGAAAAGCAAATCCTGCCGGCATTTCTCGCCAAGCGCAGCACGCCCAAACGCAGTTACGCAGGCTTCGTGCTGCGCGGCGCGGGTGGCGGGCGCTATCCGGGGTTTGCGCCGATTCGCCTGGATCTGGCCAACGAAGGCGAGTTCGACGAGCCGCGCGCCGGAGACTATGCGCGCCTGCTGGCAAGCGCCTTGCCAGGCGTTGGTGCTGCTCTGAGCGCGCTGCTGGAGGCGCGCAAGGATGTGTTCGGCGCCGACAGCGTGCCGGTGGCGATACGCCTCGACTCGCTCTACGCCGAGGGCGAGCGGCTGTTCGCGCTCGACGCCAATGGCGAGAGCCTGCTGATCGCCGGCGGCGATGCCGCAGTGACGGCCGTGACACAAGCGCTGGCGATGGCAGAACTGCGTTGCGTGCTCGGCGATATGCTGCTGGTCGGAGCCATGCCCTGTCTCAACCCGCTTGCGCTGCTGGTTCGCCGCGCTGGCCGCGACGACCTGCTGCCGCTGCCAGCGCCCGACGCGACTGCCTTGTTGCGACAGCGAAAGCGTTCCGCCGGGCGTCGCGAGCGCTGGATAGACAGTGCACGCGAGCTTGGCATGGGCGCTGCAGCGCTGACGCTTGGCGAGGCGCGCGAGGAACTCGCCGACATCCTCGCCGAAGGTTTGAGCGCACTGGTGCCGCGACGCGTCGACGGCCTGGTCGCGCGCCTGCAGAGTCTGTCTCTGGTCAAACCCGCAGCGCTGCTTGCTGAGGTGGCGCAACGCGCCGATCCAGGCGAGAAGCTGGACGATGCGATCCGCCTGCTCCAGGTGCTCGGCATCGGCTTGACGCGATTGGCGTCGAACAAGAAAGTCGAGCGCTCCGCCCTGGCGCGCTCGCCGCTGCACCCGGCCATCGAGGTGCTGCCGCCGACTGTCGATCTCGACGCCGCCGGATTGATCGCGGAACTCGGTGCTGGCCGGTTGCAAGGCCACAGCCGCGCCATCGCCATCGACCGCGCGCTGGCTTCCTTCGATGCGGAGACGCTGGCGCAGATGGCGCCGATCTTGTTCGCCGATGGCAGCGTGTGCGGACTCGTGGCGCGGCGTTACGCAGCGCACCCGGAGCTCGCCATCGGTCTCGCCCGGCAAGTGCTGCTGGCCACTGCCGTGCGCGAGCGACGGTGGACGGTGGAAGCTGCGTTTGCCGATCACGCGCGCATTGCGAAGCTGAGCGCGATATGCGTTTTGCAGGCGCTGGCGACGCCGCCAGCGCTGGACTTGTTGCGCCAGTATCGCGATCAACGCCGGCCCGATCCGGCGCTGAAGGCGATGGCGAGCTGGGTGCTGGATCCGGATCGCGCGCCCGGCGTTCACCAGGAGTTTCTCGACGGCTTGCATGCCGGCAGTCGCGACGAGCGTATTCGCGCACTGCAGAAGATCGGCGAGAACGGCGCCATTGCCGCTATCCACGCGGTGCGCCTGCTCGCGGTGAGCGACCCCAGCGTGCCGGTGCGCCACTGCGCCTGGGCGACACTGGCCTTGCTGCTGGACGTCGGAATCGTACCGATGTTGATTGCGCAACTGCGCGAGCGGCACAACGACGACGATGCCGGCCGCGAGGCGGCGCATGCGCTGGGCTTGCTGGGCGATAGCCGCGCGATCGGGCCGCTGCTGGATGCTTTTGCCGATGGCTTCAAGCCAGCGATTCTGGCCGACAGCCTGCGCGCGATTGGCGCGCCGGTGCTGCCGGCATTGATTGCGCGTATCGACGCGCAGCCGGAAATTGCCGAGCGCAAGGCGGCGCAGGAGATTGCGATCGGCGTCGGGATCGAGGCCACACGCGATTGCCTGGCGGCGCGCCTGCAGCACGCGCCGATCGCGGAGCTGGCGGCCATGGCACAGCGATATCTGAAACTGGCTGGCGGCAACGCGCAACTCAAACTGTGGCTGGCCGATGCCATCGAAGCGCGCGCTATCCGCGATGGCGAGGTCTCGGCCGAGGTCAAGCGCTTGCTGAATCGTGCCCGCACTCCGCCGAAGGCTAAAGCCAAAACCTGAGGCACGCTCGCAATCGCTTGCGTGCGCAGGGCGGCCAAGGTAGCGTGTACTTCGTCGATGTTGCGCAGCAAGCTCTGATGTGGGCCTTTACGCGCGACCCCTTCGATCGCCTGATCACCGCGCACGCGGCCTTGCACAAGGCGCCGCTGATCACGCTTGAGGCCACCATTCGCAAACACTACCCGCAGGCGATGCAATGAGTGCAGCAGACGACTTCGCTGGAGAACTGGTGCGCGCCTTTGCCGATTACAACGCGCGCTTTCGCGAAATCACCCAGCGCGCCAAGCGTCGCTTCGAACGTCAGGAGTGGACGGCCGCACGGCTCGACGCCATCGAGCGCATCGAACTGTACGATGTGTGCGTGGCCGAAACCTCGCGGCGTATCGAGGCCGAGCTAGAAAGCGAGATCGCCAATCGCACGCTGTGGGCGCAGGTCAAGGCGCGCTATGCGGAGTTGATTGCGCCGCTGCTCGATCAAGAACTCAACAAGACCTTCTTCAACACGCTGACGAGGCGTTTTTTCAAGACCCGCGGCCTGGATGCGGCGATCGAATTCGTCGCGCTGGAAATCGAGCCGACCGACAGCCTGACGCACCCGGTGCCGCGCTATTCGTTCAGCGCTACGCGCTCGCCGGCCGAACTTTTCCGGCGCGTGCTGGACGGCTACAAGTTCGCGGTGCCGTATGCCGATGTCGATCGCTGCGCCGCAAGCATCGCCGCCTCGGTGGCGCAACAATTGGACGCCTGGGAAGGCAACGGCGCAATTCGCGCGGTGGAAATGCTGGAAACCGTGTTCTATCGCGAACGCCGCGCGTACCTTGTCGGCCGCGTGTTCGGCGAGCGCGAATACGCGCCGCTGGTGATTGCGCTGATGCACGGTACGCAGGGGCTGCGCGCCGATGCGGTGATGGTCAAGCGCGACGATGTGGCGGTGCTGTTCGGCTTCACGCGTAGCTACTTCCAGGCGGACCTGGAAACCGTGGGCGATGCGGTGGTATTCCTACGCACGCTGCTGCCGAGAAAGCCGGTCAACGAGCTGTACACCGTGCTCGGGCGCGCCAAGCAGGGCAAGACCGAGCGTTATCGGCATTTCTTCCGGCATTTCGAAAGCGTCGATGAGCCCTTCGTGCACGCCGATGGTGAGCGTGGCTTGGTCATGGCGGTGTTCACGCTGCCGAGCTATCCGCTGGTCTTCAAGATCATCCGCGATCGCTTTGCTCCATCGAAACTCATGGCGCGTCAGGACGTCATCGACAAGTACCAGCTGGTGTTCAAGCACGACCGCGCCGGGCGCTTGATCGATGCGCAGGAGTTCCGCTTCCTGCGCTTCCCGCGCGAGCGCTTCGCGCCAGCGGTGCTCGAGGAGCTGTTCGATTCCTGCCGCTCCAGCGTCATCGAAGATGGCGATCACTTGATCATCACGCATATGTATGTGGAGCGGCGCTTGCGGCCGCTGAATCTGTTCCTTCGCGAATCGGCGCCGGAGCTGGTCGAGCGCGCCGTGCTCGATTACGGATTGGCGATCAAGGATCTGGCTTCGAGCAACGTTTTCCCGGGCGATCTGCTGCTGAAGAATTTTGGCGTCACGCGCCATGGCCGGGTGATCTTCTACGACTACGACGAGCTTTGCCTGGTGACCGAATGCCGCTTCCGCGAGCTGCCCGCGCCGCGCGATGACGATGAGGAGATGCACCACGGCGCGTGGTACTACGTCGGCGATGCCGATGTGTTCCCGGAGCAATTCACCGAATTCCTGGGGCTGCCGCGTCGCCATCGCGAGATGCTGATCGCCAAACATGGCGAGATCTTCACTGTGCGCTGGTGGCAGGAGATGCAGCAGCGACTATCGGCCGGACAGTTCTTCGACATCCCGCCGTATCGCGATGACGTGAGACTGGCGCGATGAGTCTCGACAGGCGGCGCGTGGCCGCATCCTTTGGCGCGGCGGCAGCTCGCTACGATCAGGCCGCCGTGTTGCAAGCGCAAGTTGGCGAGGAGTTGCTCGAACGCACCGCGCAGCTCGCGCAGAAACCTGCGCGCATTCTCGACGTGGGCGCCGGTACGGGCCGGCTCACAGCCAGGCTGCGCAAGCGTTTCCCGAGCAGCGACGTGGTCGCGCTCGACTTGAGCTTCGGGATGCTGCAAGCCGCCAAACGCCACGGCGGCTGGTGGAAGCCACTGCCGCGCGTGCAAGCCGATGCGGCCGCACTGCCGCTTGCCGACGCCAGCGTCGATGTGTTGTTTTCGAACCTATGCGTGCAATGGTGCGACGACCTGCCGGCGGCGCTGCTGTCCTTTCGGCGCGTGCTCAAACCCGGCGGTTGGCTGCTGTTTACGACCTTTGGCCCGGACACGCTCAAGGAGCTTCGGGCCGCCTTCGCAGCAGTCGACGATCGCGCGCACGTGCATCGCTTTCTCGATATGCACGACGTCGGCGACGCCGTTCTCGCGCAGGGTTTTGCCGACCCGATGCTCGACGTCGAGCGCTACACGCTGACCTACGCCGACACCGTCTCGCTGATGAGGGATTTGAAAGCGATCGGCGCCCGCAATGCGCACCAGGATCGCCCCCGCGGCCTGATGTCGCGACGCGCGCTGCACGCCCTCGAAGCGGCCTACGAGCCGTTGCGAGTGAACGGCGTGCTTCCCGCCAGCTATGAGGTGATCTTCGCCCAGGCTCAAGCCCCACTCCCCGGCGCGCCGTTGAAAACGGCGGGTGGCGATCTGGCCAGCTTCAGTCTCGAGGACATGCGCGCACGAGTGCGGCGACGATGAGCGAATATGCTGAGCTCAAGGCGTCGGCCCGCCAGCGCTTCACCACATCGTTCTCGCGCCGAAGGTGAGCAGCATCGCGTCGTCCGTGACCAGCATTGCGTCTTCGATCAGTGCTTGCGCGGCGAGCATGCGATCAAACGGATCCCGATGCTCATGGGCAAAACCACCTGCGAGCAGAGCGTGGGCATGACGCATCGGCAGTAGTGTAAAACGATCGGCAGACATGATCGCCTCGAAACCCGCTAGCAATCGATCGACGCCCTTCAGTTTGCCGATGCGGGCTTTGGTGGCAATTTCCCATGCGCTCGCTGCGCTCACCAGAACTTCGTTGCTGTTGAGCAAAATCGCGTCGCGGGCCGTTGCCGACAGGCGCTGGTCGTTGGCGCTCCACCACAGCAGCGTGTGCGTGTCGAGCAGAAGCTTCATCGTCTACGGCCGGCGGTCACTCGACATCCCACGCGGCAAGTTCCACGTCTGGCAGCGGGTCAAAAAATCCTGCATCGTCGATTTCCGGAATGCGCCCTGGTTTGCGGACGGTCTCGCTGGGCGCCAACGGCATTAAACGCGCGTAAGGCACGCCTGCTTTGGCCAAAATGATTTCCTTACCCGCATGCGCTTCTTCAAGCAGCCTCGAGAAGTGGGTTTTTGCCTCGTGGACGTTGATCATCGCGATGTGCCCGTACGTGATGGACGATGCTTAGTCCATCAGTTTAGTCCGCAGACGTACATCGGTCCAGTTGCCCGATCTGCTTGGGCTGAACGACATCGCTCAACTGCAGCACGTCGCCGCAAGCCGCCGTTCACTTCGCTCGACATAGCCTCATGATCGCCTCGAACCGGGAGTGACGCGATGCGCCGATGGGTCGTGTTCTGTGTGATTCTGCTTGCCGTGGTCGGCTGCGCGAAGAAAGTAACGTCGGCGCCAGAAGCGGCGAATTCTGTCGACGGAATCGCGAACGTCGAAAGCCAGCTGGCCTACGAGCACTCGGTGACGTTCGAGCTGCCGTTGCCGCTGGTTCCTGTGCGAATGGGCGAGCTGCGAAAGGCGTGTACCGATCACGCGCACGGCCGCTGCAGTCTCATCGAGTACGAAGCGTCGAGCAGTGCTTATCGCGCTGGGCGGATGGTCGTTCGATTGGCGCCCGAAGCGGTCGAGCCGCTGGTAACGAGGGCGGGGCAAGGCGGAAAGTCGACGGAGCGCAGCACGCGGGCGGAGGATTTGTCGGTGGCGGTGGCCGACAATGCGCGCGCTCGCGATCGCATGGAGGCGCAGGCGCGGCGACTCGATGCGCTGGCGGAACGCAATGACCTCAGCGTTGCCGATCATCTGCAGCTGGCGCGCGAGCTGGCCACTCTGGAGGCCGAGCGCGCTGCAGCGGAACGTCTGGCGGCGCAGCATGCGCTGCGGCTGGAGACCAATCTTCTGACGCTGGAGTTTCGCGCCATCGAACCGCCGCCGTCGCGCTGGGCCAACCTGGGCGAGGCGCTCGGCGCTTCCTTCGATCAATTCCTCGACGGCACCGCTGAAGCCATCGAAGCCACCGCCTATGCGCTGCCCTACCTGTTGCTGCTGTTCCCGCTGGCGCTGCTGTGGCGGTGGCTGTGGCGCTGGGCAACCGGCGCGCGCAGGCGTTGAGGCAGGAATTCTTGCCTCGTGCGGGCGGCGTTCAACATCGCGCGGACTTTCAACAACTGCGTCCGATGTCGAACTTGTAACTCCGATCCGTTTTACCGAGCATGTTTGGCCGTCCCACCGACCGCGGCACTATGCACGTTGCAAGAGCGGCACTCATTCGCTGCGAAACACTCGATTTGTTCGGCGCGCCGGCTGCCGTCGCGCCCGGGCTGAACGACGTCAGCGACAACACCGAAAGCCCAGAGCCGGGTCCGCCGAAACGAACCGAGCCGGACCAACTCGATCTATTTCGGCACTCGCCCAGCGAGCTTGCAGCGAACGACGTGCGGCGAGCGCTGCTGGATCGGGACGCGGCCGGCGCTCGTCGAGGTCTGGCAGCACTGAACGTGGCACCGGGCTACACAACGTTCGTTGCCGACTGCGCGATGGTCATCGAACTGATCGAACGCCAGGACGCCCGCTGGGCTGATCCCGCGGCCGCGGTGCCCTGGATTGAGATGGAGTTATGGCCGGCCGCCGAGCGCTGCCTGCAGCGCGACGCACTGCTTCTGATTCGCCCCGCGTTGCTGGCGCTGCTCGATCGCTGCGAGCGTCGGTTCGATCCGGGCTGCCGACATGCGCATGCCAGTTATCTCTGGCAGCGGCTGGGTCAGCCCGCGCAGGCAGTCCTGGCGCTGGAGCAAGATCCGCATTGGCGCGAGCCGTTGGAAGGACTGCTGTGGCACGCCGATCTGAGCGAGCAGGCACAGATGCACGAGCGCGTGAACGCCGATGTGCTCGACTTGTGCCTGAGGTGGCCGGAGGCGGCCGAAAACTGGCTCAACACCAGCCGCGCGTGGTCCTCGCGTTGGTTCGCCTGGTGCGAGCTTGACGACGCGCTGCCGATGCACGCATTTCCTGCGTGGTGCCGGCTGACGCGCGCGGTGGAATTCGCGATCCCGGATGCAAGCGACCAGCGCCTCGGCGCGCAGTTGTTGCGCACGGCCGATCAACTGGCGCGGCGCAGCTCAGATCTTGCTCTGCGCAAAGCGCTGCACGCGCAATCGCCAGCACTGCTCGCCGCATGGCTGGCGGAGCGCAGCTGACACGGCCACTACGGGCAGCTTGAGCGACCAACGCCAATTTCAACGCCGATCGGGCATCGTGCGATCATACGAACGTCGAAGGCCGGTAGCGCCGTGCTTCCGAAACGATGGATCGTGTTGCCGCGTCATTCCACCCGGTTCGGCATTGCTCGTCGTCGCCCTGGCGCTTCCTGTCCCTTCGTTTTGAATTCACATCACCAGCCCATGTCCTATCCATTCTCCACCATCGGTTTACCCCCCGACGCCGGCCCTGCCGAAGTCGACGCTGCGTACGAGGACTTCAAGGCGCGCGCCGGGTCGATGACCGTCGGCGATGCGGCGCGGCTGGAAGAGGCGTTCCTCGAGGCCAAGCGTATCGTTGCCGAGCGCGATCCCTCGTACTTGCCGCACGGCGCTGAGTACCCCAATCCCTGGCGCGAGCCGCCGAGGGATGCCGCGGGCGCGAGCGATAGCGATCGAACCGCCCCACCGCAGCCGCCAGCCGCGGCGATGCCATCTGCGGACGTGCTCGCAACCACGCTGCTCGGCTTTCTTCGCCAGGCGCCCGATCTCGACGCGCTGATCGTGATGCTGCGCCCGGTGCGCGGCTGGATGGATGCCGATACGCGCAATGGCGCCGATCGGCATTTGCGCGAGTGGCTGGCCGATGGCGGCGACTTGAGCGCCGCGCAAGTGGTGCGCCTGGCACGCTTGTTCGATTGGCAGCCAGAAACCAAACCGATGCAAGCGCCCGATCGCGATACGGCGTGGCGTGAGCGCGTGCGCCAGGCGTTCCAGATCATGGCCCCACCGCCGCCCGAGGCCACCGATGCATTGGGGCGCACCTTCCTGATCGTCGGCGGCATCGCAGGTGTCGGTCTGATGCTGCTGCTCGCACCAAAGATCCTCGGCGGCTCCGTACGCATCCTGATCCCGCTGGCCATCGCCGGCGTGGCCGCGTGGATGTTGATTCGGTGGGCGAAGAAGAGGCCATAGCGCGATCCGAAATCGGCGCGGAACGATCTGCATCACGTCCAGTCAGAATTTGCGAGATTGTTTAGCCCAGTTCTGCATCGGATGCCCCTTGCGGCGGCTTGCGAACGTGAATTGGACCATGAATAACTAGAGGGCAGCGAATCGCTTTGGGGGGAAGCGTTGGCGTTTTTCTCGATCATCCGAAGTGCGTATGACGCGATCGACAGGTCTAGCGCCGAGAGCGATATCAAGTTGGCGCTGATGCATGGCAACTACCTTGACTGCAACGACGCCGTGCGTCAGCACTTGCAGAATTGTCGATCTCTTTGTGGATGCGACGATCCGCTGGGTCTTGACGCTGCGATCGCAGCGGAGGTGCAAAGGAACACCGAACACCTCTGTAACCATTCCAGTAGCCTGGGGAACCCGGTTTTTACCTGCTGCCCGCTGGACAAGTACCTCGGGTTCTTCACAGAGGGGCTCAAATCGGAAGCCACGGCGAAGCATCGCATTCAAAACGTGCTGGACGAGCTAAAAGAAATTCCCCGTCATCAACGCTGGGCAGCCGACGAACATCTTAGATACAACCGCTTGTTCGACTCGTGGTTACAACGACAGAGTACAAGCTTGCTCGACGTCCTGCACTGGCTATCGGATCGCTCCCCGGCGCAAGGCTCACCTTGTGCAAACTTTATGGAGCTTGGGTTGGTGCCTTGGGGTGCGCTGGCCGAGTTCGCACCAGTGGTTGTCATCGAATGGCCAGGAGGCGCGATGCGGAAGCCTACATGGCTAGACAACAAATTGACGTTCTACTTCGACGGCGCGCCTGCGGATGGCCATTCTGGATGGACTCGAAACCTCTACAATGGAGAACCGGGGCGTCGCGAATGGGTTGCCAAGGGAAGCGCGTTACGCCAACCTTTTCGCGCCAGTCTGATTCAAGCTGAAGCGACCGTACATCTGCACTTGCCACCCGCTCGATTTTGGTCACGTAGTGTTGAGCGACTGCTGGAGCATCGAACGCTATGAACGTATTTCGAGCCCTGGATCAAATCGGTAGTGTGGATGAGCTATCTGCAGCGATGCATCGGCACTTGAGCGGCGCACTTGATGGCAGCCTCGACGTGCTACATGACGAAACGAGGACCACCGCGCTTGAGTCGCTTTACCTTTACTGGCGCGGCGAACGGCCCGATCAACTTCCTCTCTTTGTTGGCGCGCTCAAGCCGCTTCTCGGGTGCGAATCAAGCGATGTTGTTCGTGAAAACGGATTCAACCTAATAAGCGCGCTTGCGCCTTACTTGCGTTCAGAAGATGTCCAAAGTTTGGAGTCTGCTTGCCCATTTCCGGATACGACCCATGATCCCCAAGGTGAATCGCGAGCCCTTAACGCTGTGGGTCAAGCGCAATTGCGGGCGCGAAGCAGTCTGAAATTGGGGGCTTTCGAGGCCTGGGTCGGATTTCTCCGCAAGACAATACTTGGCGGTTGTCGGAAGGACGCAGATGCTGCTCGCCCAGCACTAATGATCGTGCTGGGCCATATTCGGCGCTTGCACCGATGCCTGTCTACGGACGACGTCCTCGCAGTAGTAAACGCCCTGATGCACTCCGAGCGCCGATCCGAAGGAAGCGTGGCCGAGTGGCTTTATCTGGAATTCTTCAGCCGCCAGCTCAGACCAGATGCTGAGTCGAGTCAGATCGAGTTGATCAATTCCATCAAGCAGATTCGGTGGCCATTCATGGAGTTAACAGGGACAACATTTGTCGACGAGATCGCTGACGGCGCAAATCAGCTGCTGTCGCACATAGACTCTGAATCAGGACTCCTGGCCTGGGATGCGGCGCACGAGGTGGAGCAGTTCTGTCAGTGGCTCAGACGACAGGCGGAAGTAAAGTTTCGCACCGGCATCGCCGCCGACAAGATCGATGCCACGGCGATGCAAGTCGCCGCAACAAAAGACAGCCGCTCAAGGCACTCTGAAAGCCGCTCCTCGCCCCTGTGGCTGCAACCCGTGGCTGGACCGCATTTGTCAAAAGCCGCCTGACTTTGTATGAGCCAATCGCAACGCAAACCCACCCGCTTTGTCGCCTTTTACTCGCACAAGGGCGGCGTCGGGCGGTCAATGGCGCTGTGCAATGTGGCGTATGTACTTGCGAAGAAAGGCAGCAAGGTGCTGCTAATCGACCTCGATCTCGAAGCTCCCGGGTTACATCAGTCGGACTTGTTCCTCGACCTCTTTCAGAGCCCAATGTCCAAGGGATCCGAAACGAGAGGCTTGCTTGATCTGATCGAACGTTGGTCGGAAGAGATGCTGAAACCAACAGCATACGATTGGCGTTTATCCGACCACATTGTGCAATCGACCAGCGCGTTTTCGCACGTCGATCCAAACAGCGACGATGCCGCCGCTCTTGGCAGCATGCACTTGCTTCCGGCAGGTCATCAATCAGGCTATCGCGAACGACTAATCGGGCTTCGCTGGGATCGTTTTTACCAGGACTACGAAGGGCGCAGCTTTTTTGGCGATTTGCAGGAAATGATTCGCATCGAAGGCTTCGATTACGCGCTGATCGACAGCCGCACCGGGCTCAGCGATGTGTTCTACATCGCCACGATGGCGCTTGCCGATACCGTGGTGCTGCTGTCATCTCTGAACCGCCAGAACATCGACGGGACACGAAATGCGTATGAGGTTCTAACCTCGAGAGATGCCGAGGAGAAGTTTGGCAAGAAGAACATCCAATTGGTGCTGACGCCGCTGCCCGGCGCCGAGGCCGCCATTGAATTGCGTTTGTCGGAAATAGCATCGCAATGGCCCGAACTCGATATCCGCGCCTCGAACGACCTACCCTATGTTCCCGAACTCGCGTTGCGCGAAGAGACGCGATGCCGCACTCTCGAATTCCGTAAGTATCGGGCTGATTCTGATCCTTACTTTCAGGGCATCCTGCGCCTCTGCGACGACCTGGCTACCAACAAGTCGCCGCCGATTCGACCGCCGATGTATACCGAATCCGAGAATCCATTCCTGTCGATCCGGACCGACTTCCACGACGAGGCTTCGCTTGAAAGGTACTACGTCGATCCGAGCCATCAGATCGTAGAAGCGATGGAGGCATTTATGCCCACCATTGTCGAAGGTGCGCGCGGCTCTGGCAAGACAATGCTTGCGCGCAACTACTCGTACGAGCTTGCATTTGTGCGCAAAGAGGTACGTGAGAAGTGCCGAACAATTGGCCTCTACTTCCGTCTCGATGTCGACCTGTTGCGAAGTTTCGACACGCGCGACGATGACTTGCGCCTGACCTTCAACCGGCTCTTCGGTTGCTTTTGGGATTTGCTGGTCTTGCGGAAAGCCCTCGCTGGACTGGACGCAACGGGCGTTGGCCTTGAGTACTGGCTCGAAACTTCGGCGCAGAGGCGCTTGTTCGCAAAACTGGCGCGCGAGCTAGGAAAGCCCGCAAACGATCTCGACAGTTACCAAGCTTTCGTTGAATCTGTCATCGAAGCACATCTTGCTGAGATACGACTCTACCTCAACAATCCAGACCATGCTCGAAAGCCAATCATCTCTCAGGACAACGTACTGCTGAAGCTGCTTCTCGACAGCCTGAGGCGCGCGAAGAATTTCGGAGATCGTTTTTTTGTGGTTATGGTCGACGAGTACGAGAACTTCCGCAGATACCAGCAGAGAATCGTCAACACGCGCCTGAAACAGAGCAAGCGCGACGATGCCGTTACGTACAAAATGTTCATACGGCATGGGGGGTTGAAAACACCGGAGACAGAAGCGGACGGACAGCCCATTCAGATCGTCCATGACTACCGTAGCTTTCGGCTCGACGAAGATATCGACCTGGAGACGTTTCGCGACCATATGCGCAAGGTCGTCGGCAAGCACTTGCAGCAATCGCGGTTTGCCCATTTGGGCGTGAACGACATCGATCTTCTATTGGCGAGCATTGACATTGAAGCGGAAGCCCAGCGCCTTGCGTCACGAGGTCGCGCAAAGGTACTGGAGAACTGGGTTGACAATCATCCGAACTTGCTGGCGGCAGAAAAGCGCATGGTGCGTGATTGGCTGGCAAGGCAGAGCAGTCTGCTACGGTGCGCTGTGGCCATGGTCGTCATCAATCAGGGAAAGAAAGCCGATCAGGTCATTGCGGCATTCGACGGCGATACCGAACAAGCGCGCAACTGGTTACACAACTACCGGCGCGGTGCACTGTTCTGGCTGTGCGCTCTGAAGCGCGAGTCGAAGCTTTACGCCGGCTTCGGCGATGTGGTTGGGGTCGCGGGATTTAACGTGCGCTATTGCCTGGATCAATGCCATGCAATCGTTGGGCAATGGCTAACGCTGCCGCCCGAGAGGCGTGTGTTGCCGATTCCGGTTGACCAACAATCGGAGGCCATCCAAGCGCGCGCTCAAAGCTACAAACGTGCGCTACTGGAAGAAGGCGAGCATGCCCGTGAGCTCACGGGGATGATTGAACGGCTGGGACGCATCTTCAATGTGCTGCACCGATCTCCCAAGCAGAGCGAGCCGGAAATCAACCACTTCAAGCTCAAAGGTGAGATCAGTGAAAGATCAGAGGCCGTGCTGCGCGCAGCGCATGGCGCAGGAGCATTGCGCCGGTTGGCTGAGAACAAGCAGAAATCTCTGGCCGATGTGCGCGGCGAGGTCTGGCAACTTCACCCGAGATTCGCGCCGCTGTTTGGTATTTCTTGGCGAAAGAAAAAGCAATTGGAACTATCGGGAGAGGATTTCGAGACGATACTTTGGGGCGACGACGCGACCTGGCGCGGATGGCTAAGGCTGTTCGAGAAGAAACACGATGTTGGCGCGCCTGTCGACGAGTCACAAATGCCGCTGGCGTTTTCCGATGACGTCTGATGTGGCTCACCTATCCATCGCCGAAGCACGCGAGCGGATTGCAGCGACAGCACCCGCGCTATTGGTGACCGGTGTTCGCGCGGACGCAGTCGTCGAGGAGCGCGACAATTGGGTTGGTGATGCGCAAATTGATCGCCTGTCCGTCACACCCGATGGTACAGGTGGCATCAGCCGCTATCGCTTGGTCCTGGCAAGACAGTCCACCGCGCCAAAGGAAGCCTTGGCGACGTGGCGAAATTTCACCGAGCAGTTGCAGGCTATCGACCACGTGGTCGACGGCCGGCTACTGCTCGACTTTACGGCCTTTACCTTCGACGCGTTGCTATACCTTCTACGCAGTCTGGATAGCTTGGGGTTGGCAGAGTTCGATTACTGCTACGCCACTCCGCAGAGCTACGACGATGATCCCATCCTGGACCGACAGTTCGACATTCAGCAGCCCAAAGGCTATGCAGAACTCGTGGAGCCTGATCAAATTCGGAAGAAGCTGATTTTTTTGGGATTCGACGAGCTGCGCGCAGATCGATTCATCCGCACCTATGACTGGCAGCCACAAGAGTTGCATTTCTGTGTCGGCGACCCAGGTACCATTCCTGACGGGTTCGAGCGTTCGATGACCATGCTGTCCGACGAAACCCGGCAGTTGCTGCAACGCCATCCCGAGCAGCTGACTCGGCTCGACGCTACCGATGCTCGTAAGGCAGAACAACTGATCTTTGATTTCGTTCACCAGCAAAAGCACATTGATTTGGTTCCCATCGGACCGAAGCCATGGACTTTCGCTGCCGCCTCCGCATACATCAAGCTCAAGCGCGATTCGCGACACCACATGGCGCCGATGCGAATCTTGTATGACTACGGCCAGCGCAAACGCGATCGGACGCGCGGTATCGGCAAAGTTGTCTTTGGTTCGTGGTGCCTGCGCTAGTCCTTGCGACCCACTTTCGGCAACAAAGTCCATCTTGGCGGTAGGCTACGCGGACTTCCGACCAATCATTTCGCGTGTGCATTTCGTTAGGCGCCCGAAACGTCGGCAAGGCGCCATTCGTTGCAGAATCGGCTGCGACAATCGGCGCCAATCGGTCTCCTTTGTAAGCAACACGACCACGGAGCAGGCTTATGGCCATCGTCATCATTCATGGTTGGAGCGACACGGCAGAATCCTTTGAGCCGCTGGCGGAGATCGTGCACAGTGGGCTGGGTGCGCCGCCGGTGCAGATCAAGCTGGGCGACTGGCTGTCGATGCAGGACGACGTAACGTTGCCGGATATTGCTGAGGCAATGCAGAAGGCGTGGGCGGCGAGCGGGTTGTCGTTTGCGGCGCATGCGCATGATGTGATCGTGCACAGTACCGGCGCGCTGGTCGTACGCGAATGGATGACGCGCTTTTTTACGCCTGCTACGGTGCCGATCAAGCGCTTTGTTATGTTGGCGCCAGCCAACTTCGGCTCTGGGCTGGCACACAAAGGTCGTAGCTTCATCGGCCGCGCTGTGAAGGGTTGGGGCTCGGGGTTTCAAACGGGTACCCAGGTGTTGCGCTCGCTCGAGATCGCCTCGCCCTACACGGCGGCGCTGGCCGATCGCGATCTCTTCGATACGACCGTGCGCTGGTATGGTGCTGGCGCGGTGTTGGCAACGGTCCTGGTCGGTGACGAAGGCTACAGCGGCATTCGCGCAATCGCCAACGAAGACGGATCGGATGGTACGGTCCGCTGGAGCACGGCCAATCTCAATGCGCTGCGCATCGACGTGGCGCTGGGCAGCCAGCCTGGCAGCACGCAGCGCGGTCCGCACTTGGTTGCCACGCAAGGCGAGATCGCCTTCGGCATGCTCGCCAAGCACAATCACAGCTCGATCGTCGACGCCGGCAACAAGCCGCAGTTCGCGGTTCGCGACCAGGCGCTGCTGCAAGCCTTACGCGTGACCGACGCCGACTTCGTGCGCGACGCCGCCGGCCAGTTTCCCTGGCAGCGACGCGTCGATGGACTGGCGCCGGCGACGACCAGGAAGCGCTTGCAGAACACGGTGGTGCACCTCACCGATCATCTGGGACACGAGGTCCATGACTACTTCTTCGAGTTCTACCGCAAACCGGTCGGCAGCGATGCGCGCTTCGAGCAGCGCTTTTTCGAGAAAGTCGTCAACCACGTGCACGCCTATCAAGCGAACCAGTCTTGGCGGTCGCTGTACTTGGATATCGATGAACTCGATAAGCTTCGAGCGCAAATCCCGAAGCTCTTCGTCAGCGTTGCTGCAACCCCGGAGTTCACGGGCAAGCAGCCGGTTGGCTACATGGGCACGGCCAGCGACAGCACCGGCGAGCTGGTAATCGCGAACGCTGACCTGCCGCGGTTTTTCGCGGCGCATCGTACTGTGATCCTGCGTCTGGTCATTCCACGGTATCAGTCGTCCAGCGTGTTCCGCTTGAAGTGACAGTGCCGCCTGCGCAGGTTTGCCAGAGCGAACGACAAAGCATGTCGCTTGTTACGCGTACCGCGTCGGATCGGGCACGCCGGCATCGATGAAACCCTGACGGCGCAACCGGCAGGAGTCGCATTTGCCGCAGGCGGCGCCGTTCGGGGCGGCTTGGTAGCAGCTCACGGTGAGACCGTAGTCGACGCCGAGCTCGGTGCCGGCGCGGATGATTTGCGCTTTGGTCATTTCGATGATCGGCGCGCGGATCGCGATGCGCGCGCCTTCCACGCCGACGCGTGTGGCCAGCTGCGCGAGGCGCTCGAAGGCGGCGATGAACTCGGGACGGCAATCGGGATAGCCGGAGTAATCGACGGCATTGACGCCGATGTAGATCTCACTGGCGCCGACGACTTCGGCGTGCCCGAGCGCAAGCGCCAGCATCAGCGTATTGCGCGCCGGTACGTAGGTGACTGGAATGCCGCTGGTGGGGGACTCGGGCACGGCGATCGCATCGTCGGTCAGCGCCGAGCCGCCGATGGCGCGCAGGTCGAGCGGAATGACCCGATGACTGGCCGCCCCAAGCGCTGTTGCCACATTTCGCGCGGCATCGAGCTCGGCGCGATGGCGCTGCCCGTAGTCCACGCTCAGCGCATGCACCTGCCGCCCATCGCGCCGCGCCATCGCCAGCACCGTGGCCGAATCGAGCCCCCCGGACAGCAATAACACCGCCTTCACGCGCGGAACTCCTGGCGGATACGCGTGGCCGCGATGAGTGCAACAACGATCATGCCGCAGAGCATCCAGAACGCCGGTCGATAGCTTTGCGTGGCGTCGAAGATACTCGCCATGACGAAACTCCCCAGTCCGCCGCCGACGCAATCGAAGATTGCGATCAGCCCCATGATTTTGCCCGTGGCTTTGAGCCCGAAGTTTTCAACCGTGAGCAACTGCAGCATGGTGTACAGGCCGCCCCAGCCGATGCCGAAAACGGCGAGCGCCAGGAACACGCTGCCGGGCGTAGCGATGGCGAGCAGCGCCGCGCCGATCGCCATCACCGCCATGTTGGCGATGAAGACGCGCTTGGGCCCGAGCCGGTCGGCCAGAAAGCCGAACAAGAACTTACCGATCAAGGCCGCGCCGAGCATCGCCATATAGCCGAGCGAAATCTCTTTGACGCCCACTGTGCCAAGATAAATCGGCAGTTGGTACAAGGTACCGAGCATCGCGAAGAAGGTCAGGAACGCGCACCCGCCGAGCACCCAAAAGCTCATCGTGCGTACGGTCTGCGCAACGGTCAGGCCGGGCAGCGCGTCGCTGCGCAGGGGCGCGGCTTCTTTCGCTCCGTAGGGTTTCAAGCCGCGTTCGGCCGGCGAGGACCGCACCAGCAAAACGACAATCGCAAATCCGATCAGCGCCGCGATCGCTTCGAACTGAAAGGCGTCGCGCCAACCGTAGCTGGGAATCAGCCACTTCTCGGCAATCGGCGGAAACACGAACGAGGCCAGACTCGATCCCACCAACGCGACGCCGATCGCTGTGCCGCGTTCGGCATCGAACCAGCGCGACACCAGGGCCACCACCGGCACCAGCCCCGCCAGCGCCAGCACAATCGCGAACAGCACATGGATGGCGTACAGCATGTTCAAGCTGTCCAGCGCGCCGTACAAGTAATAGCCGCCGGCCAGAGCCAACATGCCGATCTGCATCAACACGCGGGTACCGAAGCGATCGATCAGAATGCCGATGAAGGGTGCGAACACACCGAGCAGCAAAAAGGTGATCAATTCGCCGCGCGAAATCTGCGCGGCCGTCCAACCGAACTCGGCGATCAGCGCGGGACGGAATGGACCCAGGCCCGACAGGATCAAACCATTGCTGATCATCAGCACCAGCATCGCGCAGATCGCGATCACGCCGTGGTAACTGCCCGTCCAATGCCGCTCGCTCATCGAGATCGCCCTCGCCGATTAGGCCGACAAGCATGCGCGGGCGCCGCACAGCGGGCAAGGCGGGCTGCGCTGGTGCTGGTTGCGGGGAGGTCAAAACATCGGCACGCTACGCCCCGGCGATGATTCGACCGTGGATTGACGATGCCCAGTGCCAAGCGTGCCGACGATGTCGGCGAATTCACCTATCGCGACTACCAGCGCTGGCCGGCCCATCCGCGCTATGAGTTGCTCGACGGCCGAGCTCGTCTGATGGCGCCTCCGAGCACATCCCATCAGCGCGTTGTGTTTGAGCTGGGGAGGCAAATCGGCAATGCGTTGGAAGGTCGTTCCTGTCAGGCCTTTGCCGCCCCAGTCGGCGTGCGCTTGCCCATCGACGATGAATCGGACGAGTACATCAAGACTGCGCTGGAGCCGGATCTGGTGATCGTTTGCGATCCCGCCAAGATCGATGCCAAGGGCATACGCGGTGCGCCGGATGTGGTGATCGAGGTACTTTCGCCATCGACCGCAGCCTATGACAGCATCGACAAGCGCGCCGCTTACGAGCGCGCAGGCGTACGCGAGCTTTGGCTGATCGATGTCGCCAGCGGGCTGGTGCACCGCTACCTGAAAGAAGGCAAGGGATTCAATCCGCCCGAATTGCTGCGCGCCGAAGGCCGTATCGAGCTTTGCCTGGGCTTTGCGCTGTCGCTGGATTTCATGGTGGCGCTGCGCGAGCGCGATTGACGGCTGGTTGCGGGAGAATCAAGAATTCGACGCCAGGTGAACTATGCCGAATGCAAGACGTGCCGACGATATCGGCGAATTTACTTATCGCGACTACCAGCGCTGGCCGGCGAGGCCGCGCTACGAGTTGCTGGATGGCCGCGCGCGTCTGATGGCGCCGCCGACAACGTCCCATCAACGGGTGGTTTTTGAGCTTGGCGCGCAGATCAGGAATGCGTTACAAGGTCATTCTTGTCAGGCCTTTGCCGGCCCCGTCGGCGTGCGCTTGCCCATCGACGATGAATCGGACGAGTACATCAAGACTGCGCTGGAGCCGGATCTGGTGATCGTTTGCGATCCCGCCAAGATCGATGCCAAGGGCATACGCGGTGCGCCGGATGTGGTGATCGAGGTACTTTCGCCATCGACCGCAGCCTACGACAGCATCGACAAGCGCGCCGCTTACGAGCGCGCGGGCGTACGCGAGCTATGGCTGATCGATGCCGCCAGCGGGCTGGTGCATCGCTACCTGAAAGAAGGCAAGGGATTCAACCCGCCCGAATTGCTGCGCGCCGAAGGCAGCATCGAGCTTTGCCTGGGCTTTGCGCTGTCGCTGGATTTCATGGTGGCGCTGCGCGAGCGCGATTAGGCCGGTTCTTGGTTCTTGTATCTTGGTGCCCACAAGAGCACGAATCGTTGACGGGGTCTGGGCTAACTCACCCACGAACCAAGAACCAAGAACCAACAACCCGCTTTCCGGGCATTTCCAAGGCAACCCATGACCGCCAGCCCACCGCAGCCACGGCGGCGGCTTGAGCTATCCATGGGGCTCAGGGTACGCTCTACGCTCTTCACGAATTTCTAACTCCAATGCTCCGCACCATTCCGCATAACGAGCGCCTTAGCGAAGTCCGTTACGACATCCGGGGACCGCTGCACGCACGAGCGTTGGACTTGGAGCAGCAAGGTCGACCGATCGTGCGCCTCAACATCGGCAATCCGGGGCGGTTTGGGTTCGAAGCGCCAGCGCACGTGCGCGAGGCGATCGCCAGGCACCTGCGCGACAGCGAGGCGTATTGCCATCAGCAGGGTCTGGTCGAAGCGCGCGAGGCGATCGTCGAAGTTCAGCAAAAGCGTGGCGTCGCGGCGGATATCCAGCAGGTGTACATCGGCAACGGCGTGAGCGAGCTGATCGACCTTTCGCTGCGCGGATTGCTCAATCCGGGCGATGAGGTGCTGGTGCCGGCGCCCGATTATCCGCTGTGGACTGCGGCGGTGATTTTGAACGACGGCCAGCCGGTGCATTACCCGTGCCCGCCGGAGCGCCTGGGCTTGCCGGACCCGGAAGAAATCGAGCGCTTGATTACGCCGCGCACGCGCGCGCTGGTGGTCATCAACCCGAATAACCCGAATGGCGCGGTGTATCCCTTGGAGCTGCTGCGCGCGATCGCGGCGATCGCCGAGCGCCACCGGCTGGTGGTTTTCAGCGATGAGATTTACGAGGGCTTGCTGTACGACGATGCGCAGTTCTACCCGATGGCGCCGCTGGTGAACGGCACGTTGTGTCTGACCATGAGCGGTTTGTCCAAGATGCATCGCGCCTGCGGCTATCGCGTCGGCTGGATGACGGCCACCGGGCGCGTGTCGGCAGCGCGCGAGTATTTGAAGAGTCTGGACTTGCTGGCCGCGCTGCGCTTGTGCAGCAACGTGCAAGGCCAATGGGCGATTCCGGCGGCGCTGCGTGGACCGGATACGCATACCGCGCTGTGCCGACCGGGCGGGCGTTTGTACGAAACGCGCGCGGCGCTGCTGCGTGCCGTGGCGCGTTCGCGCTATCTCAACGTCGTGGCGCCGCAGGGCGCGATGTACGGTTTCGTGGGCATCGACGACAGCGAATTGCCAGCGTTCGACGATCAGCAGTTTGCGCTGGAATTGCTGGAACGCAAGCAAATCCTGATCGTGCCGGGTTCGTCGTTCAACGTGCCCTATCGCAACCATTTCCGCATCACGTTACTGCCCGAAGCGGCATTGATGGAGCGCGTGATCGGCGCCATCGACGAATTCGTCGCCGCCAGCGTGGCCGGCGAGCGCCGAGCGGTGGCGTGATTCGCGCGTTGCTGGTGGCGGCGATTCTGGCGCCAACCGCGGCCAACGCCGAGCAGCGCCCGGCGCGCTATCTGGCGATCGGCGATTCCTACACGATCGGCGAAAGCGTTTCGCCGGCTGAGCGTTGGCCCAACGCACTGGTGCGCGCTTTGCGTGCCAGCGGCGTGGCGATCGATGACGCGGCTGTCTTCGCGCGGACCGGCTGGACCACCGACGAATTGCTCGCCAAACTGGACGTCGCCGAATATGGCAAGCCGGTGGCACTGACCGAAACCGAAGTCGCCGCCAGCCTCGCGCCGCCGTATGACCTGGTCAGCCTGCTGATTGGCGTCAACAACCAGTATCGCGGACGCGATGTGGCCAATTTCGAAGCCGAGTTTACGCGCCTGCTGGTACGCGCGATCGGCTATGCGGGCGGCGAGACGCAACGCGTGATCGTACTTTCCATTCCGGACTGGGGCAGCACGCCGTTTGCGCGCGAAAAAGGCCGCGATGCAGCCACGATCGCGACTGAGATCGATCGCTACAACGCAGCCAAGCGCCGCATTTGCGCGGCGCACAACATTGCGTTCATCGACATCACCGGCTTCACGCGCGAGGCGCTGGGCGATCCTTCCCTGTTGGCCGACGACGGTCTGCACCCTTCGGGCAAGGATTACGCGCGGTGGGCGGAGAAGGCGCTACCGTTTGCTCGCGAAGCGTTGCAGCACGCGCGAGATTAAGCGCGGTCGGGCCGCCACACGTTCCCGCGACAGCAGAGACCGCAACCGGAAATCGCTACACTACTCGCGAAATCGCGGCAGCGCCTCGACGATGCGCTGCAAGCGTTCGCGCGCGCTCTGCATCTCCAGCATCTGCTGCCGCTCGCTCAGATCGAACGGCAACATCTCCGCCAACCGTTGGCCGACCCAGCTGGCGTCGTCGAGTTGCGCTTTGCTGGGCGTCGGCGCGCCGGGCATCAGGTTTTCATAGAGATTGCCGGCAAGCGTGCCGAGCAATGCGTACTCCGGCGGCAGCGGCTCGCTGCGCTCCTCCGGCCAGGTCGATATGCGACCGAGCAGCAGTCCATCGTTGCGGCCGTGCACCTGATCGACATGGAATCGCAAACCGCCCTGCACTCGGATACCGAGCAATCCATCCGGCAGCGCGTCGAAGTCGACGATATGCGCCAGCGTGCCGATGGCGACCACACTCGATGCTGCGCCGGCCTCATGGCCGCGCAGCAGCAGCAAAACGCCGAACGGACGGTTCTCGCTGGTGCAGTCGCGCACCATGGACAAGTAGCGCGGCTCGAATATGCGCAGGTTGAGCGTGCCGCCGGGAAACAGCACGGTCGATAGCGGAAACAGCGGCGTATCCAACGGATTCACGACGACACCATCGCTGCAAAGCGCTGCGCTGCGCCATCGAAACCGCCATTGCTCATGAACACCACACGATCGCCGTCGCGCGCTTCGCGCTGCACGGCAAGCAACAGCTCATCGACGCTGGCAGCAACGACCAGGCGCTCGGCGATCGGCGCCAAGGTCGCCCGCGCATCCCAGTTGAGCGCCGGACGGGCGAGCACGAACACCCGATCGGCCGCGTCGAAAGCCTCAGGCAATGCCGCGGCGTGCGCGCCCTGGCGCATCGAATTGCTGCGCGGCTCCATGACCGCCAGCACGCGTCGGCCCGGGTCGCGCTGACGCACGCCTGCAAGCGTGGTGGCGATCGCCGTCGGGTGATGTGCGAAGTCATCGTAGACGGCAATGCTCGCGTCGCGATCGATACGTTCGAGCCGCCGTTTAACGCCGCCGAACTCACTCAGCGCTGCGCATGCGATGTGCGGTGCTACACCTGCAGCGTTCGCCGCAGCAACCGCCGCGAGCGCATTGCGCACGTTGTGATCGCCCACCAGCGACCAGCGCACCTGTGCCACCTGCGCACCGCGATGAAACACGGCGAATGCGCTGCCATCGTTGCACATTAATTCCCCGCGCCAATCGACGTCGCCCACGAGGCCGAAGCGCTCGATCGGCGTCCACGCGCCCATCGCCAGCACTTCGGCAAGATGGGCATCCTCGCCGTTGACGATCAGCCGGCCATTGCGCGGCACGATGCGCACCAGATGGTGAAACTGGCGCTGGATTGCCGCCACGTCCGGGAAGATGTCGGCGTGGTCGTATTCGAGATTGTTGAGGATGGCGATCTTCGGTCGGTAATGGACGAATTTGCTGCGCTTGTCGAAGAATGCGGTGTCGTACTCGTCGGCTTCGATCACGAACCATGGCGCCGCGCCCAGGCGCGCCGATACCGGAAAATCGCGCGGCACCCCGCCGATCAGAAAGCCAGGCGCGAGGCCGGCACGGTCGAGCACGAAGGCGAGCATGGTAGTGGTGGTGGTCTTGCCGTGCGTGCCGGCCACTGCAAGCACTTTGCGCTGCGCCAGCACGCGATCGGCTAACCACTGCGGTCCGCTGGTGTAACGTCGTCCTGCATCGAGAATCGCCTCGACCTCCGGATTGCCGCGCGTCATCGCGTTGCCGATCACCAGCTCCGTGGGCGGCGGCGGCACATTCTCGGCGCGATAGCCGTCCATCAGCGCGATCCCGAGCGCCTGCAACTGCGTGCTCATCGGCGGATACACCGCCGCATCGCTGCCAGAGACCGGCAGGCCCAGCTCGCGCGCCAATGCGGCGATGCCGCCCATGAATGTGCCGCAAATGCCGAGGATGTGGATGGCGCTCATCCGAGCAACCATCCAACCAGCGACTCGTGGATGACGACCAGAGAAAACGCCAGCGCCAGCGCCATCCAGAATCCGATCTGCAGCGCGTGGCGCAAAATGTGCGCATCGATGACAAAAGTCCAGATGAACAGACCAAGCAAGCCCAGTTGCAAGAATTGCACACCCAGATCGCTGCTGCCCTCGTTGCCGATCAAGGCTTGGCGCACCGGTATGGCAATCAAGGTAATCGCGATGCTGGCCGCACAGGAGGCGATGGTCGTTTGCGTAAAGCGCTCGGCGAAGCCGAATAGCCATAGCACTGAATACAAAAGAGCCAGATTGAGCGCCAGGCGCGCCACCACGACCATCGGATCGTATTCTTGGCGACTCAGTTCCAGATGCAAGAAACTGGCGAGCAGTGTCAGGATCAGCAATTGACCGAGCAACACGCGCGATGCCGGCGCGTCGCCCGGCGAAGCGCGCAGCGTCATGACATCGTACGTCCAACGCAGGAACGTCGTCAGAGACATATGAGCGAGATCGAATTGGACGCGCGCGGCCTCATGTGCCCAGAACCTCTGGTGCTCGCAAAATTGCGGCTGAAGAGCATGCCATCAGGAAGCGTACTTGCGGTGGACACCGACGACCCACTGGCGCCACTGGACCTGGAAGCGCTGTGCGTTCATTCAGGCGATGAGTGGCTGGGTTCGCGCCAGATCGATGGTGCGGCGCGCTCGCGTATACGAAAACGCGGATAAGCGTCACCGGGCGCCACCTGAGCGTCCGCCCTTGATGCCTTACGTCAACGCCAGAATCCGCCCCAGGATTTCATCGACGCTGCCCTCGCCCGCGACGCGATGCAAGCGCCCGGCGCGCGCGTAGTACTCAAGCACTGGCGCCGTTTGCTGCTGATAAACGTGGAGCCGATTGGCGACCGCCTCAGGGCTGTCGTCGGCGCGGCCCTCGGCTTTGGCCCGGCCCGCCAGCCGCGCCAGTAACGATGCTTCGGGCACATCCAACTGCACCACAAGATCGAGCGGAAGCTGCATTCGCTTGAGCAGACCATCCAGCGCCAGCGCTTGCGCTTCGTTACGCGGATAGCCATCGAGAATGAAACCGGAAGCCACATCGGGCAATCCAAGCCGTTCCTCAAGCATTCCGAGGACGACTTCGTCGGACACCAGATTGCCTTTTTCCATGACCGCCCTGGCCTGCAAGCCCAGCGGCGTTCCCGCTGCGACAGCAGCGCGCAACAGCTCTCCGGTGGAGATGTGCGCGATGTTGAGGCGCGCCTTGAGCAGCGCCGCCTGAGTGCCTTTGCCAGATCCGGGTGCCCCGAGCAATACGATCCGCATGAACGCCTGTATCCCTGAAACGCAAGCTCCTGAACCTAGCGCGGGCGATGGGTCTGAGTCAAACGGCCTGTGGTTGTTGGTTGTTGGTTGTTGGTTGTTGTGCCCCGCGCCCCGCCTCATTAATCAAACGCGCTTTCCCGCGCGATGGAGTCAAAGCGCGTGAACTGACCGCGGAACCAAAGGTCCAGGCTGCCGGTGGGGCCATTGCGGTGCTTGGCGATAATGATTTCGGCAATGCCTTTCTTGGCTGAGTCCTGGTGGTAGTACTCGTCGCGATAGATGAAACAAATGAGATCGGCGTCCTGCTCGATGGCGCCGGAGTTGTGGCACACGATGCCATCGGCCATCCAGTTCTCCGGGCCCGGCACGCTCAAGTCGTACACCGACTCGACGCCTCCGGATGTCACGCGGGTGATGGCGGTCCAGCCGCTCACCCAGCCTTTGCTACGGATCCGATCGCAAAAGGCCACGCGCTCGCCGGGCTTCAAGTCTGAAGCCACCTTCCAACCATCCGCTGTCAGCACCCGGTGGCCTTCGGTTGCGCGCAAAACGACGCGGGCCTCGGTTTCGACGCGCAGCGTCTGTTGCCTGCCGACCAGATAAACCTCGCTGGCCTGTGCCTGCGTGACTTGCTGGTCCGCGGCCAGGCACTTCACGTGCGGACGCTTGCCGACCAGCGAAGCGATCGGAACGCGTCGCCCGTCCGCGAGCACGACCAGCGTGTCGCCCGTCACGCACTCGCGCAAGTCCGCCATGATCGGACGTTTGTCGTTGCGCTGCTCCAGCGAGCGATTGAGCTGGCTGAGCGCGATCACCGGTACGTTCATTTCTTTGGCAATGGCTTTCAGATTTCGTGAGATTTCGCTGATCTCGGTAGCGCGGTTCTCGCGCGTACCAGGCACCTGCATCAATTGCATGTAGTCGATGACGATGAGCCCCAGGCCATGCTCGCGCTTGAGCCGCCGCGTGCGCGCTCGCAGCTCCGAGGGCGACAGCCCGGCAGTGTCGTCGATGAAAATGCGCGCGCCGGTCAGCAACGTGATGGCGCTGGTGACGCGCGGCCAGTCTTCGTCGGCCAGATCGCCATTGCGCAAGCGGCGCTGATCGATGCGGCCCAATGACGAGATCATGCGCAGCGCCAGCTGCGCGGTGGGCATCTCCATACTGAAAATCGCGACCGGCTGGCCGCTCTGGATTGCCGCATGCTCGGCGATGTTCATCGCAAACGAGGTCTTGCCCATCGATGGTCGCGCAGCGACGATCACCAGATCGCCGGGCTGCAAGCCATTGGTCATCGTATTGAGATCGGCAAACCCGGTATCGAGGCCGCTGAGTGCGCCTTTATTGGAATAGCGATGCTCGATGGTGCGATAGGCTTCCTTGAGCGCCTCGGACACCGGCACAAAGGTACCGCGCCCACGTTTGCCGCGCTCGCCGATGTCGAACACCAGTTTTTCGGCCGATTGCAGCAACTCTTCGCTGCCGCGACCTTCGGGAGCCAGCACGCCATCGACGATCTCGGTGCCAGCTTCCATCAGCTGGCGCATGATCGCCTTCTCGCGGACGATCTCTGCGTACGCCACGATGTTCGCCGAACCCGGCGTATTGTTCGCCAGTTCGATGATGTACGCGATGCCGCCAGCGCTCTCGGCCAGCTCATTGCGTTCCAGCCACTCGCCCAGCGTGACCGCATCGCAGGGCTGGCCTTTTTCCTTGAGCGCCGAGATCGCCTGAAAAATCGCGCGGTGGTCCTGGCGATAAAAGTCCTCGCTGCCCACCTTGTCGGAAATCTTGAAGTACGCCTCGTCCGACAGCATCAATGCGCCGAGCACGGCTTGCTCTGCGTCCAGGCTGAAGGGTGGCGTGCGTACGCCAGCAAATCGGGAGCGATCGTTCATGGCGCAATTCTGCCTGAAGGTCGACCGGGCTTAGCTTGTGCATCCGTCAAGGATTGCGCCGCGCAGTACGCGCAGCGCGAATACGATGTTTAGCAGGCTGTTGAGAAACAGTCTGCTAAAACGCCTGCTAACCCCGCGCCTTGAGCCGCGCAACAAGTTGATGCAATACCGCTTGCGATTCCGGATGGAACCAACCATCGACGAAGTCGTCGATGTGCGCATCGGCGCCGGAATACAAGGCCACCAGATCGGCGCGCGCGGAGGCCCGATTGACGCTCATTGCGCGTCTGGGCAGCGACAAATGGAACTGACACCATTCGATAGCGCGCTCGATGACGCGTTCTGGCGCCACCAGCTCATCCACCAGTCCGATTGCACGCGCTGCCGCAGCGTCGATCATATTGCCGGCGACGATATGGCGCTCCGCCGCGTGGCGACCGAGCAGGCGTTGCAGCGAACCCAGAATCGCTGGCGGCAGCGCCAGCCCGACCTGGGTTTCGTTCAAACCCAGCTTGAACGGACCGTCGGCCATGACCCGGTAGTCGCAATTGAGTGCCACAACCGTACCGCCCGCCGGGCTGTGGCCAGTGATCGCGGCAACGGTCGGAATGGGCGAGGCGGCAACGCCTCCGATCAGGCCAAAGAAGTCGATCCACACCGCGCGCATGCGGTCGCGATCCAGTGTCAGCAGCGTCGGCACATCGAGGCCAGCGCTGAACAAACCAGGCCCGGCGCTGATCACCAACGCATCGGCACGCGCCGGCGCCTCCGCGACCGCGGCGCGCAAGGCCGCAATCAGTTCCGGGGACAGCGCGTTGACGGGCGGGCGGTTCAAGCGCACTTCGAGAATGCGGTCGTGTTGGATGTGCGTAAGCATGGGAGTTGAATCCTTGGTGGAGCGAAACCCTGAAAATACGGTCAGTCTTCTTCGAAGCGGATGTAGCTGTTGAAGCACGGCTTCGCCGCCAGACCGGCGCCGCGCACAGCGCAGCGGCAGGTATTTTGGATGCGTGCGCGATATCCATACGCGCGTCCGAGGCGTTGCCCTTGAGCGAGCGTTAACGCTGCGGACCATATCATCTGGCGCTGCAAACGATGGAGAACTGGCGATGAATCGAACGCTACTGATGGTACTGACGATGGCAACGACACCAACGTGGGCTTGCGGTGAACTCACCGTCGAAAACGCCTGGATTCGCGCCGCCCCGCCGGGGGCGACTGCACTCGCCGGCTTCGCCACCTTCAGCAATCCGCATGAGCAGTCTGTATTGATCCAGGGCGCCAGCGCTGCTGGTTTCGGCGCGGTGGAAATGCACAGCATGAGCATCGATGAGGCGGGCGTCATGCGCATGCGTCGGCTCGATCTGGTCGAGGTCAAAGTCGGCGAAGCGCAGACCATGGCGCCGGGCGGCAATCATTTGATGCTGCTGGCGCCGCAAAAGTCGTACAAGGCGGGCGACACCATCGACGTGGCGCTCACGCTATGCGAAGAGAAGCAGCAAACCGTGCGTTTTATCGTCGCCGACTCGGCGCCGAATGGCGAGATGTCGAGCACGGAGCACGATCACGCGCACCACCACTAAGCCGCAAAGTTCGCGTCAATGCATGCGGCGATGCAGCCGCACCGTCATGCGCCTGGGCGTTACCGTGAATGCCAGGACCTCTTCCAGCTCGGTGCTGGGAATGGTCAGCTCGACGCGGAAATGGGCGAGCAACATCGATAGCACCATGCGCACCTCGACCATCGCCAGGTGGCGACCTGGGCAAATCCGCGGCCCGGTGCCGAACTGCAGGAACGCGCGCTTGTCGTGGACGCCCTCGCGCGAATCGCGCAGCCAGCGCTGCGGTTTAAATTGCATCGGCTGATCGAAGTTCTTCGCCGATTGCAGCGCCGGACGATGGATCAGGCAAATGCGCTCGCCTTTGCGCACCAACACATCGCCAACCACCTGGTCCGAGGTGGGCATCATCATGAAAATGCCAATGGTGGGACGAAGGCGCATGCTTTCGTGTACCGCAGCCTCGCAAAGCTCCAGCTGATCCAACTGATCGATGCCGGGGCACACCGAAGCTTCGCCCAGCGCAGATCGCGCTTCCGCGGCCAACGCGTCCTGCACCTCGGGGTGCTCTGCAAGAAACGGCATGCACCAGCTGAGCGAGTTTGCCGTCGTGTCTTCGCCGGCCAGCAGCAGCGTCAGCACATTGGCACGGATGCGCTGATCGTCGAGCGCGGATTCGCCGCTCTGCGCCTGCATCAGCATCGCTTCCAGCAGGTGCCGCGGTTTTCCCGGTTGGCGCTGACGCAACTGCTCGCGGCCACGCGCGATCAAGGCATCGACGTGCGCATGGACCGCCGCCAGGGCGCTTTTGAGGCGCCGCTCGCTCGGCGAGGGCAGCCATCGCCACCAATGGATCGGCGCCATGATCCGGCGCAACAGCGCCGGGAAAATGAGCGCCATGTGTTGCTGGATGCGATCGCCGGATTGCTCGATGGTGTTGGGGTCTTCGCCAAACGCCAGCGCGCTGGTGACATCGACCGTGTAGCGCATCAACTCATCGGTCATGTCGAAGATTTCGTTAGCGGCGGCGGCGCGCTCGAATCGGCGATAAAGGCGTTCCGTCACCTGCTGCAGCAGCGGGAAGAACGCCGGCAGGTTGGTATGGTTGAGCGCCTGCATGATGAGCTTGCGCTGCGGTAACCACTCATCGCCCTCGGCTGTGAAGAGGCCATCGAATCCCATCTCTTGAGCTGCCAGACGCACCGGCGTTGAGCGCTGCCAATCGTGCGGACGCTGGCGCATGATGTGTTGAAACGCCGCAACATCGTCGCTGACGATGATCGGCCTGCCCATCATGTCGAGGTGGAACGGCGAACCGAACTCGCGTGCCCATGCCTCCATCTGCAGATGCAGGCGCGCGGGGACAACTTGAAGAAGATTGCCGAGAATCGGCAGGCCTTTGGGGCCCGGCAACGATTCGGCAGTTCTGGGGGTCGCAGTCATGGTGGCCTTCGTCCATCGAAGACCGCCACTGTAGCGAATTGCGGCGCACAACGCGCAGTGCCTTGAGCCCCGCAAGCTGCCGCTCGAATGGTGTCGAGTTCAGATACGGCTCAGGTGACGATACTTCTTGCCGAAGTCGTCATAGCGACCTTCCTGAAAATGCTCGTCGACGTACTCCTGGATCTCGCTCAACGTGCCGTCCGTGCCACTAGTGTGGTGTTCCGTAATTAAGTTGAAGTAAGTTCCGATGCATTTTGGCCCGAGACTAGGCGAGGAGGGTGAAAGTCGGCTTCTTTCGCGGCATGCCGCGAGCCGACTTGAACGCCCGGCGGCTGCGCCGCCGGGCCGAGAATGATTGCGCGCATGACAGACCGATAGGGCGGTGGGAGCTTCAGGCTACGATGCGTATCGTAGCTAGGTCAATTGGTCTCATTGAAACGCTTTGCAGCATTGCGAAAGCGATGTACGATTCGCATCGTCTAATTGCTATCTCAGGTGTCGCTTGAAGACCGATCTCCCGCGTCCCACCGAAGCCGAAGTGGAGTTGCTGAAGATTCTTTGGACGTTGGGGCCGAGCACGGTCCGCGATGTCCACGATGAGCACACGCGGCGCGCGCGGCAAACGGCGTACACGACGACGCTGAAAATGCTGCAAGTGATGCACGCGAAGGGTTTGGTGATTCGCGACGAGTCGCAGCGCGCGCATCGCTTCGCCGCCGCCGTGTCGCGCGACGCGACGGAGCGCGCCTTCGTCGGCGATTTGATCACTCGGCTGTTCGATGGCTCGCGCGCGCGACTGGTCCTGCAGGCGCTGGGCAACGAAGGCGCTCCGCCGGCGACCGAGCGCGACGAAATCCGTCAACTGCTGGCAGCGATGGAGAAGTCGTCGCCATGAACGTCGAGCTATTGATCCATGCGACCGGTTGGACCTTGATCCACTCGTTGTGGATCGGTGTTGCGGCGTGGTTGCTGTTTCGCTTGCCGCAACTCGGCAAACAGCTGTCGACGCAGGCCGCCTACAACTGGGGCCTGACCTGCCTGTTGTTGATGGTGCTCGCGCTGGTTTTCACGTTCGATCAGCATTGGCAGTCCGGGCAGCTTCTCGCCAACGAGCGAGCGATCGAAGCGGCAGAAGCGGCGTTGCCGGTGCCAGGTTCGGCAGGGCCAGTCATTGTCAATACGCCAGCGCCGGCGCCGTCGACGATCGATGCCGTGCTGCCTGTCCTGGTGCTCTTCTGGGCTCTGGCGGTGCTTTTCCTGGGCGCTCGATTGGCGCGTGCGCAGTGGGCTTTGCGGCGCTTGGTCAGAGCGAGCGTTTCCCTGCCGGATCTTCAGGTCCAGGTCGACGAGCTGGCCGACAAACTCGGCGTCCGCCGAAGCGTTGCGGTGCTGTCGAGCGCGTGCGCCAAGGCGCCGTTCGTGTTCGGCTACTTTGCGCCGGTCATCGTGCTGCCGGCCGCCGTCGCTTCGGGTCTGCCGTTCGAGCAAATGCGGCTGGTACTGGCGCACGAACTGGCGCACTTGCGGCGTTACGACTATCTGGTGAACTGGCTCCAGATCGGTGTCGAGACGCTGCTCTTCTACCACCCAGCCGTGCGCATATTGAACAACGATATTCGCCGCTTGCGCGAAGCGTGCTGCGACGATCTGGCCCTGCGATACGGCAACCGCAAGACCTACGCGACCGCCTTGCTGGCGCTTGCCGATTATCGCAACGGCGACAGCGTACTGGCACCGAGCGCCGTGGCTGGCGGGCTGCTATGGCGCATCCAGCGCATCGCCGGCGCGCCGAGCAAAGACCGCCGTTCGGTCGGTCGCACTTTACTGCCGTTGGCCGCGCTGCTTACGGTGTTCGCCGCAACGCCGATGATTCAGCCGCAAGGCCCTGCGTTGCGCGACGTCGAACTGCGTGCGCTTGAGTTGATCGCTGCAACGCCAGCGCGGATCGATCGGCCGGCTACCGCTGGCATCGAGCACTCCGTGCCACCGTTGGCGCCAGCGCAAGCCACGCCGGTGGAGCGCATCAGTGTGGTGCAGCCGGCGCCGCTGGCCGCGGCCGCGCCGCCAATCGCGCTGCAGCGATCGCAGCCGGCCACGGTTCGATTGCAGCCCACCGACGCGTTTGCCGCAGTCCTGCCCGACGTTGCCCCCTTGGTGAGCGTCGCGCCGCGGTACCCCCGAGGCGTTGCAGCGACAAACGTGGTGGTCGAAGCGAGCTATCAGGTCAACGGCGCCGGTCGGGTGGATGACGTGCGCATCCTCAACGCAGCGCCGCGGGCATTCGCAGACAACGTTGCGCATGCGCTGCGCCAATGGCAGTTCCCGGCCTCCGGCGAGCGCTTCGAGTTGCGGCATCGTTTCGAGTTCCGCGCCGAGCCGGACGCGGGTTCGCGCGATTGCCAGCAGATCGGCAGCAGCAAACTGTGCGTGGTCAGCCCCCGCACCCGGCCAGCTTCGGTGCTGGATGGCGCGCGCTGCTCGCAGACCACCGGTTCGCGGATGTGTCGCGGTCGCGATTGACGAGCAGCACCGCGATCAGGTTCCACTGAGCGCGGACAGTATTTCTCCTGCCACCTTCAGGCGTTCATCGAAGGTGGCCATGTCGCGTTTGAGTTTGAGCTTGTCCTGGCCCTCGAAGCTGTAGCGCTTGGGTTCGCGCTGCACGAGGCGAATGAGCGACGCTGGATCGATCTTGGGTTTGGCGCCGAACAGAATGCGCCCGCTCTGAGCGCCCATCTCGACGCGCTTTAGCCCAAGCGCCTGGGCGCGCTGCTTGAGGCGCGCAACAGCGAACAAGTTTTTCGCCGCATCCGGCAGCAGCCCGAAGCGATCGATCATTTCGACTTGTATGTCTTCCAGCGCGAGCGGCGTTTTCGCGCCGCTGATGCGTTTGTAGAGAACCAGTCGCGCATGCACATCGGGCAAGTAATCGTCCGGGATCAGCGCCGGAAAACCCAATTCGATCTCTGCGCCGCGCGCGGCGATGTCCATCGGATCGTCGGGAATGCGCCCTTCTTTGAGCGCCCGCACCGCGCGTTCCAGCATCTCGGTGTAGAGCGTAAATCCCACCGATTCGATCTCGCCCGATTGCCCTTCGCCGAGCAACTCGCCGGCGCCGCGAATCTCCAGATCGTGTGTCGATAGCGTAAAGCCCGCGCCAAGTTCTTCCAGGGAGGAAATCGCATCGAGGCGCTTTTGCGCATCCGCCGTAATCTGCTTTTTCGGCGGCACTACCAGATACGCAAATGCGCGGTGATGCGAGCGCCCTACCCGGCCGCGCAACTGATGCAATTGCGAGAGCCCGAAGCGATCGGCGCGATTGATGATGATGGTGTTCGCGCTCGGCACGTCGATGCCGCTCTCGATGATGGTCGTGCACACCAGCACGTTGTAGCGCTGGCGATAAAAGTCGAGCATCGCCACTTCCAACTCGCGCTCGGCCATCTGCCCATGGGCAACGCGGATGCGCGCCTGCGGGATCAGTTCTTCCAGCTCGCGCGCCGTCTTTTCGATGGTATCGACCTCGTTGTGCAGGAAATACACCTGCCCGCCGCGACCAAGCTCACGCTCGAAGGCTTCGCGCAGCAGTTGCGGATCCCACTGCACAACAAAGGTTTTCACCGCCAGGCGATGCTCCGGCGGCGTGGCGATGATCGACAGATCGCGCAAGCCGGTGAGCGCCATGTTCAAGGTTCGCGGAATTGGCGTGGCCGTGAGCGTCAGCAAATCCACCTCGGCACGCAGTTTCTTGAGCTGCTCTTTCTGGCGGACACCAAAACGCTGCTCTTCATCGACGATCACGAGGCCCAGCTGCTTGAAACGCACGTCGTCCTGGATCAGCCGATGTGTACCGACCATCACATCGACGCGCCCGGCCTCAAGCTCGGCGAGCGCGGCTTTGACTTCCTTGGGCGACTTGAAGCGGCTCAGCACCTCAACCCGGATCGGCCAGTCGGCGAAGCGATCGGCGAAGTTGCGGTAGTGCTGTTCGGCGAGCAGCGTGGTCGGCACCAGCACCGCGACCTGTCGGCCCGACTGCGCCGCAACGAACGCCGCGCGCAGCGCAACCTCCGTCTTGCCGAATCCCACATCGCCGCAGACCACGCGATCCATCGGCTCCGGCTTCACCAGGTCCGCCAGCACCGCCTCGATCGCGTTCAACTGATCGGGCGTCTCCTCGAATGGGAACGCGGCCGCGAACTGCTCATAAAGCGGCCGATCGATGGTGATCGATTCGGCGGCGCGCGCGCGGCGTTTGGCGTACAGCTCCAGCAATTCCGCAGCGACGTCGCGGACTTTCTCGGCTGCCTTTTTCTTGGCCTTGTCCCAGGCATCGGACCCGAGCGCGTGCAGCGGGGCGCTTTCCGGCGCGCCGCCGGTGTAGCGGCTGATCAGATCGAGCGCCGATACCGGTACGTAGAGCTTGTCGCCGCCGGCATATTCGATGGTCAGAAACTCGCCCGGCGCCCCGCCGATCTCGAGCGTGATCAGTCCCTGGTAGCGCCCGACGCCATGGTCGATATGCACCACCGGCGCGCCGGTGGCCAGCTCCCCGAGATCGCGAATGATCGACTCGGGGTCGCGCTCGGCCTTGCGCCGGCGACGCTCCTGGCGCGCACGTTCGCCATAGAGCTGGCGTTCGGTAAGTACGCACAACGGCGGATTGTCGATCGCAAATCCATCGGACAGCGGCGCCACGGTGATCGCCCAACGCTCGCTGCCGGCAAGGAACGCGGCAAAGCCGTCCACGGCAGTGGGCCGCACCTCGATTCCGCCCAGCAAGTCGAGCAGCGCCTCGCGACGACCCGCCGAATCGGCCGCGAGCAGCACGCGACCGGGATAGGCACGCAGGAACTGCTTCAACTCGGCACCTGCGTCCTCGCTCTTGCGCGCCAGCGGAAGCGATGGCGCGGGCTGCGCGCCGGACGGACTCGCCTCGGCGTGCGTGCCGATCAGCACGCGCTCGCGGTGATTCAAAAGCGCCCGTAAGTCGTCGGGCGGCAGGTACAACTCTGCGGGCGGCAGCACCGGCCGCTCCAGATCGTGCTGGCGCTGCGCGTAGCGCTCGCTGGTGGCCGCGAAGAACGCGTTCGCCGCTTCCAACGAAGCGTCTTCGATCACCAGCAATGCATCGCGCGGCAGATAGTCGAACAACGTGGCCGTGCTGTCGAAGAACAGCGGCAGGTAGTACTCGATGCCCGCCGGCGCATTGCCGGCTTTCAGATCCTGATACAGCGCTGAGCGGCGCACATCGAGATCGAAACGTTCGCGGATCGCCTCGCGCACGCGGCGCTGATCGTCCTCTTCGAACGGGAACTCGCGCGCCGGAAGCAACTCGATCTTGTCGACCGCGCCGGAGGAGCGCTGCGTCTCCGGATCGAAGCGCCGCAGCGTGTCGATCTCATCGTCCAGCAGTTCGATGCGAAAGGGCGCCGGCGAGCCTGCCGGATACAGATCGAGCAGGCTGCCGCGAATCGCAAAATCGCCCGGTTCCTGGACCTGCCCTACGCGCCGATAACCTGCGCGCTCCAGGCGCTCGGATTCCCGCGCCAGATCGAAACGATCGCCGCGCCGCAAGAGCAGTGCGCGATCGGCCACAAAACGCGTCGGCGGCAAACGCTGCAGCAGCGTTTGCACCGGCACGACCAGCACGCCGTGGCTGACCTGCGGCAGGCGATACAACGTGGCGATGCGCTGCGACACGATATCCGGGTGCGGCGCGAACAAATCGTACGGCAGCGTTTCCCAGTCCGGAAAATGCAAAGGCTCGGCACTGCCGAGCGCCTTCAGATCGTCCTCCAGTGCATGCGCATTAGCTGAATCGCGCGTCACCGCAACGATCAGTCGCCGCGCCTTCGCTAACTCCGCGATCGCCAACGCATGCGCGGCTCCCGGCAGAGGCTGCCAGCGACGCCACAGCATCGGCGGTTTCGGAAGTGGCAGATCGAGCATGAGATCGCAACAGACGGCGGCGGGGCGCGGAGAATAGCCGGATTGCCAAGCGCTGACCCACCGCAAAGCGGATGCGCCACCGCGGCAGACCTAAGTTGTGCCGCGTTGCGGCTGCGCCATCGCAGAGCGATTTCCGTTCCGGTTGGGATGCGTGGCCACAGCCCTCACGAGCCGCCGATTCGATCCAGCGCCGCGTCGATGCGTGTCAGTGCTTCGCGCTTGCCGGCCAGGTAAACCGTGTGATCGATCGACGGGCTCACCTGGGTGCCGGTCATGGCCACGCGCAGCGGCTGGGCGACCTTCCCCAGGCCAATGCCCAGGGTGGCGGCAGCCGATTCGAGCGCGGCGTGAATACCAGCTACGGTCCAGGGCGCAGCATCGAGCGCGGCTTTCGCCGCCGCCAATGGCGCCGCCGCTGCGGCGGTCAGGTGTTTGGCCACCGCCGCCGCATCGTAGTGGGTCAACGGCTCGAACCACACCCGCGCACGCTCGGCCATCTCCTTGAGCGTGTGTACCCGCTCGCGCAGCGCGACGATGACATCCTCACTCGCCGGACCCTGGCTCGGATCGATGCCCTGCTGCTGCAGATGCCAGGTGAATTCGCTTGCGATGGTCGCCGGATCGAGCGTCTTCAAATAGTGCTGATTCAGCCAACGCAACTTCTCGACATCGAAACGCGAGGCCGATTGATTGACATCGTCGGTGGAAAAGAGCGCGGTCATCTCAGCCATCGAGAAAATCTCCTGATCGCCATGCGACCAACCCAGGCGCACCAGGTAATTGAGCAGCGCGTGCGGCAGAAAACCCTCATCGCGATAAGCCAAAACGCTCACCGCGCCGTGGCGCTTGCTGAGCTTGGCGCCATCGGGGCCAAGAATCATCGGCAGGTGCGCAAAACGTGGCGGGGTGTGGCCGAGCGCGCGATAGATGTTGATCTGTCGCGGCGTGTTGTTGAGATGATCGTCGCCGCGAATCACATCGCTGATGCGCATGTCCGCATCGTCGACGACCACACCGAAGTTGTAGGTAGGAGAGTCGTCCGAACGCCAGATCACAAGATCGTCCAACTCGGCGTTATCGAAGATCACCCGCCCGCGCACGCGATCGTCGACCAC
The DNA here is from genome assembly GCA_022844135.1 of Lysobacterales bacterium. GTDB lineage: Bacteria > Pseudomonadota > Gammaproteobacteria > Xanthomonadales > SZUA-5 > JALHMH01. Next base: position 64,295 of record JALHMG010000019.1, read on the forward strand.
AACCTCGCCATGCGCCGGATTCTTGAAGCGAATCACGGATTTGACGCCCGGCGGTGGAGCGTCCTTGCGATCGCGCCAATAGCCGTTGTAACGCGGCTTCAACCCCCGCGCCTCCTGATCGCTGCGCATCGCTTCGAGTTCCTCTTTGCTGCAATAGCAGCGATAGGCGAGGCCCGCCGCAACCATCTCTTCAGCCACCTGGCGGTAACGATCGAAGCGCTGCGTCTGAAAAAACGGGCCTTCGTCATGGCTCAGACCCAGCCACGCCATGCCATCCAGGATCGCCTGCACGGCCGCATCGGTGGAGCGCTCGCGATCGGTGTCCTCGACGCGCAGGATGAACTGCCCGCCGTGGCGACGCGCTTCGAGATAACAGAACAACGCGGTTCGCGCGCCGCCGACGTGCAGATAACCAGTTGGACTTGGGGCAAAGCGGGTGCGAACGGTCATGAGCTTGGGCGCGCGTTCCTTGGGGGCGCGAAGGCTAGCAGCCTTTGTGGGTCGCGCTAAGACGCAGTTCCTACGCCTCGAATGCGACCGGTTCATGCGAAGGCACGAAATGACGAAGCACTTCGGGCTATTTCCTGGTTTCATGCCTTCATATGAACGGCGTCTTTGGCTCTGCCGCTGATCCACGCCCAGGCCGGCAAACGCTACATCCGCTCAGCCAGCTGCCGCACGGTGTTGGCGCCGCGAAAGGTCATCTGCACTTTGAGCTTTTTCTCGAGTTTGCCGGGCTGGAATTCAGACTCGCTTTGCTTGACGGCGCACAACCAATAAAGCTCGCGGCCGTCGACCACAAAATCGTCGATCTCAGAACGGAACGGAGACAGGCTGCGCTCGATATCGGCAATCGGCGCGTGCATGAATCCCACGTTCAGCGCCGCGACCTTCGTCCGCGTGGCCAACTCATCCGCCTTGGCAGCCGCATGGCGCATCTCCTCGCCGGTCCGCAGAAACGTCTCGACATCGAATCCCAGCGCCTTCAGCAATGCCGCCTCGATGCGCTTACGCAACAGCGCGACGCCCTTGGCATTGGAGTCGAACAACACATTGCCGCTGGCCAGAAAAGTCTCGACGTTGTGGTACTGCAAGTCAGTAAACACCGGCTTGAGCGCATCCATTTTGACCGTTCGGCCACCGACATTGATAGCGCGAAGCAAGGCAACATAGCGCGGCATGGCAATCTCCTGCGCGGCGAAGCGTCAAGCATAACCAGCGTCGTTGACCGAGCGTTATCGTGTCGGTAGACCAGATCGTCACTAATCGCGATTCGCTGCGCATCGCCGATCTGTGGCGCTCAACCCCGTCGCTGTGGACTGAGCGACGCCCGCTGGAGCGACACTCGCTTGGTGCCGCCCGCCACCAGTTGCGTGCCCACCTCCGAGAATCCGAAGCCGCGATGGAAGGCCTCCGAAGCCGGGTTCGGCGGGTCGAGATCGAATTCGCAGACCACTTGTTCGAACCCCGCACGACACGCGTACTCGAACACATCGCGATACAGCGCTGCGCCGAGGCCTTGGGACCGATTCTGCGGTCGCACGACGACGCGATCGATATACAGAAACTCGCCGCAGCGCTCGGCAAACCAGCGGTAGTTTGGGCTGTCGTACGGTACACCCGGCCCGAACGCGAGCAGGAAGGCCGCCACATCGACACCGACGATGGCCACCTTGTGGTACGTGGCAATTGAATCCAGGAGCACCAGACGATCCAACGTCAGCGGGCTGAGGAACTGCACAGACTCCTCATTCAGCGCGAGGATCTGCGCGTAGTGCTGAGAACTGACGGGAACCAGATTCATACGGCCCAATGCCATGATGGACGATGGCGACTGTGCGCCACGGCTTGAGCGAAAAAGCAGTACTGGCCCTGGGTTGATTGCATTCGGTGGACTCCGCCAACGCTACGAGAACCGCTGGCGATTTTTGGCGAAGGTCGATCGTAGCACTCGGCACGCCGCAGACATGCAACAACGACGGTCGCAGCTGGGCGATCGCACCGGCGAGCGCTCCGCTCAGCATACTGGGCGGATGGTCCAGCATTCAGCGTTCGAAGCCATTGCGCAGCAGGTTTTCGTCGTCGCGAACGGCCTGCACGGTCCATTGCAGCATGCGATCGAACAGCGTGACTCCAGGACTGGCCTCCAAGACGAAAATATTGATGGCGCCGAAACCATGGCCAGCACCGACCACCGGATAAAACGCGTGCGGCAGCTGCTGATTCACCGCGCGCGCCACGAGCAATTCGGAGGCGGAAAAAGGCACCGTCGGGTCATTGGTGCCGTGAATGATGAATAGCGGCGCCTCGCCAGTCCCGAGGTGGTTGGCGGCCGCCACCGGATCGTCGGCCGGGATCAGACTGGCGCCCCACAAGTCGACAACAAAGTTGAACCGACTGGCGCTGACGCCATAGTTGTCCAGAACGTAGGCCATATGGATCGCTGTGATGGCGCCCGCAGAGCCGCCAAGCAGGCCGATGCGCGAGGTGTCGATGCTGAGCTGGCCGGCGTTGCTGCGCAGCCAGTCCACCGCCGTCAATCCGTCGTCGACAGCGGCCACTGCGGCGACCCGTTGCTGAAAAGTGCTGCCGCTGGTTCCGACCGTGGCCGGTGCCAGAAGGTTGCTTACCCTGGCGCTCGGCACCGGCTGATCCGGCGCCAATCGGTAGTCGATGGACACCGCTACAAATCCGCGCGCCGCCATCGCCCGAGCAATGGTCACGAGCTGACCTTGGGTGCGCGTACCGCCGGTGAAGCCGCCGCCGTGAATGATGATGATGACCGGGCTCAGCGCCCCCGACCCGTTCGCGCCGACGGGCCGGTAAACGTCCAGCAGCAAGTTCTTCTGCCCCGGCGCGGGCGCATTCACCGCCCCCTGGCCGTAAACCACCGCATTGTCGACGACCACTGCAAAAGTAGCGTCGAACACCGGCAACGCCGGTTGTGCGGTCGCGCCGAGGCCGACGGCCGCCAAGCACAGACCAACGAGCGCGCAGCGAATTGAGAGCATGGACACATCCTGGATGGCGATCGGGCATCGGAAACCGCAGGCGCGCTTGTGCGCCTCGCCAGCTCAACGCAGCCGTGCGGCACCGGTTGACGAGTTCAATCCAGATGTTTGGTGGATCGATGTCGGGATCGGCTTGCGTGCGAGCGTTCGTCGGGGAAAGCAACGCCCGGGCGAAGCGCGACGCGCTGTCGCCGTTTTTCCGCAGATCGATGAAGGATGCGCCCGGTTCGTTGCCGCGGCGACCGGGTACTCAATGCCGTGGCGACACCGATAGCTGTGCACTTGCTATGGCCTTCAGCACCTATCGGCGCCGCGCTGGCGCCGACGGGTGCAACAGCCCGCGTCAGCCTCAGCCGCCGCCCGCGCGACGCGCAGCGCGCGCGGCCTCCAACGCCGCTTTGCGCTCGCGCGCTGCGGCATTGCGCGCATCGGCTGCCGATTGCGTACGCGCATTCGCCGCATCTCGCCTCAGTGTCGCTTCGTCGACACGCAGCGCGCGTGCGGCTGCGGCGCCCTCGTCCTGCTGCGGCGCTTCGGTCGAGGCCATCGGCTCGCCATCGCGCTGCTTGTCGGATTGACGCTGGCGCACAGCCTCATTGCTGCGCGCCGCGGCGGCAGCCTCGCGTTCGGATTTTTCGCGCGCGTTCTTTTCGTCCCAGGTTTCGCCCTTGGCAACAGCGGTGGCGTCCAAGCGCAAAACGATGAAAGGCATCGGATCCTTTTCGTCATGGAAGCACATGAACTCCAGCACTTTGCCGGCGACCTGATTGGCGTCGTCGGAAAAGGCCGCGTCGGCGGCGTAGGCGGCGATGTCCTGAGCGTTGAATTGCCAGATGCCATGCGTACTCTTCGCCTGCTCCACCGGCAACGGCGGCTCGAACTTACCCAGCAATCCGCGCAGGTAAACATCGTCTTCGTTGGAGTTCGGCTGATCGTTGCTGTAGGTAAAGCCCTCCATGTCATTGAACTGAACTGGCTTGCCATCGATCTTGCGGATCTTCTTGGCGCAGGTGAGAAAGTGCAGATGCTGCGGCTGCGGATTGTCGTAGTTGTCGCGTTTGCTGAAGCGGTAGAGCAGCGACAGCGATTGCCCCGGCTTTAGGGTGTAAACCGGCGGCTTGGCGGTGCTGACCGGCACTTCCTGCCGATCCAGGAAAGCTTGCGAGATGGACTCGCTGTTGTACTCGCTAATCTTGCGCTCGGCGTCGCCGACGCGACCGATGTAGGCCGCATACGGTACGTCATCCGCCTGGGCGATAGAAGTCATGAGCAGGCCTGTCAGTAGCAATGGGAGAGGGCGCATTTCCGTTCCGATAACGACGCCGCTGGTTGCGGCGCCGAGATCATCGGAGGCACGTCGACGGCGGAAATCCCACGGGCGTGGGATGCAATGGCGGAACGCAGGTCGGCTCGGGCAAGTCGATGGCGGCGCGACTCAGTCGCTAACCGGCTCGCGTGCGACCAGCAGTGCTGCCTGCGTGCGTTGGGTCAGATCGAGTTTGCGCAGCAGGCCGCTCACATAGCCTTTGACCGTGCCCTCGGTGAGCACCAATGCCGCAGCGATCTGCCGATTGCTCATTCCCTGGCCCAACAGCCGCAACACCGATCGCTCTCGCGGGCTCAGCGCCGCGTAACGATCGACGGCCGGTTTGCGGCGCAAAAGCGCTACAACTTGCGCATGCATGCCCTGGTGCAACCACGGCTGACCGCTCGCAACGGCGCGTATGGCCGCCAGCAGATCGTGGCGCTGCACGTCCTTCAACAGATAACCGATGGCGCCCGCCTGCGTCACATCGACCAACGCCTGATCGTCGGCGTAACTGGTGAAGATGATGATGTTGCACAGCGGCGCTGTCTCGCGCATCTGAGCGACGAGCTGCGCCGCCGACATGCCAGGCATCTTCAAGTCGACGATGGCCACGTCGCAGGGCTGTCGTTTCAGCGCCGCAAGCGCCTCGATCCCGCTGCCTGCCTCGGCAACAACAACCATGTCCGACTGGTCTTCGCACAAAGCGCGAACGCCTTCGCGGACGATGGCGTGGTCGTCGACCAGGAGAATGCGAATGGGCGTGGCGTTCGTTGTCGTCATGTGGTCACTGCGCGGTCGTGTCGCTTGAGGGTGGCCAGCACTTCGAAACCGTGGGGCTGCAGAACCCGAAGGCCCAGCGCGCCGCCCAGCTTCTCCAAGCGCTGGCGCATGCTGCGAAAACCATAGCCATCGGGTTTGTCGCTCCCCATCCCGCGGCCATTGTCGCGCATGCTGACCCTGACCAGCAGCGGCTCAACTTTGGCCACGAGCGACATCTGACTGGCGCCGGAGTGGCGAACCAGATTCGATGCCGCTTCCTGAAAGACGCGATAGAGCGCTTGCTCATGCTCGAGCGATTGCGGAATGTACGATGCGAAGTCGCATTCGACTCGGATGTGCGGCGGCACCAGAACGCCGAGCAGCTTCGGCAATGCCGCGCCCAGGCCGCCGTCCTTGAGCCGATCCAGCCCGACCGGCGCAATCGCGCGCCGCGAGCGGGTGTTGTGATTTTGCCGTTCGGCAGCGGAAAGCTCGTGCAACAAAGTGCGCATTTCCGCCACCGCCAGCTGCGCCAGTTCGGCGACGCGTGCAGACGCCCGCAGGCCGTCGGCCTGGCCTTTTTGCCACGCCGAGGGCAGCGCTTGAGCGAGCAGGCTGATGCCCGACAATGCCTGCGTGACCGAGTCGTGCAGCTCGAACGCCAAACGCTGGCGCTCCTCCAGGATGGCGTTAGTCTGCTGCTCGCTGACCAGTCGCGCATTTTCGATGGCCAAGGCCAGATGGCGCCCGATCGCTTCCAGTGTCAGTTGATCCAACTCGTCGAACGGGCCATCGCCTTCGACGTTCAGCACGCCCAACAGCTGATCGCCCGCCAATAAGGGCACGGCCACCTCGGCGCGACTCGGATGGGGAACGGGTGGCGCGATGTAGCGCGGGTCGCGCTGCACATCGTTCGCCAGTATGGTGGTGCGCGTGCGCGCTGCGGCGCCCATGATGCCTTGGTCGAGGCGAATTCGGTCCTCGCGATGGATGCGTTTGTAGCCGCCGCCGCGGACAGCGATGACCAGGACGGTGGGGTCGTCCGCATCGACCAGTGGAATATCCACATTCGGATACTCCAGTACTTCGTGAATGGCATCTGCGGCGAGCTGCAACGTCGTCATCAGCGGATTGCCGCCGCGGTTGATGAGCTGGCCGACGTTGGCCACCAACTGCAGTCGCGCCAGGCGCCGGCGCTCGCGGGCCATTCGCATTGCGTTGCGGATCGCGAGTCCGGCGTGCAAACAAATCACTTGCAGGGCGCGATGGATCTCCGGATCGAGCGGTTCGACGATGTCCACAGCAGGCACGATCGCCAAAACGCCCAACTGCAATTCGGCCGCGACGATCGGCAGGGCCAATACGCCCCGCCCGAACAGCTCGCATCGGTGCGGCAGGGCGAGACGGCTCAGCTCATCCAGCAGCAGCTCGGCGCCGATGGCCGCGTGCTCGGGATTGCCCGATTCGACCTGCAGGACGTCCGTCCAGCCCGGTTTATTGTCGCCACGACAAACGCCGACGGTGACCTGACGCGCGTCCAACAGCTCGGCTGCGCATCGCACCACACAGCTCAGCGTCTCGTGCAAGCCGAGTTCGTCGGCCAGACTGGCGGCAAGATCCGCCAGTACGGCATCGCTTTTGCGTCGCTGGGCGTTGGTGTTTTCGGCTGGCATCAGGTTCCCGTGTTTTGGACCCGGGCCCGCCCGCGGATGCGGGCGGGCGCCGTCGGTTACTCGAAGTTGTCGAAGAACATGGCATCCGTGATCTGACCACGGATCTCGCCCTCAGGGAACTCCGCAGAGGCCACCTGTGCGTACCATAGGCCATCGATCAATTGTTGTGCTTGAGCGGCGGTGATGGCAAACGGTCCGGCGACGATCTGATCGCTTGCCAGCCCGGATACCGGCAGCGCGATCGTCGCGATTCGTGCGCCGACATTGCCGCGCTGTGCGGGTCCAAAAATCCCCACGTCCACGCTCGCGCCGGGCACGCCCTCGCCCGTCAGGCCGGCGTAGCTCAGCGTGATGAACACCTGATCCAACGCGCCATCCAGTCGGACTGTGACATAACCACCCGCCAGCGTTTCGGCGCGCGGCACCACCTGGCGCCCGGACAACGGACCATCGAACGATCGATCCAATCGAATCTGCCCGCGAATTTCGCCCGCAGGGTGATTCTGCGAATGCACGTTGAAGTACCAGAGACCGGCCTTGAGATCGCTGACCTGCTGCGGCGTCACGGCGAAAACGAACGGCCCCAACTGTGCTGCAGTGCCGCCCAGTCCGGTGAGATCGAAGATCGGCGGTGCGTTACTGCCGGCAGGTGCCGGACCGTGGATATGCGCCACGGTGCTGGCGCTGCTGAGTCCGGTGAAATTCAAGCGCACGCTGATCTCGGTTTCGTCGGCATTGAGTTGCACCGTCCCGCGGCCAGTGGCGCTGGTCGTCACCGGCGGCACTTCCTGCGCACCATCGAGGCGAGCGCTGAAACTACCGCCGCTGCGCGTGCTTTCGGTGAACTCGAAGTTGCTGTGCACGATGGCGCCGAATCCAGGCGTCAGGATCGGCGAGTTCGGGGTTGCCGCGGTGCCGCTCACGCGCAGCCTGTCGCCCAGCGCGGTGGATTGCGGACCGCCATCCAGTTGCTGCCGCACGCCAACCAGCGGCTGCGTTTCCACCAAGTCATCGCCGGCCGTGGCATTGAGCTGTAGCCGCTCCATCCCTGCGCTCTCGAGCGTAAACACCGTCGGCTGCAGGCGCACAAACAAGAAGCGCGGACCAATCTCGCTGATGCGGAAGTGCTCGCTGGCGCCCGCCGCGTTGACCAACAGCGTGTCGTTGTCCAATCCACCCTCGTTGAAGTCGTCGCCATCGCCGGGATTCCAGATCAGCTGATCGTCGCCCGGCCCACCGTCCATGCGCTCAACGGTTCCGACCGGGTTGCCGCCGGCGCGCAGCGAATCGTTGCCGGGGCCGCCGTTCAACACGTCGAGTCCGAACGAACCGACCATCGTATCGTCGCTGTCGCCGCCGTTGAGTTCGAGCGCGATCAGGCCGGTGCGCAGCGTGCTGGCATCGACGCTGTCGTTGCCGCCGTTGGCGTTGAGTCGCAGCAGTTCCGTTTCGGTGATGTCGACGAAAAACGGCGCCGGATTGCCATTCAACGTGGTGCGCTCGAAGCGCACGATCCCGGACGCGCTCGGTTGTTCGCGCACGAAAAACACCTCGCCGCCACCACCGCCGACGATCAGCGCCGTATCGCTGCCCGCACCGCCGATGTTGATGTCGTCGTCTTTGCCCGGATTCCAGAACATCCGGTCGTCGCCATCGCCACCCTTGACGGTATCGACGCTGGCGAGCGGGTTGTCGTGGCCATCGAGCGTGTCGTTGCCGATGCCGCCGTCGATCAGATCGGCGCCCTGGCTGCCGATGATCGTATCGTCGCCATCGTTGCCGTTGAGTTCGAGGGCGATCAGGCCGGCGCGCAAGGTGTTGGCATCGACGCCGTCGTTGCCGCCATTGGCGTCGAGTCGCAGCACTTCGGTTTCGGTGATGTCGACAAAAAACGGCGCCGGATTGCCATTCAACGTGGTGCGCTCGAAGCGCACGGTGCCGCTCGGTTGTTCGCGCACGAAAAACACCTCGCCGCCGCCACCGCCGACGATCAGCGCCGTGTCGTTGCCCGCGCCGCCGATGTTGATGTCGTCGTCTTTGCCCGGATTCCAGATCATCAGGTCGTCGCCGTCGCCGCCCTTGACGGTATCGACGCTGGCGAGCGGATTGTCGTGACCATCGAGTGTGTCGTTGCCGATGCCGCCGTCGATCAGATCGGCGCCCTGGCTGCCGATGATCGTATCGTCGCCGTCGTTGCCGTTGAGTTCGAGGGCGATCAGGCCGGTGCGCAAGGTGTTGGCATCGACGCTGTCGTTGCCGCCGTTGGCGTTGAGTCGCAGCAGCTCCGTTTCGGTGATGTCGACGAAAAACGGCGCCGGATTTCCATTCAACGTGGTGCGCTCGAAGCGCACGGTGCCGCTCGGTTGTTCGCGCACGAAAAACACCTCGCCGCCGCCACCGCCGACGATCAGCGCCGTATCGTTGCCCGCGCCGCCGATGTTGATATCGTCGTCTTTGCCCGGATTCCAGATCATCAGGTCGTCGCCGTCGCCGCCCCTGACGGTATCGACGCTCGCCAGCGGATTGTCGTGGCCATCGAGCGTGTCGTTGCCGATGCCGCCATCGATCAGATCGGCGGCGAAACTGCCGATGATCAAATCGTTTCCAGCGTGTCCGAACAGGCTGGTTCCGGTCAGTGCGGGGAAATCGGCGGCGGTCGTGGCGCTCAGATTGATCGAGTTATCGAGCGCATCGCCGTTGATTGTGATGGTCGAAACTGCAGCGCAAGCGACGGCCGCAGCAATGTTTTCGCCGTTAATGGCGACCTGTCCCGCATTGCAGCTCAATGCGACGACGGGTTCGTTCACGGCCGTGACGCTCAGTGCGCCAGCGGTGAAATCGATGGTGAATGCGGCATGTGCTGGCGACGCGAGCGCGGCCAACACGCCAAGCACAGCAAACGGTCGGATGTTCATGGTGATCCTTGCAGGCCCTCGGAGTGGGAGCGCTGCGAACAATGGATCGACGCAAACTGCCGCGAAACCGCCGCGAGCGGGTGCTCGCCGCTGACGCAGGTATGCGATCAGCACTAACTAACGTGAGTGGTCGCTCAATCGCCGTTGGGATTGATGCGAAAGTCGACGCGCATCTTGACAGACGACGGAAGTACCACGATTTTCTCGGCATCCGCATTCTGGTCCAGCACCTGCACCGTATAGGTCCCTGCGGCCAAGTCGCTGAAGCGATACACACCGTCGTTGTCGGTCTGCGCTGCGCGCCCTGTCGGCAAGCACGTACAGACCAAAATCACCGAGGCTTGCGCCACCGGCGCCTTGGTCTTGCTATCGATCACCGATCCAGAAATCGACGCCGTCTCCGAGGCGAGCGATAACGACGCCGACGCGAGCAGAACGACGCCGCACAGTGCTGCCCACGATCGCCCTCCATCCGTGCCTAAACTTGAAGTGCTCATGGCCGCTCCCCACGCGCTCACCGAATCAAGGATTCTCGAAGCCGTTGGCGAAAATATTGGGCGTCTGACTGCTGGTGAAACATCCGTTGGTGACGTTGTTCGCGACCCGCGGTGTCAGCAGCGTGCGATGTGCTGTGGCAAACACCTCGCTGGACGTGCAGCCCGAGATGCCGTTGAGATGGCAGTAGGCCATCAGCGTGCCGCGGACATTGGTCACGCCATTGACCGTCGAGGGCACCGGACACACGGGCGTGCCGTTGAAGCAGCCCTGTTCGCCAGTGAAGCAGGTGTCGATGGTACTGCTCGCGGTGGGACCGGCGCCGGTGGTGCTATTCGAGCAATGCGTGTGGAAGGCCCCGAAGTTATGGCCGAGTTCGTGCGCGATCACCAGGATATCGTGGCTGGCATTCGAGCCGGCGAATCGAAACACCTGCGTCACGCTGTAATGACCGCCAACCGCATTGCGGCTCGTGCAGTAGTTGCTGCCATTCAGCACCCAGGCGATGCCGGCCGAACTGAAGGCATTGTCTGACTTCCCGGAAAGCAGCATCGCAAAGGCGCGACTGACGCCCGCCTGATTGCTCTGCCAGAAGGTCCCGAACTCGTCGAGCTGCACGTCGGTGTCCGTCCCGATCGGGCTGGGATACGGGTCTGGTGTGCTCGAAGTGCGCAGGATGGTGGTGCCCTGCAGCAGCGTCAGGTCCAGATCGCGCTCGTAGACCACATTGAGGCCGGCGAATAACTGCGCGAGATAAGTGGTGGCGTTGGCGGTGTTGTCGCTGAACTTCAGTTGCAGCAACTCGTTGTCGGTATCGACAGCCACCACCGCCGAGCGCGAGGCGGCTTCCGGCGCCGAAACCGCGCTGGGCGAGAAGTTGGTTGCGACCGGTTCCTGCCGCATGTGCGAGGAATGCTCGCAGGTAAAGATCGCCTCCGTGCCGTCCGCATCTTGCCGTGCGCTGTGCACCTTCAGCTGCAAGCCTTCGCCGTCGTCGGTGCCGACCACGGCATACGAGGCGCCCATCGACGTCAGCAGCAGGCCCTGCGCTTTGCGTCCGTCGGGCGACAGCGACAGCGCCAGCCGCGGTGCGCCCGGCGCATCGTCGACGGTCCGGAAATGACGCCAGTCGCTGCGCGGCAACTCGCGCATGCCATCGGCTCCCGCCTCGTAGATTCGAGCGCCTGGCGCATAAACCTCGAAGCGCTCCATCCGAAGCGTGCGCTGCGCCACCCGGGAGACCGGCAGCCCGGCCAGATCGACCCGCTCGCCGATGTCGATCGCCAGTGCCGGCTTCACATCCACCGGCGTCGCCGCCTGTGCCATCGACGCCAGCAACAACATCGAACCCAGCGCCCACTTAACCGAACTTCGCATAACTCGCCCCCGTCGCCGACTTGAAAAGCCTACGCCGGACCCGTGTCCAGAACAATGGCTTTCGCCAGCGTTCTGGTGCGAATGTGGGACACGACCGGTGTCGGAGCGCGGGCAGGGTAACCTCCGTCACTGTGGTTCACCGATACCCCGATACGCTGTTTTAACAGCACTCACTGGGGCGATCGGAATGAGCAAGTATCGGGTCTGCGGGCAAGCGACTTGGGCTTTTCTATGGCTGGTAGGGCGGCTTGGCAGTTGCCGCCGAGTTCACAGTGACGCCCGACCCTGGCGAGGTCTCGATCGCTGGGCAGGCATGCCCCGACCAGAGCCGCTGCCGCCGCTTCAGCATGCGGCGGTTCTTGTGCCGAATCGCCTCGCAGTGCTCCCCCATAGCGGCCTCCGGGATTTCCTACAAAGCGACCATCGTGCGGCCTCAAAAGCAGCATTTCGAACGACCCAAAAACAGCCTAAAAAACGCTCGTACGAAACGCCCAAAACCGAGCGAAAATCACCGCAGACGTTCGAGCCCATTCGCACCGCACCAAGTGACTCGATTCACCCGCACATAGGGCATCTCGATTCAAGTACTCAGTGACAGGTTCACACATTCACGGACAAATTTCAACTAGCGGCACCATCAAAATTCCTTCTGCGTACTTCGATAACTCTGTTTCCACTGAAAAAGATAGGTCAGCACATTTCTCTTATCGACCCACAAATACTCGACAATCACAGGTGACTGGAAATCGACGCATTTCCGAATGCTCTCGTTGGGCCTGAAGGCAATAGCACCGCCTCGAAGGCGCGACTCAATTCCCACGATCTCAAACATATCGAAGTCAAAAAATCTTCTCAGCTTTGGATAGAACGCCTTATAAATCGACTCCTTAGCAGAAAATACCAACGTCAGAATAGCGCCAAAGGAAAGCGTGTCCACCGAATGAAGGTAGTTCAATTCTGGAGGGGTCAGCACATACTTGCTTAAACTCTCGATATCCTCCTCTGACCGTTCCAAAACACGCTCTATGTCAAGCCCCAACAAATTAGTATTCCTTTCATAGCATGTGCAGGCAACGGCGAACTCGCTGTTGTGACTCAGACTACCAACCACGCCGGCGGGCCAAACCGGAAATCTCTCAGCGTGTGTTGCCAAATCGAATTGATGGTAACCAAGATCGCGCAAACAAAAATCCGCGCAAAGTCGCCCGGCTAAATAGTCCGCTTGCCGCTTCTCAACGCTCCTGCCAATGTGAGCTGGGCAACGTATATTGTAGATACTATACAGATCTGGATGGTAGTGTTCAATCGAGTACTTGATGAGATAGAAGTTCAAATCACTCGCGGCGTGCAACGTCAGAAATCTTTTACTCTCAATGAACCCAATACCATCGTGAGTCTCCATTTTCACGGCTTATAGAACCAAAAGACTCAAATGTTCCAGAAATTCGTCCACGTATGCCTTAGAGAATTCAGCTGTGAGAACGTGACTATCAAACTTGACATTCAATGCGAGCGAACCTGCCAGAACCAAAAACTCCAACGACAAGTCGACCTGCGCACATTGCTGAATCACACCGACTATCTGAGCAGGCATTCCACCAAAATCCAACCTGGGGCTAACTAGTCCATCACTAAGGGCGTATGCTAGTTCCGGCACTCCTTCCAACTCTTGAACCAAGATCGTCGTTTGAACCAAAGGTGACCGTGATGGATTCTTTCTCGATACAACGTTTCTCACGATCTCAGAGTATGGTATGTGACGATGGTCGAGGGCGTCCTTGAAGCGGCGGCTTACTTGATCCACCAGCGCGCTAAAGCCTTCTTTCTGATAATTTACTTGTATCGGAATCAAGTTGGTGTTGTTACACACTTGGATATCATTCCCACGCAAAGACACCGGCACTCCAATCGCAATTCTACGATTCCCATAATGCGAAAATATGAAGTCCGAGTAGGCCGCCAGCAAAAAGACGTTCCTACTAACACCATATTGGCTAGCTTTATGGACAATCGCCGCGAATATTTCGTTCTGGAGCTGCACGGTATAACCGTCACCTTCGAATGAACGTTTATAACTCGCACCACGTACCGGAATGTTGAGTTCTTCCAACCCAGCTAGCGTGTTGCACCAGTACTTCATGTCGTCAACGGAGAACGTGCCACCTAAGGCGAATTCCTCTCGATGCGTTCTTCTTTCGAAGACACCGGAGTGCCTGCGCAAATTGAATGACAGCTCCTGATAAATCGTCTCCAAACTAAGTAAGTCAACAACGATGTGATGAAAGACTAGCAGTAATGCGTAATCGCCATCTCCAAGATTAAACAAATGACATCGAACCAATGGTCCTTTGCTCAAGACAAATGGCCTGTGAGCGCTTTTAATTAAGCACTGTTGAAGCTCTTCCTCACTAGCCTGCGATAAGTCAAACTCTTCAACGCAAATGTCACTGTCTTGAGAAATAGTGACAATCGTATCTCTTCCCTTTTGCCGGAACGTGGCACGAAGCAACTTGTGATCGACCAATACTTTCTCGAGCGCCCCCCTCAACACCGAGGAATCAAAAGCGGGCTGGGCAGAGAAACGAATTTGCAGAGGGACATTAAAGTCGTGAGTATTAGGATTCAAAAGAGAACTAAAGAAGATTCCCTTCTGTAGTTCTAGCGGTGCGCGACGTGGGACATCCCCAACCCGGCTATCTCCACTCTTCTTTCGTACCAACTGAGCCATTTTTTCAATCGAACAATTGGCATATCCATCGGATAGATCGATTTGAATGCGAAACTCTCGGTAAATGTTTCCAAGAATGTTGACGAGCATTAGAGAGGTTCCACCGCTTGCGAACAGATCATCATCAGGCATGAACCGTATTTCGACTGAGCTTCGGTTAAAGATTTCGAACACTCTCCTTTCAACCTCATCAAGACCAGTCGGAATCTCGAATTCGACTTCAAAGTCGCCGCTCACCTGGCCAGTAAGATCTCGCATGAAATCTGCATGATCAAGCTCACATCCAAAGTTGTTAATCGAAATTAACGAAACTAGACCGCCATTCGCCTTCGCCCTCCTTGACAAGTTGCCGCCTGCCCCGACATCGGCACTGGTATCCCGGACTAGATCCTTTTCCAGGCAGTCAAGGCAATTCAGTTCACTCCAGCGACTTACATCAAATACTGCAGAGCCTTGTTCACTCTCAACGAAGGATGGCACGGCGACCCTAGCAAAGTTCAAAAAAGGTGCATTTCTATCCGTTGCCAGCCAATTGACCCGCAACTTCTTCAATGAGTGGCTCTCTGCAAACGTCGCGATTCTCTTTGCAAACTCGAACTCAACTCCTCGGCCGAGAACGCGGCAACTGAGAACAATGTTCTCAACTACGAGCATTTCATCGGTCCGGCTCACCACTGCGGCCCCCACCAAACCATAGTCCCCAAACTTATCACTTACCTTGATCTGCAATACTGAATATTCTGTCTTGTCCTGCAACAGCTGCAATTCTTTCTCGCTGAATACCTTCTTATTGGCGTTGAACTGGCTTGTCCTCATAAACAACTGGGCAACCCTCACCAGTGCGTTTCCTTCAGCGAACGACACATCAATTTTCAGATGAAGGTTTTGCAAAAAATCAATGAACGAATCGGCCTCTTTGAGGAGCTCATTTCTTCGGTACGATTCCTGATATCGCTGGGTCCTCAATCTGTCGTCTTCGGTGGACCAAAAGCAATCCAAGGCCCAGTTCGATTGAAAGAAGGTATTGTCACTGACGCCATTCTCGGAAAACTGAATGACACAAGTTCCTGGACAATTCAATTTCACATCCGCACATTCGATTGGATTGTCATCAACAAAAACAATGGAATCAAAACTTAGATCAAGGTGCTTAGCGATATTATGAATATTGTCCGATTTCCGCTTCCAGTTAATCGCACTAAGTGCCAGGTCATGATTTTTGATCAGGCAGTGGTCATTCCCATCCAGCACCTGCAGCACGTCATGGTCTTTGTTCTTGCTAGCGATACACAGCAGTACACCTTGTTCTTTTTTCTTCAGAAGAAATCTCTGCCAGCGCTGGTAGGGTTCGTCAATCTCAACGCCGGCAGTTCCGGCTTCGCCGCACACTCCTCTCCACAAAGTATTGTCCGCATCAAGGACAATTACCTTTAGAGGGCTCTTGTTTACAGACAATAAGTGGCGAATAGCTGAATACCCCACCGCCACGTACCACTCGTCACTGTATGGTACAAGTGCTTCTGAGGCTCGGTGCGGCGCTAGTGTAGGCATCCTGGAATAAGCCTGATAGAACTCATGGCTATTCAGGAAGCTAACCTTCTCAAGATCGGCGATATCGGCCTCGAGCTTGTGTCGCATCCAATCAGCAAAATCGAACTGCCCCTCGCTTCGACTGGGCGCCAGGACCAAACACATCGGAGGATTGGAGAGTTCATTGTATCGCGTAATTTTTGCGATGAACCGGTTATACAGGTCGTTATTAAGCTTTTGTGGGGTAGACAAATTGACGTTTTCTATAGCTATCCTTCTGTTGTTTATCGCGGTCAACGTATACAGGCTACTGTCGGACAAGTCCTCCTCTTTATCGACATAGATCATAAAGCCTTGCTTCTCGAGCAAGGTGGTTACCTGATGCAATTCTCCAGCCTTTGTCTCATGAACCTCCATGACTATCTGGCGAATTTTCGCGAAGTCAGAGTCCTCAATGCCTGCCAGAACATCGAGTTCTGAGCGCTCTGCGTCAATTTTCAGTAAGCCAATTTCGTTGATCGACTTCTCTCGGAGAAAGTCCGACAACCTTACTAGCTGGCACTCATACTGTGATTTTTCGAACCGCTGCTGAGTAAACGAATTGGTCAGCTCATCTCTGTATTCGTCATTCTCAATGCCGAGCCTGCCAAGAATTTTTGCGACAATTGCGGTAATGTTGCTTTCATCATCACTGCCGGTGTAAAATCCGGAAAATACAGAAGATCTAGGATAAAAAGTGAACGTCGCCCGGGAGCTTGTTGCAGAGACACCCTTCTCTATTACTTGTGCCATTCCTCTCCCCGCCAGATTTGTGCGGAGAATATCAGCAACTATTGGTGAAGGTTCAAAGCTAAAGGTTTGCACGTTGGAAGCTTGTCTTTGCGCAAAGAGGGCGAACAACCCGATGTTCGCACCGACATCAATCACCGTATCGTTGTTGTGAATGACTACGCCGTGGCGCAAATAGCACTGATCTACGAATATCTCTTTATAAACATAGTCTGTTTCATAGTCATTCAGTTCGTTAACTTCAATACCGTTTGGGAGGAATCGAGACCCATACTTACTGGATCTCTCTTGCAAAGGGAGCCCGCACAACTCTTCCGGTTGCAGAACTAGCACATTGACATCCGCATTGTGATTCGGGCGTGAAAAGCAGTACTCCCAATTGGTGTACGAATGGTAAATGGCGCGGGCCCTGATATTGAGCTTTTCCGATAGTTTTGAAAACGAGCGTTCGATCGGTTCAAGGGTGAAGTTTCCGAAAAAGGAAACTAGCTTCGGGCTATCAAAGAACCGTGCGACTCTGGAGAACCGAACCCCTAGCGCCGTCACGACTGGGTCACCCTCTTGACTGAAAGCAGAGATGTCGGCGCTAATGTGATCCTCAGAACAGGTCCGTTCAACCAGAATACACTTGGCTATTGCGCCTAACCTCGAAAACAGGGACAGCTCCTCGATGCCTGACAGCACCATTGGCTGGTATCGTTCCTTCAGCTTGGTACAAAGATACACCAGAGCAGAATGAAAGCAGCCATCTAGCATCATCGCAGGGCGTGACACAACTCCAACCTCTTCGGTATCTAGCAGGAAGCACATGGTGCTATCAATAAGTGAGACCTTCCTTATTGATTGAAAATGCCCTGCAAACCGATTTCCATATTGATCTAGACTTCGATAGTGCGAATCGGTCCCTTCCCAACCGTGGTCGTGAAGTGATGCCCTGAGACCTTTCGCAGCGCCGCAGGCGTTACCCAGCTTGCAAGTCAAATATACTTTGTCACCGTCGGTGAGGCTTACTTGCTCGATGCCTGACGGCTTAGTAATAATGACCAACTCATTGGCCTTTGCTTCGTCTAATATGGGTTCCAGAAAGCTGACATCGGTTAATACTAAGCTATTTCCAGGTGATGTTCGGTCAGCAAATTTGTCCAGCACTTTTGAAACTGAGTAAGCACCGGGAACTAACCCGACACCCATCACGCAGTGATTATTGGTCACTTTAGACATTCGTCTACCACCTATAATTGTCGAGCAAACCATAAATTCAGACGTGCTAATAAACGTCAGGATTTCCTGATCTTTCCGAAAGTAAAGCGAATCCGTCTTGAGCTTGACTCTCCCGCTTGGGCGGGAGAGGTCAGCGTGGAACGGCGGACTGTTGCTACAGCGTGACTATGTCGCCGCCGTCCCACTCTGACCCCAATCCTCGCCCGCCCAGGCGGGAGAGCGCAGATCTGGATTCGTAGTCCCTTTAATTTCGAAGAAGTCAGTCGAAGCAAGGTTTCGTAGTTGAAATGAACGGATGGAGATCGTGGGGATCGCGACAATAGTTTCATTTCTTAATTTTTGAAGTAGAAGCGGCAGCAATTCTTCTGCAACCGCTTCCTCATCGAGGTTTCCACCTCGCAAAACACCATCTAAGACGCAACAAACTGGAAACGCCCAAACAGCCGCTCGCACTTAATTCCCTTTTCAATACAGCAAGCAACAAACCTGTCCGACTCAACTATTGGCAACGAGTGATCGTCGTAGCTAACACTCGATATGTAGGTCAGCCACGGCTCGGAACCCATTGCATAGACGTATGCTTCCTTTGGCTCAAAAAGACGCACAATTGAGAGCGCTTTCGCATGATCCGATCCATTTAGTCTCCTGGATTGATCTTCACTTCGTTTGATTGGACGATTAAACAAGGCGCCATACAACCAAGACATTGGCGCGCCGGCACACTCCATACCAATAAACACGTAATCGATGGTGCCGATCGCCTCCTTAACTCTTTCGTACATCGTCTGTTCCAAGTTATTCGAATCAGCGGCAAAGAGGAGTTTCTTCCCTTGCAATTCCAGCTGATACGCTAACTTCGTCTTAATCGACAAGTCGCCGTGCTCGCCCAAGAACGGCAACGCTCTAATATGACCATCCGTGGTTGGTATTCGCTCCATTTCCTCCAGTTCAATGATGTTCTTAAATCCTGTATTTTTCAGGATCAGCTTGAGACTTGGGTCATGCAGGTACCCGCCAGAGTTCTTCGGCACAATGATCGAGCCAATCTTGTCGCGAATCTGGAGCAGTGTTTCAAACAAGACATGGTCTTGGTGATTGTGCGTCAATAAAACATAGTCAATTTTGTCAGGCAAATCGTAGTAGCTGAACCGGCCAATGCCCTTCTCCACGTGATAGCTGATCACGGGGTCAATCAGCACTGACACATCACGCGTCTCAATTAGTACCGTTGCGTGGCCAAAATATCGAACACGAACTCCATCGCCTGCGAAATTCCTGTCATCTTGCAGAGCCGGCTCTTCATTTGAGAAGAACGAGAAAAACAACTCTCTCTTCGCGTCCTTTAGGCCGCAGTGATTGGCAATGGCCTCAAGCCGAGCAGGTGAGCCTGGACTGTGACGCATACTCATCAGTTCGGAAGTCAGGGGGTGGGAAAACGGCAAGTTCAAATGCACCGTGTTTTCCGACTCGAATCGTGGGCTACTTAGTATAAAAGACCGTCGATCGGGGTCAGCCAAAGTCAACGCAATACGCTGATGTTCCTCACTGTAGAGCTCCGAGCTGTACAGTAATGATTCGATAAAACGAAACGATGGATTGTGGTTTAGATCGTACACCAACTCGACCAGACCTCTAAGTGATTCCGGAACTTTCTCGTAGAGCCCTTCCATCGACTTACCCTGGGCTTCATTCACCAACATCGTGTTCAGGGTCGCGATGTCTGTGGAGAGTCCGATCAGCTTGCTCAGCTTTCTCCTTGTGGTCTCAATTAAGTCAGCTACACTTTCTAAAGGACCGTCGTAGTCTAAGAAAGCGCCGCCTTGTAGTTTCTTGCTTTGGGCGGCTGCCGCATGTATATGCGGCGCGGAAACATATGACTCGAGGATTCTCAGATGCATTTTTTCCGCAATGCATGCGGCAGTCGCCGGCTGGATCAGATACGGCCAGGCATACCACTGGTTCCATAATGGCTCTAGTATTGCATTGGATTTTAAATACAATTGTTCGCTCATCGTTATCCGTTTCCTTTCTCTTAAATCATTTTAGTTTTAACAAAACCGTCCCCAGTGGTTATGACAGGTGAAACTCTATGATCTTACAGAGCTCGCCGACGTAAGGGTTTCGCAACATGGTGTTATGCCCACCGGGGATCTTGTAGTAATACAGATCGTTCTTGCAATGCGGCGACCAGCGTTTGCTTAGATCGATGCTTTCGTTTTCAGCCGATTGAACAACAACCAGCTCGTCGAAAATTGTTTCTCTGGCAATTGAGTAGCTCATTCCGAGCTGAGCAAGGATTACTGCCTCGATCCCATTGAGGTGGGGCTTAACAGCGGTGTCGCTCAACAGTTTTTTCTGTTCCTCGCCAAGTAACGAAGCTTGCGCTTTAGCCGCCAATTCGTCGATTGATGTTGGTCGATTCTCGACGTCACCGTCGAGTATAAATAGCTGCGACACTTTTCGGTTCCGCTGCTGCAACTCTTCGGCCATCGTAACAGCTAACGCGGAGCCCATAGAGTGCCCAACCAAGGCGATCTCTGCGTGAGTGGAGATCTGTTCAACAATCTCATTCACATGATAGTTTGCTGCCTCAGAGAGGTTCTTGTGTGGTGCGCTAGCGCCGTCAGTGCCTAGCGCATTTACTGCATAATGCGGATGATCCCGGCTTAGGGCTCGCGAAAGCTCTGCGAATACGTGCGAAAACCCTCCTAATCCTGGAACGAATATTATCGCTCGATTGCGTTTGTTACCGTCTCTCATTTTCACGAGAGTTCTATTCGTGCCACTGATTCTGCTGTCCGTCAGCATGCGTGCTTGGGCCTTGAGATTCGTGGCTTGGAAAACAGCGCTGATCGGGATCGACCTCTTAAACTGCCTTTCTATCTTGGTCGCGAGTCTTATTGCCATTAGCGAATGCCCGCCCAGCGCAAAGAAGTTGTCTTGCAAGCCGATACGATCCACTGGCAGGAGTTCCTGCCAGATTTTCGCCAAAGCGCACTCCAGCTCAGTTTGCGGTGCCTCGTACTCGGCCCGCTCAACATCGGCGGACTGCGGCGTCGGCAAAGCCTTGACATCGACCTTCCCACTCATCGTCAGAGGAAAATCTTCCACCAGCACCAGGTTCGCTGGGATCATGAAGTCCGGCAGGTGCTTTCGTAACGCGTCCTTCAATGCTTCGGCCCTTTCCTGTTTGTGCCCTTCGGGAACAGTCGTAAGGGGCTTAACGTAAGCGACTATCCGTTTGTCATCGCCCTCCCCGATCACCCTCACAACAGCCCGCGATACCTGCTCCATCTCTTCCAGAGCGTTCCGGACCTCACCAAGTTCAATCCGATAACCACGCACTTTGACCTGATCATCCGTTCGTCCCATGAAGATCAGTTCTGGGGGGCCCGATTGATTACTGAACCGCCAACGCACGATGTCGCCCGTACGATACGTTCGTTTTCTGGCATCCAGTGGGTGGACGACGAAACGCTCCGCCGTGAGTTTCGGCCGGTTCAAATACCCGCGGGCCAAGCCCGCGCCGCCAATACATAGCTCACCCGGCATCCCCGCCGGCACCACTTGGCCTTGATCATCCAGCACTAATAGATCCACTTCGCCCAATGCCGAACCAAGCTGTGGTCTCGTACTTCGCATTATGGGGAAAATAGTGCTATTAACCGTACACTCTGTGGGACCATATAAATTAAAGGCGCTGCTCTTATTATCCTCGCAGAACCCCCGCAGTTGCTGCCACAATGCATCGGAGATCTCCTCTCCTCCTACTTCAAGGTGCAACGGCCCCTCTAAACCTTCGCGGAAGGTCCTGTGCTCTAGCAAAGCACCGATTTGGGTCGGAGTAATATCCAACATATCAATACCGTTAGCATTGATATATTCCAGCATCGCCGCCGGATCAGTGCGCACGTGGTCCGGCACAATGACTAACGGGACTCCTGAAAACAGGCCGAGCAACCCGTCCACCGAGGCGTCGAAAGAAAGCGACGCATTCCATCCACGAACACATGGAATGCATTCTGCATGTACCGCTTCCGTCAATGCATTAGCTAAGTTCACGACACTGCGGTGTTCGATCATCACTCCTTTGGGGTTACCGGTCGAACCGGAGGTGTAGATCACGTAGGCCAAATGACTTGATGTGAGGCAAAGATCCGCCTTGGGTAAATTGGCAGGGTCCAGGGTAAGCAGACCCTGCATCACAGCCTGGTCGTCCAAACAAACCAGGGTTCGGCCATGCTCTGGCAATGCACAAAGCAACGCACTTTCTGTCAGTACAATCTCAACGCCGGCATCGTCCAATAAGTACGCTACACGACTCGACGGATACTTGGAGTCGATCGGCACATAGGCGCCACCTGCCTTGAGGACCGCCAGTATCGCGATCACAGTCCCGATACCACGCGGCAGAAAAATGCCTACCAGCGAATCAGGCTCGACTCCCTGATGGACCAGGTAACGCGCCAACCGATTGGCTTGTTCATTCAACTCTCGATACGTCAAAGAGTCGCCGTTGTACGTGATCGCTCGCTTATCCGGTCGACGCTCAACCGTAGCCTCGAACAGCTCATGCATGCAAAGTGTCGCATCGTAAGCTAATCTCGAGCCCCTGCCGGCTTGGATCAAGAATTGCTCTTGTTCTATATTCTGCAATCGATACTGCCGAATGCCTAATTCGGCATTGCCTGCGATCTGTTCCAGCAACAGAACAAAACTGGCTGCCAGCTGCTTGATCGTCTCGGCATAAAACAAATCAGTGTTGTAGTTAAAGTTAACCACCAAGCCATTTTTGGCCTCGGTCACATCAACACTTAGATCAAACTTAGCTATCCCTCCGCACGCTTCCTGACCAGGAACCAGGCCTGACAGCGCGCTGATGTCAAGCTCATCATCTCGTCGCGTACTGAACATGATTTGGAACAGCGGGTTGAAGGCCAGGTCTCGCTCACCGGCAAACTTCTCAACCAACAGGTCAAACGGCACGTCCTGATGCTTGAATGCGTCCAATGACGTTTGACGTACGCGCTCCAAATATTGCACAAACGTCGGATTACCCGACGTATCGTTGCGCAGCACAAGGGTATTGACAAAAAGACCGATCAACCCTTCCAGCTGGTGATGGTTGCGCCCCGCAATGGGCGTCCCAAGAACGATATCGTCTGCCCCGCTGTAACGACTCAGCAATACGCTCAGAACGGCCTGCATCAACATGAACAGCGTCACGCGACGACTCGTCGCCAACTGCATGAGCGCATCACCAACCGCTGCGTCCACACTCACCACATGGTCTTTGCCGTGAAACGTTTGTTGCGCCGGACGGGCCAAGTCAAGCGGTAAATCGTGAACTCGAGGCAAACCCGCCAGTTTATCACGCCAGTACGACAGTTCCCGCGCGCTCTGATCGCTATTAAGGAAATCCTGTTGCCAGGCCGCGTAGTCCACATACCGTATCGGAAGATGAGGAAGCGGGTTGTCCAAACCCTCGCTGTACGCCCGATACAGCCTCATTAACTCCGGACGCAGGACCTCCGTGATCGACAAGCCGTCAGCCGCTATATGGTGAACCGACCCATACAGCACATACGCCTTGCCCGACATCTTGACTAACTTCATACGGATTACCGTATCCGCCAAGTCAAAGCCTTTTGATTCCTCCGCAGCGACCAGCTTTTGCCATTCCAGTCTCTGATCAACGTCATCCAGTCCAGACAAATCAATTAGTTCCAGCGTCTTCAGCGGTTCAGCAGGCCTGATTTCCTGCCAGACCTCTCCATCAGCCTCATGGTAGGTTGTGCGTAGCACTTCATGACGTGCTAACAACGTGATCAACCCGCGTTCCAACGCATCAACTTGTAAAGGCTCATTGAAGGCGAACGCAAAAGGGATGTTGTACTGTGTTTCAGTGCTCGCCAGTCGGTGAATAAACCACATTCGCTTCTGCGCTGATGACAACTCATACCGATCCTGAGTTGATACCGACTCAATATCGGGTTGCACCGGCACCACATTGAGTTCGCTAATTGAACGCGCCAGCGCGCCCAGCGATGGCGCTTCAAAGACCAGCTTTATCGGGACCTCAAGCGCAAGCCTTGCCCGAATAGCACTCGTCATTCTGCCGATCAGTAGCGAGTGCCCGCCCAACGCAAAGAAGTTGTCTTGCAAGCCGATACGATCCACTTGCAGGAGTTCCTGCCAGATTTTCGCCAAAGCGCACTCCAGCTCAGTTTGCGGTGCCTCGTACTCGGCCCGCTCAACATCGGCGTACTGCGGCGTCGGCAAAGCCTTGACATCGACCTTCCCACTCATCGTCAGAGGAAAATCTTCCACCAGCACCAGGTTCGCTGGGATCATGAAGTCCGGCAGGTGCTGCCGTAACGCGTCCTTTAGACCATCGACCCTTTTCTGTTTGTGCCCTTCTGGAACAGTCGTAAGGGGCTTAACGTAAGCGACTATCCGTTTGTCATCGCCCGCCCCGATCACCCTCACAACAGCCCGCGATACCTGCTCCATCTCTTCCAGAGCGTTCCGGACCTCACCAAGTTCAATCCGATAACCACGCACTTTGACCTGATCATCCGTTCGTCCCATGAAGATCAGTTCTGGGGGGCCCGATTGATTACTGAACCGCCAACGCACGATGTCGCCCGTACGATACGTTCGTTTTCTGGCATCCAGTGGGTGGACGACGAAACGCTCCGCCGTGAGTTTCGGCCGGTTCAAATACCCGCGGGCCAAGCCCGCGCCGCCAATACATAGCTCACCCGGCATCCCCGCCGGCACCACTTGGCCTTGATCATCCAGCACTAATAGATCCACTTCGCCCAATGCCGAACCAAGCTGTGGTCTCGTACTTCGCATTATGGGGAAAATAGTGCTATTAACCGTACACTCTGTGGGACCATATAAATTAAAGGCGCTGCTCTTATTATCCTCGCAGAACCCCCGCAGTTGCTGCCACAATGCATCGGAGATCTCCTCTCCTCCTACTTCAAGGTGCAACGGCCCCTCTAAACCTTCGCGGAAGGTCCTGTGCTCTAGCAAAGCACCGATTTGGGTCGGAGTAATATCCAACATATCAATACCGTTAGCATTGATATATTCCAGCATCGCCGCCGGATCAGTGCGCACGTGGTCCGGCACAATGACTAACGGGACTCCTGAAAACAGGCCGAGCAACCCGTCCACCGAGGCGTCGAAAGAAAGCGACGCATTCCATCCACGAACACATGGAATGCATTCTGCATGTACCGCTTCCGTCAATGCATTAGCTAAGTTCACGACACTGCGGTGTTCGATCATCACTCCTTTGGGGTTACCGGTCGAACCGGAGGTGTAGATCACGTAGGCCAAATGACTTGATGTGAGGCAAAGATCCGCCTTGGGTAAATTGGCAGGGTCCAGGGTAAGCAGACCCTGCATCACAGCCTGGTCGTCCAAACAAACCAGGGTTCGGCCATGCTCTGGCAATGCACAAAGCAACGCACTTTCTGTCAGTACAATCTCAACGCCGGCATCGTCCAATAAGTACGCTACACGACTCGACGGATACTTGGAGTCGATCGGCACATAGGCGCCACCTGCCTTGAGGACCGCCAGTATCGCGATCACAGTCCCGATACCACGCGGCAGAAAAATGCCTACCAGCGAATCAGGCTCGACTCCCTGATGGACCAGGTAACGCGCCAACCGATTGGCTTGTTCATTCAACTCTCGATACGTCAAAGAGTCGCCGTTGTACGTGATCGCTCGCTTATCCGGTCGACGCTCAACCGTAGCCTCGAACAGCTCATGCATGCAAAGTGTCGCATCGTAAGCTAATCTCGAGCCCCTGCCGGCTTGGATCAAGAATTGCTCTTGTTCTATATTCTGCAATCGATACTGCCGAATGCCTAATTCGGCATTGCCTGCGATCTGTTCCAGCAACAGAACAAAACTGGCTGCCAGCTGCTTGATCGTCTCGGCATAAAACAAATCAGTGTTGTAGTTAAAGTTAACCACCAAGCCATTTTTGGCCTCGGTCACATCAACACTTAGATCAAACTTAGCTATCCCTCCGCACGCTTCCTGACCAGGAACCAGGCCTGACAGCGCGCTGATGTCAAGCTCATCATCTCGTCGCGTACTGAACATGATTTGGAACAGCGGGTTGAAGGCCAGGTCTCGCTCACCGGCAAACTTCTCAACCAACAGGTCAAACGGCACGTCCTGATGCTTGAATGCGTCCAATGACGTTTGACGTACGCGCTCCAAATATTGCACAAACGTCGGATTACCCGACGTATCGTTGCGCAGCACAAGGGTATTGACAAAAAGACCGATCAACCCTTCCAGCTGGTGATGGTTGCGCCCCGCAATGGGCGTCCCAAGAACGATATCGTCTGCCCCGCTGTAACGACTCAGCAATACGCTCAGAACGGCCTGCATCAACATGAACAGCGTCACGCGACGACTCGTCGCCAACTGCATGAGCGCATCACCAACCGCTGCGTCCACACTCACCACATGGTCTTTGCCGTGAAACGTTTGTTGCGCCGGACGGGCCAAGTCAAGCGGTAAATCGTGAACTCGAGGCAAACCGGCTAATTTATCACGCCAGTACGACAGTTCCCGCGCGCTCTGATCGCTCTTAAGAAAATCCTGTTGCCAGGCCGCGTAGTCCACATATTGAATGGCCAACGGCTCAAGCTCGAGTTCGGCACCCTTCGACTCGACGAAGTTGTATAGATGTATCAACTCCCTATTGAAGAGATCAGTTGACCACGCATCGAACGCAATATGGTGAACCGCACCGACAAAGACACCTGCGTCATCCTTCAGCCTAAACAGTGAGCCTCTAAGTACCGGGCCTTGAGTTAGGTCGAAGACCTTTGAGGCCTCGAACGCCGAATGCTTAGACAAAACCGCTTCCTGCTCGTCGTCCGATAACGTCGATATATCGCTGTAATTGACTACAATATTTGACTCTGGATTGACAATCTGGACTAATTCGCCTTGGTATTCTTCGTAATTCGTGCGCAATATCTCATGCCTTTCAACCAAGAGATTCAAAGCCTGACGAAACTTACCCTCCGACACCGCAAAATGGAGCGGAAGAATCATCGGTATGTTGTAGATTCCGGGCCCGTAAAGCTGCTCAATGAACCACAGTCGCTTCTGAGCATATGAAGCTATCGGCCTACCGTTCTCTGGTCGCTTACCAATGGCTCTTTTATGACTTGTTACTGATTCGATTTCTCGGAGAAGCTCAATAAGCTCCTCTCGATGGTGTCTTATCTTCTGAGCTAATTCCGCGTTCAAAGCCCCAGGTTTCGAGCGAGTCTTAAGCTTAGTTCCATCCAGGTAGATATCGATGCTCGCTCTTTTCAGCTCGATGATTAAGTTCTTTATCTGCGACACTTCACCACTCCGTCTCATCAAGTTCGCCGCTGTTCTCCGCTAGGCCCAGCTTGTCATAAGCTAGCAAGTAGTCGATATGGCACGCCATTTCCGCGACGGTCTTGAACTCCAAGACATCTTTGACTGAAAGATTCAGCTGGAAGGACTTGTTGATTTTATTAACAAGCCTCAATGAGGTTAGAGAGTTGCCGCCCAAACTAAAAAAATTGTCGTCGATGCCCAATTCTTCGATGCTCAAAATGTCTTGCCAAATATCGCGCAGGGCGAACTCGGTCTTGGTTCCTGGTGCTCGACACGACCCCCTCTCATAGTTGGCAATCACTGGAAGTGGGAGCGAGTGCCGATCAAGCTTTCCATTGTCAGTAATCGGAAAGGCATCCATCAGCACAATTGCTTTGGGAACCAAATAAGTCGGCAAAAAACGGACCAACGACTGCCTTAACTGGTCTGCTAGGGCCGCTGGTTCTTCATCAAGGGTCTCGCCGCGCTCCAGGATGACGTACGCAACAAGAGCCTTTTCGATGCCGACGTCGTCCCTGACCTGCACCGTAACATCCTTGACCTGAGGAAACTTCAACAGCGCAGATTCAACTTCACCTGGCTCAACGCGATAGCCGTTGATCTTTGCTTGGGCATCAACTCGTCCCAAAAATAGCAATTCGCCGCTATCCGACCAACACACCAAATCGCCGGTGCGATACAGACGCATGCTGTGATCTTCAGAAAAAGGATCAGGGACAAACCGCTCTGCGGTAAGCAACTCGTTATTCAGATACCCCCTGGCCACGCCAGTACCTCCGAGATATAACTCGCCAACACTGCCCTTAGGCAACAGATCAAGCCTGTCGTTCAAAACGTAGCATTTTGCATTCTCGAATGCCGAGCCGATCGGAACCTGTTTTAAGTCGGCGTCAAAACGCTTGCAATCCCGAGTAGTCGCAGCTGACGTCGCTTCGGTCGGTCCATAGGAATTGAATAGCTTGACTCGGTCCGAGAACACGCGATTCCATGCTCTCCAAGTGCCAACAGAAAAGACATCTCCACCAACGATGCAGGTCTTCAGAGAGGGAACAATTCGAAGCGCATCGTCGATGACCAGCGAATTCAACATTGCCGTTGGAAATGAAATGATAGAAATTTCACTTCGCTCTATGAAATCCCAGAACTCAGCCAAGATCGCTTCATTCCCCCCCTTTGGTATGACTAGGGTGTTTCCACAGAGAAGAGACAACGCAAACTCTTCGAGCCAAATGTCGAACCCTACGTTTGATAGTTGTAGAACCCGCTCGCCTGAAGTGGCTACGTCATATTTTTCCTGGGCTGCCTCGACAAAACCAACGCAATTTCTGTGCTCAACCACTACACCCTTAGGAAGTCCCGTTGAACCTGAGGTATAGATTACGTACGCGGCGTTTTCCGGACGAACTCCTATCGAATCGTTTTTAACATTTTCAATGGAGAGACGTTCATCTCGAAACTCATCAACGAACACGAATTTGCAGTCTGTTCCTGTCGGAAATCCGCCGGATGTCTCACGCGTAGTCAGCACATACCGGACAGAACTGTCCTCAATCATGTAACGCAGTCGCGCGTCGGGGTAAACTGTGTCAAGAGGAACATAAGCTGCGCCGCTTTTAAGGATCCCGAGAATCGACACGACCATGTCGACCGAGCGCTCTATGTAAATGCCTACTAGTGTTTCTGGTCCAACGCCTTGTTCACTAAGGTATCGCGCTAAACCGTTAGCTCTACGATTAAGTTCTCCGTAACTAATGTGCTCGTCGCCATAGGAAAGTGCGGTCCGGCCTGGCTCATTGTTGACGTGAGCTTCAAACAGTTCGTGCAGAAGTTTTTGGCTGTACTCGGCGTGCTTCCTTCCCTGCACTTCGGTCAGCAGAAAATTCTTTTCGGCTGGGGCGATCAACTCTAGGTTGCGAACAGTGCTGTCCCCATTCATACTCATGCTTGTTAGGATAGTCACGACGTTCGCTAGAACGTTGTCCAAGAGACCGGGGGAATACTGCGATGATCTGCCCTGCAGATTCACGATCAGTTTGTCGCCTCGTTCCTGGCAAGTGACGGTTACGCCATAATGTGTCGCCTCGAAACTCTCCGCGTCGGTGAGCTCAAGCATTGACGCAGCCTCATTATCCGATTCAAGCGTAACGCTCGGATAGTTTTCGAGGATCAGTAAACTGTCAAAGATGCTACCGCGGTCACCTTTGCCGAAGTGTGAAAGAATCTCAGCGAGTGGAAGGTATGCGTGCTCGATTCGTTCCACTTGAGCTTCTTGATTATTTTTTAGCCACTTAACCAACGTGGTTTGGTCGTCAGGAATGTCAATAACGACCGGGATGGTGTTAATCATAAGGCCGACGATTCGCTCCACATTATTCAGGGTAGCGGGGCGACCTGAAACCGTGGTGCCGAATACCACTTTGGATTTCTGAGTATACTGCGATAGAAGCAATCCCCACGCACTAATCAGAATGGTACCCAGCGTGCAGTGGGCAGTCTTCGCCAGCTCTTTTAGTCCAATTAAAATTTCTCTATCGACTTCTACCTCATTCTTGTTGACGAAGTCGTCGTATAGTCGATATACCTGAGGTAGATTTGTTGGTTCACTGATCTCGTCCAGTTGAGTTTTCCAATATGCCTCGGCTGCGCTCTGGTCCTGTTCGTGCAACCACTCAATGTAGTTCCGATACGGCACCACCTCGCGACCGACGAACACCTCACCTTTGGCCAATCGTTCACAGCAGGCAATCCACTCACTGAGCACCAACGGC
>JALHMG010000020.1:0-72407 GCA_022844135.1 Lysobacterales bacterium
CGCCTCGCAGCGACGCAGTTACGGTCAGCTACGGGGTCTTGGCATCCCCCGACACGGACTTGCACCGTGCTGTATCTGCGCCATCAAGGGCGCACGAACGCCGAGCTGCGCTCGGCATGGATGGGTTCGTGAGCCGAAACGAAGAGCGCCGAGTGAAATTCGGCGTTCCGTTGAATGCCGCGGCGTGGCGGGTTGCGGAGCGCCGAGATCAACGCAGCGGCCGCTCAGCGCCCATCGAACTCGCCGCTGCGCACGATGCGCCACATGTCGCGCCAGCTCGGCTCCTTGCCGTACAAGAACATTCCCGCGCGGAAAATCCGGCTCGCGTACAGGCGCATCATGTGCACGCACCAGGCCAGAAGCAGCGCCGATGCGGCGACTTCCCACCACGCGACCTCCGTCAGCGCATAACGTACCGGCATCACCGCCATCGAGGTCAACGGCAGCCAGCTCATGATGACGACGGCGAGATTGTCCGGGTGGCTCAACATTGGAAATGCTAGAAAGCTCGGTATCGATGGCACCAGCATCAGCGAGCTGCGTGTCGAGTTGTTCGGGTCGTCGATGGTCGCCGCAATGCCGGCCAGAAAGCTGTTCCAGAACGCCAGCCCCAACAGGATGAACAACATTCCGACGACAACTTTATCGGCGTCGATACTTCCGAGCTTGGCGTAAAGCTCGGGCGCGAACGTCGCTACACCGAAGGCCACAAGGCCGGCCCACAACGTCAGTGTGAGCATGCTCTTCAGCCCCAGCAACGAAATGCCGATCAGCTTGCCGTCGATCCAGGTTTGCATTGGAATTGCGGAGATGATTTGTTCGGTGACGCGCGCCTGCTTCTCGCTGGTGATGCTGGTGAAGAAATACGCAAAACAGGTGAACACCCCGCTCATCAGCAGGATCAGGAAGCCGATCACGATCATGCGCTCGCCGCGTGAGGCCGGTGCCTCGCCCTTTTCGTGATAGCTCAAACTCATCGTCATCGGCTGCGTCCACTTTTCGAACGCGGTGTCTTCAATGCCAGCGCTATTGAGGGCCGCGCGGCGTCGAGCGTCGTCGAGCAGCTCTTGCAGTTCGTTTTTGAACGCCGGTTCCTTATGCAGCAACACCGTTGCTTCATCCAGCGAAACGATTTCCACGAGCGCATCGAGCTGACCCAACCCCACCTGTTCTGTTTTCCACGGCAGGTCGCGCTCTGCGATACGCTCAATCGTGATTTGCGAGCGCTCCTTCGCCAGAAGCTCGACGCCGACCCGATCCAGTACCGCCACACTGTAGCGTTGCGATGCTTTGCTCCATTCGAAGCCCGCACTGCCGATCAGCATGGCCGCACCGATGGCGATCATCACGGCGATACCGATCAGCTCTTCCTTCCACTTGAAGTAGCGCAGGAACTCCCACTTGGCGACGACCCAACGCATGCCTGCGCCGGATGCTTCATTCGATCTCATGCCAGCGCCTCCGGCCCGACTGCGCGCAAGTAGATCTCGTGCAGGCCGACAGCGTCGGATTGCACGTCGCTGATATCGGCACCGGCGCCGAGCGCGGCGAGGACCTGGTTCAAGTTCGCGCCATCGGCCAGCAACAGCGCCGCTTGACGCTCGTTCAGACGCTCAACGGCGACAACGTCGGGAATAACGCCCAAGCGCTCCGCATCCAATGGCGCGGCAAATGTCAGCGTCAGCCGTTGCGACAGACCTGCATCGCGTCGCAGCTCGGCCAGCGTGCCGCCGAGTACGGCACGACCGCGATTAAGCAGCAGGATTCGATCGGCGAGGCGCTCCACGAGCTGCATTTGGTGGGCCGACAGCAATACGGTCATGCCGCCGTCGCGCAACTCGCGGATCAGGTTCAGCGCCAACTCCTGATTGATCGGATCGAAGCCGCTGAAAGGCTCATCCAGTATCGCAAAGCGCGGCTTGTGCAACACCGCTGCGATCAGCTGGACTTTTTGCTGATTGCCTTTGGACAGCGCCGAGACCTTTTCCTTGGCGCGATCATCGAGCGACAGTCGTTTCAGCCACGCCAGCGCCTCGGTCTGGGCGAGCTTGGCGCTCATCCCACGCAACTGCCCGAGATAACAGAGCGTCCGCAACACCGTCTGGTCCAGGTAAAGGCCACGCTCTTCGGGCAGATAACCAAGCTCTTGCGGCGGCACATGCGCGAGCGGCCCGTGCGCACTCGAAAAGCGAATCTCACCGGAGTCCGGACGTGTCTGGCCGATCAACATGCGAACCGTGCTGGTCTTGCCAGCGCCATTCGGTCCCAAGAGCGCAAAAATTTCGCCGGGGCGTAGCGAAAAACTGACGCCGTCCACGGCGCGCACGGTGGCGTAGGTCTTTACCAGATCGCGGGTGATCAACAATTCGTCCATTGCTGCAGGCTGCCGCGATGCGATCGCATCGGCAATAGGCCATTAGCCCGAACGATGCATCGACATTGATTTCACAAACGCGCAAAAGAAAACGGCCCCGAGCGGGGCCGTCCTCTTTCGCCTGGTGGCGGCGCTCAGGCCTTGCCAGGCACCGGCTTAGCCGACGGCGCAGCCAC
Organism: Lysobacterales bacterium; assembly: GCA_022844135.1. GTDB lineage: Bacteria > Pseudomonadota > Gammaproteobacteria > Xanthomonadales > SZUA-5 > JALHMH01. The sequence continues at coordinate 2,551 of JALHMG010000020.1, forward strand.
GCGGACCGTGGGCTGCGGGCCGCCGCCGACGCGTGCGCCGGTGGCGAAGTAGTCGTGCAGGTCGTGCGCGAATTCGTCGAACTGACCGAGCGTCACACGATTGGCGCGGACAAAGAAGTTGTATGCGAGCACGGACGGAATAGCGACGCCCAGACCGATACAGGTCATGATCAGCGCCTCACCGACCGGCGCGGCGACCACGTCCAGCGAAGCCTGACCGGTGGCGCCGATCTTGATCAGAGCGTGATAAATGCCCCACACCGTACCGAACAGACCCACGAACGGCGCGGTGGAACCGACCGACGCCAACCACGTCAGGCCGTTTTCCAACTTGGCGCTTTCGCGGCTCACGGCCTGACGCAACGCGCGATCGATGAACTCGCTGCGATTCAGCGCTTCGACGAGGCGACTGCCTTCGTTCTTGGCGTGATGCTGCGCGGCATTGGCGCACTCGAGCGCGATCTTCGAGAACGGCTCGCTGGCCGGCTGCGTTTCCATCGCACGGATAGCTTCCTGCGGATTCGTGGTCTGCCAGAACGTCTCGATCACCTTGGTGGCGCGCGAACGAATATTCATGTTGCGCACAAAGCAAGTGACGATGAACCACATCGTGCCGATGAACATAAACAGCATCACAAAGAAGACGAACTTGCCGACAAAGTCGGAAGCTGCCCACATGTGGGCTAAACCCATTTGACCTTCCATGTTCCTCGACCTCTCAGGTTGGATAAATTTCGTCCGGCATCGCCGAACCAGTTAACGATGAAGGATTGAAGCGCTAGACGCCGTATCCTACACAGGTTCTGCGGCATGCCGCCACAGTCTTGATGTCAAAGCGATGAGCATTCGATGTCTGCTTCCGTTCCGGGTTTAACCGCGCTTAGCGTCAACCTCAACAAGGTGGCTTTGTTGCGCAATTCGCGTGGCGCGGACTTGCCATCGGTTGAACGTGCGGCGCAGACCGCGCTCGCGGCCGGCGCGGGTGGCATCACCTTGCATCCGCGGCCCGATTTGCGCCACGCCAGACCGGACGATATCGCCTCGATGCGCGCGCTTTGCGTTGCGCCGATCGAACTCAATATTGAGGGCAATCCGTTTGCGCCGAGGAACGAGCGCTACCCCGGATTGCTGCCTCTCGTCGAGCAGCAGCGTCCGGATCAGGTCACGCTGGTGCCCGATGCCGATACGCAGCTCACCTCCGATCACGGCTTCGATCTGATCGCCGACGCACCACGCCTTCGGCCGCTGGTGATGTCGCTCAAGGCACTCGGATTGCGCGTCAGCCTGTTTGTCGACATGGATGTTGCGGACGTTGCGCGCGCTGCCGAGATCGGCGCCGATCGCATTGAGTTGTATACCGGCCCATACGCGCATGCGCATGCCGCGGGCGACGCGACATCCGCTTTAGATGCCTGCGCCCGCACTGCCGAGGCGGCGCGTCGAGCTGGGCTTAAGGTCAACGCCGGACACGATCTGGATTTGCTCAATCTCGGCGATTTGCTGCGCCACTGCGCACCGATCAGTGAGGTGTCGATCGGCCATGCGTTGATCGGGGAGGCGCTCTATCGCGGTCTGGACGCGACGGTACGCGCCTATCTCGATGTCATTGCCAGGGCCCATGGACGTTGAGCTTGCACGTTATGCCGAGCTCGACGCGCGCCTCGTCGCGCTGGTCAAAGACATCAAGGTATTGAGCACGCTGAGCTGGCCCAAGCGCGTGCAAGACGCATTTCTCGACGCGTGGCGGCGCGGGCAGCCGTACTTGCCGGAAATCAAGTACAAGCGCTTCGACTTTGCCGAGCGCCGCCGCGAACTGTCGACGCTCGCGCAAGACTGCGATCCACGCCACCCGGTGGGCGACTATTTGCAGCGCACCGCACATTCCTGGCAAATCGCCACGATGCTGCTTGAAAATCTGGGGACCTCGCGGATCACTGAGTACTCGGTTCACCTGTATGGCCGACCTGGCGATCGTATCGCCGGCACCGAGGTCAACAATCTCGCCGCCGCCGAGCACTTTATCGGCGCCGCAAGCGATGTGATGGGCAACGAAGCGCTCGATGAGGCGGATTACTGCTTGTCCGCCGAGACCATCGCCGACGAGCTGCGCCATCGCCTCGCCCAGGTATTCACCGATCACACGATCCGCATTGAGATCGACCCGGATTTGGTCGCCAAAGCAGCGGCGGGCCCGACGCGTATCCGATTGCGCGCCAGCACCGGGTTCTCCGAGTACGATCTGTCGCAGCTGTTGGAGCACGAGGCTTTTGTGCATTCGCTGACCTCGCTCAACGGGCGCGCCCAGCAGCACCTGGGATCGCTCGGGCTCAACAGCCCGCGGATCACGGCAACGCAAGAGGGACTTGCAGTGTTTTCCGAGCTGGTCACCGGCTCGATCGATATCGCGCGCATGAAGCGGATTTCCTTGCGCATCCTGGCCATCGATATGGCGCTACGAGGCGCGAACTTTATCGAAGTATTCGAGTTCTTCCTCGGACACGGCCAGAACGACGTCGACAGTTTCACTTCGGCGATGCGCGTGTTCCGCGGCGCTCCGACCTGCGGCGGCGCTGCGTTCACCAAGGACACCGTTTATCTGCACGGATTGCTCGCCGTACACACCTTCTTTCGCTGGGCGCTAAAAGGCGGCAAGCTGGAACTGGCGAGGCATTTGTTCGCCGGCAAGATGACGCTCGAGGACGTGGTTGAACTGGAGCCCTTCGTGCAACAGGGCTTCATCCAGCCGCCGCGCTACCTGCCGCCGTGGATGCGGCGCTCGAATGGTCTGGCTGGCTACCTTTCGTTTTCGCTGTTCGTCAACCGCATCCGCCTCGATCAAGTCGAGCGCGATGGGGTGCTGGCGGGACGGTGAAGCGGGTTCTTGGTTCTTGGTTGTCGGTTCCTGGTTTTTTGGTTGGGATGGCTTGGGGCGCCAACGATGACGCCTGGGCAGAACACTTTTCGCCCGGAACCAAGAACCAAGAACCGACAACCAACAGCCAACCAACGTATCCTTGACACTTTCATGACACCTGAGCAGGCCCATGCGCGCTTTCTTTTTAGGATGCCTCCTTCTCGCGGGCACTGCGTCCGCCCAGGACTTTTACGATCCAACCGTACTGCGCCAGGTTTCGCTGACCTTCACTGAATCTAACTGGGAACAGCTGCTGCGCAACAACTACGCTTCGGAGACCCTGTTGCGCGGCAATATGGTCATCGACGGCGTGAGTTACCCGAATGTGGGCGTGCGCATTCGCGGCAACACATCGTTCACCGGCCTGCCTGCTGGCTCGCAGAAATTCTCGCTCAAGGTAGAAACCGATTTCATCGATCCCAATCAGGATGTGATGGGGTACAACAATCTGAACTTCAACAACGGCTGGCGCGACCCGACCTTCACGCGCGAGCTGGTGTTCAACAACTTCGTTGCCCAATACGTACCGAATCCGCGCGCCAGTCACATCGTGCTATCGATCAACGGCCAGAACTGGGGGGTGTACATCAATGTGCAGCAGCCGAACAAAGACCTCTTGCGCGAGTGGTTTTCCAACAACGATGGCTTGCGCATCCGCTGCGCGAACAACCCCAACGGCCCCGGCCTGATCTTCAATGGCAACACGGCATCGGGTTACCCGAGCTACGAAATCCAGGAGCCGGGCGGCTTTGCCGACCCGTACTTGCCGCTGATCGCGGTCGCGAACTCGCTGACCAACGAGCCGGCTGCGAGCTGGCAAAACATCGACAACGTCTTTGCGCTCGACCCTTCGATCTGGGCAGTGGTGCTGGAAAACCTGCTCACGGACGACGATAGCTACGTCAACAAGGGCTGCGACTTTATGGTCTATCGCGATCCGGTCGATGGGCGTATGCATTTGTTTCCGCGCGATGCGAATGAAACCTTCTCCTCGCCCACCTGGACCATCGATCGCAATTTCACGCTCACCAATCGCCCGCTCCTGCGCCGCATCAACACCATCCCCGAACTCAGGCAGCGCTTCATGGCGCACTACCGGCATGCCCGTTCGCGGCTCAATTGGGCCACGTTCGAACCGCTGTTCACGGCCCAGCGCAACCTGATCGACGCCGCGGTGCAGGCCGACACGAAGAAGCTCTATTCCTACACTTTGTTCCAGCAGAACTTCACGACCACCGTGAACATGCCGCTGCCCGGATTGGCCGGCGGCAACATCGTCGGTTTGCAGCAGTTCGTCGACAACCGCGCCGCCACGCTCGCAGGCAACAGCACGGCAGTGCTCCAAGAGTTGAATGCACAAGGCCCTACGATCGCCAACGCACAAGCCTCGCTGACCAACCCGGCGCCGGTGCAATCGGTATTCGTCACTGCAACGGTAGCGGCGAACGGGAGTCCCATCGCGAATGTCTGGCTGTATGTGCGCCCCAGCGCCGCTGCCGGCGTGTTCGTGCGTCGCGCCATGCTCGACGATGGCTTGAACGGCGATGGTGCGGCGGGCGATGGCGTGTATGGCGCGCCATTGCTCACGGTGCCGGCTGTCAATGGTCAGCGCGTTGCGTGGTACGTGGGCGCCGTGGCGCAGAACGCATTTTCGTCGACCACGTTTCTGCCGATTCGCACCGAACGCAATCCCAACTTTGTCGAGTACTTCGCTGGCGACGCCAACGGATTGCGCATCACCGAATGGATGTATGCCGGCGCTGCAGGCGAGTTTGTCGAGCTGACCAACTTGACCGACGCACCCATCGATACCGCCGGATACAGCATCGACGACAGCAATGCCACCGCCGATGCCTTCCCGATCGGCGCCTTCGGTATCGTCGCCCCCGGCGAGTCGGTGATCGTCACCGATGCCGATGCGACGGCGTTCCGCACCGCGTGGAATCTGCCTGCCAGCGTGAAGGTGATCGGCGGCCTCGGCAGCGTGGCATCGGGCGGCAACAACTTCGGTCGCAACGACCAGATCCACGTGTACAACGGCAGCGACGTGCTGATCGACCGCCTGTTCTTCGGCGATCAAACCTATCCTGGCACTATCCGCACGCAGAATCGCAGCGGCCAGACCGCGTGCGCCAATGTCGGCCAGAACAACGTCACGCAATGGGCGCTGTCCGCCGTCGGCGATATCTTCGGTTCCATCGCCGCCATCGGCGGCGACGTTGGCTCGCCAGGCGCCTACAGTGCGGCGTGTGGGTTGTTCGCCAATGGCTTCGAGTGAATGCCGTCAAGGCGCCATGACTGGAGCCTGGCGAGACAGCTTGTAGAGCGAGCACCCTGTGCAACCGAACCACGCGACCTGGCGATTGATCGCCATTGGCGCGGGTTCCTGAGTGTTTCTACATGCTGCCCATTCCTCTACTCAGACAGTCTGGCAAGCCACCGGGGCACCGAGTCGTGGGCCGAAGTCGGCAACCATGATTGAGTGTTGACCGATGAAATCGCAGGCGCGGAATTGAGCTCCGACATCAGAGCCAGGAACACTGACCCTGTTGGGCGAGCGGAAGGCAATACACGCCGCGCAATCGCGGGCATCGTTTCATGTGCGCATCGTCGGGGCGCCAGGCTCGGAGGCGGATTGATCGATTCGCCATCGCCAATCCGAGTTGAGTGCTGACGACCCTGATCGTCTTGGCAACGCGACTCGCACCTACGCGGGCGCGCCAATTCTTCGACCAGACAACGGACCAGGAGCAATCATGAAAAAGCGGTTAGCTATCGCCATCGCCCTCTGCTCGGCACAAGCCTTCGCCCAAGCGCCTTACGAGTTGAACGCCCAAACCGTGATGATGGGCGACCCGAATATCGGCGACAATCCGGGCGAACCGATTACCATCAATTACGGGCCGCGAAACTTCATTCTGGGATCGGACCTGCAGGTTGCTGGAACAGCCATCGAGGTCAATGTGCCGAGCTTCGAACTCGATATGAACGGTTATGCCTTGATCGGCGGCGCCGGCGCCTGCACGACGAGTGGAGCTCCTCAACCAACAATCCTCAATTGCCCGGCGGCCACGACCGAACATGGCATCTCGGTAAGCGATATCGGCGGATCGACTGAACGGGCGGTCGTGAAAAACGGCCGGATCAGCCGCTTCCGCGGCGACGGCATCCGATGCCAGAGCCGACGTTGCGAAGTGGAAGACGTAATCGTCTCGAAAAACCTCGGTGTCGGCTTGAATCTGGGGGCGGGCGAAGCGCGCGACGTTCGCGCTATCGAGAATGGCGATGGTGGGATACTGGCGCGATACATCGCCGATTCGGGCGCAGAATCTAACGGCCGACGTGGCTTGGCGGGCTCGATCGTAGTCGACTCCAGTAGCGAAACCACGTTGACCGCCGATTCTCTGCCAGCGGTCGGCGTGGTCGGCACCCAGCTTAACGGCGTTTGGGTCAGTCAGGCGACGGTTGGCACTGGCGCCATTGTGGCCGGCCAGATCGTGGATTCGACGGTAATAGGTGGTGCGGTCGGAATCAACGTGTTCTCGGGCAGTGCATTCGGCAACAGCGTTCAGGCCATCGGCGCAGGTGCCATCGGTATCGTGACCACCAGCCCGAACGCCGTCCGCCAGAACGTCATCACCGCCATTGGCGGCGCTACCAGCATGTCGGGCAATCCGATCGCCGGTCAGAACATCTGCAACGGCGTCAGCTGCTAACGCCCTGGACCCATGGGGCGCAATCGCCAACTGCCGGCCGAACCGCCGGCAGTTGGCGACGATGGCTACTGTAACTGAGGACCTTCGAATCCCGCGGGCCGAAAAATTACGCACCACGATTTTCGGCCGGGTCCAATCAAGACCGGATCGCAGCAGGTCATCCGAATGCAGCACCGTGTTCGCCAGCAGTGGCAAGAAAGCGCATCCATCTGCATGCGCTTTCATCCAGGTCCGAATCGCTGATTACGGCGATTTCGATTAAGCCAGGTTCCCAGTTCAACCGGTTTCAGCCGGATGACCCAGCTTCATTTGATTGGTGTTGTGGTCCGCGTCTTCGCGCTCTACGTGGTGATCACCACGTTGCAAGCCGCGCCAAATATGTTCGCGTCGGCAAAGAGCTGGGGCGCAGATACCTCGCAGATCGCGATTGCGGCATTGGCGCTCTCGGTGCCGATTATTGCCGCGCTGCTGTTGTGGTTTTTCAACCTCTCGGTTGCGCGGCGATTGTACTTTGGCGGCAGTCACGACAAGCCTGTCGACCTCGCTGGCGTCGAGCACCTTGAAGCCGCACTGTTCTCGGCGCTGGGGCTTTGGCTGGTGTGTTCGGGTCTGGTCGACGGCGCCTTCTGGATCGCGTTCTACAACGTGGCGCAGGCGCCGGAATGGATCAACCAGACCGTCGTTTCGCCTGAACAGCAAGCGGGCGTCCTCTCGACGGGCTTTCAGTTGATTCTCGGCATCGTGGTGCTGCTTCGCGGACGAGGCATCGCGGTGCTGGTGAGGAAGCTGAGAAGTTAGTGTGCCCCGAGGAGGCAATGGAATCATTTCCAGGTCTTTCGGCCATCCTGCATTGCTCGTCGTCGCCCTTGCGCTGCTCTGGCGGGCGGCTAACTAATTCGGCGCATGCACGGTGCCGTCGCCGTCGGCATGCACGCGCTGTGCGACACGAGGGTCGATGGCCTGGCCGCCGATCAGGCTGCTGTAGTTGATGTTCTTGGCTGACATGCGCTGCGGCAGCGCGCCCGGAAAGGCAGTGGTGCTGGCGCCGCCGCCATAGGGGTTGGTGTACCAGACGCCCGGGCCGCCAGCGTTGCGGATGACACCCGATTGGAAATACATGCCGCGGTTGAGACCGCGGAAACCGGAGCGTGGGTCGTTCCAATCGATCCCGGTGATCTGTCCGAAGTTCGTTGACCAATCGCAGGGCCCGCCGCGGCTGCGGCGGTTTTGCGCCATCAACGAAACGTCGTAGCAAAGGTCCATCGAGTAGCCCAGGTGGGTGCCCGCCAACTCGGGGCGCTGCAGGTCGTAGCCGCGCTGCGCCTTGAGCGCTTCGGGATAAAAGTAGCGCGCGGCGTCCTGTACGTCGAACAGTAAGTTGATGCCCTCAACCAACGCCTGCGGCGCCGCCGTCGCGCGCACGCTCAAGCTCGCCGGCCAGGCCTCGTAGAAGTTGCCGGACCATTGACCGGGCGGCACCAGAAATCCCGTCTCGACGCACTGGCGGGTGATGATCTCGCGATCGCCGCTGCCATCCGGGTAGTGCGGCGAAAATGCGCTGTGACCGACGGGCACGAAGTCCTGCGGATCGCTGCGGCGTTCGATACCGCACATCGGCATGAAGCTGGTGAATCCGGCTACGCGGCCGAACGGCTGCAACTGCGTGGTCGCGATCTGGCTGTTCTGCGCGTGGTTGTTTGGGCAGGTCGACAGATCGTTGGCGTTGCCGCACGCGGCCAGATCGCTGACGTGGCGGCAATCGGCCAGATACATCACTTCGTGCAGGTTGTGGCGAAAGGCGTCCACCGTGCTGGTGCCCTGGTGCGCCTTGGCCAGAAAGAAGCAGCGCATGCCGGTATCGGCCGTCACCACGCCATTGCCGAGACGGCCGATCCACACGCCGCCGTTGGGCGCCTGGCTCATGTTGTGCGTGGCGATATCCGGCTCGCCATTGGCCCACTCGACTTTGTGGCCGACGTGATCTTCGTGACGCATCGTTGGGATCTGATTGGCTGCGAACCACAGATCCGCCTGCTCGTTGGCGTAGCCGAAAGGCAATCCGGCGAGCGCTTCTTCGGCGTGGTCCATCTGGCCGTTGCCGTTGGCGTCCCAAAAATAGGCGCGCTGGATTTGCCTGGTTTTCCAAAGCTGCGAGAGCTTGGGATCGCGACCGTGTTCGTGGCCGAAGGTGCAGCTCTGGCCGGTGGCCGGATCGATCGCCACGGGCGGATGCCAGGTCGGGTAGCGCTTGCCATCGGGGCCAACCACGAAATAACTGTCGTGCAATTCGCGCGAGCAGGTATCGAAAATCGGGTGCGGATTCCACAAGCCCATCGCGTGACTGTTCGGCGCGCCTTCGACAAGCTCGAAGCTGGCGCTGAGCAGTCGATCGCTGGTATTCGGCGACTTCGTCTGCGACGGCGTGCAAGCAGCGCCTTCGATGGGCGCGACGGCGGCCGGCAAACCCAGGACCGCACCGATGGCAGCGGCAGCGATGACGATGGCAACGCGGTACATGCGAGCAGCTACCGATCCCTCGGGACCATGAGTGTGCGCCGGACGCGGCTCAGATTTCGTGGCGACTGTCGCGTTGCGACAACGTGAGATAGCGGCGATGCGCCGCCTCGGCTTGTGCGCGCAGCGCGATCAGATCGGCGTTGTTGATGATCACATCGTCGCATCCGGCGAGTCGCTGCGCGCGCGTGGCTTGCGCCGCGAGCATCGAACGCGCCAGCGGCTCATCAATGCCATCGCGCGCGGTCAGGCGTTTGAGCTGCGTCACCTCGTCGACATCGACCACCAACACGCGCTGCACCCAATCGTATTGCCCGGACTCCACCAGCAGCGGCACCACCAGCAGCGCATACGGTCCGCGCGCCTCCGAAAGGCGCGTCTGCGCCAGTGCACGAATGCGGGGGTGAACTATCGCATTCAAGCGCGCGCGCTCCGCGTCGTTGGCGAAGGCCCGTTCGCGCAATGCTCTGCGATTGAGCGTGCCATCGGCCGCGAGCACCTCCGCGCCGAATGCCGCGACGACCGCCTCCAGGCCCACGCTGCCCGGCGCCACCACTTCGCGCGCCAGGATGTCGGTGTCGATCACGCTCGCGCCGAGTGCGCCGACTGCGTCGGAAACCGCGGTTTTGCCGGAGGCGATGCCACCGGTGAGGGCGACGGTGTAGGGGCGCATGGTAATCCTCGTTAACCGCTGTGCATGATAGGTCGGTCTCGCACTTGCGCATCACCAAGAGCCGCGCCAGCATCGGCGACCACCTTCAACTGCCGCCAGCCATGCGCATATTGTCGATTTCTGTTGCCCTCGCCGCGCTGGTGGCGTGCTCTGAGCCCAAGGAAACTGTCGTGCCCCCGAAAGACGCTGCTCCCGCGCCGGCCGCTGTGGCCGAGTCCAATCCGTTCTTCGCGCCGAGCACCTTGGCGTTGCAAGCGCCAGCCTTCGATCAGATCGAGCCAGCGCATTTCCTGCCGGCCTTCGAGCGCGGGATGGCCGAGCAGCTGCGTGAAATCGCTGCCATCGCCAGCGATCCGGCTGCCCCCAGCTTCGACAACACCATCGTGGCGATGGAGAAGAGCGGCGCGCTGCTGTTTCGCGTCTCGAAGGTGTTCTTCAATCTCACCGAGTCCAATACCAGCGACGCCATCGGCGAGATCCAGACTGAAGTTGCGCCGAAACTTGCGGCGCACAGCGATGCGATCTACTTGAACGCCGAGCTGTATACGCGCGTCAAGGCACTATTTGAGGCGCGCGCCGAGCTGGGTCTGGACGCCGAATCAATGCGCTTGCTGGAGCGCTATCGGCAAAACTTCGTCCGCGCTGGCGCTGAGCTCAGCGAAGACGACAAAACCAAAGTCCGCGCGCTCAACGAAGAGCTGTCGACACTGCAAACGCGCTTCTCGGAGTTGTCGCATAAGGACGCCAACGCCCTGGCCCTGGTGCTGGACAGCGAGGCTGAGCTCGATGGCCTCTCGTCCGGCGATATCGCTGCGGCCAAGGCGGCAGCGGTGGAACGCGGTCAGCCGGACAAATGGGTATTGGCGCTGCAACTTCCAACCGGTCAGCCAGCGCTGGCGCAGCTGAAAGATCGAAGCGTGCGTGAGCGCTTGTATCGAGCCGCGATCGCGCGCGGTAATCGTGGCGATGACAACGACACCAACACCCTGCTCGCGCGCATTGCGCAGGTGCGCGCCGACAAGGCAGCGCTACTCGGCTTCGCCAATAGCGCCGCCTATGGGCTGGATGCGCAAATGGCAAAGACGCCCGAGGCGGTCATCGACATGCTCACGGGCATGGTGCCGGCGGCGATGCGCAACGCCAATGCCGAAGCAGCAAAGATGCAGGCGCTGATCGATCAGAGCGGCGGCGGCTTCAAGCTCGAGGCCTGGGATTGGGCGTTCTACGCAGAGGCCGTGCGCAAGGCTGAATACGATCTCGACGATGCCGCGGTACGCCCCTATTTCGAACTCGATCGCGTGCTCAAAGATGGCGTGTTTTATGCGGCAGCGCGCTTGTTCGGCGTCACCTTGAAAGAGCGCACCGATTTACCTGTGTACCACCCCGACGTGCGGGTGTTCGACGTCTACGATGCCACCGGCACGCAGATCGGCCTGTTTTATGCCGACTACTACGCGCGTCCGAGCAAACGTGGCGGCGCGTGGATGGACAGCTTTGTCGACCAAAGCGGATTGCTCGGCACCAAAGCGGTGGTGGTCAACGTATTGAACATCCCCAAGCCGCCCGCCGGACAACCCACGCTGCTCAGTTTCGACGACACCAACACGCTCTTCCATGAGTTCGGCCATGCCCTGCATGGCCTGCTGTCGAATGTGCATTATCCGCTGCTGTCGGGCACCAATGTGCCGCGCGACTATGTGGAGTTCCCATCGCAGTGGTTCGAAAACTGGACGCTGCATCCGGAAGTATTGAAAAACTACGCCAAGCACCATGAGACGGGCGAGCCAATCCCGGCCGAATTGGTCGCGAAGATCGACCGCGCCAGCGCCTTCAATCAAGGTTTCGCCACCGTCGAGTATCTGGGCGCTTCGCTGCTCGATATGGCGTGGCACATGCTGCCGCCCGGGCCGCCGATCGCCGATCCGCAAGCCTTCGAAAAAGACACGCTGGCGCGCTTCGGTATCGATCACCCGGCGATCCCGCCGCGCTATCGCAGCACCTATTTCTTGCACATCTGGCCGGGCGGTTACGGCGCGGGCTACTACAGTTACCTGTGGAGCGAAGTGCTCGACGCCGATGCCTATCGCTGGTTCGAAGAAAACGGCGGCCTGACCGCAGAAAACGGCGAACGCTTCGCCCGCCTCATCCTGTCGCGCGGCGACACCGCGCCGCAAATGCAGCACTACATCGAATTCGCCGGACGCGAGCCGAGCGTGGACGCGCTGCTGAAGCGGCGCGGGTTGCAGTAGGAGCGGCGTGTATTCGTGCGAGTCGCGTTTCGCCGCGGCTCCGTGAACTGGTTCCTTCTCGTCGAGAGCGACGCAAAAGGTGGCTCGGTGCATTGCGCCACGGCGTCGGCTTTTGAGCTGATCGGCATCAATGGTCCTGCCGAGGCGACTGTGCCAATCGGCTAGACCTCCAGGCTTGACGACAGCCCACCGCCAGCAGCGGCCAGGATGTCAGCGACACTCATCGAACTGCCGCCCGGCAGGATGAGGAACCGCCCGTCGAGACATAGCCGCCCGTCAGAAAATTCTGACAACACCATCAGCGTATTCCTGACAGACAATGCCATCGCGCCGCGCCATGCTGGGAGCATGACGCAAGCCCGCGCACTTACCGTACTTGAAGGCCAGCACGGCCGCTATCACTGCGTAACGCGCTGCGTACGACAGGCTTGGCTGTGTGGCATCGATCCGCTCACCGGCGTCGATCATGCGCCGCGCAAGGCGATGATCGAGGCGCGGATACTGGAGTTGGGCTCAATCTTCGCCGTTGGCATTTATGCCTATGCGGTGATGAGCAATCATTTGCACATCACGCTCTCCATCGAGCCGGACGCCGCAAAGCGTTGGGATGATCGCGAGGTCCTCGAGCGCTGGGTGCGCCTCTTTCCATCGAGCGAGCCGGAGCAGCGCGAAGCCAAGATCGCCGCGCTGCTCGCCAGCTCCATTGCCGTCGATATTCGCCGCAAACGACTGATGAGCGTGTCGTGGTTTATGCGATGCCTGGACGAGTACATCGCCCGGCGGGCGAACGCCGAGGACGATGTGAAAGGGCGATTCTGGCAGGGTCGCTTCAAGTGCCAACTTCTCGACGACGAGCGCGCGCTGGCCGCTGCGATGGCGTACGTCGATTTGAATCCGGTTCGAGCTGGCATAGCCGACAGCGTTGAGGGTTCCGATCACACCAGCGTGCAAGCACGGGCAGCGGAATTGCGCGAGCGACCAAGCAACGCGAACAAACTGCTGATGCCGATCGTAGGCTATGGTGTGTTCCTGCCGAGCGGCGACAACTCCGATGGCAATCTGGAACCGACCGGCAGCCGGGTGCCCATGACGAACGCGCAGTACATCGAACTGGTCGACTTCACCGGGCGCCAGCTAAAGCCCGCCAAGCGCGGGGTGATCGCCGCAAATGAGCCACCCGTGCTACAGAAACTTGGAATCACCAGAGACTATTGGGCCGGCCACGTCAACGGCTTCCGTTTCGCGTACTGCCGATTTGTCGGCAGCGTAGAGGCGATGACGGCGAAAGCCAAGGCGCTCAACCAGCGGTGGCTCAAAGGTATCGGCTACGCGCGGAACCTTGTGACCCGGTGAGAAACGCACACGGGATTTTCGGCGCCGCTGGCGTCTGGGCGCGTTGCCTGCGCGAAAGTTGCGGCCATTTTCCAACAGCGATTGTGGATGGCTAAACGTTTAGACGTCTGATAGCCGATCGGCGTCTTTAGAAAATCAGGATGTCCTGGTTCTCGTCCTGGTTCTCGACGAAGGCGCTCAACCAGCACTGGCTCAAAGGTATCGGCTACGCGCGGAACCTTGTGACCCGGTGAGAAACGCACACGGGATCTTCGGCGCCGCTGGCGTCTGGGCGCGTTGTCTTCGCGAAAGTTGCGGCCATTTTCCAACAGCGATTGTAGATGGCTAAACGTTTAGACGTCTGATAGCCGATAGGCGTCTTTAGAAAATCAGGATGTCCTGGTTCTCGCGCAAGGATGTCCTGGTTCTCGTCCTAGGATGTCCTGGTTCTCGTCCTGGTTCTCGCGCAGCCAACCGCCACCGCGCAAGCCAACAGCCAAAGCGCGAAATTCTTTCCCCTATAAAGATGGCTCTGCGAGACCGGGCTTGTTCAACCCGGGATAAGATCGCGGCTTCGCGCGATCTATCCCTATTCGTTATGCCCATACAGGGGCAGACTCTGCTTGATAGAACGCGACTTGTTTGCCAACACCCTCAAGAAAGGCTCGAGCATTCGCTTTTGTTCTTGCATTGGCGGGCGTATTTTCGTTGCCATAAATGCTAACGAAGATGTTTGATACTCTACTAGACCTTATTTGATCGAAAATGTGCTTATCGTTGTCGTCCATTGAGTGACCATGAATAAATAATGATCCCGTAATACTTCCTAAGGCTTGGAAGCAGTAATTTAAATAAGGACTGCGTTCTATTCTTTGTTTCTTTCTTTGATGGGTTGGCTCAGATACAAATAGCGGAAAGTTGCCACTTTGTAGATTATTTCGTACTTGCTCCACAATGGTGACTCCATCATCTGTGCATGCATGTTTTTTGATGTGCTGGCCTGTATCATAAATATGGAGACCGCCATGCAAAAAGTGCACCTCTTGTTCTGTGCCATGCCCCTTCCAGCATAGTTGCGCTCTAAAACCATCATCTGTTTTGTAGTTTTCTGGCGCTAGGTTGTTTTTGTTTCTCGCCCAGTAAAATAATAAGTCGTAGTTGACAGAAAACACCTCCTTGAACTGAGATAAGAATGTCCTAACCGACACATATTGCTCATCCGTTATTTCATTTGGCAAATTTGGGTGAGTATTGGAGATGGCAGTGATAAGAGAGTTTTTAAGCACATCTTGGTCGGACACAATTTGATCGACAAGTGCGTTATTTGGATCATATGCCCTCAACACCATTTCAGCCGCTGTAAGCTGCTTAGAGACGGCTTCAAAGTCATACGTTTGTAGATTGTCGAATAGCGGTCTTATAACTGAGTGACGATCTCCAAAGTCTGCTGCCGCTAATAAGTTTGCATAGTTGAATATATTGGCATTCCAAGCTTGAGAAAATCCATTCGCAAGCAAGATGAATGGCTTTTCATCTGCATCAAGTGACTCAATAACTGCTTGAAATGTCTGCAAAATCGTCTCCTTTAGGCACAACTAAAACTAGACGACACCAAGCCCACACTGGGACGTCGCCCATTCCGAATGAAACTTGCGCTTGACCGGTCCATCGCCACTTCCCTCGTCAATAGCCAAACCTAAAGTTTCGCGGATCAAGAGCGAACGGAGCCTCTGGATGAGAGCGCCGTGCGATCCATTGCAACAACGACAGTTTGCACTGTGAGATGGCGTGTGTCGATCTTGACGGACACTAAATGTTCCAGTGTCACGACCGCCAGAGCCACGCCATTGCCCAAGAATGCATAGCGCTACGTCAAGCGGCTAAGGGGCGTCTCAGCGGCTCAAGGGCATCGACTATTCCCTCGCGGTGCGGCGCGTGGCGGCGTTTTTCGATCGCTGTCCACAGCCAACTACCACCGCGCCAGCCAACAGCCAAAGCGCGAAATTCTTTCTCCTATAAAAATGGCTCTGCGAGACCGGGCTTGTTCAACCCGAGACAAGATCGCGGCTTCGCGCGATCTATCCCTATTCGTTAGGCGCCATTGTGAATACCTATACGCAGTAGCTCGTCGATCTCTGCATCTGTCGGCTGCCATGAAGCACCGCGATGTAAAGCCAGAGAAGCAAGACCTAGAAGTTGCAATGGATCTTCCGCGAGCAGACAGAACTCGCCGTTGTCAGCTTGCAGAAGAGCTGTTTTGTGAACGAGAAACCACAAAACCAAGCGCTCGAAGGACGGAGAGCGCAGGTGCCAAAGTGTTACCTGCATTTGCAATCACAGTCTTGGGCATTTGGTATGGCGCCTAACGTAGCGGCGGTTCAGCGGCGGGCGAAGCCCGTCCGTTGCAACCGCGAGTTAGGCAGCCCCTACTCCGGCAGCCTACCCGACGGGTTCCAGTATGGCCCAGGCACGGAGATGCTTTCGATCACCAGGCCCGGAAGGTGTGAGTCGTCTTCGAGAACCAGAAGGCAGAAGAACCGCCGCCCGTGCGCGAGGTGATAGATCGAGTGCTCCGACGCGATAGCCAGAAGCCCTGAAGCCCAACTTGGATCTTCGCGAAAGAGCACGTCGACACCGAGCAGCTCCATGACCATGCCCCGCGGAGGCGCGAAGTTGAACTCGAAGCCGTCCCGAATCGAGTCGAGGTTCCCGCGACCGACCGCCAACTCGTATCCGAACTGCTCACGCCAGCGAAACAGTGTGTTGAACTGCACGAGCATTTCGGCAACTCCACCGTGGCAATCCACCGGAGCGAGATCGTAGCCGTGCGAAGCAAGCCACGAGCGGTGGTCCGCATGCGCTGATCTCAAGACGCTGCCGAGTCCGTGCTGCTCTACGATGGCGCGTACGTCAGGTCGCGCCCATTCCAGGTCTACGGTGCCGAAAACGTTTGTGGCTGCTTGCATTCTCGCGTCTGCCTAACGAGGCTGTAGAAAAAGTACTTGAGATCGCGAGCGGTAGTGATTTGCGCGCACCGGATGGGCTCCTGCGTGAAAATTCGCGAGTTCGCGACTTAAAACTGCCCAACTATGCAAGCACGGGCTCGTTGAATGGAGCAAAAACGCCCTGGCTTGCCGGACAAAAAATCAATACCGCTTTTTCTACAGCCTCAACGCGTGAGCTAAGCGGCAGCATCAATCGCGAAGCGATTGATCTGTCCGCTTGAGCAAAATATTAGGCACAACTTGCTGTGCCAGAGAAGTAACGGCATCGGCGGGGCCGCGAAGCGAAAGCCCCATGTATGTCTCCGAGACTGCCTCAAGAACTGCGCCCGGAAGCCGAATCTCGTAGACGACAAGCTCTTGCGAGCCGCCGATGCCGCGCTGCGCCTCGCGAATGGTTCCGCCACGGCTTACAACACAACACGCCAAAGCCTGAAGCAGGCCTTCGTCTGTCTCGGAACCTAGTTGGACCTCAACCATGCGAGTGCCTAACGAGGCTGTAGAAAAAGAACTTGAGATCGCGAGCGGTAGTGATTTGCGCGCATCGGATGGGCTCCTGCGTGAAAATTCGCGAGTTTGCCACCTAAAACTGCCCAACTATGCAAGCACTGGCTCGTTGAATAGAGCAAAAACGCGCTAGCTTGCCGGACAAAAAAATCAAGACCACTTTTTCTACAGCCTCAACGTTCGACATGAGCGACAGTCAAAAGGCGGCGAAGCCGCCTTTTGACTGTCCGCTCGATGGATCCGCTCGATGGAGGGGTTAGGTCTCACCTCAGCCCTTGTAGTCTGGCGTGAGCGAGACTCGATGGTTAACGACGACCTCATGAAGGGCCTGCGAGTCAGGATGCAAGTCATGCTTCATGATCTGCCGGATGAACCTGCCCAGCGAGTCTTTGCCAATCCCGGGCGTTTCTGCCAGTTCGCGTAGGTCGATACGAGGCACGTCTTCGGCGTAGACGATGTTGTGCCGAACAAGCCACTCTCGCATGGGCTTTGGCAGGTTGACCACATCAACGTACTTGATCAGAGGCGTCTTTCTGCGAAGCCCGAGCGGCGAACGCAACGTGACGACCTCTTGAACAGGGTTGCTTGTCCTATCCAAGGCAACAAGTAGTTCTTGAATGGCCTTGCCAAGGTCCACCGCCAACTTGCGGCACCCGGTGAGCGTTTGTTCGTAAAGCAGGACGCGATAGCTCCTGACGTCGAACGGCACATCTGTCAATGACTGGGCCGTCATGATTGTCTTGTTGCCAACTGCGTGAGCAATGCCCAACTCGTAGAACACATTGGGGTTCTGGCTCGTGAGGTCCGCGATTACGACCTCGGCGTCGACAATCCCTTCGACGATATCTCGCGTGATTGACCCCGGGCGAGCAAGCTCATCCACACGCCAACAATCAAGCCCATTGCTTGCGCAAACGGGTTTGTATACCTCGGTGTAGACCTCTTTATACTGAGGCGCGAACGGCATCAGCACGAAGCACTGTTTTTGGGCCTTCTCGGTAGACATATGGATGACTGTGCGACCTAACTAAAACTAGACGACACCAAGCCCACGCTGGGACGTCGCCCATTCCGAATGAAACTTGCGCTTGACCGGCCCATCGCCACTTCCCTCGTCAATAGCCAAACCTAAAGTCTCGCGGATGAAGAGCGAACGAGCCCTGTGGGCGTCAGCGCTGCTGCAATCCGTCGGGCCTACAACAGTTTGCACTTTGAGACGGCGTGTGTCGATCTTGACGGATACCTGGCGTACCAAGCGTCACGAGTGCCACGCAATCAACCAGCAACGCAAAGCATTACGTCGAGCGGCCAAGGTCCGTGGTTGGGTGCTGATCTTTCGGGCGCGAGACGACAGCGTTCGGGCGGCGAGCTAGTTTGTTCGGCGTCGGGTTTTCCAGCGTTCCTGCGCAAACGCGCCGCGTTCGGCGTCGAATAGTTTTTGCCCGGCGCCGAGTGTTCGAGCATTCGTGCGCAACTGCGCCGCGTTCGGCGCCGAATAGTTTTTGCTCGGCGCCGGTGTTCGAGCACTCGTTCGCGAATGCGCTGCGTTCGGCGTCGAATAGTTTTTGCTCGGCGTCGAGTGTTCGAGCACTCGTGCGCGAATGCGCCGCGTTCGGCGCCGAGTATTTTTTGTTCGGCGTCAAGTGATCGAACACTCGTGCGCGAATGCGCAGTGTTCGGCGCCGATCGAATCTTGTTCGGCGTCGAACAAAATGGATTCCCGTTCGTGATGCGCGTGGGGGCTCGTTTGATTGCGCCTGCAGCGCCGCACTTATGGCGCCGAGCTGGGATCCAAAGAACGGCGCGATGAATCGCGTATCTACTTCGCGGGTTTTTCCGCGGGCGCGGCCGGTTTACCTTTCGCGCGCATGTCGTGGTGGCGCTCAAGCGAGCAACTGGCTTCCGTCATCACCCAGCGCAGTTTTCCGTCGACTTCCATCGCTTCCCACGACACGCGATAGCCATATGCCGCGCCTGTTTTCTCGTCAGGAATGGATCCCTGAAACGTCGCGCGCTGCTGGACATAACTCGGTGGCAAGCCATTGCCCACTTCCAGCGGCGGATCGAATGAACAGGCCTCAAGCACCTGGCCCAGTCTGGCATCCGCCGACAACGGCATCGCCGCGAGCACGGCGACTACGCAAGCCAACATTCGCATCGCTTTCTCTCCGACCGTTGGAATTCTGCTCAAAGTGCACGCGCGCTCATGAGCCATGCCTGACTGCGCGACATTCCGGAGTTTGCGGCGTCGTATGAACGATCGCGGCGTATGGCCTCGCGCGAGAACGAAAGTGGTGCGGCCAGAGCCGCTGCTCAGAACTGTTTCGTGCCTGACCCGTCTCCTCGGGTCCCAGCACCTCGGGGAGTACGAGCCGAACTGCCGCGCTTTCGCGGCAACTTTTGGCTGCGATTTACAACGCCGCGGTTTCGCCCAAATCCGTGACCAGCACTTTGTCGACGCGCGCGCCATCGCGGTCGACGACCTCGAAGCGATAGCCTTCCCAATCGTAGGTTTCCGACACTTTCGGTATGTGCCCGAGCATCGCGATCAGCATGCCGGCGAGCGAGTGGTATTCGTGCTCGTCGGCGCCGGGGAGCTGGCTGAGCTGCAGCAGCTCCTGCAAGTCCTCGATCTTCAGCGCACCGTCGAGCAAATAACTGCCGTCGGCCCGCTGTACGATCAGCGCATCCTCGCTCTCGTCGCTCCCCTGGCCATGCACGCTCGCGCCGATGGCGGCGCTGAGCACGTCGTTGCGCGTGATCAGGCCCATGATGTCGCCATATTCGTCGACCACCAGCGCGATCCGACTGTCGCTGTCGCGGAACGTCTCCAGCAGCGTCATTGCCTTGGTCGACAGCGGTACGAACAGCGACTTGGTCACGCGCTTGAAGAGGTCGAACTGGCCACTCGCGCCGATCTTGTCGATCAGCGTTTTCACATCCAGGATGCCGAGCACTTCTTTGTCGCTGCCGCGCATGACCGGATACGCAGCGAAGGGCGTGGTGCGCATCACCGCCAGGTTTTCCGCCAATGTGGCTTCGGCGTCGAGCCAGGCGATGCGATTGCGCGGCGTCATCAGGCTCTCGGCGGTGCGATCGGTCAGGCGCAGCGCGCGATTGATGAGCGTACGCTCGACATCCTCGATCTCGCCCTGCTCGGCGCTTTCGGCCACGAGCATGCGAATTTCTTCCTCGGTCACCTTGCCATCGTCGCCGCTCCGGGCGCCGACCAGCTTGAGCGCGAGGCGCGTGATCACCGACAGCGTGACGACTGCCGGGTGCGTGACCTTGGCGAAAATGGTCATCGGCACGCCGACAATCGTGGCGATGCGTTCCGGCGCGAGCAGCGCGAGGCGCTTGGGAATCAACTCGCCGAGGATGATGCTGACAAAAGTGATGCAAACAACGGCGATGCCCAGACCCACTTCTTCGGCATACGGCGTCAGCATCTCGAAGCGCATCAACCACCCTGCGATGCGTTCGCCGATGGCCGCGCCGCTGAATACGCCGGTGAGAATGCTGACCAGGGTGATCCCGATCTGCACGGCGGAAAGAAAGTTCTCAGGGTGCTCGGCGAGCGCCAGCGCCGCGCGTGCGTAAGCGTTCTTTTCCGCCTTGTGCTTCAACCGGCTCTTGCGCGCCGTGACGATCGCCATTTCCGACAGCGCAAAGAACCCGTTGAGCAGGATCAATGCGAGCAGCAAGCCGAGCTCAAAGGGCATAACGCACGCCCGTCAATCGAATGCACATAACATCAGCCTACGCACATGGTCCCGTGGAGTTCTCAAACGCGATCGGCCCCGCGAGAGACGATCGACTCCAGCCCGTCGGCCAGCGAGCCCAACTCGTTGACCAGCCGATCCAGCTCGCGCGCATTCAACGTGCTGTAGCTGCGGTTCTCGCACAGATGCACAAAAGCCATGCCATCCATGTCGTCGACCGCAAGGAAGCCGCTGCGCTGCGCCCAGTTGAAGCGCAAACACTTTTCGGCGGGCAACTGCTTCAGCGGCGCAACTGGCGTGGAGATGCGCAATACGCGGCGATCATCTTCGGTTTCCAGGTCGGCGAAGAAAATGCTTTGAATGCGCCCTTCGGGCAGCTGCAAATCCAGGCTGATCATGAACGGCTGGTTCTGACGTAGCGCATGGCGCGTGGCCAGATGCGATCGGATATCCTCGAAATTCTGCACGTTGACGGTCACCGGCACATATGGAGAGGAGATGCTAGCAGCCCATGGCGATGCCGCGTAAGAAAGCTGCTGCGCCGACGATCGAGGGTGCCGCCAAGGCGATCCATGCGGCGATTCGGGCCATCCCAAAGGGCACGATTGCCTCTTATGGCGACATTGCGGCACGCGTTGGGCTGCCCAAACATGCGCGACTGGTTGCGCGCGTGCTGTCGCAGTTAAGCGACCCGGCGATACCCTGGCACCGCGTCGTGCGCGCGGGCGATCGCATTGCGTTTGCGGCAGGCAGCGAGGGTTTTGCGCGTCAGCGCGAGCGCTTGCGGGCCGAGGGGCACACCGTGCGCGATAACGGGCAAGTCATCGCGGTGCGCCGCGCGGCCGATCTCGATCAAGAACTGTGGGGCGGATTCTTTTGAATACTCCAGTCACTTACGCGTTACTCGCCACCTGCGTCGTCGGGTTCTTCCTGCAACAGGGCGCGGCAGGCGAGGCGTTGCTGATCAACTTTGCCCTGTGGCCGGTCGGCGCCACGCCCGGCATGCCGGCCTTCCAGCCCTGGCAATTGCTCACTTATGGCTTCTTGCACGGCGGTACCGCGCACCTCGTGTTCAATTGTCTGGCGCTGTGGATGTTCGGCTCCGATCTCGAGCGCTTCTGGCGTAGCCAGGCGTTCTTGCTGTTCGTGCTGGTGTGCATCGTCGGTGCCGGCCTCACTCAGCTGGTGGTCGGCATGCTGGGCGACGATCCAAGGCCCACGATCGGCATCTCCGGCGGCGTGTACGGCGTGCTGCTCGGTTTTGGGATGATGTTTCCGAATCGAATCATCATGCCGCTGTTTCCGCCGATTCCAATGAAGGCCAAGTACGCGGTGATGCTGTTTGCCGGGATCGAGATCTTCCTTGGCGTATTCAGCAGCGGCGGCGGCGTGGCGCATTTCGCGCACTTGGGCGGCCTGGCGACGGGATTCGTGCTGATCCAGTACTGGCGCGGACGGTTGCCGATCAAGCCAAAACGGCTGTTGAGGTATTAACGATGAAAGCCGCGTACATCGAACGCTACGGCGGACCTGAGCGGCTCACGGTGGGCGAGCGCCCTACCCCGTCGCCCGGTGCGAACGATTTGCTGGTCAAGGTCGCCGCGGCAAGCGTCAACCCAATCGATTTCAAACTGCGCGACGGCAAAATCAAGTCGATGTTGCCATACGCCTTGCCGCTGATTCTCGGCAACGATTTATCGGGCACGGTGCACAGCGTCGGGGCGGCGGTGACGCGCTTCAAACCCGGTGACCGTGTTGTTGCGCGTCTCGCGAAAGAACGCATTGGCGCCTTCGCTGAGTTCGCGCTGGTGGCACAAGGCGATGCGGCTTTCGCACCCTCAAGCATGGACTTGATCGACGCTGCGGGGTTACCGCTGGCCGGACTCACCGCCTTTCAGGCGCTGTTTGAGTTGGGCCAACTTCAGTCGGGACAAACGCTGCTGGTACATGCCGGCGCTGGGGGCGTCGGCCATATCGCACTGCAGCTCGGCCGCGAAGCCGGCGCCCGCGTGATCGCCACTGCCAGCGAAAAGAACCGCCAGCGTTGCCTGGATCTGGGCGCCAGCGAGGTCATCGACTATCGCCGCGAACGTTTCGATGAACGCCACAATGTCGATGTGGTGCTCGACACTCAGGGTGGCCAGACGTTGCTGCGCTCGATCGCGATCACCAGGAAAGGCGGTCACGTCATTTCGATTTCGGCGCTGCCGACGCCCGAGGTAGCGCGCGCATGGAACGTCGCATGGCCGCTTCGCCAAGCGCTGCGTTTTCTCACCCGTCGCGAACGTGCGCTGGCGATCAAGTGTGGTGTGCATTACCACTATTTGTTCATGCGCCCGGATGGCGCACAGCTCGCCGAGCTGGTGCGACGCGTCGATGCCGGCACGCTTCGTTTGCTGATCGACAAGCGCTATCCGCTGGACCAGGCCGCCCAGGCGCTGGCGCATGTCGAGGCTGGCCATGCCGCCGGCAAGGTATTGATCGTGCCATGAGCGCGGGTAATGTCGTACTGCTGCACGGCATCTGGATGCGTGCGCGCGTCACCGATGTGCTCGCGCAGCGCTTGCGCGCGTGTTGCTTCGACGTGACGCAAGTCGACTATCCGAGCGTGCGCGGCACCGAAACCGAAATGCTGGCGCGACTGGATGCAGCGGTAGAAGAAGCCGGGGCGCCGGTCTCAATTGTGGGCCACAGTCTAGGCGGCTTAATTGCCGCGCATTACGTACAGCGCGGCGAACGCCCCATCAAGCGGCTGGTGTGCTTAGGCTCGCCGCTGGTCGGCAGCGAACTGGCGCAGCGGCTGCAGCGCTGGAAGCTCGGCGGCGCTACGCTCGGCGGCGCTGAAGCTGTGCTCGTCAAAGGATTGGAGCGCTGGAACTCGCCGGTGCCGATGGGCGTGATCGCCGGGCGTATCCGCATTGGCCTCAGCATGATCCTGGGACCGTTGCCGCGCCCTAACGACGGCACCGTCGCCGTGCGCGAAACGCTGCTGCCCGGCATCACGGAACATCGCGTCATCGCCGCCAGTCACACCAGCCTTTTGTTCAGCGCTGAGGCTGCGCGGTTGACGATCGACTTCCTGAGGCACGGGCGATTTTGCGACGCCGTGGCGCCTACGGCTGGAAAACCGTAAGCGCCAGGAGTTCCGGTCGTGGCTTACTCGAAACCGTTCGCGAACACGCCATCGCCACCCAGGCAGACTGCCGGGCCCGGCGAGCAGATCGGCGGCGGCAGCGTCGCCGGCAGAATCCGCCCAGAAGTCACCACCGCCTGATTGAACGAGGACTGGGTGAATACGGTGCCGGTCGATGCCGCTTGAATGCCCACGGTGGCACTCAGGCCATTGGCGACCGTCGCCGAGGTGCCAGTCTGCGCATAACGGTACTCGAACGCACCCGAGGCGCCCTCGTTGAGCACGACCGCGAAGTTGACCGTCTGCGCCGAACCCGTCTCGGAGTAGTGCTTGCCGCGCCATTCGATAACGAACTGGCGGTCGGGCGCAACACCCGTGGTTTGCGTGTAAATACCGCCGCCCGTCGTGCGCAGATCCAGGTCGTCCCAGAAAGCGAACAAGATCGGGACGTTCGTCGGGAACGGGCGGAGTGGGTCGCCGGCCGTAGGCAGCACCACGTTGGCGAAGTCGGTACCCGCACCGCTGGCGACAAACTGGACATTACCGTTGGTGCTGGCATGGATCGTCGCGCCCGCTGCGATCGGATTGCCGTACACCGACGTGGCGAACGGCACCGTCACTGGCACCACCGCGTCGTCGGCCGAACTCGCGGCGACCAGCACGCCGCCAGCCGGAATCGTGCCGCCGGTGCCCGGCGTACCAAAGAGATAGTTGCCACCGGCCTGACCTACGGGAATCGCAAAGTTGAAGGTCAACGGTGAGGCGCCGCCGGTGAACGTCACTGTCTGCGTGAGGTTGACCGTGCTAAAGCAAGCCACCGACGGGCCGGTACTGATCTCAAACGGGATGGTGTTCAACGCATTGCCACCTCCCGATGCCAGATCCGGATAGGGCGAGGCAGCTTGCGCAATTTCTACGCCCGGTGTCGTGGTCGAGAGCACCGACGAGATCGCTGAGGCCAGATTAGTGCCCGTATTGGTAAGGCGCACGCTGAGCTGATTGCACTCATTGGGCTCAAGAATGCCGTTGCCGCCCAGCGTTCGCGTGGTTTGCGCGATCTCGGCCGCGATCACCGTAATCGAATAACTGCGCGCGCCCGCGCAACCCGTCGTATCACTCGCCGCCACCGAGAAGTTGAAGGTGCCCGGCGCAGTGGGCGTGCCGGAAAGAACGCCAGCGGGCGAGACGGTCATGCCGGGCGGCAATGTGCCCGCCACCGAAAACGCATACGGCGGAACCTCGCCGCCGCTCGCCGTAAAGGTCTGGGCCGGATACGCGACACCGCCCACGACATTGGTCGGAATGGTTTCGGGCCCGATAGCAAATTCGGGGCAGGCGGCCAGCGTTCCGGTGTTGTACACCTTGAGTGCGAAGTCCTGATTGGGCCCGGAGATGGTTGGGTCGGCCGGGGCACTGACGTTGGTCGCTGCCACCGTGATGTTGAAGGGCCCCGTCACGCCGGCAGGCAGGAAAACGCTTTCGAGGTTGTTGCGCGTATCGGCCGTGCCGCCGGTCGTCGAATTCGCACCGGAGAATCGATTGCCGATATAGGTCTGGCCGCCGATCGTTACACGCAAATCGAGGTTGTTGACGAAGGTATTGCCGGTGGTCGAGCCGGGAACGTCGGTCCACGCCAGCGCCACGCGGAACGGCTTGCTGGCGTCGCTGACGGTACCGCGGAAACTGCGCAGTTGGCCCGAATTGGTGAATCGATCGGCGGGCAACTGATCGCGCAGGCCGCGCGGCGTGTTATCGAAGGCGCGCTCCAGATTCATGCGGCCCATGCCCTGATTGTTCGAGGGCAGGTTGTCGCTCAACGAGGCCATATAGGTGGACGTACTGGTGAGATACGCCTTGGTCATCGCCGGCGACGGTGGCGTCAGGCTGTTGTTGATGAACCACTGGCGCAACAGAGCAGCGCCGCCGGCCACCGCCGGGCCGGAGAACGAGGTGCCGTTGCCGGTGCGATAAAAACGCTGTTGCGGCGTGGTGGGCAAGAAGCCACCGGTAAAGCAGGTGTTGTGGTTGCCCGGCGCGGCCGTCGAGCGGTCGTTCATGACCACGCCGCCGGCGACATTGGTGGCCGGGGCGATCAGCTCAGGCTTGTTGCGCTGATCGGCCGTCGGTCCACGGCTGGATGAGCTGTACATCGCATCGGCATTCACGGCGTCGGGGACGCCGGGCCGGACGTTTTGCGAACCGCCCACGGCAATCACATTCTTGCCGGTGGCCGGTGCGCCCATCGTTTGCGCGCCGGGGCCCGAGTTACCGGCCGACACCACGACGACATATTCCTGATTGCCCGCCGCTGGATGCGTAGAACCGTTCGGCTGCGCATCGCGCACCACACCGTCGTAGGCCTGAGAGTTTGCGTTATAGCCGCCGCTGATCGCAGCACCCCAACTGTTGTTGCTGATGCGTGCGCCGTTGATGTTGGTGCCGAGATTGGAAAAAGCGCGCGATGAGGCGTTGACGACATTGGGCGCAGTGAACGTGCCGCCGGTTGTAAAGAACACCGAGTTGCCGACGCGAACGAACGGCGCGACGCCACCGGCGAAGTTGAAATTGCCATCGCCATGCGGCAGCGCACGCGTGACGCTGGCCACATTGCCGCTGACCACGTGGCTGGTCCAGGTGCCGTGGCCAACGCTGCCGCAGCCCGTCAAGTCGGCCGCTGAGGCCGTTCCTTCGAGCTTGTTGTACACCACGAGACTGCGGGAGGGGTCGACCGGCGAGCCCGGATCGCCACCCTTCCACAGCGCGAAGTGGTTGGGTTGCGTGGTGCCGTTGTCGAGACCTTGGTCGGAGACATCGACGGTAAACGCCGACGTATCGAACTGCGCCTGAGTGAAACCTAGCGATGCCAGCCAGTCGAGGTACCCAATGCCGCCCGACGCGCCCGGCGCGATCGGCACGGTGTTCGCGCCCGACGTGGTCAGCCGGTTGGCGAGAATGATGTTCTGACGCTCATCGTGCAGCGTCGGCATCATGTCGGGCTGGATCGAGATCACATCGGGGCGGTTGGCGATCGCGGACAACGCACCGAAGGGTACGCGTGCCTCGACGTTCACGTAGTGACGGAAATTCCACACGCGGGTTTCGCCCAGATCTGCGCCGCGCACGAACGCCAGCGTTTCGGCGTTCGCGGCAGGGTCCAGAACCAACTGGATCGAATAGAAATCTGGCACCGCGCCCTTGCTCTCGAGCTGATACACGCGCTCATTGATTTTGTGCTCGGCTGCAAACCGGCCATCCCAGCGAATGCCGCTGTTCGGCGAACGGCCCATGGTCTGAACGCGCGCCAGCGCCTGAGTATCGCCGTACACCAGATACGCGTGATCCGGAATGAAGTCGACGATCTGCACACCCGCGCTTTCCAGGGCCTCGTACCAGTGGCGCTGGATCGGCCCCTCGAACTGCACCAGATGCAGCTGCTTGCCGTTGCTCTTGGCGACCGGACCGCGATACGCATCCGCCGCTTTGGACATCGGATCGATAAAGCCCGCATTGAGACGGATCACGCCTTCGTCTGGGGATTGTGCGTGAACGCCAAAACCAAAGGCCATGAAAGCGGTCACCGCCAACGAGCGGCGAACGGCAAGACTCAGTGCGGCCGCACGCGGCCCGCGCCCAGAACGATAACGCATCGAGAAACCCTCCCAGTCAAGCGCAGACGAAAGTGCCTGGCGCACGTGGGGTCCGAACATACCGGCAAAGAGCAATCTTGGGTAGCTTGAACGGATGTTTCGTGCGCGAAGGCGGATGATGGAGCGGGGCGTCGATGGGCAAGCGTGTGCTGCTCGCCAGACGGACGACCGGCGGCATAACCACGACGCTGGACCGCTGCGCCGGAATCGAGGCGAGCGGGTGAGAGTGAGCGTTGCTGGAACGCGTGGCAGCTATGGCGCCACACCCAGCGATTGCTCCGGTCCTACCGATTCCCTGATTCAATGTCCGCAATCAAGCAGGGAAAAGCTGCTCGGTACGATTGAACAGAATCCAGGAGGTTGCGATGTACTTGTCGCATCCTGTGGGGCGATTGCCGCGATGCGTATGCGTAAAGGCCGCCGGCGCGATCAGCAGATCCCCCGTGCGCGGAACGATGCGCCGACGCTGGTAGTAGAACTCGGTCTCGCCGTGGTCGAAACCATCGTTGAGATAGATGGTGTAGAGCAGTACGCGATGCAGCGCGTCGTCGTCGCCGCGCTTGGGATAGTGCTCGCAATGCCAGTACGGATAGCCCCCTTGATCGGCGATGTAGCGCTGCACATTAATCGTTCCGGGGCGAAACACGAATTGGAGCACCTGATCGAGGTCGGCGAAATCCGGCGAGTTGAAGTCCGCCGGTTCGAGCGGTCGCAGCGAGCCGTCCGGCCGCCGCGTTTTGATCCGCAGCGGGGCCGTGAGCAGGTGGCCATAGCGCTGAGCGTAGCGCCGCAGCCCGGCAAAGGCAGCGCCCTGGATACGATCGTGAAAGCGCTGCCAATCGGGCCGGCCGGTGATCAGAACATCCCAGGAATCTTTGAGCTCAAGGTCGACGCCGGAACCCACCTCGCCACGCGTTTGCTGGCCGCAGGCGTCGAAGTAGCGCACGATCTCAGCGCACGTTGCCGAGTCGAGCGCACCCGGATACACCTCGATGAAGTCTGGGGACTCAACCATGTAGGCTATGGACTAGGACGCGGCAGGCATTGTTCGGTAACTCAGTAGAAACGGCAAGAGGATCGGGCGTGGCGCGACCCTCTTGCTTGTCTGGACGCGAAATCGTCGGAACGCCTAAATGCAGGACACAGCAATTCGCCGTGTAACCTCAATCCAGCGTCTGAGCGAAAAAGTCATCCTTCATCTCATACGCCTGCCGCGGTTTCGTTGTATTCGCCTGACCGTTGATGTTGACCGCCGAAACTGACGAATTCCCAGTCGGCCATGGCTTCGCGCATTTCAACTCGAACGCATCAACCTCGGGTTCGGGCATGCACGCATCGCGTAGGTAGCGTCTTTGACGGCACCCTGCCTTGCCCGCCTCTTCCATTGGTCTTGGGCGCGTTACCACGCCCCAACGACGGCACCCGAACTACAACTTTGCGTTCATTGGCAACCAATCCTCGCTGGTCAGCAAGGACACTGGCGTGACCAGTTACGGCTACAACATTGCCGGTCAGCGCACCAATTCCACTGATGCGCGCGGCATCGTAACCACCCATACCTTGGATGCGCTCGGCCGGGTCACGGCGACGACATACCCGACCCCCTACAAGCACGAAGACATGAGCTTCGTATACGATCAACTGGGTCCGGGATGTCCCGCCGCCGTCGGTGAAAACTTCCCGCAAGGCCGTCTGACCAAGTTCACCGACGAGAGCGGCTACACCTGCCTTTACTACGACCGACGCGGTAACGTGTCTCGACGCTATCAGGTCACCAATGGCGTGCCGTACGAGATGCAATACGCACACAATTTCGCCAACCAGCTCACTCAGCTCATTTATCCGAACGGCTTGACGGTGAACTACAGTCGCGACGGGCTTGGCCGCATCCAGGCGATCACCGCCAGTGGTGGAGGAATGCCCGGCACGCCATCCGTGTTGAACTCCGTGGCCTATGCGCCGTTCGACGGACCCAGTGCGGTCCAATTCGGGAACGGCCAAACCCTGAGCTACACACGCGATGCCAACCAACGCATCTCAGGCGTACAGAGCCCCGCGTTGAACCTCGAGTTCCGGTTCGACTGGCAGGGCAACATCGTCGAGGAAGGCCCACCGGTCGTCAACCCGAACAACGCCTTCAGCTACGATCCCATGTACCGGCTCACCGAGCATCGCAGCCAGGGCAACGTCGTCGAGTCCTATGCGTATGACAAGATCGGCAATCGTTTGACGAAAGACCGAGCTGGGCCACAGACGTACGCCTACGACTACACCAATCACGGCCATCGCGTGCAGTCGGTCGCCGGTCAGTCGCGTGGTTACGATGCCAACGGCAACACGACCTTACAGTTCGCCAGCCAGTATCTCGGACAGGTGACCGGGCAGTACAACGCCCGCAATCGGCTCATTGGCCACAGTGTCGTTCAATCGAGCTTCGGCGAGCGCAGTATTGCGACCTACAACGCCATCGGCGAGCGTGTACTGCTTCAGCATGTCGTCGTCGCCGAGCCCGCAATCAGGTTCGTCTACGGCGGCACACCTCATCTGCTCTTTGAGGACAATGAAGGCACCGGTACAAGTAGCGCTTACATCTACCTCAATCAAACCCCGGTCGCGATGGTGCGCGGTGGCGCCATGTATTACATCCATACCGACCATTTAGGCACGCCGCGTGCAGTCACCAACAGCGCCGGTACCCTCGTTTGGCGCTGGAAGTTCGGCGCCAGCAACGGTCTTTCGAACGCCTTCGGCGAGAACCTACCAGACGCACTCGGCGACCAACAACCCCTCGATTTCCGCCTCAGATTCCCAGGCCAGTACGCTGATCCGTTTGGCGTGACTTGGTACAACTACTTTCGGGACTATGAACCAGGAACTGGGAGGTATGTTGAGAGTGATCCGATTGGGTTGAAAGCGGGAGTCAATACCTTTTCCTATAGCGCACAAAATCCAGTTATCAGATTTGACCTGGATGGACAGTGGTCACGTGTCAGGGAGGAAGATTGGGCGGAGCAGGATTACTCGGTATGTTCCTATTACGCAAAAGTCGCGAAGAAAGATGGTTGCAAATATCACAAGGAAGCCGAGCGTATCTGCAGAGGCAGGCATCAAGGCGTTAATATTATGTCCGATACCTGTGGCCTGCAGAATACCCGAAACTTAAACTGTATTCGATCTTGTTTGGCGCGCCGTGACGATGAGGCTCGCAAAGACCCAGATTGCCAGAAGAAATCCGAATGCTCAGGCGGTGTTTGCACGAGGTTGTCGTGTATTCATCAATATCACAATGACTGCTTTGTGGAATGTGGCTCATCAAAGGGCTGCTATGGCGGAAACTATTGGGACGGTTTTCCTAATGACGGCGACTGACAGGAAGTTTGTTGAAAGCATTGCAAGGGTTTTTGCTGCCCTGCTATTTTCTTCTGCTGTCGCTCCTATTGTCTACGGGACACTTGGATATTTTTTCGGCATTGTTACGCAACAAGGTATCTTGCAGATTTCATTTAGTGCCGTTTGGTTTTTTGGAAGCCTGGCTACGCTGATCATCATGATGTCATTGGGCATTCCTGCATTTCTTTTTGCAGAGCGAATCGGTCGCGGCAACCGATTAATGGCTACCACGTTTGGGTTTGTGGTTGGCGTCTTGATTGGCGCGAGCGTGGCTTATTTCTCCGATCTCGAATTCCAGACAAGTAATGCTGTTTTATTCGGTTTGACAGGCGCTATCTCAGGCTTGCTTTTTATCAGTATAGCAAAAGCCAACTATATTAATCCGAGGAAGAAAAGTGATGGCGATTAGATCCCTTCGGAACGACGGACAAATTAGCGCTTTCCGAATAGTCATCGTTTTGATCGCATCGGTTTGGGCCGGTCCGTTGCTGGCACAAAGCCCAGGACCGCACCGCTATAAAGTGGAACGCGGGAGCTGCCCGAGTGCGTTCGACACCTTGGAAGACGCGGAAGTTTGTGCGAGAAATACGCTGAACCATACAGGCTCGATTGATCTCGCAATCTCCTCGGTCGCCCCGGGTTCTGGTGTTTTAAGACTGAGTTATCGACCACTCGGCACACTCAAAGGCGATCACGTTCGTCCACCCGCCAAGATCGGTGGTCCTTTCGTGCGACTCGAACCTGGGAATGCGTCAGGAACTCTCAGCTCCTGCTTAGCGGATAGACTTCCGCATTCATTCTCCTTGGCAAGGCCCGAAGGTTGGGAGATGGCTGTCAGTGCGCTGTCGCCCGAATGGAGCACAGGCAGCGGGACGACCTGTGGGAATGGCATCCCGGCCAATGGTTTGGCGAGCCACATTGCGCAATGCCTGGAACCACTGCCCGGTGCGTTCAACATCAACAATCCCGGTATCTGGCAGTACCAGAGCGCACTCGATGTCCGTCAGTTGCTGGTGGGTACTGATCGCAATGGCAAGAACGCAAATGGCCAAGCCGTATTGGCGCGCGGTGTCATCCACGACACGCTGTTTGGCGCGCCGAACCAGCGCAATCAGTTTTGGGGCTATCTACATTCTGGATCATACTGTTTCGGAGCGAACCCGACTGTGGTTCGCTTGCCATACGAGTTGGGCTATTCGTACTACTGCGCCAGCGGCGCTCAGACCGAAACCGTTCCTGCTTCAATTACAACGACCGCCGCGCTGCGCACATGGCTGCAAACCGCTTGCTCTTTTGCGGGCGAGCATGGCGGCTATGGCATCTGCGGGTTCAACGTCGGAACCCAGGCTGCGAAGGGCGGCTTCACGATCCCCATCATCACCAACCCCAAGCAGTACAAAGACTGCAAAGCCGGGAACCCATGTGGCGTGGAGACGGGCAACAAGACGCAAAGCGAAACGGACATCGTCTTAGAGAACTTCGAGTTTGCCCGCCACTACAACTCGCTGCGTCAGGCGCGCTCATCGGCCATGATGGATATGAACTGGTCGCACTCGTACAGTGGCCGCATCCTGGTAACGCAGGACCCTGAGCCCGACGGCGGTTCGCGCTGCGCGACATGCGCGGCGAATGAAGTCTGGGTTGTCGACGACGAAGGCCATCTTGAGCAGTTCACCAAGGTCGTCGGTACCAACACGTATCGGTCCAATAATCTGACCGGCGAACAAGTGCAGTGCGATGGCGCCGATCAATTTACACTCATCCTCCGCAACGGCAAACGTCGCGCTTTCGATGCGCAAGGTCTGCTGGTTGCGGAGACCGATCCCGACGATCCGCGGCGGTCGATCACGGTGGTTCGATCGAACAATTTCGACGATGAGATCTCGCGCATCGTTCAGATCAAAGACGGAACCGGACGTGCGCTCGATCTGGAGTACGAGTCTCCGCCGACGGGTGCACCGCCTGAGTTGGCAATTCAACACACTTTCGAGGCGCGGTTGGTGCGCGTGAAACTCAGCGGTCAAATACTCGCCAGCTACGCCTACGACGATCTCGATCGCCTCAAGTCAGTGACCTACGCCGACGGCAATCGCCGCGACTATGGCAGCGGCGAAGGCGCGTGGGTCGCCAGTAGTAAGTTCAAACGCTACCTGACCAGCATCACCGACCAGATCAAGCAACCCAACGGCAGTTTCATTCCCGAGCTCTATGCGAACTACGGATACGATTCACGCGGTCGGGCAGTACGCAGCGTGCACAATGGTGGTGTGGGCGACGTGCAACTTGAATTCCTCGGCGACGGCAGAACAACGGTGGTGCAGCCCGGCGGGCTTTCGCGGTTGATCTATGAGTTTGCGCCGACGACGGCGGTGGGGCATTTCGGCAAACCGTCCAGGATCACCGTCGAGATCCTGGACAGCAAAGGCGAAGTGCTGTCGAGTTACATCAAGGGCGAAATGAGCTACTACACCAACGGCCGCTTGAAGGAAGAGAAACGCTATCGGACGCCTACCGAGTTTACCATCACCAAGTACTATTACGATGGCGATACGGTCGGCACCGACAGCAATCTCGGGCGTCGGGAAACGCGGCGCATCGAAGCGTTCGGAACTGTTAACGAACGCACCATCGAGCAGACCTGGGACTACGCCAAGAATCGCTTGTTGACCAAAGCGGTGTTCAGTCTCGGTGGCGTTTTGCGCAGCAAGGAAGCCTATGCCTATGACACCGCCGGGCGGATGACCGCGAAGTGTCGCTATGGCAGCGCACCCCTGGCCAACATCGAGTGCACCGCCAGTGGCGATCCGCCTCTGGCCAGCCGTCGAACCATCTACACCTATTGCTCGTCCATTGGGAACGGCTGCGCATTAGTGGGCCAGCTCAAACAGATCGATGGTCCACGAGTCGATGTGAGCGATGTGACCCACTTCGACTACTACGAAGCAGATAGCCCCACCGGCAGTTATCGCCGCGGCGACCTGTGGAAAACGACGAACGCGCTCGGACAAATCACCGAGTTTCTGAAATACGATGATCGCGGCAGAACGCTGGAGGTCAGGGGCATCGATGGCGTCGTCAAGGCGACCCAATACAACGCACGTGGCTGGAAGATATCCGAGGCCGTGCTCGGCGCGAACCCGGGCAGTACCGTGGACGACGCCATCACGCTGTACGAGTACAACCATCGCGGCCGCATGACGCGGGTCACGCGGCCCGACGGTAGCTTCGATGTGATGAGTTTCGATGCCGACCAGCGGCTAACACGAATCACGCTCGCCGATGGCACGCGCCAGGATTTCACCTACGACCTGTGGGGCAATCGCACGCGCGAGGAAGTCCGCAATGGGCTGGGACAAATCGTGCGTACGAGCAGTCGCAGTTACGATGAACTGGGGCGCCTAGATGTCGAGCGCGACGCCGCCAACAATCCGCTGCAAGACCACAATTACGATTTTCAGAACAATCTCGTTCAGACGCGTGCGCGAACGGGATCGGGCGCGCTGCAGGAGCAGGTAACCGATCACATCTTCGATGAACTCGATCGCTTGCGGGAAACGCACGATGCGCAGTCTCCACGCGGTGTAACGGCCTACAGCTACGATGCGCTCGATCGGTTGCGCGCGGTCACCGATGCTGAAGGAGTAACGACGAACTACAACTTTGCGTTCATTGGCAACCAATCCTCGCTGGTCAGCAAGGACACTGGCGTGACCAGTTACGGCTACAACATTGCCGGTCAGCGCACCAATTCCACTGATG
Organism: Lysobacterales bacterium; assembly: GCA_022844135.1. Lineage (GTDB taxonomy): Bacteria > Pseudomonadota > Gammaproteobacteria > Xanthomonadales > SZUA-5 > JALHMH01. Next base: position 37,109 of record JALHMG010000020.1, read on the forward strand.
CGCGCGGCATCGTAACCACCCATACCTTGGATGCGCTCGGCCGGGTCACGGCGACGACATACCCGACCCCCTACAAGCACGAAGACATGAGCTTCGTATACGATCAACTGGGTCCGGGATGTCCCGCCGCCGTCGGTGAAAACTTCCCGCAAGGCCGTCTGACCAAGTTCACCGACGAGAGCGGCTACACCTGCCTTTACTACGACCGACGCGGTAACGTGTCTCGACGCTATCAGGTCACCAATGGCGTGCCGTACGAGATGCAATACGCACACAATTTCGCCAACCAGCTCACTCAGCTCATTTATCCGAACGGCTTGACGGTGAACTACAGTCGCGACGGGCTTGGCCGCATCCAGGCGATCACCGCCAGTGGTGGAGGAATGCCCGGCACGCCATCCGTGTTGAACTCCGTGGCCTATGCGCCGTTCGACGGACCCAGTGCGGTCCAATTCGGGAACGGCCAAACCCTGAGCTACACACGCGATGCCAACCAACGCATCTCAGGCGTACAGAGCCCCGCGTTGAACCTCGAGTTCCGGTTCGACTGGCAGGGCAACATCGTCGAGGAAGGCCCACCGGTCGTCAACCCGAACAACGCCTTCAGCTACGATCCCATGTACCGGCTCACCGAGCATCGCAGCCAGGGCAACGTCGTCGAGTCCTATGCGTATGACAAGATCGGCAATCGTTTGACGAAAGACCGAGCTGGGCCACAGACGTACGCCTACGACTACACCAATCACGGCCATCGCGTGCAGTCGGTCGCCGGTCAGTCGCGTGGTTACGATGCCAACGGCAACACGACCTTACAGTTCGCCAGCCAGTATCTCGGACAGGTGACCGGGCAGTACAACGCCCGCAATCGGCTCATTGGCCACAGTGTCGTTCAATCGAGCTTCGGCGAGCGCAGTATTGCGACCTACAACGCCATCGGCGAGCGTGTACTGCTTCAGCATGTCGTCGTCGCCGAGCCCGCAATCAGGTTCGTCTACGGCGGCACACCTCATCTGCTCTTTGAGGACAATGAAGGCACCGGTACAAGTAGCGCTTACATCTACCTCAATCAAACCCCGGTCGCGATGGTGCGCGGTGGCGCCATGTATTACATCCATACCGACCATTTAGGCACGCCGCGTGCAGTCACCAACAGCGCCGGTACCCTCGTTTGGCGCTGGAAGTTCGGCGCCAGCAACGGTCTTTCGAACGCCTTCGGCGAGAACCTACCAGACGCACTCGGCGACCAACAACCCCTCGATTTCCGCCTCAGATTCCCAGGCCAGTACGCTGATCCGTTTGGCGTGACTTGGTACAACTACTTTCGGGACTATGAACCAGGAACTGGGAGGTATGTTGAGAGTGATCCGATTGGGTTGAAGGGAGGTCTGAACACGTTCTCCTATGTTCAAGCCAATCCAGCCCGCTGGATTGATAGGCGAGGTCTCTCAAGTTCGGTACCTACACCCGCCTTATGCGCTGGTGATCCTAGTTTGAGAGGTGGAATAGCATGTGACGGGGACGGAGGCTTCATGCCCTTTATCTGCAAGAAGGATTGCATGACGCCATGCACGATAATGCATGAAATGGTTCATGCGATGGAATGGCATCGAATAAACCCCAATGGATGCAAGGGGATTAAACCGGGGCATTCTATGGACGACTCGGATACATACATCGAATATGATTCTGGTCGCTACGAAGACCCTGACCACAAGAGAAAGCGCGAAGATAGTGAGTGTCGTGCTATTCAGGTCGGCAAAAAGTGCAAGGGCGCGCTTTCTTGTATTTGTCCTGAGGACGCGAAGAATTACGAAGAGGATCAACAAGAAAATTGGAAGCGATACGAATGCACAGCTAAAGGTTATCAGTATTAATGATCCTATATTTTGTGAAACAGCTCGTGATTTAATTTCGGACTAGATTCATGAATAGCCAGATTTTCACATTACTGATTGGCACGTTATTGATGACCGGTGATGCTGTTTCTCATACTCAAGATAACTGTTTCGAGCTTGATAGCAGCGCGTTAGAGAGTTTGGCGCCATCGCTCAGAATGCGGATGGCTGAGATAGACGCGCGCCTAAATCAACAGGTACAGTTTCGGGACGGTCATCTTTGTGGCACTGTCATATCTGTTTGGTATTTTGTCCCGCCGCAATCACCTACCGATCCAAGCTTGTCCCATTTTTCATGGGACTTCGGTAGCAACCGAGCAAGACTGAGCGGAGGATCGTGGCAATCGGGGCCTGTGATCAAACGCGATGGTCGCTGATTGCAGCGACAACGAAATCAAGTAAGCCTTAGTTGGCAGGATCCACGGATTGGATGTCGGACGTGTCGAATGTCGTTCAATCGAGCTTCGGCGAGCGCGTGCGTCTTACTGCAGCATGACGTCGTCGCCGAACCCGCGATTAGCTTCGTCTACGTCGGCACACCGCACCTGCTGTTCGAGGACGCGGGCGGCGGAGTTTGAAGTTGGGTGTTGCACTTGAAGATTGAGTCTAAGCAGCACCCGCCACGATACTGAAGCAGCATCACGCCAGTGCAGAAAGCGCTGGCGTTGCGGCGACTTCGCCGAGCGGCGATGCAGCGCGGAACCTTAATCCAGCGTCTCGGCAAAGAAATCATCCATCATCCCGTACGCCCGGCGCGCGACGGTTTCGTTGTATTCGGCTTGGCCCTTCATGTTGGCGTCGACATCGGTGAATGAGTGAACGGCGCCGCCGAAGCTGACTAGTTGCCAGTCGGCTTTGGCCTCGCGCATTTCCACCTCGAACGCATCGACTTCCGCTTTGGGAACGTATGGATCGTCGGCGCCATGTAGCACCAAAACTTTCGAATGCAGCGCGTCGGCGCTGGCTTTGGCGCCGGTACCCAGACCACCGTGGAAGGAGACGACGGCCGGAAGCCTGGCGCCGCTACGCGCGAGCTCGAGCACGACAGTGCCGCCCAGGCAGAATCCGATCGCGCCGGTCGATTCGATGCTCACCGGTGTGTGCGTCTGCCCAAGCAACGTGACCAGCGCCGCGTTGATCCGTGCGCGCATCGCCTCGGTCGCGGCCTTCAAAGCGCCGGCCGCCTTGCCCGCCTCTTCCATATTGGTCGGGCGCACGTCTTTACCGTACATGTCGACCACGTAAACGGTGTAGCCGCGCGCGGCGATTTCGCGCGCCTGACGCAGGTTTGCCTCATTGATGCCCATCCAATTGGGCACCAGCAGCATCGCACGCGATGCGGGTTTGGCGTCGTCGAAGATCAGCGAGCCGGCGAATTCGGTACCGTCGATCGTGAACGACAGCGGCTTCTCGACGGGCGCGGCGATGGCGACGTGCGTTGCCAGCAGCAGCGATAACAGAGTCAACAGGCGCATGCGAGTGATTCCCATATGAGTTCGCTGCCAAGCATAGCCAAGCGCATCGAATGCCAGCGTGACGCAGTTGAAAAAGCTGCAGACTTTTTTCTTGGGCATCCATAGCATCCACGTGGCAGCAGACGCTGCCTGGTCGAACTCAGCGAAGGAGCGAGCGATGAGCAAAGGCATGAACCAAAAGAAGGAAACCAAAAAGGCGCCGGCCAAAACGCCTAAAGAAAAGAAGGCCGCCAAGCTGGAAAAGAAGGCCAAAAAGTAAGCGCGATACAGCGGGCGCGCGGCATACTCGGGGGACGTCAAACTCCCCCGACCTGTCATGCTCGCAGCGTTACTGATGACCGCCGCCCTATCCGCCGATCCGCATTCGTACGCCAACTTCAGCGATGTCCGCGTACGCCATGCGGAGCTGGATTTGACGGTCGATTTCGACCAGAAGCGCCTCCAGGGCTTTGTCGAACTCACGCTCGACGGCGCCGCGCCTGAGCTGATCCTCGACACGCGCGATCTCGATCTCGGCAAGGTTTATGCGATCGTCGATGGCGACTATCGGCTGACGCGCGCGACGCTCGCGCAGCGCGATCCGATCTTCGGCCAGAAGCTCAGCATCGCGCTACCCGAAGGAGCGGATCGGGTGCGAATTCACTACGCGACGCGCCCCGAGGCTTCCGGCCTGCAATGGCTCAGTCCGGAGCTGACCGCCGACAAGCGCCAACCCTTCCTCTTCAGCCAATCGCAAGCCATCCATGCGCGTTCCTGGGTGCCGATTCAGGACACGCCGGCAGTGCGTTTCACGTATGGCGCACGCATCCGCACGCCAAAGGGTTTGCTGGCGCGAATGAGCGCCGAAAACGATCCGCTCGATGCCGCCGATGGCGATTATCGATTCTTGATGCGTCAGCCGATTCCAAGTTACTTGCTGGCGATTGCCGTGGGCGACATCAAATTTGCGCCGCTCGGCGAACGCAGCGGCATCTACGCCGAGCCTTCGGTGCTCGACGCTGCGGCCTACGAGTTCGCCGATACCGAACGCATGATCGAGATCGCCGAGAAGCTCTACGGACCGTATCGCTGGGGGCGTTACGACCTGCTGGTGCTGCCGCCGTCGTTTCCGTTTGGCGGCATGGAGAATCCGCGGCTCACCTTCTTGACGCCGACCGTGATCGCGGGCGATCGGAGCCTGGTGTCGTTGATCGCCCATGAGCTGGCGCACTCGTGGTCCGGCAACCTCGTCACCAACGCCACCTGGGATCACTTCTGGTTGAACGAAGGTTTCACCACTTATGTGGAGAACCGCATCATCGAAGCGGCATTCGATGCCGAGCGCGCCGATATGGAGCGCGAATTGTCCGAAACCGAGCTGGTGGCCGGCATGCCGGAGATCGCCACGTCGGACCAGCATCTGCGCCTGGATTTGCGCGGCCGCGATCCGGACGATGGCCTGACCGATATCGCCTACACCAAGGGTATGTTGCTGCTGCGCTTCCTGGAGACGCGCTTCGGGCGCGAGCGCTTTGATCCGGTCTTGCGCGCCTGGTTCGATGAAAACGCCTTCGGCACAGTCAAGACCGACGATTTCCTGGTCTTTGTCGAACAGAAATTGTTGAACGCCTATCCGGGTATTGCCACGCACACCGAGGTGCTGGCATTCGTCGATCAACCAGCGCTGCCCGAACACACACCGCGCACAACCGCCGCGCGTTTTGCTGCCGTCGATCGGGCGCGCAACGGTTGGTTGCGTGGCGGCGATCCGGCGGCCATCGACAGCTCGCAATGGACCACACAAGAGTGGCTACGATTCATCGAGGGCCTGCCGGGCGACATCGCCATCGAGCAACTCGCGGTGCTGGATGCGCGCTTCAAATTCCAAAGCTCGGGTAACAGTGAAATCGCATTCGCGTGGTACGCCAAGGCGATCGATCGCAATTACCGCGACGCCTTCCCGGCCATCGAGCGCTTCCTGACCCGCGTCGGCCGACGCAAGTTCGTGCTGCCGCTATTCACCGACTTATTCGCCAAAGACGCCGAGTTCGCCAGACGGGTGTATGCCAAGGCGCGGCCGGGTTATCACCCGATCACGCGGGCCAGCGTCGATGCGGTGGTGCGGCCTTAAGAAAGCTATCCGCGGCAGCGATTGACGGAAGATGGGGATTCGAGTCGCCGTAAGCTGCGGCGATTCTTCGGGCCAAGTGTTTGTTTTCGTTTGATTCGCTCGAAGGGCTTGTGGGCGCACTGGTGTCCTGACCGGCAACGGAGACCGTGCCGACGCGAACGGTGGCATTCCCAGAAGGGTCTGCGCCCGAGAATGGCACGGGCAATTGCCACAGCCATTGGCAAAGCGCGCAGCTCGATCCGCGCGCCGGGCTGGAGTTTCCCTGCACGTGCGGTTTTGGTGCGCACGACGTTTCCGATAGCACCATCAATTGACGGAACCGTCAGCATGCATCGATTCTCCTGCCCAACCCGACTGACGGCCGCTTTGGGCCTGATCCTGGCGGCGACAGCATTTCAGACCGGCGCGGCGCCATGGACGCATCACGGCACACTCGATCAGGGCGGCAAACCGGTCAATGGCGAATTCGACATACGCCTGACGCTCGTGAACGAAAACACGGGCGGCGCTGTTCGAGCGCCGCTCACTTTTTACCGTGTGCCGGTGATCGACAACAGCTTTGCGATCGAGGTCGACTTCGGCATCGAGTTGTCGGAGCTTCCGGCCATGGCGCTGCGCACGGAGGTATCGCGGGACGGCGCCGAGTTCGTGCCCGTGGGCGAACCCGAACGCGTCGACGCTTACGCCAAGTCGGGCACCTTTTGGGATACGCAGGGTAATCTCGGCACCAACCCGACGAGCAACTTTATCGGCACCGTCGATTCCCAGGCGTTCGTGGTGCGTACGGCCAATGTGCGCAGCCTGCGGATCGAACCGAGCGCCCAGACCTGGGGTCCCTTTGTGCCGACAGCAATCACCGCCAACATCATCGCTGGCAGCCGCGCCAACACGGTCGATAGCGGCGTGCGAGGCGCAACCATCGCTGGCGGTGGCGTGCCCACCGGCAGCAGCGATCCGGATTTCGGAATGGAAGCGCCGAATCGTGTGACCGATCACTACGGCAGCGTAGGTGGTGGTTTTGGCAATCGTGCCGGCGACGCCGCGGGCACCGCAGTCGATGGATCTTTCGCTACCGTCGGTGGTGGACTCATTAATGTCGCTGCGGGTCAATATGGCACCGTTAGCGGTGGCTTCGGCAACGAAGCCGATGGCCATTCCAGCGTCGTTGGTGGCGGTGCGGGGAATACCGTGTCGGGCTTGAGCGGCACCATCGCCGGCGGTGCCAACAATCAGGTTGCTGGCGAGTCGAGCACGATTGGCGGCGGTTCGGAAAACACAGTCAACAGCTTCAGCAGCGTGGTGTCGGGTGGCCATCGAAATTCAGCCGTCGGGGGCCAATCGGTGGTCGCTGGCGGAAAGGACAATCGCGCTGCGGGCGATCAGTCCGTCATCGCCGGTGGTTTCAAGAACGCTACTGTGGGGATCGGCAGCACGGTGGGCGGTGGGCGAATCAACTGCGCTGGCGGCGATGGCTCCTGGGTGGGCGGCAACAACGCGAAAACAAGACCGGCGATGGAATCCCTGCCCGAGTGGGGCGTCGATGGCTGCTCGAGTGTCGTTGGCACGGGCACGGCCGGCGGCGACGCTGGCAGCTTCGTTTGGGCGGATTCGCAATTCCCAGAGTTCGTTTCCACGGGTCGCGATCAGTTCCTGGTCCGCGCCGATGGCGGAATGCATCTCAACACAAACGGGCCACTGGCTGTCAGCGATGATGTGTCGTTCAAGGCGCGCCCGGTCACCGGCGATGCCAACGCCGACCTGCGCCTGATCTCGCGCGGCGGTAAAGACACGCGCTTCTCGGTCGCGGATGCCACCGGTACGCTGGGCCTGACCGTAACGGGACTGAGCGCTGGCAGCGCGCGTATGTCGGTATCGGGAGGCGCCGGCGGCGTGGCCACCCTGAGCCACGGCGGAACCTGGACCAACGCGTCCTCGCGCAGTTACAAATTTGGCTTTGCGGCGGTCGAGCCCAGCGCGATCCTGGAGCGTGTGGTCGCGCTGCCGATCAGCCGATGGCAGTACAAGCATTCCGCCGAAGGACATCACTTGGGTCCGATGGCGGAGGACTTCAAAGCCGCGTTCGGCCTCGCTGGCGATGGCAGGTCGATCTCCACCGTCGACGCGGATGGTGTGGCGCTTGCGGCCATCCAGGGCCTGCACCAGAAGCTCGAAGACGAAAACGCCGCACTGCGCAAACTGTTGCTGGACCTGCAGGCGCGCCTGGCAAGCCTCGAAGCACAATCGGAGTAAGCTTCCGAACAAACCGCCAACGGCGTGCGGCTTGGCATAGGGCGGCGCTCAGCCTCGGCACGGCTCACTGCTTTGAAATGCGCCCGCAACATCCAGAGTAGGAGAAGGGCTGATGAACCTGGGTCGCGTGTGGAAAGCGCTCATCCTGAGCGTGTTCGGCGTCGGGAGTGCAAGCCAGGACCTGGCGGCCGCACCCGCCGCGCAACTCTCCGACGAAACTCACCAGAAGATTGCCCAACTGTCCAGCAAAGGAGATGACTACGCAGAGCGCGGCCGTTACGCCGAAGCTGTCGCGACCTACGTTCAAGCACTTGAGTTAGTGCCAGAACCGATCACCGACTGGGAGGCCAGTACGTGGCTGCTCGCCGCCATCGGCGATGCGCATTTCAAGGCCGGCAGCTACGAACAAGCACGCGCCGCGCTCAGCGACGCCATGCATTGTCCCGGCGCCATCGGCAACCCCTTTCTGCACCTGCGTCTGGGCCAAGCTCAGTTCGAACTCGGAAATCTCGACAGGGCCAACGACGAATTGGCAAGAGCCTACATGGGCGCGGGCAAAGACGTGTTTGCCGATGAGCATCTAAAGTACTTCGACCACCTGAAGACCGTGCTTAAACCACCCAATAACGGCGATTGGTAACCGCTATCGGGCAGCGCACGGCTGGTTCGGCTTGAATCTGCATCGGGCTCAAGCGCCCCAGAGGCGCGGCGCCATGGATCGCCTGTCGGCTTCCGCGCGCCAAGCGCCATGTCGGTGCGCCGAAGTGACGTTCAGCTCGCGCCAACGCGCTTTATCATGGCGACGATGAGTGCACGACTTTCCTCGCTGATGGGATTTTGGCCGCTGCAGATCGCCGGTTGGATCGGTTTTCTGGCCGTGCATTTTTTGTCGGGCATGGCGCACGGCAAGCACATGACGTACTTGTCGGTATCGATCACCAGCGCCATTGGCGGGGCGATCATCACCTATCCGCTGCACCATCTGTATCGGCGCATCTATCCACTGCCGCTGGTGCAGCGCGCGTTAATCGCGCTGCCGGCATTCGTGCTGGTGTGCCTCGGTATGAGTGCGATCTACGCTCTGGCGATCGAGCAATACTGCCCGGAGGAATGCAAGCCCGCGTCGTTTCTGGGTTACATCGCCTACACGGGATTCACCGCGTACGTGATCTTGAGCTGGAGCGCGCTGTGGTTCGGGATCCGCAACAGCCGCGCGCTGGCCGAGGCGCGCGAGCGCACGGTGGCGGCGCAATCGCAGGCCAATCTCGCCCAGCTCAAGATGCTGCGCTACCAACTGAACCCGCATTTCCTGTTCAACACCTTGAACGCGATCTCGACGCTGGTGCTCGATCAGCAGAACGGCATCGCCGGCCGCATGCTTGGCGCGCTGAGTCGTTTTCTGCGCTACACGCTCGACCAGGAACCCGAGCAAAAGGTACCGTTGAAGCGCGAAATGGAAGTGCTGGATTTGTACCTGAGCATCGAGAAGATGCGCTTCGATGATCGACTGCGCCTGGACTTGCAAGTCGATCCCGCCGCAGAGACGGCATTGGTGCCAGGTCTGATCCTTCAACCGCTGATCGAAAACGCCATCAAGTATGCGGTGGCCAAAAGCGAGAGCGGCTGCACAATTTCGCTGCGCGCGCATGCCAGCGGCGAGTGGCTGGAACTGGTGCTGTGCGACGACGGCCCCGGCAGCCCGGTCTTCGCGCCCGGCGCGCCCGAACCCAACGGCGTTGGACTGCGCAACACCCGCGAGCGACTGGCGACGCTCTACGGCGAGCGCCAGCGCTTGTTCGTCGAAAATCGACCGGAAGGCGGCGTGCGCGTGCGCATGACCTTGCCGCTGGAACGGTGATTGCAGGTTCTTGGTTGTTGGTTTTTGGGGTTCTTGGTTGATCGCCTTAGCCAACTAACGACCTGCGAACCCGCATCTTTTCCAAGAACCAAAAACCAACAACCAAAAAACCAGCCATGAAACCCCTCCGCTGCCTGCTTGCCGATGACGAACCTCTCGCCCGCCGCGGCTTGAAGCTGCGCCTGCAATCGATCGCCGGTATCGAGCTTGTGGCTGAAGCCAGCAACGGCCGCGAGGCGCTGGCGTTGATCGGCCAGCATCAGCCGGATCTCTTGTTTCTCGATATCCAGATGCCCGGCGTCGATGGCTTCGGTGTGCTGCGCGCGCTACCCGTGGCGCGCTGGCCGTTGGTGATTTTCATCACCGCCTACGACCACTACGCGCTCGATGCGTTTCGTGTGCACGCAGTGGATTACCTCTTGAAACCGGTCGACGACGACGCGCTGCGGGCCGCTGTGGAGCGCGCACGACGATTGAAATCGCAAACCGAGCTGGAGGCCGAGCACGCACGCCTGCTGGCGCTGGTCGGCGGCGAACGCCCGCAATCGCTGGGCGAACGCAGCGACGACAAACTCACGCTCAAAGACGGCACGACGCTGATTCGCCTGGCGCTGAGCGACATCCGCTGGATCGATGCCGCTGGCGACTACGTGGTGGTGCATTGCTCCGATGCCAATCACGTCGCCCGCGCAAGTTTGCGCGATCTCACCGAGCGCCTGCCGGCCGATCGCTTCGTGCGCGTGCATCGCTCGACCATCGTCAACGTCGCCTGCGTCACGCGGCTGCGGCCGCACATCAACGGCGAGTATTTCATCGACTTGAAATGCGGTCAGGAACTGAAGCTATCGCGCGGTTATCGCGAGCAGTTGGCGCGGTTTGAGTAGCGCCTCTCAGATCGCGAGGAGTACTTTGACCTTCGCTCGGAGTTCACCCAGTTTCGAACCCGATGCCCGCCCCCAACGGCGGACCTTTCGTGCGCGCCAGTCCAGTGATTTGACTTGGTCGGCCAAGATCGCGCTTTTTCGACCCTCTATCTCAATCGCCACTTCGAACGGATAACCCTTTATCTGACTGGTGATTGGGCAACAGACCGCCAAACCAGACTTTCCGTTATAGCTGGCGTCGGAAAGAACGATTGCTGGCCTCAGCCCCGCCTGCTCGCGGCCAACCTGAGGGCTAAACTCAATCCAAACGATATCGCCAACATCGGGAACGTACTCACGACCAGTCACCACACTTCGCGTCCTTGCGGCGGTCCGAAATCGATTTCGTCGTGCCGGTTCTCGTCGGTAATGGCATTAACCAGATCTTCTAACCGATACGTGGGCGCCGGTTCGATCACAATTCGGCCGCGGCTTATCTTCAACAAAACCGGCTGATCGATCTCGTAGCCGGCGGACTTGAGAAAGGACTTGGGAAGCCTCAGCGCCGGGCTGTTGCCCCATTTCTGGATAGTCGTCTGCATCGCATCCATACCGTTTGACGTGTCTACATCGTAGATACGCCGCCGCTGGAAATCAAGCCTGCCCCCAATCCGCTTCCAACACCACCCGATAGCGTGCCTTGCCTGCACGCAGGTGCTCGATCGCATCGTTGACCCGCGAGAACGGGAAGCGCTCGACGGTGGGCGCAAGATGATGCCGAGCGCTGAAGTCGAGCATTTTCGCGGTGACCGCGGGCGACCCGAGCGGCGAGCCGGAGACGCTGCGCGAGGCGCCGATCAAGCCGAAGGCGGGAATGGCCATCGGCTCCAACACCGCGCCGACGACATGCATGCGCCCGTGCGGTGCGAGCGTACCGAGGAGCGCTGGCCAGTCGAGCGTGACATTCACAGTGACCAGCAGGAAATCGAGCTGCCCAGCCAGCGCAGCGATGGCTTTTTTCTCGCCGGTAGCGACCACGCGATGCGCGCCCATGGCTTTCGCCTCATCGCTCTTGGCGAGCGTGGAAGTGAACGCGGTGACCTCGCAACCCCAGGCGCGCAAGAATTTGACGGCCAGATGGCCCAGTCCACCAATGCCGATCACGCCGACACGATCGGTGGGTTGCACATTGCACTGAATGATCGGATTGAACACTGTGATGCCGCCGCAAAACATTGGTCCCGCGCCGCTGGCATCCAGGCCATCGGGGATCGGCGTGGCCCAAATCCAATGACAGCGCACGCGCTCGGCGAAGCCGCCGTGCCGGCCGATCAGCGTTTCTTCGTTGTCCGAGCATAGGTTGTGATGTCCGGCGACGCATTGCGCGCACTGCATGCACGCGCCCGAATACCAGCCCACGCCAACCCGATCGCCCACTTTGGCGCGCTGAGCTTGTTCGCCCACAGCAACCACACGACCGACGATCTCGTGTCCGGGCACGAAGGGATATGCCGTGCGGCCCCAATCGTTGTCGAGCATCGACAGGTCCGAGTGGCAAATACCACAGTGCTCGACAGCGATCTCGACTTGATGCTCGCCCAGGGCGCCCGCATCGAACTCGAAAGCGCCCAACTCGCCACCTTTTTGCGTGGCCGCATACGCACGAATCGTGCTCATTTTTCAAAGCCTCCATTGGCGATGACGTCGGCGAGCGCGCCCGGCACGCCGATGCTTTCCAGCTTCAGACGGCGAGCTTCGCTGCCGCTGGCGCCTTGCGTGATCACGGTTTCCCAGCTGCCGTACATCGGATTGGGCAGCACGAACCAGCGCGTGCCGAGCCAGTCGATCCTTGCTTCGACGGCCGCATCGCGGCTGACGCGCGTCGCATTGGGCACATCGATCAGATCGTAGAGATTGTCGCCGACCATCTGCACGATGCGATGGGTTTTGGCGATTTCGGCGCGGCGCGGGCTCTTCTCTTTCCAGCCACGGGCGCTATCGCGGAAGATGAAGGTCTTGCTGTCGGCAGTGTTGGGGAAACCGAGCTTCGCCAGGTTCTTGCGCGTGGGCTCGACCTCGTCCTTGAACTCGCCGACCTGCACCTCGCGATTGGACACGTAGAACACGGTCACACCCTTGCTCGCCGCGTACTGCAAGTACTTCAACGCGCCTGGAATCGGCGGCGCATTTTCGAACTGCACATAGGCGTTCCACGAGGCCTTGTCGAAGGCTTTGCCCAGGCGCGCACGTTCGACCATATAGTCGGAGGTGTCGAGCACCGTCTCATCCACGTCGACAACCACCGCCGGCGGCAGCTGGCTGAAGTTGCCGGTTTGCTCGGTGGCCGCGGTCCAGGTCTTATCGGCGAGTGCCGCGTCCAGCGTGCGGCGTGCAGTTTCGAAGGTCTGCAGATGCACGGCTTCCGCTTCGGCCGAGGTGCGCGACCAGACCACGCTGTGCAGCATATCCAGCTGATAGTTGTCCGGCGCTCGCGCCGTTTGGCTGGGTGCAGCCTGCGGCGCAGACGCCACCGGTGCGGGCGCGGGCGCCGTCGCGCAGGCGCTCAGGGCGAAGATCAAAATCGAGCAAAGCGCAGTCTTTCTCACGGCGGCGTCCCCAGATGGTCGAGAACCGCAAGGCTAGCGCGAAAGCGTGACGCCCGTGGGTCGCGCCGTGCCACGACTCGCAGTGCGATACCGACGCCTGACCTGGAGCGCGACATCGACATATCCCGCGCTATCCTCCGCGGCTCTTCAGGATGGCTAATCGGTGCGGCGTGAAAGAGCATTTGAATGAACTGGTGATGCAGGCGCTGCTCGATGTGCGGCGCAAGGCGTCGGTGGAGTTGCCGCCCGAGCCCGCATTTGCCATCGAGCGTACCAAGTCCAAAGAGCACGGCGATTTCACGACCAATGCTGCGATGGTGCTGTGCAAAGCGCTGGGCATGAAACCGCGCGACCTGGCGACGCAAATTGTGCAGCACCTGCCGCCGTCGCGCCACGTCGACAAGGTCGAGATCGCCGGACCCGGGTTCATCAACTTCACGCTCAGCAAGAGCTGTCTTTATGGCACGCTCAAGCGCGTTTTCGAGCGCGGCGCCGACTACGGACGGAGCGAGCCGATCGAGGGCGAGCGCGTGACCGTGGAGTTCGTCAGCGCCAATCCCACCGGCCCTTTGCACGTCGGGCACGGCCGCGGTGCGGCATTCGGCGCGAGTTTAGCGAGCGTGCTCGAAGCCTGCGGCATCGATGTGCAGCGCGAGTACTATGTCAACGACAACGGTCGGCAGATGGACATTCTGGCCACCAGCGTGTGGCTGCGGTATCTGGAACTGGCCGGCACGCCCGTGCGCTTCCCGGACAACGCTTACAAGGGCGAATACGTGTACGACATTGCGCGCGCGCTCAAGAGTGCGGCGGGCGATCGCTTGCGCCGCAGCGCTTTTGAGGTCGCTTCCGATCTGCCGCTGGACGAATCGCAGGGCGGCGATAAGGAACTGCACATCGATGCGCTGATCGCGCGCTGCAAAGCGCTGCTCGGGGAGGCCGATTATCGACAGGTGTTCGACGCCGGCTTGAACTCGATCCTCGACGATATCCGCGACGATCTTGGCCAGTTCAATGTTCGCTACGACACCTGGTTCAGCGAGCGCTCGCTGGAAACCACCGGCGCGATCAAGCGCGCGATCGAGCGGCTCACCCGCCTGGGACATATGTACGAAAACAAAGGCGCGCTGTGGTTCCGCGCCACCACCTTCGGCGATGAAAAAGATCGCGTGGTCGTCCGCGAGAACGGTCAGGCGACGTACTTCGCCTCGGATATCGCCTACCTGTTGAATAAGTTCGAGCGCGGTTTCTCGCGTGCGATCTACGTTTTTGGCGCCGATCACCACGGCTACATCGCTCGCCTGAAGGCCGCCGCGCAAGGCTTGGGGCTCGATCCGTCGAAGATCGAAATTCTGCTGGTGCAATTTGCGATCCTGTTCCGCGGCGCCGAGCGTGTGCAGATGAGCACGCGCTCCGGTCAGTTCGTGACCTTGCGCGAGCTGCGCGACGAAGTCGGCGCCGATGCCTGTCGCTTTTTCTACGTGATGCGCAGCAACGATCAGCATCTGGACTTCGATCTGGAATTGGCCAAGAGCCAGTCGCGCGACAATCCGGTGTACTACGTGCAATACGCTCATGCGCGCATCTGCTCGGTGTTCCGTCAGGCCGCCGAACGCGGACTGACGCACAATCGTGCTAGCGGCGATGCTGCCAAACAACGGCTCACGGTCGAGCACGAGCTTGACCTGCTCAGCCTGTTGCAGCGCTATCCGGAAACGGTGGAGAAAGCCGGGCAAGTCCGCGCGCCGCACATGATCGCCAACTATTTGCGCGATCTCGCTGCCGCGCTGCATGGTTATTACGATGGCGCCAATGTGAAACTGCTCGAAGACGATGACGATCTGCGTAACGCGCGCCTGAACCTTCTGCTCGCGATCAAGCAAGTCCTCGTCAACGGCCTTAAACTGATCGGCGTCAACGCACCGGAGAAGATGTAGATGGCACGCCAGGCGGTTCGCGGCAGTCAGCGGCCACCGTTGCCGTTCTGGGTGTGGCTGCTGGCCGGCTTCGCAGCCGGCGTGGGGCTGACGATGTTCTTCATCTTGAAGGACGGCATGCCCCCGGCGAATGGCCCCACGCCCAATCCCAACGCGCAGTCGGCCGACGGCGACAAACCGCTGGTGGAGTTGGCCGCTGGCGACGCCGCTACGCGCAAGCCCAAATACGACTTCTACTCGGTGCTGCCGGAGATGGAAGTGGTCATCCCCGACGCCGAACTCAAAGAGCAGAACCAGCAGGCAGCGCCCGCCCCGCCGGCCGTCGGCGAGCGTTTGATGCTGCAAGTCTCGAGCTTCAGCAATGCCGGCGACGCCGAAGCGCTCAAGGCGCGTCTGGCGCTGACTGGCGTGCAGGCCAACGTGGTGCCGGTGACCATCGATGGCCGCACCTGGCACCGCGTGCGCCTGGGCCCGTTCGCCGATTCGCGCGCGCTGGAAAGCGCCAAGCGCGAGCTGGAAGCGCAGAAGTACCAACCGATTGCGTTGCGCGAGAAGCAGTAGCGACGACCCCGTCGACCACTCCGGCTGGGAGCGTAGCGTGCTGAAACGGACACCGTACCGCTCTGCAAACAGCCGCCTCGCCGGAGCAGCGCTGCTCGCTCTGGGCGCCATGTTCGCAACATCGGTATCAGCCGCGGTGCGGGTGGTCGAGGATGTACCCGAAGCCGCAGTGAAACGGGACGATCGCATCCTGGCGATGCACGGTGGTGGGCGCACTTTCGAAGTGCACGACCCGCTCGGCTTCGAGTTGGCGTGGTTACGTTGTTCGGCTCAGCGCACCTGCAGCATCGCCATCGAGCGCGCGGGCGAACGCCTGGCCCTCCCGTTTTGGCAAGCCGAGGTCAGAGTGGTGCCGGAGCGCCTTGACCTTGGCACGGAGATCGCCCAGAGCGATCCTGCGCGCAGCGCCGACAGAACTTTGGCTCAGCGTGAGCCGATGATCGCCGCGTGGTTGCACATGCGTCGCGCTGAACGATCGGTACTCGATGGGGATCTTGGCGCGGCAGCGCGTGCCGCGAATGATGCCCGTTCCGTGCTGCCGGGCCCAGAGGAGCGAGCCTTCGTCTCAATCGAGTTTGCGCGCCTGCTCCTCAGCAATAACAAGCTCGATGAGGCCGCCACCGAGTTAGACGCACTGGTCGACAAGAAAATGCCGGTGGACTTGCGGGTGCGTGCTGTGCGCCTGCGCGGCGCGGTGCGCTTCCGGCGCGCGCAATTGGCTGAAGCCGAGGCCGGCATGCGCGCTGTCGTCGACCAGGCGCGCGCCGCCGCTCCCGGCTCGCATCTGCTGGCGAGCACGCTCAACAGCCTTGCCGTCGTGATTCGCCCGCAGGGACGTTTGCACGAAGCGCGCGCGCTGTTCGAGGAGGCCCGCGCCGCCGCCGTGGCCTTTGCATCGCCTTCTGTATTGGAAGTGATGATCCTGTCCAACATGGCGCTGCTGGAGCGCGCCGCCGGCGATCTGCAACGCGCAGACGTCTTGTTTCGCGAGGCGCTGGCGATGCTCGACAAGCTGCCGCCGCAGCCCTTGCTTCGCTTCGATACGGAAGCCAACTGGGCACTGGTGCTGCTCGATCGCGGCCGCACGCGCGAGGCCGCCGCTTTCTGGAATACGCGATTGCTCGATGAGGGTTTAGATCAGGAGCGCGTCGGCCAGGTGCTGCACAACCTGGCGCTGGTGTTCGCCGCTCAAGGCGATTTTCACGAAGCGGTGCGGCGCCTGCGGCTCGCCCTCGTACACTGGCAACGCGTGGCGCCCGGGGGCATCGAAGAGGCGAGCGTTCATCGCGATCTCGGCGCTTTCGCTGCTGAGACCGGCGAATTCGCCGCGGCACGTCGCGCGCTCGAGACGGCGTTGCGGCTGTACCGCGCGATCGCACCGAATGGCACCGGCGTGATCGGCGCGCTCGATGCGCACGCCACCTTGTCGCTGGCGATGAACGATGCGTCCGGGGCCGAACGCTGGCAACGGCAGGCGCTCAGCCTGCGCAAGCGAAGCGAGCAGCCCGGATGGCGGCGCGATGCTGCATTGACGCAACTGGCGCAGGCGCTGCACGCGCAGCGCAAGGACGACGCGGCGCTCGCGGCGCTCGCTGAGGCGCAAGCACACGCGCGAGGCGCTGGCCGCGACGCGATGCTGGCAAGCGCCCTGGCCCTGCGCGGCGACATTCTGCTGCGACGCGGCGAGGCCGAAGCAGCGCGCAAAGCCGCCTGCGACGGCGTCGAGCGCATCGAAATTCTGCGCGGCACCTCGCCCAGGGGCGCCGAGTTCCAAACGCCGTTTACGCATCAGGCGGCGCCCATCTATCGCTCGTGCATCGATGCGATGCTGGCGACGGGCGACGTCGAGGCCGCACTCGGCAGCTATCAGCGCGAGCGCCGTGGCGTGCTGCAGGCGCTTCTGGACGACCGCGACCTGCGTTTTCGCGAATTGCCGCCAGACCTGGCGCAGGAACGCGGTGCGGCTCTGGCGGCGCTGCAGTCGATCAGCGCCGAGCTCGACGCTGCGCCGAGCTCAGAGCTTGCTGCGTTGAAGGAGCGCCGATATGTCGCGCGCGCGCAGCTGCGGCGCGTCGACGAGCGCATCACCGCAGCGTTGCCTCAATTGTTGCCATGGAGCGCCGAGCGGACTTCTGCGCCGACGCGCGCACCGACCGGGCATACCGTTGTCGCCTTTGCAGTCGGCAAAAGCGACACCTTGCGCATCGTGCTGAGCGACGGGGCGCCGCGCGTCGATCGCTTGCCATTGACTGCCGCGCAGCTCAGCGATCGCGTCGCCGCTTGGCGAGCCGCTTTGCAGCGCGGCGCTGCCGACGAAACGCAGATCGCGCGCGAACTGTATGCCGCCTTGCTCGCAGGCGTCGCGCTTGAGGACAATGTCGTCCTGGTGCCGGACGGTGCACTGCATCGCCTGCCATTCGCTGCCCTGGTCGGCAGCGACGACCGCCGCCTGATCGAGTCCCACGCCGTGGCGCTCGCGGCGCTCCTGCCCGACGCCGTGCCGTGCGCCGCCCGATCGTGCGCCGCAAATGCCCGTCTCGATCTGCTGGCGCTGGCCGACAGTGCGGGCGTTGCTGGACGCGCGGCGCTGCCCGGCGTCGATCTGGAAGTCGACGGACTGAAGAACTCGGGTTGGAAGCAAGTCGCCGTCCTGCGCGGCGCGGATGCCTCCGCCGAAGCGCTGTTCGACCAAGGCCCGCAGGCCCGCCGTCTGCATTTTGCGCTGCACGGCGTGCACGACGCGACATCGCCGATGGATAGTGCGCTCATGCTGCGCGCGGGGAATGCCACCCAGCCGCTGGCGGTCTGGCGCATTTTCGAGGAGCTCAGGCTCGACGCGGAATTGGTGGTGCTGGCTGCGTGCGACACCGCGCCGGGCGCTGGCGAGCGCGACGATGGTTGGCTGGGTTTGACGCGCGCCTTTCAGTTCGCGGGTACCGCACAGGTGGTGAGTGCATTGTGGCCGGTCGGCGACCGCAGCACGGCGGCATTGATGGCACAGTTCCATCGGCATCTCGCTGCCGGCGAAACGCCGACGATGGCGCTGGCCATGAGCCAACGACAGGCGCTACGCGCGGTACCCGATCGCGGCAAAGATCCAGACCGCGGGGTGGGCGGCGTTGCGCCTACGGCGATCTCGGGCAATACGGCATGGGCGGCGTTCCATGTCTATTGGGCGCCACAGCGCGAACGCGCGCCCCAACCGACGCCCCGATAACTGCCACAGGGCCTTTACGCAAAAGTCGCGAGTGACACGCCGCCGCCCGTTTGAAGCAGGGCGCGTGGTCACCTTCGCGACCATCCGCATTCCCTCCAGGAAGGTCCGGGCTAGCCCGCATATTTCATGAGGTCGCGATGAAATGGCTTAGTTTCGTTGTTACAGCCCGGAAATCATCGAGTTGGTCGTACTGACAAAGTGTTCGCTGCCATTTCCTCGCTAACACGGCCCTCGCTCGTTCTTTGCGCCGGACTCTTCGTTGCTCGTCGTCGCAATGGAACAACCATTCCTTCTCCTCCCGCCTCGATTCCGGCGCAAAGCCCTTCGCGATCTTCCGCGTTCCCTCATGAAACATGCGGGCTAGAATCGGCGACTCGATCGTCCTCTGAAGCCCATGACCGCCGACCCCATCGCCCTGTTGCACGCCCGCCTCGGCAAACGTTGGATCGTTGCGGCGCCATTGGGTTTGGGGAAGCCCAATCATTTGCTCAACCAGATTTATGCGGCGGCGAAAGCCGATGCGTCCCTTGAGCTCAAGATCCTGACCGCGCTGTCGCTGGCGCGGCCGCAGCCCAAGGCCGATCTGGAGCGGCGATTTCTGGGTCCGTTCGCGGCCCGCTGGTGGGGCGAAAACTACCCGGATCTGGACTATGTCAAGGACGTGCGCAACGGCACCGTGCCAGCCAACATCGAGGTGCATGAGTTTTATCTGCAGTCCGGGTCGATGCTCGGCCGGCCGCTGGCGCAGCAGAACTACACCAGCGTCAACTACACCCATGTGGCGCGCGATGTGGCCGCCGCTGGCGCCAACGTCGCCGTGCAGTTGCTGGCCCGTTGCGATGGACCCGATGGCCCGCGCTACAGCCTGTCGTGCAACGCCGATGTAACGCTCGACTTGCGCGATCGTCTGGCTGCGGAAGGTCGTCGTTTGCTGCTGATTGGCGTCGTCCATCCAGATCTGCCTTTCGTCGGCAACGATGCCGAAGTCGACGCCAGCCTCTTCGACGCCATCATCGACAGTCCGCCGCATGAGTTGTTTGCGCTGCCGCGCCAGCCGGTGGAGGACGCCGAGTACGTGCTCGGACTGCAGGCCAGCACGCTGGTCAAAGACGGCGGCACACTGCAGATCGGCATCGGCGCACTGTCCGATGCGGTGGTCTACGCCTTGCGCTTGCGGCATCAGGACAACGCTACCTATCGCGCGCTCACGGAAAGCCTTCAGGATCCGGGCGAGCGGCTGCTGGCGGCAAAGATCGGTGGTTTCGAGCCCTTTGCTACCGGCCTGTATGGCGCCAGCGAAATGGTCATGGACGGCTTCATGGAGCTGCACCGTGCTGGCATTTTGAAGCGCCACGTGTACGAATCGACGGCGCTGCAGCAACTGCTGAACCGCGGCGCCATCGGCACAACCCTACGCGGCGAGCAACTCGATCTGCTGATCGAAGCCGGCGTCTATCCGCGGCCACTCGATGCCGAGGCCATTCCACACCTGATCACGCTCGGACTGCTGCCGCCGGGCACCGCGCTGCTGTCGCGCGAGCGCTTCACCCTGCCCGATGGCGAGTGCGACACGCTGCTGGCAGAGCCGACCACGCGCGCGCGTTTGCGCGCCTGGATCGATGGCCGAGTGCTGAGCGGCGGGCGTTATCTGCACGGCGCCTTTTATCTGGGCTCCAAAGCGATGTACGCGTGGCTGCGCGACCTCAAGGGCGCCGACTTCGACGGCTTCTCGATGACCCGGGTATCGCATATCAACGAGCTGTATGGCGGCCAAGAAGCGCTGCACCGGGCGCAGCGGCATGAGGCGCGTTTTTTCAACACCTGCATGATGCAAACGCTGCTCGGTGCGGCGGTTTCAGATGGCCTCGATTCCGGGCAAATCGTCAGCGGCGTGGGCGGCCAATACAATTTTGTGGCGATGGCGCACGCGCTGCCCACCGGGCGTTCCGTGCTGATGCTGCGCTCCACGCGCGAGGCCGGCGGCGAGGTGCGCTCCAGCATCCTCTGGAACTACGGGCACACCACGATTCCGCGTCACCTGCGCGACATCGTCGTGACCGAATACGGCATCGCCGACTTGCGCGGCCAGACCGACGCCGAGTGCATCCGCCGCCTGCTGGCGATCTGCGACTCGCGCTTTCAGGACGAGTTATTGGCGCAGGCCAAGACCGCCGGCAAAGTGCCGGGAGATACGGCGATCCCTGAACGCTATCGGCGCAATCGCCCCGAAGCCTTGAGCGCCGCACTCAGCGCCGGCAAAGCGCGCGGCCTGTTCCCGCTGTTCCCCTTCGGCTCGGATTTCGACGCCACCGAAGAACGCATCGTCGTCGCGCTGCGCTGGCTGAAAGCCAACACCGCGCGCACTGCCGATCGCCTGCGCACGCTGCTGACAGCCCTCAACGCCAGCCCCAGCGTGGCTGAGGCGCCGTACCTCACGCGCCTTAAGCTCAGTAAGCCGACGAGTTTCAACGAGCGCTTGTATGCGCGACTGGTCACATTGGCGCTGCGGCGCTCGTAGCAGGCTCGATAAGCCCGAAACTGCCGACAGCGACCGCAGGTCGCGGCGCTAACCCGAGATCAAGTGCCTACGGTCCGCAGCAGCTCGCTTCAGGTACGCGGACCCATGGTCCGCAGCTTTTGATCGCCGGTGCGCGGACCTACTGCCCGCAGCTCGAGATTCCTTCGGCACGCGGACCCAGCAACCCATCGGAAACTTGATCTCGAGACGATTAGAAGTTGTACACCAGGTTGGTGGTGAACAAGGAGTCGGTCTTTTCCGAGCCTGGCGCCGCATCGGTGTTGTGGCGCAACTGCAGGCCCGCTTTCAGCGCCAGCGCATCGCTCATCTTGACCACCAGACCGGCATCGTTCTGCACGAAGGTGTTGTCTGAGCCGGCTTCCACAAGCAGCGAGTTTTCGAAGCTGGTGGTCGCCGTGAACACATGCTTGAAGCCCATCAGCCCGCGCAAAATCAACTCGCCATCGGTGTCGCCGCTGACCGCTTTGAAACGGCGATAACCTGGACCGCCTTCGAACAGCAGCTCGGTAGTGTCGTCCTTGATCGCGTAATAGCCGTAGCTCAGCGCCGCAATCGCCTGGTACTCGAACGGCGCAAAGTCGTCGTTCTCGTAACGCAGCGAACCGTTCAGATAGCGACGCTCATCGAACTTGTACGCGCTCGACCCGCTCAACTCATAGCGATTGGCCGTGAGTGTGAGCTCTTCGCTGCCCGCTACTTCCCCTTTCTGGCGCAGCGCCGCGAAACCGACGACGTTTTTCCACTGCGCGTCTTCGAGCGTAAAGCCGAGTTTGGCATTCAGCGATTCGGTCTCCGAATTGCCGCGCGACAGCGCCAACCCCAGCTCGCCTGTGCCCTTCCATCCGTCGGCGAAGGCCGCGCTCGACATCGCCAGCAACGAGACTGCAACAACAATACGCATGATGAACTCCGGTCAAAAAAACGGCCGGATGCTGTGTCGATGGCGCTGAATTGCTGGTGAAGCGTCGGGCAGATCGGCAGCTTGATGCGCTGGCGCTTCATCGATAACGGCCGCTCCCCGCGCAGCGCAACCCACGTTTTCGTCCGCAGACCTGTTCTGGCATCGCCGAACCGTAGTTTTCGCAGAGAACTCGGGTTCGAATTCAAACCAGGTCCCGCTGCGGCACCGCCAGTTGGATGCGAAAACAGCTGCCGCCGCCGGGCACTGGCACGTACTCGATGGATGCCTGATTGGCGCCCAGCAGCTGCTTGGTGATGTAAAGGCCGAGCCCCGTGCCATCGGCATGCGTGGTGAAAAACGGCTCGAAGAGCTGGCGCTGGAGTGCCGGCGGAATGCCGGGCCCACGATCGACGATTTCGATCAACGCACCCTGTGCAGAGTTGGGCTGGCGAATGCGTAGCGACACTTCCGCCGGATGATCCGGTTTGCGTCCGTAACGCAGCGCGTTGCGCACCAGGTTCCAGACCGCCTGGGTGAGTTGCGAAGGGTCGACCAGCGCACGCGCATCCTTGTTCTCGAGATTCAGCTTGAGCACATCCTGGCCGAGCGGTTGCGCCTGCTTGTAATCGTTGATGAAACCCTGCGCCCAGGGCCCCAACACCACACATTCCGGCCGCGAGCGCTCGCGACGCGACAGCTGCAGCACGTTCTCGACGATGCCATTCACCCGCGTGCAGTGATTCATGATGATTTCGATGAGGCGCCGGTCGGCCTCCGGCATGTCCTCCGATTCGGCGAGCAATTGCGCCGAATGACTGATCGCCGCGAGCGGATTGCGCACTTCGTGAGCGATGCTCGCCGACAGGCGACCGAGTGAGGACAGCGTCAGTTCCTCGGCGCGTCGATAGACCATGCTTTCGTCCTCCAGAAAGCACAAGGTTGCTGCATCGTCGTCGCCGCCGAGGCGCGTGAAGCGCGGCACCACGGCCGGCACACCCTGCGCGATCTGGATAGGGACGTTGTTGTGGCGCGAGGTGGTGATCCAATACCGCCAGCGGTCGTAAAGCTCCGGCGCGAGTTTGCGTAGATCGGTCTCGGAGCTGGGCGGCGTGCCAAGCAGATACCAGCCCGATTCGTTGAATCGCTGCACTTGCGCTTTGCCATCGAGCACCAGAATGCCGGTGCGCATACGCTGGATGATCAGCTCATTGATCTGCGCCAGATTCGCGATATCGACGCCCTGCCGCTCGGCCAGCTCCTGGCTCTCGCGGGTGGTGCGCGCCAGCCAGTAAAAAACCGCTACCGTGGCGAAGAACGCGCTGCCGACCAGCGCCGCCTGCGCCAGGTTGCGCTCGCCAGCGTTCTCGCGAATCCAGATTGAAAAGAATGCTTCCGACAGCAGCGCCACCGTTGCGATGGCCGCAGACAACAGCGCCCAGCGCCCCGGCAGCAGCAGCGCACTCATCGCCACGGTGATCAGCAAGAGCACGCCCACGCCGCTGCTCAAGCCGCCGAACACGTACAGCAACAACGAGCCGATCACCAGGTCCGCGGCGACGCCCGCAATCGTCGCCACCTCGATCGACCAGCGCCGCGTCTGCCCCAGCGCGAACACACCCGCAGCGCTCAGCACGTACAAGACGATGCCCACCTGCCCGGCGAACAGCATCACGCCGCCCAGGTTGAAGTAACGCGTCGCGATTGGCGTCAGCAGCAGCACCGCGAACGCCAGAGCGATCAGCAGGCGATAGAGGTTGAACAGCCGCAATTCATACCAGCGCAGCGACTCGGAGCTCAGGCCTGAGGGAACTTCGCGGATAAAACGCATGAGTTTGAGAACGCCTTGGGAGATCGTGCGATGCTTACCGCCACAGTGTAGCAACGTGATCACAGCGATCGCGCGGAGACAATCGAACCATGCGGCGGTGTTTTCTACTCTTGGTGCTGACCTTGGCCGGATGCGAGTCGCGCGAGCGCGGCGGATGCCCTGGCGATCTTGGCGCGTTCGGGCGCGACGAGGCCTTGCGTGCGCAGGCCGCAAGCCTGCCCAACCCGAGCTGCGAGCTGGCTGCCGGCGAGCTTGCGGTCTATGGCAAGGCACGAGAAGAAGGCCTTGCGCGGCTTTGCTCCGGACCGGTCGCATTCGCCCGCGGCGTCGACGGTGGCGCCTTTGATCTGGCGCTCTGCGAGGGCGACGCCAAAGACATCGCACAGCGCGCGCACGAAACCGGCACACTGCTGCGCGAACACATCGCCACGCGCGACGCCCTGCTGGCCAAGGCCAACGAGGCCGAAACCCGGCTCGCGGCGCTCGCCAACGATGCGCCCGAGCGCCGTGCGCTGGAAGACGAGGCAGCCGGGCTGCGCTTCGACGCGCGCCAGCGCGATAACGACATCGAAGCTCTGCGCGGCGTGGCGGCGGTGGAAAAGTGGCGATGACCCGGTGGCGGCTGGATGGCCAGACAGCGCTGATCACCGGCGCCTCGCGCGGCATTGGTCTGGCATGCGCACGCGAGTTGCTGGATCTGGGCTGCGATGTGCTGCTGATCGCGCGCGACGAGGAGCATCTGCTCGCCGTGCGCGACGAGCTGGCGGACGATTTCAGCGCGCGCGAAGTGCTGGCCTTTGCCGCCGACGTTGGCGATGCCGAGCAGCGCCTGGAAATCCTCGACTGGATTCGCGACATCGACGTCGCGCCCAGCCTGCTGATCAACAACGCCGGCACTAACGTCCGCAAGGCCACGCTCGATCTGCGCGACGACGATGTCGAACACATCCTGAATATCAACTACGTCGCCGCCTTTGCGATGTGCCGCCTGCTGCACCCGCTGCTGACGCAACACGCCGCCAGCGCCATCGTCAACGTCGGCTCAGTCTCGGGCCTGACGCACGTGCGCACCGGCCCGGCCTACGGCGCGAGCAAAGCCGCCCTCACACAACTGACGCGCAACCTGGCCTGCGAGTGGGCGAGCGATGGCGTCCGCGTCAACGCCGTCGCCCCGTGGTACATCCGCACCCGCCGCACCCAGGACGCACTCGCTCAGGCCGACTACTTCGAATCGGTCATCGAACGCACCCCGCTGGGGCGCGTCGGCGAACCCGTCGAAGTCGCCGCCGCCATCGCCTTCTTGTGCATGCCGGCCGCGAGCTACATCACCGGCGAAACCATCGCCGTGGATGGCGGGTTTTTGCGGATGGGGTTTTGACGGGTCATGTCCTTTGGAGCGCCTCGAAGTCTGGAATTCGTGGTCTGCGAACCGGTCACAGCAAGTCTTTCATCGCGGTCAACAGGCTGACGGTGTTCGGCAGCCCGGTTCGCAGCAGGTCATCGAGCAACTCGTCGACAGACTTGGGAGGTCGCCGCAATTGTTCCCGCATTTCCCGTACGGCGCTGCACACTACGGCTGCCTTGAGGTCGAAAAGGTGCGACAGGAACTCGTCGGGATGTTGTACCGAAATGCCGTAGGGTGCTACCACTTCGTCGGGGAAATCGCGGACGTTGAGCGTGACGATTACGCCAGCGTTACAGTGTATGGCCGCCGCCAGCACATGACGATCGTTGGGGTCCGGAAGTACCAACTGGCCAATGTGCGGTTCGTAGTTCGTTACCAGGCAGTCGGGCACGGATTCGTCCATCAGTGCTCGCGTACGTGCAAGTCGCTCAGGTGCGATGTCGGGGCGATTGCGCAGCAGACCGGCAATCCACTCGTCGTGAATCTGATCCGTCCAACGTGCCTTGAACAGATCGGAGCGCGCGACGCGCATCAAAACATCGCGCAGTTGTGCGGGGTAGAACACGCACGCATCGAACAGCGCGACGAAGTTCGCCACGGTCAGTAGCCGAGGCCCAGGTCCTGTGCCTCGCGCGTAAGCTCGTCCAGCGCCTCTTTGCGGCGCGCCTGGGAGGTTGTGCGGTATTTCATCAGGTCCTTAAACATCACCCGCCGATGCGTGCCGACCTTGCGAAATGGCAATTCGCCGCCTTCCAGCAAACGGATCAGGTAGGGCCGGGAAACGTTGAGAAAATCTGCCGCTTCTTGCGTGGTGAATTCGGCATGCACCGGCACGATGCTGACGGCATTCCCTTTGGCCATCTGCGAGAGGATGTCGACCAGCATCCGCAACGCGGTCACCGGCACTTCGATCTCCTGATCGCCATCGATTACGCGCAAGCGCGCCGCGTCGCCATGGCCAATGCATGCGGCGAGCAGTCGGCTGCTCTGGCCCGCCAAACGTGCTTCTTGCTCAGTGGGAAGCTCGGAAGGGAGTGATGGAACGGCGATCGCGTTCATGTCGGGCACTCGGTCATGGAGGCGTCGAGGTTAGCAGACATCCGAAACGATCGCATCAACCGAAATAATCGAAAACTAGCTGTCCAAGAAGCGTCTAGCCGCCAGCTTCATCACCTGCGAACCAATCCCGTCGATGGCGGTTTTTTAGGATGGGGTATTGAAAAGCCTCGCAGACGCGCATCGAAAATCATCGGGCCGTGCGCCACCGCGCCTTCATCAGCGCCGCCGCTAACCTTTCCCGCTCGCGCGCACGCATCGATCCTGGCTGCGGCAGATAGAGCCAACCGGTGAGCGGCTGAAGTCGGCACCGCGAGCCCTCGTCTGAAGGGAGGATCTGGCTGAGCGACGATGCGGCGGGCGTGGCGTCGAAGCCCAGGCCTGCGAGCGCCTGCGCCTGCGCGTCGGGATCCTGCACCAGAATCGGAAACACCCAGTACGAATGCGCCTGCGCACAACGTCCTGGTCTGTCCACCGATGACAGCAAACGCGCCAAGTGCTCACCCTGCGATTGCCGCGCGCGCACCGACGTGAACGGTTCCTGCGACAACCGGCGAGCGAGCACGGCAATCAGCGCGGCGGGTGGCGCTCGCCGGATCGATGCCAGCAGCGCATTGCCGCGAAAACCGCGCACCCATTCGCGCAGCCACTCGTCATACGAAACGCCGAGCAGGCGACAGGTCTGCACGAACACCGTAAACACCGGGCGCAGCGACAGGCACTTCGCCAACGAAAACCGCAGCACACGTTGCAAGTACCAACCGCGCGACAAGGGTTGGTAGGTGCGCAGCACCTGTCGAATGCGACCCGCCAGCCTCGCATCGCGACAGTACACCAGCGCCCCGCCGAGCGCCGTGGCGGTCTTGATCGGGCCAAAACTGAACATCGCCGCCGCGCTCGCCGCATCGCCACGGTACCCATCGCCCTGAAACGCCTGCGCACAATCCTCTACCACCGGAATGCCATAGCGATCCGCGATCGCCGCGATGGGCGCCATCGGCATGCGGCTGCCTAACAAATGCGACACCACGATCAGCCGCGTGGCCGGACCGACGGCGCGCTCCAGCGCCTCAGGCGCAACCGACAGCGACACCGGGTCGACGGCCACCGGCACCACACGCAACCCGTGGGTTTCGACCAACTCCACCATGTGCGGAATGGTGATCGAGGTCATGACCACCTCGCTACCCGGCGGCAGCGCCAACGCCTGCAATAACGCATCGAAGCCACTGCGGACCGAGAGACAGACCAGCGCAAGTCCCGCCGACGATTGGCTCCGCTCCAGCGCATCGGCCGCCTCAGTCGCATCCGCGGCTCGACAGCAGGCGCCCAGCGCAAACTTAAGGTCACGCCAGCCAATGTCGAACTGCAAGCGCGGGATCATGACGAGCGCGACGGCGTTTCCAGAGTCGGCGCACATCGTAGACCGCCCGCAGCGGCGAGTCGAACGACAAAGACCAGATTTCTGGCGATACGACGGCCGGTCGCGACACGTCAGTAAGGACGATGGTCACGCGACACCAGCGATAGAATGATCGCTGCACAGAGCATCCGACGTTCACGCACCGAGCAGGCCTATCGACTCGATCGCGTTGCGCAACGATCGCGTTGACGCTGGACAACACTCACTGCAGGAGACTCTGATGACCGTCCTGACCCAGCGTTTTTCGGCAGCGGTGGACTACGCACGCGTCGCCCACGCCGGGCAGTTCCGCAGGGGCACTCGCATTCCTTACCTCTACCATCTGCTCGCAGTCGCCAGTTTGGTGCTGGAATACGGCGGCGACGAGGATCAGGCCATCGCCGGCCTGCTGCACGACGTACTTGAAGACTGCGGAGCCGGGCATGAGGTAACAATCCGAGCGCAGTTTGGCGATGTGGTGTGCGCCATCGTCGCGGCGTGTACCGATGGCACCGTCGAGGGCAAGGCGAATGCCGAGGCTGGCGGTACAGCTGCCGAGCATTGGCGCCACCGCAAGCTTAAATACCTGGAACACCTGCGCAGCGAGTCCACCGAGGCGCTACTAGTCTCCGGCTGCGACAAGTTGCACAACGCACGCGCGATCCTTAGCGATCTCGAAAATCCCGACGTGGGTGTTGCCGTATTCGAACGGTTCACCGGCAAGCGCGACAACACACTGCGCTACTACCAGTCCCTGGCGGAGATTTTCACCGCGCGCCGTGCGCCGATGGCGATGGTGTTCGACAAGACGGTTGCTCGTATGCATGAACTGGCTGGCGCAACGACGCGCGCGGGACTGGAGTGAGCGTGCAGACGCGCTTCGGCTCATCCGAGCAGGCGCGACAACCGGAAGAAACGCATTGCTGGCATTTCGAACGCCAGACGACCCGCTCGATTTGCACCCCAGCCCATATTGCATCCCACCTACAAACCTTCGAAGATCAATCCACTTCAAACCACCCGCGTCGACCCCTGTGCTGAATCTGTTCGACATCCTCGGCCCCAGCGCCCGCGACTGGGCGCCGATCGTTTACGCCAACGGCGGATCTGCGATCACGGCCGCCGTCTCGGTGCTGGCCGTCAACGACGAGACCGAGCGCGGGGCAGTCGACGTAGGGCGGAACCCGCGCGCCATGGACAATGACCATGTCACCATCCACCCGCGCGGATTCCGCCGCACGGACCGCGGCACCCTCGTTCGTCGAAACGTAAAGGTGAAGCGCCTTCACCATCCCGCCCCCGACACACCATCGCCCATCGTGCCGTTCGCCTGTCGGTGGAATCCGCACGATGAAGCGTGTGCGGGTTCCACCCTACACGGCAATCCGCCTTACGCGGGTTTTATTCACAGGCGTTTGCGCGTCGTTCGGCGTAAGCGCCGTTATCCGACATTCTCAGGCACAAGCGTCATCGTGTCATTCCCGAATATATCGATCACCTTGACCGCGACGGTGTAACGGCCGGGTCGGTCGTAGGTGTGCGCGGCGGTGGTGAGGTCGAGGTCGCGGGATTTGCGGGTGCGGAAGCTTTGCCATTCGTTTTCGAAGATGTAGCCGCCGGTCCAGCGTTCTTCGAATTCCAGCGGCATGTCCATCTGGCCGTGTTCGAAGCCGGGGAGCACGCCGCCGATGCCGGCGGCGACGGGGACCTTGATGATTTCCTTGCGGCTCATGTAATCGAAGTCCACGGCCCAGTAGTCGACCCAGTCGGTCCAGTGGCGGGTGAGCCGGCTGCGGCTGACGATGCCGTCCTTGCTCTTGCTGACTTTGACCAGTTGGCCTTGCTCGCAGATCACCGAGCTCTTGCCTTCCTTGATCGCGGCGATGGCGGCGTCGGCGGCGCCCTGGTTGTAGTAGACGGAAAAATCGGTGAGTTCGATCTGTACCGCGTACTTGTTTTTCTTGTCGTAGCGCGGGGTGGCTTCGACGAAGCTGATGTCGTGGAACACCACCTGGCCCTTGTCGACGGCGCGCTTGTCGAAGACTTCGGCAGGAATGTACTTGGGCGTGAGATCGATGCCCTTGCCCTTGGCTTCGTCGAGCACCGCCGGAAACAGGCCCATCTCGAACTCGAAGGCGAGCACGTCGACGCGAGTGGCGCCGCGTTTGCGGCATTCGGTGATGACTTCTTCGACGAACAGCCGGCCGACGGGCAGGTTGATCGGGCCGATGACCACCAGCCGCGATCCGAACTTGCCATGGAAGAAGGCGTCGTTGGTCAGCGGCTCGGCCTTGTAGGCGCGCAGAATCAGTTCGCGGAATTCGCGCTCTTTCTGTGCGAGCGCCTGCTCCCGTTGCCCGGCGCTCAGCCGCGCGCCGACATTCAGATAGGCCTGGCGCTCGTAGCGACCGAGGTTGAGCACTTCGAAGGCACGAAACGGCTTGTCAGCGGCCTTCAATTCTCGCTGCACGCCGATCAGCCGCTTGCGCGTGGTGTGGATGCCGAACTTGCCCAGATCGGTGGCGATCCATTTGCGGCCGAGTTTTTCGGCGACGGCAACTGTAGTTCCGCTGCCGCAGAAAAAGTCTGCAACCAAGTCGCCACTGTTACTGCTGAATTTGATGATTCGTTCGAGAAGGTCCTCCGGCTTCTGAGTGGCGTAACCCTCCGCTTCGCGAGCTTGCGAGTTGATGGCATTTACGTCATCCCAAATGTCTTGAACGGGTACCCCCGGCATCTCGTCCAGGTAACGCTTGTATCGCGGGACAGCTCCTTCACTCGGCTGCACAATCCTACCGGCATCGTACAGTTCCTGCATTCGCGCCCTGGAATATCTCCACGTCCGAGTGACCCCAAGAAATTCATAAGTGGGGTTGCCCTTTGCGGTGCCGCCCGGACCGATTATGTTGTCTAATTCATATCGTCGACCGTTAATTGGGTCGATCTTTTTGTAATGCGAGTCCAAGTATTCCTTTGAATATTGGCCATACTGCACATTCCAGGAATATCGGTCGCCCTTGGTATACAGCAGAATTACGTCATGGAGCCGTCCCAGGTGGGCGGAACCCTGCCCACTGTCGCTGTGTGCCGTCTGACGCTTCCAAACAATTTGGTTTACAGCTCGATCTTTTCCAAAGACTTCGTCCAAAATCGATCGGACGTAATGTGACACGCCCCATCCCATATGCACGTAGATCGTTCCGTCCGGAGCAAGTAGATCGCGCATCAACACCAGGCGCTCATACAGCATTGCAATAAAAGAATCCGCCCCACGCCCCCAGGTATCCCGATAGGCAATCTGCTCCAGCAGATTCGCTTCCTTGTGGAAGGTCTCGCCGCCGATCTCGATATCCACCGAAAAATCGGCGCCGACATCGAAAGGCGGATCGATGTAGATCAGCTTGAGGCCGCCGGCTTCCTCGATCTGCTTGCGCAGCGCGCCGGATTTCAGCGAGGACAGGATCAGCTTGTTGTCGCCCCAGATCAGCTTGTTGGTCCAGCCCTGCAACTGGCGGCCACGGCCGTCGAACAACTCGCCCTGGTGCTTCGTCTCCTTGCGCGGCTCATCGATGTGCTCCAGCGTCTGGAACGGCAGCACCGTGGTGCAGACATCGGCGGTCTTGCCGTTCCACACGAGCTCGACCTCGCGCTTGTCCTCGAACAGGATGAAGCGGTACTTCTCCGGTAGCGGCTTGCCGGCCTGGATCAGTTGCATCAGGTCTCGCTTCTCGGCGTCGCTGAGCTCGTAGCTGGGCTTGCTTGACTTTGACATGGTGTCTGATCTTCCGGATTGGCTACGAATTGGCTACGGATTGGCTACGGATTGGCGCGCACGCCGCAATCTAGACAATCCAACCCATTGAAAATAAAGCTTATATTTGATTTTCCGACTGCTCTGCAGCGAACTGTTGCCGTGCCATAGCCAATTGCTAGCCGCCCAATCATGGCCCTGGGAGGCGCCAGATCGTGGCTTGAGTGCTGCCTTCCGAAACGATCACGCCGGCACGCCGCAGCTTCTGCAGGAGGTTCCTGACCTTGTCGTTCTTCTGATCCTCGCTGAGCAGGTCCGACAGCTTGCCTTTCAGAAGGCGGTCGAAGTCGCTGCGGCGGGCATCGCGCTTGGTCCGCAAAAACTCCACGATCAGGTCGCAAAAGTACTGATCGTCGAAAGCACGATGATGGAGGTACTCACCCACGGTGTCGGTCGCCACTGCGACGCTGCCGGCGACATGCAGCCTGCCCTTTCGCCCTTCCAGGAGGCCCTTGCGACGAAGCTGTCGCAGCACGTCGGCGTCGGCATGCTGCCGCTTCTGCACAGCATCCAGTGCGAGCACTTCGGACAGACCTAGGTCGCTGTGTGTGAGCAGCACCCGGCTATAGTTTTCGTCGAGGAATCGGCCCTGCAGGCGCAGTACCACGTGCTCAGGGTCGCCGAGATCAAAGTCTGGCAACGGCAAGTAGCGTCGCATCTGGCCACGGAACATGATTTCACGGATGCCAAAACCCATTGTGTCGATCATGCGCAAGTTGACCATGGCCTCGGCCAGAAAGCGGTTGCGGTAGCGCGTCGGCGTGCGATTGCCGATGACATAGTCGTCCGGCGTGCCGTCGTAGAAACCACCCGCATTCTGGAACACCAACTCGCCCGGTCGCTCGATCACCAGAATGCGCTCGCAGCGGCGGTAGTCCTGATGCGCAATGCAGTTGTGCAGGGCCTCGAGCACGATGCGCTGATCGTACTTCGGAAACTCGATCGGGATCAGTTCGCCCGGTCTTTCGAGTCGCAACCGTATGTTGCGGATGCGCTGATAGAGCCGTGAGGTCGCCAGCAGGAACGGCGGATGGAAGTGATCGTAGTCCTGCTCCGGCCCTTCCAGCTTCCAGCTCAGTTCGGCCACGAACGGACTCAAAAGGTGGGTCGCTTCGCGTTTCCCGACCAGCAGCAATGCTGCACGGGTGATGCCGCCACGGATGGTCAGTTTGGCTTGGTCGAGGAAAGTGGCGTCGCCCCAACCGCGGATGGTCGCTTCCGGTATGCGGTCGCCGAACTTGCCGATGAAGATATCGCGCGCTTTGGCGATTGCGGCCGGATCAAGGTCCGCCAGCGTCGCGTTGGCACACAACACGGCCGACCAGTCCTCGGCGAGACCCTGTTGCCGGATTTCGTCCTGCTTGCCCAGCGACAGGGCGGCGAGGCTCTCCCCATTGCGCGCGAAATAATGACCGTTCCAGGCGATGGGAATGCCGCGTGGCGCCGGGGGGATTTCGAATAACAACACGCGCCCCTGGGGCGTTTGCAGTTCATGGATCTCGCGGAAGCTGGAAGTGGGGCCGCTTCCGTCCGCCACCTGCTTCTTCAAACTTTGCAAGCGCTCGAAATCCTCTCGGTAGCCCGTGCCTACCACCGAGCGATCCGCGTTGCGAACGCCAAACACCAGCCACGCCACGTCACGGTTGCGCAGGTTGGCTTCATTGCTCAACGCCGAAAAGTACTTGCCGATATCCGAGGTCGGGTAATTATCGTTCGCCTCCTTGAACTCCACGCACTCGTTTTCCCATCCTGCAATCAACGTCTGCAGCACGAGCTTGAGGTGTTCCGGTGTCATGGCGCGGCCTGATATTCAGTGAATCCGGCCATGAGTGCGGCAAATGACCGCGGCGGATTGCGCTCATAGCTGGTCTGATCCACATAGACGAAGCGGTATCGCGGCCCGCCTTGAGTCTGACTGGCGGCGCTGGCGTCCAAGCACCATTGACGCAGGCGGTTCATCTTCTGCGGCAGATCGATCTCGACCGCGCCCTTGGTCTCGATGATCCAGACTGTGCCGTCACCCGATTTCGCCACGAAATCCGGAATGTAATTGGACAGATCGCCGTTGGCACGCACGTAGTCGATCTTGAAGCCGACGGCGAGGTAGTTCTTGGCAAAGCTGACCACATCGGGCGCTTCATCGAGGAAGCGGGCGAACTTGAGCTCGAAGCCACCGGCATTGGCCTCGCCGACGATCTTGCTGAAGACGGATTTCTTCGCCTGCAGGTAGTCCCGATGTTCAGTGCGGAATGGCCGGGTGTCGCGCAGCCGGATGTAGTCCTCGATGCGCGAACTGCCGCTGTCCTGCACGGTCAGCGCATTGATCGCTGTCTTGAAGCTGTCGAAGATGATCTTGCTGGCATCCGGTTCGGAAATGTTGCGCAGCACGACCGGGTCTTCGAGATCGACCGGCGATTCGGCAAACAGATTCTCGGCGATGAACGTTTTGACCTTGGGATAGAGCAACTCGTATCCGCCGACCAGACGCAACTCCTTCAGCAATTGCCGGGCGAAGAAACCGACCACCGAGCGATAGTCGGCCGGTCCACCGCCGTCGAGCGCGATGGTGTGGTGAATGGCGTCGTCGAGCATGGTCTTGAAGACGATCTCGCGAGTTTCTTGGGGTGTAAACGCCTTCAGCGGCAGGCGCGGATTGTTGAAACCGGGTGGATCCAGATCAGCAAGATCCCGGAATTCGCGGTTGAAGCGGCGCGCGAGTCGCGGAATCTGGATATCGAGCGCATCGATATCCTTGTCCTCGCTCGCGGTCTCCACTTCGATGACCAAGGAATCTTTGCGCCCGCTGCCCTTGCCCATCGGCACGCGCTCGAACTCGATGCCTTCGGTCTTGATGGTCTCAACGAACTCCATGAACGCGGGCGTGCCCATCACCGAAACATGCTCGGGCGCGTCGCTGCCGAAATACATGCGGCGCAGGCCGCGGCCAAGGGTCTGCTCAGGCAGGATGTTGCTCTTGGAGCTGTAGGCGCGCAGGCCGACGATGGTGGTGACGTTACGCACGTCCCAGCCTTCCTTGAGCATCAATACCGAGACGATGGCCTTGTAGGGGCTGGCCCAGCCGTCGATTTCGTTCGACGCCTTGCGCAACACTTCCAGTTCTTCCTTGCTCTTGCCGGAAGCCGCTTCGGAAATTTCGCCGTTGGCCTTGGTGTGAATCACCAACACCGCGCCCTGCAACTCAGGGCAGATGCGCTCCAGATGGACGCCGACTTCGTCGCAATTGCGGGTGTCGTCGACCATCACGAACAGCACTGCTTTCTTTCCCAGTGCTTCGTGTTCTGCGTAGCTCATGCGCCATTCCTCTACGCCTAGCTGCAAGTAGTCCGAATAGCGTTCGCTGAAAATCGCGCTCTGGTGCTCCTGCAGCCGCGCGCAACTGGCGGCATCGGGGAGCATAGGGTGCTTGACCACTTTTTGATGGATCGCCTCGACCAGTGGGTAGTCGGAAACGGTCTGCACGAAGATTGCGCCGTTGTCGTGCTTAGGCGTGGCGGTGACGTCGATCTGCAAGGACAGCTTGAGGTCCTTCTGCAGCATGCGGTGGTGGATGTCCTGGATGCTCTT
>JALHMG010000020.1:72507-76769 GCA_022844135.1 Lysobacterales bacterium
CTGGATGCTCTTGAACCAGGCCATACGCGGATCGTGGACGTGGTGCGCTTCGTCGTTGAACACTGCCAATTCGTCGATCTCGCGCACCAACTCGCCGAGATCGACGTTGCTGTCGGTGGTCTTGCCGACGGGCTTGGCGCCGAAGGGCGCAAGGAAGTAGTCGCGCAGATCGTCATCGTCCAGCGAAGGTTCGACCACGTCACCGAGATAGACGCGGTGGATATTGGTCAGGAACAAATTGCCGGTGGGGCGAACCAGACGTACGTCGTCCTGGATGTGCAGCGTGACCTGAAAGTCATCCCGCCAGTTCTGGCCGTCGAAGCCGTTGTCCGGGAGCACCGGATCGTTGAAGAAGATTTTCAGGCCATCCAAGTCGCTGCGCAGGCGGTCGAGCACGATGATGTTCGGTGCGATCAGCAGGATATTGCGCGACAACGTCGAATCGGCTTCATAGAGCTTGTGGAAATAGCTCCATGCAATCAGCAACGAGAGCACCTTGGTCTTGCCGGAACCAGTCGCCATCTTGGTGACGTAGCGCGGCCAGCTTTCGTCGAACATGCCGGCGGACACGGCGCCTGAGGCGTCGAATCGCATCAAGTCGAACTTGTCGCGTACCTTGCGGACGTCATGCAGCCAGATGATCGTTTCGACCGCCTCGCGCTGGGCGAAGTAGTACTCGAAAGGCGAGAGCGATCCGT
This sequence comes from Lysobacterales bacterium, assembly GCA_022844135.1. Lineage (GTDB taxonomy): Bacteria > Pseudomonadota > Gammaproteobacteria > Xanthomonadales > SZUA-5 > JALHMH01. The sequence goes on from JALHMG010000020.1 coordinate 73,206, forward strand.
CTGACTGTTCGATCAAGTGGGGTTGCTGAAACCACCAGCGCAGCAGCGAGCGTGAGGTGCTAGTTGCACCGAGATAGCCGGCATCGCGCCATTCGTGCACCTCCGCCCGGATGTGGGCGACGAGCGGAGGAAGCAGCTTTTCGTAGGCGGTGTTGCGCAGGTCTTCAGCCGCGGGGAACCAGCGTTGCTGCGGATCCAGGACGACATAGGGGGACCTGGGGAAAGCTGCGTGCAGTGCCATGTAGCCCCTTGAATATGTGCGTTACGTGCGCGGTACTTGAAAGTGAATACGCGGAAAGACCTCGTACGGCGCAATCTGCACTGGTCGGGGTCAGCATGCAATATGACGGCCGCTGAAGTGAATGGGGAAACTGACAGTCCGCGTGCCCCGCACGAGCTGGCGCAGCGTCGATTGACGCTACTTCCTGCGCCACTTACAACATCGCCATCCCCGTCTCCCCCAAAAACTCGAAAGTCGCGTCATACAACTCCGGCCGCCTCGTCGGGTCGTTGACGTCCCCCTGCGGCACAACAGTAACCATGCCTTGCCGCGCCCGTGTCAGCAGCACGCGGTAGGCGTTTTCAAGATAGCGCTGGCGCGGGAGTTTGCGGATGCGGTTCCAACGCGCGCCGACGAATTCGCCGTGTTGCCAGCCGGTCTTGCCATGACGCAAGTCTGCGTCCCAGACGACGCAGGCCCAATCGAGTTCCAGGCCCTGAACCAGGAACTCGGTGTCGACGTCTTCCAGGTGGTAGGACGAGCGCACGTCGTCTTTGTCGTGCAGGAACCAATGCACGGGATCGATTTTCGGGCGCACGTCGATGGCGTGGGGTTTGAGTCGTTGGGCTTGGGAGGAGACGACAATCCCGTAGCGCTCCTCTCCGCGGGCGTGCTCGCGTAGCCATTGCTTGGCTCGCGGCAGGCTGCGCGTTCGGCGACCTGACCTTAGCGCAGATCAATCACGACGCATCGCCAACCAAGCGATCCACGATCGATGCGTTTACCAGCTGGTTCCGCCATCGGGCAGGTATAGCTGCCAGCCCGTCGCGAATCGCCGCCAGCCCGCCGGCGATAGCTGCAGTGGTATCGGTGTCGTTCCCAAGTTGAACAGCTGCTCGCACCACAGCCTCATAGGGCCGCCCGCGTAGCGCCCACCGCGCCGACCACAGGCTGTCGAGCACGTACCCTGATCCCTGCGGAAGGTAGCCGGGATCTGGAACCAGGACTCGCTGACACTCTGCGGCCAGATCGGCGGAGTAGCTCTCATAGTTGTGCGCGCCGTCGGCGCCGGACGCGAAGCGCGTGAGAATTTCGCCGGCGCGATTCCATGCGTCGTCTTCGTTCAGTTTCTGGCGCAGCCCGTCGGCCCAAAGGACTAAGTGCGCGCAGCAAAGCTGGGATCGCGGATGGGCGTGCGTCGGCAGGCTCTGGCGCATCGCTTTGGCGATGAGATCGAAATCGGACTCGATCTCGGGGTTGTGCAGTAGCGCGACCGGCAGCACGCGCATCAGTGAGCCGTTCCCGTTTTCCCGCTCGGTGTGGCCCCCGGCCAGATGTGGTGGATATCCATCCTTGATGCGTGCGAGGGCACGAAACGACTGGATGCCGACGTCGAAAACCCTCCCGCCAGCCTGTAGATGCGCCTCGTCATGCCAACGCACAAGGCGGCTCGCGAAATCGACGAGATCAAGCTCAGGGTGCTCGATCAAGGACTCGAACAGGCAGAGCGCCTGCGAACCATCATCGGACCAGGTACCGGGCGCAACGCCCGGATGGCTGCGCCGGAATCCGGGCGGCGGCTCGAACTCGATTTGATCGGCAGGGGGAATACTGGAGGAATCGTGGAACTCGTACGGCACGCCAAGGGCGTCGCCAACGAGCAGACCGTAGAGGCCGGCGGTAATGAAGCTGCGGTCGCGTCCCGTCGTTGGGTTCATGTACTTCCTTTCGTTGGAATCAACTCGTTGCAGCGTGCATTGGCCGAGCGCACACCGAATCAGCGATATCCGCGCGCTGCAAGATCGGCTTTGATCTCGGCATCGCGCTTTTGCTTTCCGGTGTAGAACGCCAGTGATTGCAGCTGTCGCGGCAGTCGCCTTTCGATGAACGCGGGGTAGTCGATTCCCGTTCGATGGATGCGCAAAGTGGACAAGCGCGGCAGGTCGGCCAGCCCCTCGATTCGTGCCAGCGTCTTGCAGTTGATCACTACGATCTCCGCGAGCTTTGGATTCGCTCCCAGCTGGATTTCGGCAAGCCGGATCTGGTCCTCGATCTGCACGCTCTGAAGTTCGCCAAAACGTCCGAGATCACCGAGGTCGGCTAGTCCCTGAACCCGAAGGACCTCGAGCCTTTGCAACTGCGGCGCGGTCAATTTGGCGATCGAGGCGCGTCCGCCAAATCCCAGGTGCAGCGCTGTCAGATTCGGCACAGCGCTGACGAAATCCAGCTCCTCGCCTTTCCGAAACGCTACAAGCCGGAGTGCCTGTAGAGACGGTAGCTCGCAGATGGACGCGATGTTTCGGGTCTGTCCAACGGTGTCCAATCGCTGCAGCCGACCGCAATCGGCCAATGGGGCAAGATCGATCCGGCAGTTCTTCGTATCGCCCAGCATCAGCGCTTCGAGCGAGCCAAGGTTGATGGTCTTCAGGATATCCGCGTTGTCGAGCTCGAACACGCCGAGGCGCAGTTCCTTGAGGTTGTGCAGATGGGATAGCGCGTCGAGGTTGCTCGCTTTGATCAGGCAATCCATGGACACGCACTGCGCATCCGGCAAGCACTTCAGTACCGACGCATCGAAATCTCCGTTGTAATGACCGTAAAAGCGGACCGTGAGGTCGCGCCCGTGTTGTCTGGCCAGTTTATTCAAGCTGTCCAATAGCTGCGCGGTGTAACCGGTGCGCGCAAACTGGACGACGACGTGCGCACCGGCAGCGATGTGCCGCGCAATTTCCTGCGCGTCGATCTCCGTCGGGCTGTCGATTCGATGGGTTCTCATGATGTTGGGCCGTCGCGATGCGTTTGAAGGAGCTTCTGGCCTTCGACGACCCAAAGCCACATCCGCGTCCACGCACTGGGCCGAAGGAACCCGCAGTCGTGCGCAGTAGTCGCGCATTCGGGCTGGCGGGGAGAGTTGGTTGGAAAGGTGAATTGGTGGGCCCACCAGGATTCGAACCTGGAACCAAGAGATTATGAGTCTCCTGCTCTAACCGTTGAGCTATAGGCCCGTCATTTGGATTCTACGCAAGCAGCCGTCCTTGGCGCTGGGCGCCGGCCCGGCCATCCTTGGCCGGGCGCTCACCGGCGCGCGGCATGCCGCGCGACAGCTCCGGTTCGCCCCACCAGGATTCGAACCTGGAACCTTTAGGCTTGGCGATGCTTCGAAGGCTCGGAAAGTTCCGAGCGCGTAGGTGTGATTATGAGTCTCCTGCTCTAACCGTTGAGCTATAGGCCCGTCATTTGGATTCTACGCAAGCAGCCGTCCTTGGCGCTGGGCGCCGGCCCGGCCATCCTTGGCCGGGCGCTCACCGGCGCGCGGCATGCCGCGCGACAGCTCCGGTTCGCCC
>JALHMG010000020.1:76779-92671 GCA_022844135.1 Lysobacterales bacterium
TAGGCCCGTCATTTGGATTCTACGCAAGCAGCCGTCCTTGGCGCTGGGCGCCGGCCCGGCCATCCTTGGCCGGGCGCTCACCGGCGCGCGGCATGCCGCGCGACAGCTCCGGTTCGCCCTGCTCTAACCGTTGTGAGCTATAGGCCCGTCATTTGGATTCTACGCAAGCAGCCGTCCTTGGTGCTGGGCTCCAGCCCGGCCATCCTTGGCCGGGCGCTCGCCGCGCGGCATGCCGCGCGACAGCTCCGGTTCGCCCTGCTCTAACCGTTGAGCTATAGGCCCGTCATTTGGATTCTACGCAAGCAGCCGTCCCTGGTGTGGGTGTTTGCGCCTTCATGCCACCCAGCTGGTCACGATCAGCCCTGGCACGCGGTCGAACTCGCGGCGGTTGGTGGTGACCAGCACTGCGCCGCGCCGCCTGGCCTGGGCGGCGATCAGCACGTCATAGGGGCCGATCGGTGTTCCCTTGGTTTCGAGAATGGCGCGGATGTCGCCTGCGTGGTCAGCGTCTTCGGGTTCGAAAGCCAGTACGCGGATGCCGGATGCCAGGAAGACCTCAATCAAGCGCTCGGATTGTTCTCTGCGATCACTCTTGGCGCAGCCGTAACGCATCTCGTAGAGCGCGATCACAGGTATGACAATGTCTGCGCCCAAGCTCATTTGCTCCGCCAGCCGCGTTCGAATAGCGGGAGTGCGCCCGTTGATCGCGCCGATGATGACGTTGGTATCGAGACAAACCATCTAGAAGAAAGCACGCGGATCGGGCTCGATGGGCAACTCGTCGGGCAGTCCATCCGCCAGGAAGTCCGAGGCGCCCAGCGCATCCAGGTGTGCGAACCAGGCGGTCGTATCGAAAGGCACGACCTCGATCGGTTCGAGCACGATCCGGTTGCCCACCCTGCTGACCCGCACTTCGGTTCCCTCAAGCCGGAATTCCTTCGGCAGGCGCACCGCTTGACTCCGCCCATGCATGAACAGCTTGGCTGTCGAATTCTTTTCGTTCGGTTCGCTGGCGACGGTCACGACGCGACCTCGGAAGTGATGGCTATCACGTGGTAGCCGCCATTGTGAGACAACGCTCGTCAATTGGCTCTGAACGAATGCGCGCCTGGCGCGGACCTTGATCGACGAAAGATCACGGAACCATGGTGGGCTCGTACCGATTCAACGCCGGCTTCTGCGGCTCTCCGCCTTGCGTGCACCTTTGATGCAATCAGTTTCAATTGGCAGGTGGGACATACTCCGCCCTTCGGCATCCTAAATGCAAACTGCGAATGACTTCAGCCATGATGACTTAACTGCCCATGCCTGGCGGTTCAGCCGCCTACGTTACGTTTCGCTGGAAGACTGGACTCGAAATCGCCGAGGAATGCCCATGACGCGCATGTTGGTGACCTCCTTCAACCAACCTGGAAACAAGCTCGCAGAGGCGCTGCTTTTCAAGCGCGAGGCGCTGGCTTCAGGTCTGGTGGATGTGGAGCGGACGGACGAGTTGCTAGCCGATTGGTCGGCGCTTCCCAACGAGCTGCGCTGGGATGCCAAGGACCCGCGGGGAGTACGCCGTTTTCGGGGTCGCGGCACCCAGCTGTTTTCCTTTCTCGATCTGTCCAAGCCGGGCTGGCCAAAGCTGCTCGCAGATTTTCGAACCGAGCTTGAGGCATTTCTCGCCAAACTGTACGCGAGCCCGGTGGACGTCTACGTCGTCGGCGGGCATCACACGGGACGTCATTTGGAATTGCCGCGACTCGGCAATCGTTACTGCCAATCGATCTGGGGACTGACGCGAACCGCCGATGTGCTCGACCATGTGGTAGCGATTGCCCATCCGGTGGATAGCCGCGATCTCGTCTGGGTGGGCGACACGCTCGCTAATTCGATTGTGCTGGGCGGTGTCCAGCAGCGCTTTGCCGCCTGCCGAATGATCCTGGTGCTGGGTTGCAACGCGCTGTCGTTCGGCGAGCCCTGGCAGCTGTGGGCAAAACAGAATGGCGGATTGACGCCGCTGGTGCTGGGATGGGACGGCCCGGTCTTCATGCGCGGTGGTGCCGTGCAGTTCCCGGACAAGGACTTCGCCAGCTTTCATTTCTGGTCGTCGCTCAAGGCTCTGGTCCCTTCCAATGAAACGGAGGGATTGGCATGGCTTTGGAAAAACCACCCTGACCAGATTGCCCAGGCGTGGGGCGCCGCCTGTTGGGCTGCCTATCACGACAGTGTCGAGCCTGGTCACCGATGGCTGTGGTGCCAGCGTTTCGTCAAAGACAAGAAAGTCTTCTGGCGGCGCGCGGCAGCACGCTTGCCGGATGGCACGGAGTGGGTCGCCAATCCCAAATACAACGGCAAGCCTGGTCAGAAGGCGATGGTGGAGAACAAGCCATGATGAGATTTCGAATCAAGGCCCTCGGCAACGGCGCGCACCTGACGGTCTCGGCTGTTAGCGCTACGCCAACCGTGCAAGGCGCCGGGCGCTATGTTTGGGAAGGAATCGATCAAGTGTTGCTGCACGCTGGCAATCGCACACTGCGACTGGACACCTCGCCAGACAAAAATTTGCCGTGGCCCTCCGATACCGGTACCAGAACACGGCTCAGCGTGAACCAGAACTTCGTGTCGAAAGACGGCGACGACTGGGTGCTGTCGAACGGCAAGGAAATGGAGTTGATGGCGCACTGCCAGAACCCCTTGACGCCGTGCAGTGCCGGCATCTGGTTGCGCTTAAGACTGCTGGCCGACGCTGGCCGCCTGCTGATTCTCTGCGACCAACAAAGCGCCGTTATCTATGCGGAGAGGATGGAGCCGATCAGCCTCGACAGCGACACCACCTCGCTCTGGCTCGACGCCTTCCTGCCCAAACGCGCGGAGTTTGCGGCGCTCATGGACGCACGCATCGTCTACGCCAAAGATGGTCGATGGCCCAAACGCTGTGGGGCGCTGTTGAGCGAACAACCCATGGTTGGTTCGCTGATCAATGTCGACTTGAACAGCAACGCTTCTGGCGATCGCTTCTTCCTCGCGCCAGCGCCGTCGGAACCCGGCGAATGGCCGCTGTGCTTCGGTTTCGAACTACCCCAACGGACACTCGGCAGAGCACGCTCCGAAGCGCTCGGCGAAAGCAGTGCGAGCGAGTTCGCGCATATCGAAGCTGCGGATGTGAGCATGCGCTGCGCGCGTGCGATCAGTGCAGACGCGCAAGCCTGGGAGTGGCTGCTCGATTGGGAGGTGCCGGTTTCGGGACCATCGTCGCGCTTGAGCTTCGAGCGACTGTGGCGTTGGCGCTCGCTACATTACCGACAAGGGCTGACCGCGATACGCGCACGCAATCAGCTGAGCTACGTTCCGAGTACGATCGCCGCGGCTGGCGGCAAGGCCACACTCCGATTTCAGGTAGTGGGATCGACCCGTGCGGCGCTCAAGCGCACACGTTTGCGCCAGGTCTGGCTCGACGGACCGGATTTCATCGTCGAGTTCGGGAATGCTCGAAACGTCGACGAGACCAGTCCACGCATTTCGCAAATGCGTGCCCGCAGTTTGTTTACGTCCGGTTCGGTCGCCGCGCCCTTCCTTCTTGCGCAAGCCTGCCGGCAGCCATTGCCTTCGGAGTGGTTGGCACTGGAATTGACTCCGAGTCCAGGATCGATGCAGCCTGCGGCGGATCAAGCTATTGGCGCCGTGCGCTTGCGCGCCTCAGCTGCAGACAGGGTCGTGTTGCGCGTTCGCGAGGACGACGGCGTGGGCCGATTCGGCTCGCCATCGTTGAGCGTGCGCTTAGGGATCGCGTTGTCTGGCGCTCAGATTGGCGCAGCAAGCCAAGACCCTGAGTTTGGCTTTGAAACGCTGTCGGCCTGGTTGCGGCGCGAGCGCCCCATGGCGATCGATTTGTCGGACGGGGCGACGGACTTACGGGTGCTGATCAACGAGACGGCGAACAGCGCGCAAAGTCGCTTGCTGCGCATCCAGCTGACCACGCCAACGGAAATCGACTCGTTGCGGCAGGACGTGCTGGTACTCGACACCGCACCGTTGACCTTCGCCCGCGTCGTGAGCGAGACCGGCGCGCTGGCTGCGGGCGCAATCGTTGCCGAATACACCGACGATTCTGAGCAGCCTGCAGAGTGGGTCTATGTCTCGGAAACCGGCGCGATGCATGTGATCCTGCCGCCGCAAAGCATTGGCGAGGAGATGATCAAAGGCCGGATTTACCTGCGCGACGGCGGCCTCACGGAATGCCCGGTGCCGGGAAAGCTGTTCGATTTCAGGCTGAGTTCCAATACCGTGCTTGAATTGGACCGGACCGACATCGATAGTGCCCGCAGTATCGCACCGTGGGGCTTGCGGCGCTTACTGGCGCGGCGCCTGGGATCGACTGGCGCCAAATTGCAATCGGCGCGCGTAGAGCTGCTCTACGGCATGGTCGCGACGCTGGCCAACGATCCAAACGATCGCCGCCGGATCGCGGAGCTGGAAGCACTGATCGGGTCGGCCCCGCTCGCCGATGCCTGGATCGATCGGTTGCGCGAATTCCAGCTCGCACAGCACGCAAAGCTTGGCAATCCACCGCAGGTCGACGACACGCAAGCGCGCTTGCGTGCACACGTGAACCGGCTCGCGACATGGATCGCCGACCTCCTGAAGCGCAGCAGCGATTGGCCGGTTTTTGCCGACGCGACGGACGACGCGCGCGGTGGCACCCAGGATGCGGCCAGCTTCCGCTTGCGCGCCAGCCGCGACACCGCCGATCCCTTCGAACCGCATCTGGCCTATGGGGGCAAATCGCCGGGGTCTCGCCGGCCGCTCCGCGGCGGCGTCGACTGGCCGTTTCAGTCCAAACCGGTGTATCGGGAACTGTTGGACGACCGTAAACCCGGCACCGGCAGCATCAAAAACCTTCGCTTCGGCGCGCTGGGTGGCAGCGGCGCGCAACTGGCGATGTTCAATCAGGGCAAGACCCAGATCATTAGCAGTACCACACAAGGTCGGCTGGACTCGCTCACCGTGATACGCGTCGGTCGTATCGCAATGCTGTGGAACCACGCCCGCCATGTCATCGTCTATGAGCGCACGGTGCGCCGCGCACCGCGCTACGCCGGTTCGGCGCCGGCGGCGGATCAAGACACTTGGGAGTGGCAGGACCCGCGATACGAAGGGTTCGCGGCGCTGCGTAAGGTTCGCGAGTACATCGAGATCACGCAACCGGTGCGCGACTATCCCGAGCGCACTACGGATCGGCCCTACAGCGGCGCACTTCAGCGTTCGCGCTTTCAAACGACCATCATTCCCGTGCGTTCCAATTGGGGTACGGATCTCGACCAGGGTTTCGAGATGCCGCTGCGCGGACCGATTCCTCCCGGCGAGGAAGCTTTCTTCCCGTCGCCGCAGATCTTTCTTGAGTTCGCGCGAGCGGCAGACAAGGGCGGCGGTCGCGTTGCGCAGCAGTTGGCCGATCCCGCACAACTGCGGTTCTTCTCGTCGACACGTGACGGCGATTCCGGCGACACCGACACCTGGCCGGCGTTCCTGGAGATCGATTATCCGGCGGTTGAGCGGCCGCAAGCGCCGCACTTGCCCTATCGATCCAGCTTCGCAGGTTGGCAACAGCAACCCGACGCTGTGCGCGCCGACTTCGGGCAATCCCGATACAGCGTCGATCTCTTGCCGGCCGAGGAAGCGGTCAATCTGATGCACGGCCGCGATGTGGCGGGCATCGATGTGCGCTTGCGCGCGCTGTCGCTGGCGCGCGGCAAGCCGCGATCGGCATTACCGACGGCGGTAGCCAGCGTCGGCGCCAGCCGTGTCTTCGCGCATGCCGATGGCGTCGTTCGCGATGCCGTTTTCGAACTCCGCCATGCGCTCACCGCCAAATTGCAGCAAATCGGCGATGCGCCGATCGGCGCGCTCGGTGAATTCCGCGACGATGCCTTGGCGCTCGCCGAGCGCTTGCGTCAACACGCGAGCGACGGTGCCGCGGCGGGACGCGCTGCGGCGGCGAGCGCCTTTGACTGGGCGCTGCATCAAGAGGCCCTGATCGACGCCGCACGCGACCAGGCGACGCGAGCGATCGGCGACTTCCAGCAGCAGTTGCGAGTGGACGCTGGCATAGCGATCGATGAATTCAAGCGCCAGGCACGTTCGGCATTGGAATCGGTGCATACCCAGGCCGAATCGCGATTGGGCTCCGTCCGCTTGATGGCCGACGAGGGTTTGCATCGCGTCAAGTCGGCGCTCGCAAACATCGACCAGCGGATTCAGGCTTACCTGAGCCGCGAGGTCGGCGTGGTCTTGTCGGAACTGGCGCGTATGGGCCTCGAGCTACAGGCGGACCCGAGCCGCGTCTTCGACCTCGAAGCGCAGTTTCGCCAGCAGTGCGCGGCCGCAGCAGACGGCCTGATGCGACTCGCCTCGCAAGCGGAGGACTGGGTGCGCGAGCAACTGGGCCCGTCGTTCTCGCAGCTCGGCGACGCACCGGTTTACAAGCGGCTGTGCAACGAACTCCGGCAGCTACTTGCGCTCGCCCGCGCGCAAATCGTCGACGAGCTGGACGATCAGCTGCCATGGTCGGTGCAGGCGCCGGATTTCGCCGAACTGGAGGCCGACATTCGCCGACTGATGGCGCCCGTCGCGCTCACCGACGTGGCGTCGCTGGGTGAGTGGCTTAGTGCCTTAGCCGAACCAGTGACATCGGCCTGGAACGAGCATTTGGCCAAAGCCCGAGTGAACTTGAAAACCGTTGTTGAGACGTTTGCCAAGGACATCGACCAGTTAGCCGATCCCGCCGCTTACCAAGCGCAGTTGGCACGGTTCTCGGCGGATCTGAAGTCCACGTTCGACAACCTGCAGAGCGAGGCCAACACGCTTGCCAAGAGCATTCTCAACACCGATATCTGGAAGCAGGCCATCGGCAACTTCAACGCAGCGGAGGGCTTGCCGCGCGTCGTCCAGGATCGCCTCGGCAAAGTCATCGACGTACTCAAAGACCCTGCCAGCTCGCTGGAAGCATTGGCAACGGCAGCCGAATCGCAGCTTCGCGATCTGACCGACCATTGGCAAGTGGCGGGCGAGCAGTTGGTGCGACAACTGGCCAGCGACATGCGCGCCCGCCTACCGGAAATTCCCGGGGCCGAGTCGGTGCTGGAGATGGCGCGCGCGCTCGCCACCGGCCCGGTCGCAGAAGCGCTTGCGTGCTCGCGCGAGGCGGTCGGCTACTACCTCGATGCGTTGAAGGAGACCGTCGATCTGACGCGATCGAGTGCCTACTTCAACAATCTCGGCAACGATGTGTTGAATGCCCTCAGCGCAGAGATGCCCTTCGATCGTCTGCGCGATCGGCTATTGCCGCAGCTCGGCAATCTCGATATCAGCAAGTTGTTTCCCGATTTCGGCGGGCTCAAGCTGGAACACCTCCTGCCGGATTTGCGCATCCCGGACGACCCCTTCGCCGAGTACGAGTGGCTGAAGATCAAGCACGGTTTCGACAAAGACCGGATGACGGCGTGGGCGGACGTCGCCATCGACCGGCGCTTCGAGAGCGATGCCACGCTGCTCAATCTGGGCCCGATCACGATTGAACTATTGCAGCCGCAATTCGTTGCCAACAGCCAGTTGCGCGTCGGCGAGGGCGGCAACCCGGTCCAGAAGAGCAGCGCTGAGCTGAGCGCCGACTGGGTGATCGCGCTGAACCGCAAACCCCTGGTGACCTTCCGTGAGGCGACGCTGAAACTCGACAGCGAAGGCGACTTTGCTTTCAACTTCGACAGCGAGAACCTCGAACTGGCGGAGGAGCTTGACTTCATCAGTCAGGCGCTCGCGGTATTGATGCCCAGCGACGAGGGCTTGATGCTGACGCCACTGTTGCCGGCCGGCATCAGTGCCGAGCTGTGCATGCCATTGCCCGACCTCGGCGCTGGTGCGTTCACGCTCACCGGCATCACATTGTTCGCGCATTTCGATTTGCTGGTCGACCGTGGTTTCGAGTTGCGAACTGGCCTTTGGTTGAGCAAGCCAGAGCGGCCGTTCGGACTCGCGGTCCTGTTCTTGGGCGGCGGAGGCTGGTTCGGTGTCGAGATCGGCTATCGGCCGCCGAGCAAGTTCACGACACGATTGAGTATCGGCATTTCGGCCGGCGCCTTTCTGGCGCTGAATTTGGGTTTCGCGCGTGCCAGCGCTGGTTTGTTGTTCACCGCCGGCGTCGAGTTCTATCGCGACTCCTCAACCAATCGCGGCAGCACCGCGATCAGTGTTGGCCTGCTGATCTGGGGCGAGTTCTCGCTGATGGGCATCGCCAGCGCGTATTTGCGCCTGGTCCTGCGCATCACGTACCAGGACGGCGGCATGACCGGCTACGGCAGCGTTTCGATTCGCATCAAGATCTCGATCTTCTTCACCTTTCGCCTCAACCGCAGTTTCACGCGCGTGTTTGCGGCGCCCAAGAAGACCTCGTCCAGCAAGCGCGCGATCCCTGCGGCAACGATGTCCGGCACCAAACTCGCGTCGGCAGGTGTGCCCACGCACCCCAATTACGAAACGGCAAAGCCGCCTGCCGTTCAAGCCAAGGTAAACGCCTGGCTGCAAACCCTCGATCTGAGTTGAGGCGAATCCCATGACCCAGTTGAGCTTGACTTATTCGCTCGTTCGCGTCGGACCACGCCAGGCAGGTGCGCCGATCTATTTCGCGCTCCAGGTGGCCGCGGGCACGAGCGCTGAACCGACTGGCGCGCATTTGCGCCGCCGGTGGTTGCGCGCTTGTCTGGCGCAATCCATTTTTCGGGGCCTCCAGTCCATCCCGGTGCAGCTCCGTTTCGGAAAACACAAGAACGATCTGGGGACACGCACGATTACTGCCCATCGCGGCGACAGCGGCACACCGGTTGCGTTTCTCGCCGATGCTGTAAGGAAAAAGACCGACACGCTGCCGATCAATTCGCTGCGCTTGCAGTGGCCGCTTGCCGACGGCGACGACGAGAAAGAGCAGTCTGAAGATCGCTGGATAGTGCAAATGCAAAGTCTCGCCAGTTTGCCGCCGCAGCTTGGCGGAGCGCTGTCGTCCAGTTGGTACTTCAAACTGCCCGAGGATCTGCTGTCGGTGAGTCCGGACGGATGCTATTTCGCTGCCGCACCATTGTTTATCTTCGACGCGATCGCAGGCGTACGCCTGGATCTTGCGACGTTCTCGGAGGGCTTATTCTCGTATGCCGGACCGGACGGCCTGACCGCGTCGGCGCAGGGCGAGATCCATCAGTTGCAAGTGACGGCACCGGCGCCGCTCGACCGGCATTGGTTGCAAGTTAGAGATGCGCGCGAGGACAGCGTGGGCGACCTCCAGGAGCGCTTGCTGGAGGCGCTCGATGTCAGCACGCGACTGCGTGCCGTCGACCCGCCGTTGCTGGCCGAGCAACTGCACCCGGACCTCAAGCTCGGCGCCCAAATCGGTCGTCGCCAACTGGCAGAGGAGGTGCTGCGTTTTCTCTCCGCCCAACGCACCGCCACGGCACCCGGCGAGGATCCGCTCAAGCTACTCTTGCGCCAGAGGAAGGCCGTGCAGCAACTGCTTCAGCTCGCGGCAAGCGCGCAAAAACCGGGGCAGGCGTTCGTTGAAGTATTGCGTGGCGAGCTGCAGAAAAGACTCGAAGCCGCATGGTCTGAGGACCTGAGCTTTCCAGCGCTCGCGGCGCATCTGCAGAGCAAGGAATTGCTTTTGGGCCCCATCCAGTGGCTTCCCGGTGCGCCCACGACACTGCTCGGGACGATGGTCGAGCGACTTCTGCCACCAGGCGCGCGCAAGAAAGGCCCGCTGCAACCCGGCGAGGGCATCGACCTGTTGGTCGGCGCTGAGGAAGACCGAGTCCGGCATCTCGAAGCTCAGGACGGAGCGGCGAATCCACTCGACCAGATTGCAGAAGTGGGACTGCTGGTACGGCGCTATGCCTGGGGCACAGATGCGTCCGCTCGACCATGGCGCATGGTGACCGGAGGTCTGCCGATGTTGCCTTTGGACGACGGAACGGCGCCCATCGCGGCGCCACAGCCGCGCGGCATGGTCGCCGCATTCGAAAATGGCATTTTGCAGAGCGACTTTGTCTATCGCGGCGCGGCACTGCTGACGGCATCGCCGCTGGAGGATGTTCATCGGCAGAGCGAACATGAATTAGCGGTTGGCGATGAGGGCGGTCGCCTGGCCGACCTGACCTACGCCGCGCCAGGCTTGCACAACGACGCTGTCATCGGATTCGGCGATGTCGCGATCCGCTACGCGGCGCCGCCGTTGCGATACGGCGATGGCTATCAGTTTGCGGCGTTTGTCGTCGACCGGGGCGGCGGTTTGCCGCGGGAACTGGCCGATCAGGAGCCCTGGCGCTATCGTCCCGAGTTGCTGGATTCGATCGCGTTGCCGGCACTCTCTGACCTTCGCTTTCAGCGCCGTGTCGCCGTCGGCGATATCAATCTGAAAGCCGCCTCTGAGCGAGGTTGGCCGGCGCTCCCAACCGATGTGGTGTTGCGCGGCCGCGAGCATTTCAGCACGCTTGGGCTGCCCGTCGAACAACTGCCTACGGTTCTATTGCGCGATGGGCCAGGTATCCGAGCCGACATGCGATTGCCCGGCGTCGATGCGTGGCTGGAACTGCCGCAACTCGACGAACACACGCTCTTCCGTTGGGCTGTGCCCGCTTTGGGCGATGCCGATGCCAATGCCAAACTCAATGCGCTGGTATCGACGCTGACCCACGTCTACGAGCAGCGCGACCGCTGCCTCGCGTCGGGCGATACCGACATCCAGTTGCCGCACGACCCGGCGGTGCGCGCGATCGGCATTCGCCTGCGGCTTGTCGATGGCTTGAACAAGATCGCGACGCAGGAAAGCGTGCTGACGCCGAACCCCGAGCTGGCCGCAGATGGCTCGCCGGTTCCGTTTCGATTCCAGCCGATGAAGATCGAGTTTCGTATCGACGATCTCGCGCCAGGGATCGATGGGCAGAAGATCGCCGTCGCTAGCGGTGGGTTTGCGCTCGTCGAGGTTTTCCCCTTAGTCAAGATCGAGGAGTACGAGCGCTTCGATTCCGACGCTCTTATGGACCTCGTCGAAGACGGTGAGTTTCAAGGGGCCTGGATAGCTTTCAAGCCGAGCCGGATGCTGATCGAAGTTGCCACCGACCGTTTGCCCAAGCCGAATGAAGTGTACGAAGCGCTGCGCTTCGCGGTGAACGCGGCTGGCGCTGTGGAGCTGCGCCTGGCGACCGACGTCATTGGCGAGGCATTGCCGTTTGTCGATCGCTTCCGCATCGATGCGCAACGTTGGAAATGGCGCAATTTGCCCAATCTGCCCCCGCAGTCTGAGCTGGCTGCGCTGCCTGAGCCTGAGCGGGAACGCCGTCTTGCCGGCGGGCTGCCTGCGGAACTGGCCAGTGCGGATGCACGCATACGTAATTCGCCGGCCGTGCAGCGCTTCGATGAGATCGCAACGGTCGATCGCGGGCTGGTGCAACGCCCGGCGCGCGCCGGGCGCGTACCGCGCACATCGATCCTCGTGCCGCCGCCCGCAGAGCTCTATCTCGAAGAAGATGTGCGCGATGGCGTCGCCCATGCCGACTACTTGCGCTACCGACTGACGTTGCGGTCACGTTACGCGGGTGTGTTGAACACTCCCGACGTACTCGCGGCGTCGGCTGCAGCGGAACTCGACGACTGGCAACGATTGGCCGTGGGTTACGTCGGTGGCGCTTTGAAGCCGCCGAAAGTACTGGCCGTACTGCCACTGACGCACGCCCTGCGAGACGATCCACGCGTGGCGGTCCCAGCTGGCGACACCACGCCGTTCCTGGTGATTCTCGACGAGGTCTGGTATCGCGAATACGGACAGGGCGAGACCTTGCTCGTCGGAATCGATCGGGTCACACGCGAGGAAGGGGATGGCAACGACGCATTGCCGATCGAGAGCGGGCCCTTACCTGATCACTACTTGCATTCGGCAGGTACGCTGACGGGGCAGCCCGGGCAATACCTTCTTGAGGATCGCTGCACGGTCTTCGGGCCATTCGGTTATTCGCTGGATCGCTCCGGCAATGAAGCATTGTCGAACGCTAGTGCATTCGTGGTTTTTCTGCCCGCCAAAGTCGGACCGCATTGGTCGGCACGGCTACGCTTACAACGTACGCTGGAGCCCATCGTCAGCGACATACGAGGCGCTTCGACGAAGCGATTCGATGGGAGTGAGGTCGCAACGCGGCGTGTCTACACTATCCCCGACAGCCGCTGGCTGGCCGACGTGAGCAGCGAAGCCAAGGGCGTATTGCAGCTGCGCAAAGTGGGTAGCCTTTTCGAAACCGATCCGATCTCGACAGTCCGTTTGCGACTTGAGCCGCATGCCTGCGCTGGAATGAATTCGGAGCAACGAGCTGAGTTGCTGATGGGCTATCGCTACCTGATGCTTCTCGGTCCCATGCTCAGCGATGGCGGACGCGGGGTTGATTTGTTTCTGCCGAATGCCGTGATGCTTGCGGATGCACAAGGGCGCTGGTCGGCCATTGGCGAGACACCGAACTTCGAACAGCGATTGCATGGACGCATTGTCGAAGTGATGCTGAATGGTCGATTCGCCCCGGAGGGCACATCGGAGAAGGCAGACCTCTCGCCGTTGGATCAAGCGTCTGATTTCAAAAAGTGCTTCCGGTTGTTGTTCCCTGCGGACGAGCCCGAGCCGAAGGATGCCGTTGGCATGATCCGTCGAATTTCAGATACGTTCGAGGTCCGGCTAGCGACCTGACAAAGCGCTTGTCCGGCCGTTGTGGGGTAGGAATCGCGCCGCAGCGTTGCTGCCTCCTGCCGCCGCGAACGACGGCTCCAGTAGTCAAATTGCAACAATCCGCACGGCCGGCGGCTTGGCGGTGATTTGGTCTACCGCTTGCGCGCTCGAAACCGTAGCCTTGGGCTCCTCAAAGGGGCGATGAGGGGTGAGCTGTGAGCGACGAGAAAAAGGGGTTCGACGTATTTGAGCTGGCGGCGGCGATCTTGCTGGGTATGGGTGCGATCGGGGCGTCGGTGGCCGGGCATCAGGGTAATTTGTGGGGCGGACAGAGTGTCGAGGCGTACGGCGAAGCGGCGGCGTTGACGACCAAAGCATCGACCACTTACAACGACGAGTTGACGGTTTACATGCAGGACGTGCAAACCGATGTGCGCGCAAAAGAGCTGATCTGGGAAGGCCTGGAAACCGAAGACGAAACCGCCAGCCAGCGCCAATTGGGCATGGCCAGCTGGCTGCTCACCGCGCAGTTGTCGGATTCGGCCTACGCGCACCTGGGCCTGCCGGAGGAGACACGCAAGCGGTACCAGGAGGGCGATGAGGAAGCGGTTCTGGTGGAGGAGGACTTCAACAAGGCGCGGAGACCGACCTTGGCGAGGAGTACGTTGATGAGGTGTTCTCCGGCAGCGCCGAGGAATTCGAAACGGCCGACAAGCGCTTCCTGGAAGGACGCAACGCCAATAACATTGGCGATCAATTCTCGCTGGCCACGGTCATCCTGACGGTCGCGCTGTTTTTCGGCGGTCTCGCTCTGGTATTCAAAACCGGTATCCGCTGGGGCTTCTTGAGTCTGGGCGTGATCATCTTCATTTTGGGCGCGGGCTATATGTCCACGCTGACCTGGGCTTAGAACGATGTGGCGCGTCTGCGGCTTGTTGAGCGTTGCGCTGTCATGGCCGGCCGCAGGCGCCGAGTGGGAGCCCTTCGTGTCGCCGTTCAACCAGATTTTCCCGTCGGTGGAAATTGCGACGGCGACGATGGAGTCGGACGGCGAAAAGGACCCCACCGTCATCGGCGACGATATGTCGATGATCGGGGTATCGATGACCGCCACGCGCCCTGGGCAAAAGGTGCGCGTGACGGTGTCGCTGCCGGCGTTGATGGCGGACAGCAGCATTACCGCCACGTTGCCGAAAGCCGGCGTGACCTACGAGATTTATCCCACGCTGCGCTGGAACTACACGGCGCTGATGCAGGTGCGGCAAGCGCGTCCGGAAACGGTGAGCTTCGAGGTGCGCATCGATGGCGAAGAACCGGAGCAACGGGTGATTCGCGCGCGCCTGCGCAACATCAACGATGCGCTGTACTTCGTCGATCCAGACCCGGACGCGAGCGACGACGATCTCGATTTCAACTGGATGTTTGCAGCGTACGTCAATGAGGACTCGCCGCTGGTCGATGAAATCTTGAAGGAGGCGCTCGACACGGGTCTTGTCGAATCCTTCGATGGTTACCAGAGCGAGGACCAGGACCAGGTGTATGCGCAGGTGTTCGCCATCTGGTACACGCTGCAGCAGCGCGGCATTCGCTACTCCAACATCACCGCCACGTCGAGCACGCACGCCAACGTGCATTCGCAGAACGTACGCTTCATCGAGCAAAGCTGGCGCAACACGCAGGCCAACTGCGTCGACGGCAGTGTGCTGTTCGCCTCGATCCTGCGCAAGATCGACATCGCGCCAGTGCTGGTGTCGGTCCCTGGGCACATGTTCCTGGGTTTCGCGCTCGACGAGGAGGCCAGCGAGATGGCTTTTCTGGAAACCACGATGTTGGGCGATAGCGATCCGGGCGACGTCGACAAGCAGATGCTGCGGCTGGCGCGCGATATCAGCGACGATGAGGACGTCCAGCAATCGTTCCTGGTGTTCGCTGCGGCGCTGGACAATGGTCGCGAGCAAGTCGAAGAGGGCGGCGACAAGTTCGACGACCCGAACGAACTGGACTACCAGATCATCGATATCGCTGCGGCGCGTGAGATTGGCGTGATGCCGATTGCGGCGCTGGCCGAACGTTGATGAAAGATCGGCATGCTGGCATTGCGATTCGTCGGCAGCGATGCGCTGCGCGCGCGTAAGATAGTGCGTTACGCAAGATCGACACCGAGGTTGAAGTGAACAAGTCGCAGTTGCTTCCGTTCATTCTGTGCGCCGTGCCGCTCGGCGCCAGTGCCGGCGAATACCAGACCAGCATCGACGCCTGGCACCAGCAGCGCGTCGAGCGCCTCACCGCGCCTGCCGGTTGGCTGTCGCTGGTGGGCCTGCACTGGCTGACGCCGACAGCATCGCAGACCATCGGCAGCGACGCGACGAATACCGTGCAGCTCGCGGTAGGTCCAGCAAAACTCGGCACGATCGCTTGGATCGCCGGCCAGGCCAACTTCACGGCCGCCAGCGGCGCCGAAGTCACCGTGGACGGCGTGCCGTTCCAGAACGGACCATTGCTCGACGATGCGAACGAGAAACCGACACTGCTGCGTTTCGGCAGCGCCTCGCTGGTGTTGATCGAACGCGGCGATCGCGTGGGCCTGCGCGTGCGCGATGAGAACGCTGCCACGCGCACCGGGTTCAAAGGCATCGAGCGTTTCCCGGTCGATGAAAGCTGGCGCATCGATGCGCAGTGGGTTCCGCACGCAACCGCGCAAACCATCGAGGTGGCGACGATGGTCGGCACGCTGGAGAGCTACGCCAATCCTGGCGTGATCCGCTTCGAAAGAGACGGCAAAACGCACACCTTGCAAGCGCTGGCCGAGAAAGGCAGCGAGCCGTTCTTCATCATCTTCGCCGATCGCACCAGCGGCAAAGAAACCTACGGAATGGCGCGTTATCTGTACGCCGGTCCGCCCCAGGATGGGCGCATCGAAATCGACTTCAACAAGGCCTACAACCCGCCATGCGTGTTCACCGATTACGCTACCTGCCCGATGCCGCCCGAAGGTAATCGGCTTGATCTGGCGGTGCGCGCGGGGGAGTTGAAATACGCCAAGTGATGGTTCTTGGTTCTTGGTTCTTGGTTCTTGGTTCTTGGTTCTTGGTTCTTGGTTCTTGGTTCTTGGTTCTTGGTTCTTGGTTCTTGGTTCTTGGTTCTTGGTTCTTGGTTCTTGGTTCT
>JALHMG010000021.1 GCA_022844135.1 Lysobacterales bacterium
CCGGGTCAACCATTCCGCCCGGTGCGGCGGCGCAGCCGCCGCCCGTTCGAGCGGGCGCGCCGCATGCGGCGCAAGCTTGCCCGCTCTCACCCTTCTCGCGCCTCGATTCCGACGCAAAGGTCCGGCCTGGCGGCGCAGCCGCCAGTCGTTCGAGAGGGCGCATCGCATGCGATGCAAGCTTGCCCTCTCTCACCCTTCGCGATCTTCCGCGTTCCCTCATGAAATATGCGGGCTAGCTCAATTGCGCGATGCGCCAGATGGCGGTCGCCTGTGTCGCCATCCAGTTTTGGTGGGCAGCGATACGTTCGGCTGTCCATTCGGCATTGTCGGTCGCCAGCTTGCGGGTGACGGCGAATCCGCTCTGCTGGTACACGGCCCGCTTTTCGGCATAGGGCACGTTGCCAAGATCGCGGTTGCTGCCGGATTGCAGCAGGGTCATGTTGCCCAAGCGATAGATCAGCGCGTCGGCGTCGTCGTTACCGAACCCGCCCCAACCATCGGGCGCGTTCTGTGGCAGGACGTGCTCGATGTTGTAGGCGTCGCTGGTGAAGCTGTAGTCCTGATTGGAAAGACGCTTCTCCAGCGCGCATAGGATGAAGCGCACCACCTTGTTGTTGCGCGAATCGGTGGTGCGAATGATCTTTTCAGCGAAAGCGGCCCGGAATGCGCTGTCATCCGGATAAATGCTGCGCATCGCGAGCAGCGTAGGACCCAGCGTGTCGAGATCCCTCTTCGCCACGCGCTCCGCGACCTCGTTGTACTTTCGTTCTTGCTCGGCGGTGCTGTAGGAGCCGATGACGTTGAAGCGCATCGAGATCACGACCGTCGCACGCAGCAACGCAGTAAATTCGGGCGCATCGAAGGCGCGCTTGCCCGCCAGCAGCAACGGGAAGGGCTGACGCACGCGAAAGGTTTTCAGGACACCCGCCAGTTCCTTGTCTGCCTGGGGCCAGTCCGACGCCTCGGGCGATGACAGTGCCAGATAGGTATCGAGGTCCTCCTCCATGTCGCGCAGCAGTTGGAACACTGCCTGTGCCGTGTTGACCCCCGCCCGGATGGTCTTGAACAAATCAGCCTGACGCGCAAAGCTGCGACGACTGTTCCAGTGCACGCGCAGGAAGTCTGGGAAATTCTCCGATTGCAGTCGGCCGACGATCGATTCCCAGCGGTCTTCTAGAGAGCGCAGCTCGTGATCGACTTCTTCACCACGGTCGAGTACCGAAAACAGGTAGTTCTTGAGGAGATCGGTAGCGGACAGGCGCACGCCGCGCGAATTCAGCGTTTCGAAAACTTTATAGGCGTTCAGCTCGTCGGTGACGGTAATGACCGTGAAGAACAGGCGATCGCTGAGGTCTTCGACGAGCTTGGCAAGGCGCATGCCCTCGTTGCCGCTGCTGGCCTTGAGGTACGCCGACACTTGCTTGTCGAACCACTCAAAGGTCTTCCGCAGCAGATGCTCGGATGCACGAAAGCCCCGCTGCGGAAGGTGGCCCAGCGGCACCAGATAGGTCTGGAAGTAATTGTTGTTGTTGCGATTGAGCGTCAGCTTTGGCCGGGCTACCAGGGTCACCGGGTCCAGATAGCCGATATAGGTTTGCTGGATTTGCGTTTGTCGCCGCCAGTTGGGTTCGGCCTCGTTACCGGCCTCGATCAGGCGCTGGAAGTTCTTCAATACCGCCAGCACAATGATGCTGATGGTGGTCAAGCGCTGTTGACCGTCGATGACATCGAAGGTCTTGTCGTCTGCCGACTGCAAGACCAGGTAACCCATGTAGTGGGCCGACTCGCCATCGTCCTTCAGCGTGCCCATGAGATCCAGCCACAGATCCTCCCACTCCTCATGGGTCCAACTGTAATCGCGCTGGAACCTCGGAATCCGGTAGGTCAGACCGTTGCCGATCAACTTCCGAAAGGTGTTGTTCTCAGTCTTGAAATTGGTGGCGGCCATGGTTCAATCTCGGGTTCGGCTGCCAAAGCGCGTGGCTTTGCGTCTTGGCGGAGCAGAGTATCGCGGGGGATCGGCGATCGGCATGCCGCAGCTATCAAGCACAGCGAAAGCGGCGCCCAGATAAAGAGAACCCTGCTGATTTGAGGTTGCCCTTGTGGGTAGAGCCTTCGCGGGGCCACAAGCCTAGCCGGTACTGCCGGGACCGACAAGCTATCGGCGCGCAGCCGCGCACCGATTCGCCGATTGACACGTTCTCGCAGTTGGTCAGTTCCGGATCGGCCATGACCGCGCCGATGGCGGCATGGACGTGGTTGGCAGGACGATTCTGCCAACTTCCATATGCCTGAAATCGCTCCATTGGTGCTCGGCGTTCTTCCAGATGAAGTCCGCCGGAGATGCGCCATATCTACCTGCTTTTACCATTTGCAGCCCCCAATCGATCGCTGGACTGAGGTAACCAGCATGGCGGTTGGATGTCCGGCGTGACTGGGCGTTCCGCCAGGGGGAACTGCTGTTCTCCCTGGCGCGATTGAGAAGCACGCCTCAAATACTGATCGAATTCGGTATCCGTGACGGTAGCTGGTACGGGTAGGGCATGGGCCGCTCGCGGTTGCGTTTGCGGATTTCGATTTCGATGAGTGCGAGGGCGTCTTGCAGGTCGGCGACGATGGGCTGTACGCGTGGGTCGGTGAAGTACGGATCGCGTGGGTTGTGCTCGTAACGGCCGAAGGTGTCGTACTGAACTTCGCTCAGCAGGAACTCGAAGGTTGCCCCGTACAGCGCGATGTCGAGCGGCGGGTACCAGGGCAGGCAGTCGTCGATGGTTTTGAGTTCTGTGCTGCGGGTGGGCGAGGCGCGATACAGGCTGCCGCCGACGCTGGGCACATAGGACATCAGCGGGTACTGCGCGTAGTTGACCGAGGCGTGGCGCGGGCCGGCGGTGTAGAGAATCAGGCTGACCATGTCGATCAGGTAATCCAGGCTCTCGATGCGCCACGGGCGCGCCGGATCGCCGCTGGCGACCAGTCCGCTCATGCCTTGAAATGCGCAGTATTCCGGTGCGGTCAGCTCGTAGATGAAGCCTTGCAGCTCGATGTCATCGCGCACGTCTTGATCGTTCTTGTAGTAAACGCGTAAGTACGCGCCGACATAGTCGCGAATCGCTTTCCACAACAGCAGTGTGTCGTCGCGGAACGGGAACGCGGGCAGACGATCGACGCCGCGCAGCGCGAAGTCGTTCGCCGGGAAATGTTCGTCCCAGCGCCATGCGCGGTGCGCACGGGAGACCAGCTCCAAACTCGATTCGATGGCGATGCCGACATTGCACGCGACCACGCCGCCGGGCACGATGAGGCTGTGGATCGCATCGTCGTTGATATTGATGGTGAAGCGGAAATGCGGGATCAGCAGCTTGTAGAGCGGATGCAATTCGCTCAGTTGCCGATGCATCGCCACAATCATCGGCTCGACGATCAAATGGGTGTCGCCAAGGTGCGCCACTGCCTCATGCTGGATCGCAGCGCACACATTCATCGTGTACTTGGCGATGCGCCACTTCAGCAGATTGTGATCGTTGCCGCCGGCGCAGTTGTTGGGCGTATAGATTGGCGTCGCCTCCGCATCGAAGCGTTGGCCGAGCTGGATGGCGATGGGTTGTAGCGCGCCGCCCGGCGGATACCCTTGCGGTGGTTTGTCGTTCCAGTAAAACACCGCAATCGGCGCGGCGATATAGCGCTGCTCGCCGTGCAGGGCTTCTGTTTTGGCGTCGGCAAGGCAGGCAAAATCGACCACGTACAGCAAGCCGTCGCGCGTGGCGCTTTCCAGCGTCACCGTTGCATTGCCGCTGACGCTGCGCAAGATGGCGTCGGTCACCGGCATTTTTTGCAACAAATCCGGCAGCGCCAGCGCTTTCGATCCGGCACGGACTTCGGGCAACACGCCGAGCAATTGCGTGGTGTTGAATCCGCCGATTTGCAGAAAACCAAAAAACCAATCCTGCTCTGAAGGCTCGCCATCCGACGGCATCCATGGCTGGCGCGCGATCGTCAGCGCCTCCGGCTTGGGCATTTTCGGGAACAGCAGCTTGTAATCGCCGATGTCCTCCGGTTGCAGATACGCCCGGCCATGCGCGCCGTTGAGCAGATCGTAAGCGGTCGATTTCAGAATCGCCGTTGGGCCTTCGGCGAGGGTTTCTTTGAACAGCTTGTCGAGGCCGGTGATCATCGCCTCGATATCTTTGGGGATGTTCGACAGCGACTTGAGCGCCTCCGGCAGCTCCGCCAATGCCTTGAAGAAGGCTTTCATGTTCTTGATGTCGCGTACCGGATGGAGCGCACTAAACTCCTCGTCGAGCTTCTTCCACGCCGCTTCGATATCGGCGAAGGTCTGCGTCGGCAGATCGCCCTGCAGCTCGCGTTCCAGCAACATCTCGATCACGCACTTGAAGTTCTCGAGCATCGGTGCGAACACCTTGAGCACCTGCGCCTCGTAGTCGAGCGAAAACTTCTCGGCGCGCGGCAAATCGGCCGACATCGGCACCGAGTTCAAATAGCTCGTCATGTAGTTGTAGTTGGTGCGCGCCATCGACAACTGGAATGCGCGTGCCTGTCTGGCTTCGGGCGAGTCTTGTTGCGGTAGCGTGGGTGTGACGGTCGACATGAGTCCCCCTGGTTTGGACGTTGCGAACGCGCTGAACGCTAGCCGTTCAACCTTGCGTCCGCAATGCAAGCTTCAAACCTTGACGTTCTTCCAACCGCCGCGACTGAACAGCCACAGCGTAAACAAACCGACGGCGGTCTCCGATACGAACACGCTCCAGAACACGCCGCTGTGCGCCCAGCCGAGCGGCACGGCGAGTGCGTACGCCAGCGGAATCTGGATCAGCCAGAAAAACACGAGGTTGATGTAAGTGGGCGTTACGGTATCGCCGGCGCCGTTGAAGGCCTGCACTGCGACCATCCACCAGCCGTAAACGAAGAACGAGAACGAGACGATCCAGAGCCACTCCCCGCCGATGGCGATCACGGCGGGGTCGTCGCTGAAGATGCCGATGATCTGTTCGTGGAACACAAAGAACAGCACCGACGCGCTTAGCGTAAACACCATGTTGTACCAGCCGATTTGCCATACCGCAGCCTCGGCGCGATCCGGCCGATTGGCGCCCAGGTTTTGACCCACCAGCGTTGCCGCCGCGTTCGACAAGCCCCACGCCGGCATCAGCGTGAACATCAGAACACGCATGGCGATGGTCGCGCCGGCCACCGCGTCGCTGCCGACATTGGCCAGTACGCGCATCAGGAAAATCCACGCGCTGGTGGCGATGATCATCTGACCGATGCCGCCCAACGACGTGCGCACGATGTGCCAGATCGTGGCCAGATCCAGCGCCAGATTCCGTAAGTCGATAGCGATATGCTTGGCGCCACGGAACAGGATCCACAATTGCAGCAACACGCCCACGCCGCGACCGATGTTGGTGGCGATCGCAGCGCCCTCGATGCCATAGGCCGGGATCGGGCCGAAGCCGAAAATCAGGATCGGGTCGAGAACGATATTCAAGCCGTTGGCCACCAGCAGCACGCGCATCGCCACCGCCGCATCGCCCGCGCCGCGAAAGATCGCGTTGATCACGAATAGCAGCATGATCACCACGTTGCCGCCGAGCATCCATTGCGTATAGCGATAACCGTGCTCGATGGCCCAATCGTCGGCACCCATCAAGCGCAGCACATCCTTAGCGTAGAACACGCCGATCAAGGCAAACGGAATCGACGCCAGCACGCCAATCCAGATCGCCTGCATCGCGGTGCGCGCCGCGTCTTCGGGTTTTTGTTCGCCGATGCGCCGAGCAATGATGGCCGTCACCGCCATCGCCACACCCATGGCAATCGAATAAAGCAGGTACAAGCAAGTTTCGGTGATGCCCACCGTGGCCACCGCCGAAGAACCCAGGCGCGCCACGAAATAGATATCGACCACCGCAAACAGCGACTCCAGCAGCAGCTCGATCATCATCGGCACTGCGAGCAGCAGCACCGCCCGCTGCAGCGGAATCGTCGTGTAGTCGGCATTGGTGCCCGCGATCGCGCTCTTCAGATCGGCGAGCAGCGAGGGTCGCTCGTGGGCTGGGACGGACTCCATGGCGGCAAAGCTACCGCAACTGACGAAGGCGTTGCACGCCAAAGCCGGTCACAACAGCGCTCTGATGCAGCGATAACTCGGCCCGCCATCCGCGCAGCGAAAAACCACGTCTTCGCTCCGCGGGCCTGCCCTGCTCTGGTGCCGGGCTAAAGTTTCCGCAGGGAACTTTGGCGCGAAGAAACTAAAGCGCAACCCACAAAGCGGCAGCGTACACGATGCGATCCACACCATCGCTCCCCGCTTGCTCGTGGCGCGTGGTGTATAGCGCCTGAGATTTGTGTGGCAGGGTAGCGAGGCCTTGCGCATCGGCGGTGATGTTGGTGTCGCCCATTGTGAGCACTGCGCCGCCGAGCGGTTGGCCATTGAAGCGCACTTGCACTTGCAGTTGCCCATTGGCGGGCGCAGCTTGCGGCACGATCTCGAATTTGGCGCCGCTTGGCTTCAGTGCGCCCGGCCCAAAGGAATAGACCGACTTTCCATATTTGACGAAGTTGCGCACTTCGGTCGCAGTGGGGTGCTCGTTGCGCCCGCCCGGAATAAACTTTCCGGCTTCGGGCGTCTTCGCAAACAAGCCGTTGTCGAAGTCGACATCGATGACTGCCGCGCCGTCGGCCTTCACCACGCTCATGTCGTCGCGGCGCTCGATGCTGATGGGCAGAATCGCGCCGTTCGCGTCGATGGCCTGGGCGCCGCGCAGTTTGTCGGCCGGATAAGGCTCGTTATGGCCGGGGTGGCCATAGACCACCAGACCGCTCGCGTCGACGTAAACATCATGGGCGTGGACTTGGGCAGTGAGCGCGAATGCGGCGAGCACGATGAGAAGACGTTTCATGGTGGAATCCTTGGAGTGGTGAGGTTTTTCTGGGAACGCGTACCGATCCGGCGAAATACGGTCGGTGAAATCGAAGCGCCGAACGTGGCGAGGCGCGCAACGCGGTTTACAGCGGCACCGAAATGCCGATCTGCGCATCGAGAGACGGCAGTGGATCGAAGGCGTTCTGGCCGTTGATCACGAACTGCGTTTCCGAGCGATCGTCGTAGGGGTTAAGCGTCAATTGCGCGAAAGCGCGGAAGCGAGCGAACTGTCGGCTCAGCTTGGCGGAGATCGAGGTCACCGGATCGCGCACGATGCTGCCGGATGCATTGAGCGGCGCGCGGCCGTAGCGCTGCGCGTATACGTCGAGCACGTAACTGTCTGGGCGCCACGTGATGCCCGCTACTTGCGAGTTCTGCGGCACGCCGGTCACTTCGCGCGCGGCACTCAATGTGACCAGTTCAGCGTCGACGCGCGAGGCGCCGAAGAACGCTTCGAGCCATTGTCCGCGCCAGCGCAACTCGCCCTCGATGCCATCGCGCGTGGTCGATCCCAGATTGGCGAACTCGCCCGGCGCCACCTGCACGAACTCGCCTGCGGTGTCGGTACGGTAGGCCGCCAGTTCAGCGCGAATGCCGTTGCCCCAATCGATGCGCACGCCCAGATCGGAGCTCTTGAGTTCGAACGGTTCCAGGTCTTGAAACCGCGCGCCGCGGTTGTCCGGCGAGAGTTCCACTTGCGAAGGCGAGCGTAAGCCGCGACCGCGATTGGCGTAGATCTCGATGCTGTCCGTCGGGCGCCAGGCCACTCCGAATTTCGGGCTGAGGAGATCGCCTTTGCCGCTGCCCGATGCGGTCGTATTGAAGCGATTGACGACCTCGCTATCGAACTGATCCCAACGCAGGCCGAGCGTTGCCTTGAACGAATCGACAGGCGCCCATTGCGCTTCGGCATATAGGCTGGTCTGCGTCGTTTCCGCGTCGCGATCGGACGTCACGGCGCCGAGCACGCGGCGAACGCTGCGCCGGGCGAGGCGCTGGGTGTCGTCGAAGCGCAAGTCGATGCCGCCAGCGAACAGAATCGTCGACCAGCGATGCTCGATATCGGCACCAAAGCCGAAGGTGTTGCCTTCGGTGAACGTCACTGATTGACCTGCCCCGAAGTCGGCATAGCGCGAGCGTTCGTCTCGGATCGCGTACAGGCGCGCTGCGACGTCCAGGTGATCTTCGAAGGTGCTGGCGTAGGTCAGGTAGGCTTGGGCGTGATCGACGTCGCCACCGTCGCTGGTGTTGATGGCTGCAGTGCGCGCGCGGCGGCCGGCGACGACATCTGCAACGGGCAAATAGCCCGGAGCGCCGAAACGGCGCGTATCGATTTGCGCCACGACGCTGAAGCGATGTTCATCGCCGAAGCTGTGTTTGGCGAACAGTCCTGCGCGTTCGGAGAAAGCGTTGTCGCGAAAGCCGTCGGAAGTGAAGCCCTCGGCGATGACGAACGGTGCGCCGTTGCCATAGGAGGCCACGGCCTGGCCATAGCCAAAACGCCCGAGCGTAGCGTCGATCGCGCCGCCATTGAGGCTGCCTTTGGTGACGATATTCACCGTGCCGCCGAGCGCAAAATTGCCGCTGCGCGCCGAGAACGGGCCTTTGGTGATTTCGACGCGTTCGATCATTTGCGGCAGCAGCCAGTTCAAATCCGCAAGACCGTGCGTGCGGCCGTTGACTTGATTGATCGGTACGCCATCGACGTAGACCGCCGCATCGACGCCATGGCCACCGGCAAAACCGCGCAGACCAAAATCATCGCCGACGTCGCCTTGGTTGATATTGCGCACCACGAGCCCGGTGCTGGTGCGAAACAAATCCATCACATGGCCGATGTTCATCGCGGCAATGTCATCGCTGTCGAGGATGACGGTGCCGGCCGGCAGTTGTTCCGCGTCGCGTCCGAGTGCGGTGCGATCCGGGCGCTCGCCGATCGCCTCAACCTGCGGCAGCGTCGTCAGATCGTGGGCGTGCACCGAGGCCGAAAGGCAGAAGAAAAGTAACCCGCGTTTCATCAAAGGTCTCCGAGAGTGGCTCATTGGTTTAGCCTGAAAGTGACTCTTGTTCGCAGGAAGACACAGGACCTCTTCGTACCGAATAACGTCGTGTCTTCGTGCTTTGGTGTGAAATCTTTTTGTCGCGCCAGCGACTGCCGCCCCGCGCGCCCCGTCAGTGGGACGCGCCATGACGCGCCCGGCCGCGTACCGCCTGCACGATGTTTCCAAGTAACGATGCCGCCAGCAGCAACAGCAGCGCCGATTGCGGAATCGCCAACTGCGTGGCTTCGCCGCGTACCGTAGCGGCGCCATCGTCTGCAACCTGCACGGTCGCAGTGACCTCGTGTCCGAGCCCGTCGTCGATCTCGGCGCGCCACTCGCCCGGTGCTGCGGGGACGAAGGCCACGCGGCCGTCGCGGTCGGTGCGCGTGCGCAGCGCGATCGACTGATCCGGCGCACGCACGATCACATCGGTATCGCCCATCGGCTCGCCGGTGGAGTAGCCAAAGCGCACCACGGTGGCCGCGATGGTCTCGCGCTGGAAGCCAGCCCCGTGGGCGAATGCATCGCTGCCGACGAGCGCCAGCGCCATCAGAACTGCACGTTGAAACTGCGCTCGATGAGCCATAGCAAAGCCACTCCGGCAATCAAAAGGGATCCCGTGGTCAGCGCCATGCGATACAGCGCCCAACGTCGACAGAGGTACGCGATGGGGAGAAAAACGGATGCGGCGAGAACTTGCGCGCCCTCAACGCCGAGGTTGAATCCGAGCAGCGCCAGCAGCATCGAGGCGGTTGTCATTTCAAGCCCGGCGAGCACCGATGCGTAGCCCGCGCCGTGGATCAAGCCGAAGCCGAATGCCACCGCCCAAAGCCGCTCGCCGCGCGCCAGCGGCAGCACGTTGTTCAACGCCGCGAACAGAATGGTTGCGGCTACCAGGGCCTCGACGAAGCGTACCGGCAGGCGCATCCACTCCAGGCTCACGGCAGCCAGGCTGAGCGCGTGCGCGAGGGTGAATGCGGTAATGACCTTGACGACATCGACAAAGGCTCGCCACGCCGAATCCGCCACTTCATAGCGGCCGGCGCGATAGCGAACGACCGCAGGCAGCAACAGGCAGCTCAAGAACAGCAGGTGATCCAGGCCCAGCCCGATGTGAAACACGCCCTGCCAGAAGAACGCCGCGAACGCCGCCATACCTTGCGGCGCTCCAGGCTCGATATGCGCGCGGCGCACCTCGCCGCTGAGGATCGCGCTGCGCTCGCCGCCGTGATCGATGCGCGCCAGCAGACGATGATCGGGATCGATGTCGACCAGCCAGTCATAGCGCAGATCGAGCGCTCCGCTGCGCGCGCAGATGGCGCGAAACGGCAGTGCGAGATGCAGCCCATCGCCGTGCTCAACCAGCGCGATCGGAGCACCTTCGATGGCGCAGGGTTCGCCGTCCATCGCGATCGCCAGCGCTTGCGCCGGCAACGCGCGCAGCGCGGGCTCGATGGTGCGCGCCTCGCCCCAGGTGGCGACGCCATCGCTGTTGGCGTCCAGAGCGAGCATACGCTGCGCGTCGTCGATCGCGATGTCGAATCGACCTTCAATAGCTGTGCCTGCAACGTCGAGGTTGAGATAGGCCGTGCTGGACTGATGCGCCGACGCCGAGCTTGCGGCGAGAAGCGCGTATACGAACAGATGCCTCATCGCGCCAGCCGCCGTTGCAGAGGAACGTCGACAATGGCATTGGTTTCGAGCCACTCGCGCACCGGCCCCAGCGCAGCCTCATCGCCTGCCAGGCGCGCTGCATCGACCAGCAACTCGGCGTCGATTGGCTCTTTTTGTTGCGCGAAGTTGATCTGCGCGGCGCGCAGTGCGCGCTGGCCGTCGTGTGCGATGTAGGTGAAGTAATAGGCGTCTTCGCGCGCGTGACCGGTGTCGTTGCGCAATGCCCGCGCTTCGATGCCGGACTCAATTGTGCGCCGCAATTCGGCATACGCATGGCCGAGCGCTCGCTGTGCCCGGGCGCGCCGCAAGTCGGCGCCGTCGCCCGGTAGTGTTTGCAGCACTTGGAGGGCCTCATCGGGTTTGTCGATCGCCAGCAGCGCATCGGCGTAGTTCAGAACTTGAACGGGTTTTCCGGTCTGCGCCGCATCGGCCAGCCGATCCAGGGCGTCCGGCTTGCCCAGACGCCACGCCAACTCGCCAGCCACACCGCGCGCAAAGTCGCCGACGGGCCCGGTACCCGGTGCCGTGTCGAGCATGTCGACCAGCGCCGTATAGGCGGCATGGCCATGCCCGGTGCGAGCGCGCGGCAAGGCTGCACACGCAGCGACGCCGAGCGGCTCAACGCGTCCCAGCAGTGCCGCGCAGTCGCGCAGCGCCCCGGTGTAGTCGGCGCGCAGCGTGCGCAGCACCGAACGCACGAAATGCGCTTGAGCGGGGGCGTCCGGTGTCTTCAATAGCGCATCGAGTTCCGCCAGCGCATCGTCGAAGCGATGCAGCCGCTGCAGTACGGTTGCATAGACCACTCGCAGCTCAGCATCGCCGCCCGCGCGGTGCGGCTTCACTGCAGCCAATGCGTAATGCGCATAGGCCGGATCCTGGGTGGCTTCAGCGCGATCCAGCATGCGCCGTGCGTAGGCAATGGCGCCGTCGCGGTCAGCCAGCGTCCGCAGTTCTTGCAGCGCCTGCGGCGCCTCGCTGCTGACGTTGCCGAGCGGCATCGCATCGTCGCTGGGACGGAAAGGCATCGCGTTCAACGCGAGAGCGATGAGTGCTGCGGTGGCGGGGGGCATTGCGTTGGATTCGCTTGGTGACGAAGGCGAAGCGATGCGCTGCGCCGCGCGATGCGCGGCGCAGCGCAAGGCGTTAGTTGCGTGCGCCCGGTACTGGCGTGTTCAAGTACGGGAACGTGGTCCGGAACTGGCCGGCGTTGACAGTCGCGCCGTCGGTAATCGGCAACTGGCCGGCCGGTGCGACGTCGCTCGGCAACAGCGCGCCCATCGCTACGCGCAGTTCAATATCGACCACATCGTCGCCCGGACGACGGCCATTCGGGAAGCCCGCGGTATCGCCGCCCAATACGCCGAGATTGTTCTGCGCGGCCGCAGCCTTTGCCGCGATGCCCATGTTCAGGCGCAACATCTCCGATGCGGTCACACCCGGCGGTTGATTCAGACCCGAGACGCCGGTCAGGAACGCCGCTATCAGATCCGTGCGCGGGAACAAATTCGGCGCGGGCGCCGCAAAGAGGATTTCGATCAGTTCCGGCAGCGTGGGATTGGTCACGTACTGCGCGAACTGGCCGTCGTTGCGCGGCTCGGAGGCATTGAAGCGATCCTTGTCTGGAACGCCGATGACAACCTCGTTCACCAGCGGCGCGCCTAAGCGCGAGACCTGACGGAATGGTCGCTTGCCGGAGGTTCCGCCACTGCCCGCGTTGGTCAGCGCGAAGTCGCGGGAGGGCAGGCTGGCCGTGGTCCAGGCGCCGATGATGTCGGAATTACCGCGAACGCATGCGATCGGCACTTCGAGGATCAAACTGGTGACGTTCTTATCGGCGATGGTATTGGTTTCGCCGTTGACCGGGCCAAGCGGATTGGTATTGATCAGATCGAAGATCTCGCCCAGATTTACGCTGAAGGGATCGCGGCGCTGTCCGACGAACACGCGACCTTCGCTGCACCCAGGGATGGCGATGCGCCAGATGTGGTTGTCCGCATACTGAGCATAGTTCGGCTGCGACTTGGTGCCGATGTAATCGAAGGGTTTGCGAAAGCGCGTGACGTTGGACATCGAGGCATTCTGTGCCAGCTGCGGATCGTTGAAATCGCGCTCGCCGCGAATCACACCCACGGTGTAGGTCTCGAGCAAATTCTTGACGTTGTCGTTGGCCTCCGGCGTCGTGCCGAATGCGCCGATGTTGATCAGCGGCACGGCCACCGGAACGCCATTGACCGGGATCTTCAAGTCCTGAGAGAAGTTCTGGAAGCGAAACTGGAAGGTCAAATCCTCGATGGCGTCGCCGTTGTTATCGACATGGATTTCGTACAGCGCATCCGGGTCCATCGAAAAGTAGTTCGGTCCGCCGTAGGCGTCTTGCAGGGGCAGGTAGTTGGCGATAAAGGTCACGAAGCCGTCTCGGCCGGCTTCATAGCTACGAAACATGTAGAAGTCGGTGGCATCGACTTTCGGTATTTCGGTGATGCCGGGGGCTTCGCGGTGGCTCGATGCAAAAGCGTGCGAACTCGCCGCGAGCGCGAGCAACAGTAACGTGCGTTTCATTGCGCATCCTCGATTGGGGTAAGGACGCTGGCCCAAGGAGCCAGCAAACCGCGAATAGTCGCGATTTGCTGCTGTTACGGTGCTACGACAGAAATTGGATGCGGCGCGAGGTGGACACCGATGTGCTGGAAGTAGCGCACGTATCCGAGGGCCGATTGCAATGGCTGACGACGTGGGCGCGCGCTGTGGGCGTTCCGATCGACAGCCGGGTCGATCAGAATTTCAGTTCCGCCCCGTATT
This sequence comes from Lysobacterales bacterium, assembly GCA_022844135.1. Taxonomy (GTDB): domain Bacteria; phylum Pseudomonadota; class Gammaproteobacteria; order Xanthomonadales; family SZUA-5; genus JALHMH01. Next base: position 13,459 of record JALHMG010000021.1, read on the forward strand.
CAGGCTTTTGATCGCGCGCCAGGAGCGCGCGCAGACCGTCTGCCGGCGTCGTGTCGCCGTGCAATACCGCCCGAACGCGCGAGGCGATCGGCAGATCGAGATCGAAGCGCTCGGCCAGGCGCATCACCTCATCGGCGGTCTGTACGCTCTCTACCACCTGTCCGATGTCGGCTACTGCTTGCGCCAGTGGCGTGCCGCGACCCAGCGCCAAGCCGAGGCGCCGATTGCGCGACAGGTCCCCGGTACAGGTGAGCACCAGATCGCCAAGTCCGGCCAGCCCGATGATGGTTTCGGCGCGCCCACCCAATGGCTTATTGAGGCGCAGCATTTCGTTCAAGCCGCGCGTGATCAATCCGGCGCGCGCATTGAGGCCCAAGCCCATGCCATCGGCAATGCCGGTGGCAACCGCAAGCACGTTCTTCATCGCGCCGCCCAACTCGGCGCCGCGGATATCGTTGCCGGTGTAGGCGCGGAACTGCGGGCCGTGAAGAGCCTTGGCGACCGTATTGGCGAAAGCGTCGTTGTCCGAATGCACGGTCACCGCGCTTGGCATGCCGAGCGCCACTTCTTTGGCGAAACTGGGGCCGGTGATGACGGCTTTCGGCAGCGCCGTGCCGAATATGCGATCGGCCACCTCGTGCAGGAAATCTCCAGAGCCGGGCTCGAAGCCCTTGCTCGCCCATGCCAGCCCCGCCGGCATGCCGATGTCGCGCATGGATCGCAACGTCTCGGCGAAGGCGTGGCTTGGCACCACCACCAGCACCCAGTCGGCGTCGGTCAACGTGGCGCGCAAGTCGGTGCTGTAAATCATGTCGCCGGGCAGATCGATGCCAGGCAGATAACGCTCGTTGCGCCAGCTCGTTCCGGAACGCGTGAGGCCGTCTTCGCGACGGCCCCACAGTTTGACTTTCGCTTCGCCGCGCGCCAACAAACTGGCCAGAGCTGTGCCCCAGGATCCTGCACCAAGCACTGCAATGGTGGACACGGCCATACAGCGATTAAGCGGCGACCTGTTGCTGTTGTTTGCGGCGCAGGTTCTCGGCGTAAATCTGCTCGAAGTTGATCGGCTGCAGCAGGAACGGCGGGAAGCCGCCTTGTTCGATCAGCGTCGAGATCGCATGGCGGGCGTACGGGAAGATGATGTTCGGGCAATAGGTGCCGATCACCAGATCCAACTGCTGCGCGTCGAAGCCCGACAACCCAAAGATGCCGGCCTGCTGCACTTCCACCAGAAACGCGGTCTTCTCGCCGACCTTGCACGTGACCGTCACCGTGAGCACGATTTCGTAAACGCTCGGCGCCAGCTGCTGCGCCTTCTGATTGAGGTTCAGCTCAATGCGCTGCTGGCCCTGCTCTTGGAAAATGTGCGGCGCTGTCGGCGCTTCGAAGGACGCATCCTTGACGTAGATTTTCTGCACCTGCAATTGCGGGCCTTGATCTGCGCCGCCGTTTCCGTTGGCGCCATTGGTGGTTTCGTCTGCCATGAGAAATCCTAAAGAGTTATTGAAAAGTGGGTCCGGCGCATTGAGGCGCGCAGCCCGCAAGTATGGCATGGTCGGAGAGATTATTGATTCTGTGGCAAATGGATCGGTCAATGGGCGTTGACGGTCGCTGTGGGCGAGGGCAGCTTTGCGGTCAACGGTCAACGAAAAATCTGATTTACGGCGCGAACAAAGCCGATCGCGTTGGCGAGAGTTCGAGGCCGCATGCCGTGCATTCCCATCGACGATTGGCCATTGACCACCGGCTCCGGTCCCATCGGCCACTCGGGCGTTCGCCATGGCACGTAAACTGCTCATACTGTCCGTTTCCGCCGAGTCATGCGCATGTCCGACCACGCCCCGATCCTGATTGCCGACGACCAACGCGATGTGCTCGAAGCGCTGCGCTTCCTGCTGAAAGCCGAAGGGATCGCCTCGGTGCAGGCGATGAGCCCAGAAGCGGCGCTGGAGATCGTGCACAAAGGGCCGCTCTCGGTGGTGCTGATGGATTTGAACTACACGCGCGATACCACCAGCGGCCAGGAGGGGCTTGAGCTGCTGGCCAATATCCGTGCGCTCGATGCGGAGCTGCCGGTGGTGGTGATGACTGCGTGGGGTACGATCGACATCGCTGTGGAAGCGATGCGCCGCGGCGCCAACGATTTTGTCGAAAAGCCTTGGGACAACGCGCGCTTGCTTTCGATCCTGCGCAACCAGGCGAACTTCGGTGCGACGCGCAAACGCGCGCAAAGGCTGGAACGCGAGGTCGAAATCCTGCGCGGCACACGCGCCGATTTCGTTGCGGAATCGGCCGCGATGCGTCCGATATTGGACATGATCGCGCGCGTCGGGCCCACGGATGCCAATGTGCTCGTGCTCGGCGAGAACGGCACCGGCAAGGGTCTGATCGCCGACCTGTTGCACCAGAACTCGCGGCGCGCGAGCAAGCCGCTGATCAAGGTCAACATGGGCGGCATCGCCGAGACGGTGTTCGAAAGCGAGATGTTCGGCCACGTGCGCGGCGCGTTCACCGACGCCAAGCAAGATCGCATCGGGCGTTTCGAGCTGGCCGATGGCGGCACGTTGTTTCTCGATGAGATCGGCAACATCCCGGCCGCACAGCAACCCAAACTGCTGCGCATCCTGGAAGATGGCGAGTTCGAACGTTTGGGCTCCTCGCGCACCAGCAAGGCAAACGTGCGCTTGATCTCGGCAACCAATGCTGATCTCGCCGATGACGTCGCCAAGGGTCGTTTCCGCAAGGATCTGCTGTTTCGCTTGAACACGGTGGAGCTGAAATTGCCGCCGCTGCGCGAGCGTAAGGAAGACATCCTGCCGCTCGCGCGAGGTTTGCTTGCGCGCTTCGCCGAGCGCTATCAACGCGACGCGATGAAGCTGTCGCCGAGCGCCGAACGGGCGCTGCTCGGCTACGGTTGGCCAGGCAACGTTCGCGAGTTGTCGCACGTCCTGGAGCGTGCCGTGCTGATGGCGCGCGGCAGCGAAATCGACGATCTCGCGTTCAGTTTCCCGTCGCCGCAATCCTCCGAAACCGAACTCGATCACATGACCCTGGACGCAGCGGAAGAAATGATGGTGCGCCGCGCGATGATTCGCGCCGAGGGCAATGTGCAGCGCGCCTCCGACATCCTTGGATTGTCGCGCGCAGCGCTATATCGGCGCCTGGAGAAGTACGGGATACGTTCGCCGGGCGAGGGGGCGGAGGAGGGATGATGCGCGCGCTCGGCGACGTTGAGGCACGTAGCATGAGGCACGGGGCACGTAGGGCCGGAACCTCATGTCGGGTTCCCGACTCAGCTGAAGCGTCCCCCGTGCCCCGTGCTGCGCGCCTCGCTCCAGATCAAGCCAGATGAAGCCCCTTCGCTACGAGCTGAAAGTTGCATCGTTATCGGTGCTGCTTGTGCTGCCGTCGCTCGCCGCTGCGCTGTGGTTCTTGTGGCAGTCGCCGCTCGACATGCAGTGGCGGCTGGGCATCATCGGCGGGCTGCTCGTTGCGACGGTCTGGCTAGGCATCCGCCTGCGCCGTGTCATCGTTCATCCTTTGCTGACGCTGGTCAATTTGCTCGATGCGCTGCGCGCCGGCGATTACAGTTTACGCAGCACCTCGGCCGTCCGCGGCGATGCTTTGGGCGAAGTGCTTTGGGAGGTCAATGCACTGGCGAGCACCCTGCGCGAGCAGCGCCTGCGTGTGGAGGAGTCGGGCGCGCTGCTCGGCAAAGTGCTGTCGAACGTCGATATCGCGATCTTCGCCTTCGACGATGAGCAGCGACTCAAGCTGATCAACGCCGCTGGCGAGCGCCTGCTGGCGCGCGATGCCGCCTCCGCCCTCGGGCAAACGGCACTGGAACTCGGCCTCGAGGCCTGCTGCGCCGATGTGATTCCGTCGACGCTGAAAACCGCATTCCCCGGTGGCGCCGGCAGTTTCGATTTGCGGCGCACCACCTTCCGCGAGGGCGGGCGGCCGCATCAGTTGCTGGCGATCACGGATCTGTCGCGCGCGCTGCGCGAAGAAGAGCGCGGCGCATGGCAGCGGCTGATCCGCGTGCTCGGGCACGAATTGAACAACTCGCTGGCGCCGATCCGCTCGATGGCGTCGACCTTGTCCACGGTCGTGACCCGCGAGCCCTTGCCGCACGATTGGCGCGAAGACGTGCTCGGCGCGTTGCAGATCATTGGCGATCGCGCAGAATCCCTGACGCGGTTCATGTCTGGCTATACGCGGCTGGCGCGGCTGCCGCCGGCGAACAAACGCCAAGCTTCGCTGCGCGGCATGCTGCAGCGCGCGGCGCGCCTGGAGCAGCGCCTGACGGTCATCGTCGAAGATGGCCCAGACAAAACGCTGGCGCTCGATCAGGACCAGATCGAGCAGGCGCTGATCAACCTGATCAAAAACGCCGCAGAGGCTGCGCTGGAAACCGGCGGCGGCGTGCGCGTGCGCCTGCTCGAACATGGCAGCGGCGCACGCATCGAGATCGACGACGAGGGCAAGGGATTGGCAAAAACCGAAAATCTGTTTGTGCCGTTCTTCACCACCAAACCCGGCGGCAGCGGCGTTGGCCTCGTGCTTGCCCGGCAAATTGTCGAAAACCACGGCGGCAGTTTGAGCCTTGCCAATCGTCCCGATGCGTCCGGCTGCCGGGTGACGATCGACTTGTAGTCGTCTCAGGCTCGTCAACTGGCGCGAACGCAGCTCAGGAAGGTGCGCTCAGTCGGACATGACGGAGCGCGCCCGGTACAGCCGCGACCGTCTAAAGACAGCTTGGTGAAGCGCATTTGTGGATCGCGATCGACGGTTTGCCGATGCCGTTGCGTTGCACCACCAGCAACGGCAGGCCATCGTCGGGAATGGTCAAAGATGGCCGGCTGCTGAGGATCTCGCCCGGATCCAGCACGACGCTGGCGAGATTGGGTTTCGCGCAAAACGGATCGCTGCAGCGCATCGCGCCCAGACCGTCTCCGGCCCAAACCAGCATCGGTATTTCCGATGCGCCTCGCGCAAAATCGACCTCGCCCGACCCTAATGCCGGCTGGGCGATATCGGCAATTGGACCAGGGTCGCTGCAACTGGCGCCACAGGCAACGCTCGCGATGCTTCCGTCTTTGCGCTGAAAGGCCAGAACCGCGCGATAGTATTGGTTCACCGACAACGCCACCTCGACGATCTCGCTTTGCGTGGCGATGCCGTGGGCATTGACACCGTTGCCGCAGTCGGGTGTCCCGCAAAGGCCTACCGCCAGGCCTTTTTCGCCTTTAGGCAGATATGCCAGATAAGGCAGAGCGTCGAAGCGGTGGGCGATGGCGACGCGCGAGGCAAAAAGCGGCACGCCAGTCGAGTTCACGTGGTAGACATTCGCGGCGGTGGCTGCCGTACACTTCGTATCCGAGCATCGCTTCAGGCCGACGAAGCCACCGACGATGTAGGCAAGCAGCGGTCGCGATCCTGACGCGGCAGGTCGCGACAGGCTGATCGGCGCTTCAATATCCAGGCCGTTGCTGTGCGTGCTATGCACGTTTCCAGCGGTGCATCCGGGATTGCCACAAGCCACCGTGCGAATGCGCTGAAGCGACTCGCGAAAGGCGAGCAATGGAAGGCCCTCGTCGCCGGCAATCAAATCGATTCCGTCGGCGTAGAGACCAGCCGGGTCTTTCCAGATCATTGTCGTGGTACCGCTGTTGCATAGTGCATCAGCGCAACTCAACACGTGGATTGCGGCATCGCTGCTGCGAAAAGCGACGATCGGGCTGGTGGAGTCGACGGCCAGTACCTTCGGCTCCGCAGCATCCATGCGGATATTCGTGCAGGGCGGCCCGTCGCAGGCCTGCGCCGTGACGTTGATGAGGGCTAACGCGGCCAATAACCAGGATCGCTCGAACATGTGTTCGCTCCGGGAGGGAAGTCGAACTCTAAAAACGCCCAGCCGGCGCAAAACGCACTCGGTCATTGTTGAGCGCCAACCCGTGGGGCATCGACGAGGCGACAGTCATTGCGACCTGCCGTTCTGAGACGTTCGCGGTTCATGTCCGGAGAACCAATGAGCGACTTTCGTTCGGCTGCCCTTTTACGCGCCAGCAGATTGGCTGGCGACGCAAGAACCGGCTGGTCGACAGAGACGAAGTGGACCGACATGCCGCATGTCGAAATCGAAGCAGCGTAAGCTCAACCGAACAGGAGCGCGCACGGCCGGGGCGTCCACCGTTGGGAGACCTGCGGTTTCGCGTCTCCGCAACATCAGCGTCTCTAACTGCGACTTGCTGCCCTGAAAGCGCGCGTTACCGCAATCATGTCGAGACGGCCCAGGCCCAAGGCGTCCGCAATCCGATAGAGATCTAGCCCGCATATTTCATGAGGTCGCGATGAAATGGCTTGATTTCGTTGTTACAGCGTGGAAATCATCGAGTTGGTCGTTCTGACAGAGTGTTCGCTGCCATTTCCTCGCTAACACGGCCCTCGCTCGTTCTTTGCACCGGACTCTTCGTTGCTCGTCGTCCCAATGGAACAACCATTCCTCCTCCTCGCGCCTCGATTCCGGCGCAAAGCCCTTCGCGATCTTCCGCGTTCCCTCATGAAATATGCGGGCTAGGCTGGCGTCCATCCAGGGCGTGCTGATGCCATCCTCGTGAGCCGATTGCGCAATGAGGCGTGTCGTTTCCAGCACATTCACAATGGCTGCCTGAGCGCCAAGATCATCGGTCAACAGTTTGTCGACCTTCACCCGCGAGATATCGCTCGCCATCTGGCTGTCGTTGACGACCCTCGCCCAGGCCTGCGTATCCAGCCCTTCGGCTTGGGCATAATTTGCGGCCTCTGCGAGACCTGTAATCGATGCGATCAGGAAGATATTGACGGCAAATTTCATCTTCAGGCCATTAGGTACTGCGCCGCAGCGAACCGTCGATCTGCACAGCGCGGCAAAAAGGGGCTCGACACGGGCAATCGCTGCCTGATCTCCTGCGAGCATCGCAACCAGTTTTCCCTGTTCGGCGGGCTTGCGCGAACCCGACACTGGTGCCTCGACGTAAGCGCCTCCGGCCGCATGAATATCGGTCTCCAGCGCTTTGGAATAACGAGGACAAACGGTGGCAGCGTTAACAACAGTTCGGCCCACGACGTCTCTTTGGAAACGCTCCGTGCCGCGACCGAGTACTTCGTCTATGGCACTCCCATCCTTCAACATGAGAAAGACTATCTCGCTGGCCGCGAACAAGCTCGACGGTGAATCGGCAACAAGGGCTCCAGCCTCTGCAAGTGAGGCGCACCTCTCGTGTGAGCGGTTCCATACGGTGAAGCGAAGACAGCTACGGGCAAGATTCAGCGCCATAGCTTCCCCCATGGTGCCTAGCCCGGATATTTCACGAGGTCGCGAGGAAATGGCTTGATTTCGTTGTAACGGCGAGGAATTCCACGGCTTGACCGAAATGACAGACTGTCAGCGGCCATTTCCTCGCTAACGCGGCCCTCGCTCGTTCTTTGCGCCGGACTCTTCGTTGCTCGTCGTCGCAATGGAACAACCATTCCTCCTCCTCCCGCCTCGATTCCGGCGCAAAGCCCTTCGCGATCTTCCGCGTTCCCTCATGAAATATCCGGGCTAGACCAATGAAACCGATGGATGGGGAAGAGCGAGCGTTCACGACTGAGCAGGAATTTTATGTCGCTATGGTTCCGTCAAGCCAGGAGTCCCAGGCCCGTATGACATTGCCAGCGATCCTGCGCCCATGATTTCAACTTACCGTCAGCGCTGCGTTGCAACGCCATCGGACGCCTTGCGGGCTGATGCAGGTTCCGGGCCGGCCGCCCGCAACCAGCCCTCCAAGGTGCGTCGCAGATCGGCGCCGATTTCCTCATCGTCGAGGGCGCAACGCAGCGTGGCTTGGACGAAGCCGAGCTTGTTGCCGCAGTCGTAGCGCACGCCATCGAAGCGGTAGGCAAATGCGTCTTGCTCGGTGAGCAAGGCGGCGATGGCGTCGGTGAGCTGGATTTCGCCGCCGGCGCCCGGTTTGGTGTTCTCCAGCAAATCGAAGATGCGATGGTCGAGCACGTAGCGTCCGACCACGCCGAGATTGCTCGGCGCCACATCGGGGCGCGGCTTTTCGACGATGCTGTCGATTTTCATCAGTTGCGAATCCACCGGTGTGCCGGACACGATCCCGTAGCGCGAGGTGTCTTTCCACTCGACTGGTTCCACCGCGATAACACTGCCGCCATGTTCTGCTTGCACTTGCGCCATCTGCGCCAACGCGCCTGGCCCGTCGCGATTCAAAATAAAGTCATCGGGCAAAATGATCCCGAAGGGTCCGCTGGCGACGGCGGGCCTGGCACATAACACCGCATGACCCAATCCGCGCGCTTCAGGCTGCAGCACGAACACCGGTCGCACGTGGGCGGGCAGGGTTTCGCGCACCATTCTCAGATGCTCAGTCTTGCCACTGCTTTCCAGACGCGCTTCGAGCTCGAAGGCCATATCGAAGTGATCGTTGATAGCGCGCTTGTTGCGATTGACCACGAATACCAGCGTATCGGCACCGGCGGCGATGGCTTCATCGGCTGCCCACTGGATCAGCGGGCGATCCATGATCGGCAACAACTCCTTCGGCACGGCTTTGGTCGCCGGCAGAAAACGTGTGCCCAGGCCAGCCACAGGGAAAACCACGGTTCGCAGTCTTACAGTCACAGGCAATGCTCGAAGACGAGAGATCCCCGAGCATAGCGTGCAATTGTGAAACCGCCGGGCCAACGTGTTCGTTACCGAACGAGGTTTTGGCAGGCATTGGAATGTGGTGGGGCAAGGGCAAGGGACAGCGGCCACCCAGATTCATCCTGGCCACTCGCTGCCCGAGCCCCGGCCGAGGCGATTCCGAGAGCGACACTCGGCCCCTGCCCACTGTCCCGCGCTTCGCTGCGTTCAGCGCTCGATTGGACCGCAGCGCAGCATCACACCTGATTCATGCCGCCATCGACGCAATACTCGGCCCCGGTCACAAACGAGGCATCGTCGGAGAGCAGGAACGCTGCCACTGCTGCGACTTCCTCTGACTTGCCGAAACGGCCGAGCGGCACCTGCGCGACCACATTGGCGCCGAACTCGGCGATGGCGGCTGCCGGCATACCGGTGCGGTCGAAGAACGCCGTCTCGATGGGTCCCGGTGCAACCGAATTGGCTCGGATGTTACGCGGCGCCAACTCGGCGGCGAGCACCTTGACGATGGTGCGCAGCGCGCCCTTGGTGCTGGCGTAAATCGCGCTGCCCGGCAAGCCCATCTCGGCGACGATACTGGTGGTGAAGAGCAGGTTGCCACCCGAAGGCACCAGTGGCAGCAGCGCCCGCACTTGCAGCAGGGGACCGCGCACATTCACCGCAAAGTGCTCGTCGAACTCCGCAGCCGTGGCGGCTTCGGCTGGCGAGAAGCGGCCGAAACCGGCGTTGAAAAACACGGCATCGAGTTTCGATGTGTGCTTGGCGACTTCAGCCGCGAGGTCGGTTGCGCTGTTTGCGTCACCGGCATCGTTCTTGATCGCGATGACGGCATCGCCCAGAAACTCGCGCGCTTTGGCCAGCGAAGCGTCGCGCGAACCGCTGACGATTACGCGTGCGCCTTCGGCGAGCAGGCGCTGCGCGGTGGCCAGACCGATACCGCTGGTGCCGCCGGTAACAAGTACGGTTTTTCCTGTAAAGCGATTCATTGGATCTCTCCTTGGGATGGGTGGGTCGCGACGCTTGATCGTCGCTGGAAGCGCAGACTACGATCTGCATGTTTGCAAGGAAATCATCAAAATGCGAAAGCAAAGTTTGCATGAGCGCAAGACAAAGCTGGCCTGGGTCGACGTGCAAACCGTGCTCGCGGTGGTTCGCACCGGAAGCCTCAGCGGCGCGGCGCGAGAGCTCGATGTCGAACATTCGACGGTGTTTCGCCGCATCGACGACATCGAACAGCGGCTGGGCGCCCGCTTGTTCGACCGCGAACGCGGCAGTTACATCGCCAACGGACACGCCGAGACCATCGCTGAGGCGGGTCGGCATATGGAGGCCGCTGCGCTCGAAGCGGAGCGCCGAGTGCTGGGCGCCGACACGCGCCTGACGGGAACTATTCGCCTCGCGACCAGCGACTTGCTCGCTGCGTACTTGTTGCCCAGCATCCTCGACGGTTTTCTGCGCAGCCATCCTGACATCGAGATCGAGATGGCGGTGTCTGGCGCAAACGTCGACTTGCATCGCCGCGAAGCGGATCTGGCGCTGCGCGCCACGCTGGCGCCGCCCGAATCGCTGATCGGCCGCCAGTTGGCGTTGATCGATTACGCGGTGTTCGCGCGATGCGACAGCGTCGATCCGAATGCCATCCCACCGGATTTGCAGGCGCTGACCTGGGTGGGATTCGACGACGGATTACAACATCTGCAGATCGCACAATGGGTGCGCAGCGCTATTCCCGTCACACCACGGGTGAGGGTCGACTCCTTGCAGGCGATGTTGCATGCAGTCGCCGCTGGCGTGGGCGTTGCGGTGTTGCCGAGATTCGCCGCTGCACAAGACCCGCGCCTGACGCAAATCAGCGAACCGATCGACGGGCCGAAGATGCCGATCTGGCTGTTATCGCACCCCGACATCCGCGGCAACGCCCGTGTACGCGCGCTATCGCAGCACCTGATTGCGCATCTGCCGCCGGCCATCGAAAGCGCCCAGGCGCGCGCCGCATGCAGCGAGCGGTTGTGGTGTCGGGCGGCGTTCAAGCCGGCTAAGCGCGTACGCCAGCGTGCGACGCCTGCGCCCGCGCCTGGATCAGATGCGCCAGCACGCTGACGGCGATTTCATGCGGCGTTTGTGCGCCGATGGGCAGGCCGACCGGCGCCTGCAGTTGGCTCAACTGCTGCGACTGCTCGGGCGTCAGCGCCTCCAGGACCTGGCGAATCCGGCGCGCGCTGCCCATCATGCCGAGGAATGCGCAGCGATGGCCGGCAATGACGCGCAGCGTCGCAACGTCGCTGGCGAAGTCGCGGTTGAGCAGAACGATGTAGAGGTCGCGGCGCGTGTCTAACGCGGCGCGCAGAGCATCGATAGGGCCGCTCAAGGTTCTCGCCGTTGGAAAATGGGTTGCATTGGCGAATTCCGGCCGCGCGTCGTACACCCAAAGCTCGACGTCGAGAAGCCGCGCCATCTCGTAAAGCGCCAGTCCGCAGTGGCCGCCACCGACAATCACGAGGCGTGCGTCAGGGTCGATGCGCATCGCGCCGCGAGCGTCGCCGATATCGTCGCCACAGAGATCCACCGGCTCGCCTGCGGTGAGTGCAGCAGCAATTGCAGCAGCCCGGGGTCGATCGTCCATGTCCCAGCGGCGCAGCGCAATTTCCATGCGCCCGCCGCAGACGCCCGCCGCATCGGCGCCGCCGGTCAAGTCGATCTCAATCGAGGCGCTGCGCGTGGTGGCGCCGAGCAGCGTCGTCGCCGCCGCGATGACGCGCGCTTCGGCCAGGCCGCCGCCGATCGTGAAGTCGGTGCCGAGCGCCGAGACCAGCATTCGCGCGCCCGATTTGCGCGGCGTCGCGCCGCGCGTGGCGATGACGCTGGCGAGCACCGCGGGTGCGCTGGCAAGGCGCTCGGCCAGTCTCTCGAACAAGCGCTCGTTCACGTGGCGCGAACGCGTTCGACGGCGCGCAGAATAGCTTCCGGCGTCGCCGGCGAATCGAGCGCCACCTCGCGTGCCGCGCCGAAGGCCGCCACCGCGTCGCGCAGGGCCTCGCGCGCGCTCAAGGCCAACATCAACGGCGGCTCGCCGACGCCCTTACTGCCGAAGATCACGTCGGTCGTCGGCGCCGCGGCGCGACGGTAGAGGTCGACGCGAAAATCCTGCGGCACATCGCCTGCGGTTGGAATCTTGTAGGTGCTCGGTGCATCGGTGAGCAAGCGACCGCTCGCGGAAAAACGCAACTCCTCGCACGTCAGCCAACCTAAGCCCTGGACAAAACCTCCTTCGATCTGTCCGCGATCGATCGCCTCATGGAGCGAATCGCCAACGTCGTGCAAGACGTCGACGCGGCGCAGCCGATGCACGCCGGTGTAGCCGCAAACCTCGACCTCGCTGACGGCCGCGCCGAACGAAAAATAGTAGAACGGATGGCCCTGACCCTTGGCCGGATCCCAATGGATCGTCGGGGTGCGGTAGTAACCGGTGGCCGCGAGACTGACGCGTGCGCGATACGCCGCTTGCACAACCTCAACAAAGCTCAGCGACTGGTCTCCGGCCGCGATGCGATCGTCGGCAAACGCCAAGGTATCCGGCGCAACGCACAAGCGCTCCGCCGCGACTGCGGCAAGCCGATCGCGCAAGGTCTCGCACGCTGCCTTGATCGCCTGGCCGTTGAGATCGGATCCCGAGCTGGCGGCGGTCGCCGAGGTGTTGGGCACCTTGTCGGTGCGGGTGGTCATGATCTGGATGCGATGGGCGCTGACGCCCAACACGCGCGCCGCTACGATCAGCATTTTGCTGTGCAGCCCCTGGCCCATCTCGGTGCCGCCGTGATTGAGCTGAATGCTGCCGTCCTGATAGATCAGCACCAGTGCGCCGGCCTGGTTGTACTCGGTCTTGTTGAACGAAATGCCGAACTTTACCGGCGTGATCGCGAGGCCCCGCTTGCGGCTCGCGCTTGCTGCATTGAACGCGTCGATGTCTGCGCGCCGCCGCGCATAGTCGCTGCGCTGTTTGAGCTGCGCCCAGAGCAGCGGCAACTCATAGTCTGCGAGCTGCTGGCCGTAATGCGTGACATCGCCGTTGCGATAGGCGTTGCGCTCGCGCACGAGATCGGGCGCCAATCCCAGATGTCGCGCGATGCGATCTTGAATTTCCTCGGCGAACAACATGCCCTGCGGCCCGCCGAAGCCGCGAAATGCGGTGTTGGATGGCAAGTGGGTTTTCGCAATACGACCGACGACGCGCGTGTTCGGGCAGTGGTAAGCGTTGTCGATGTGCACCATGGCGCGCATCAGCACCGGCGGCGACAGATCGCAGCTCCAGCCGCCGTCGGCAACCATGTCGACATCCAGAGCCAGCAGCCGTCCGTCGTGATCGAAACCCACCTCATAGCGCGCAAGGAACGGATGGCGCTTTCCCGTCATCTGCATATCGAGCCCGCGGGGCAACTGGATGCCGACCGCGTGCCCAGTGATTTTGGCGGCCAATGCGGCGATAGCGGCGAATGCGTTCGCTTGCGTTTCCTTGCCGCCAAAACCGCCGCCCATGCGCAGACAACGACACACGACGCGATTAGACGGGATGCCAAGCACGTGAGCGACCATTGCCTGCGTCTCCGACGGATGCTGCGTGCTGGCGGTAATCTCGACGATGCCCTCGCCGTCGATCGATGCCCAACTGGCGTGCGTTTCCAGATAAAAATGATCCTGGCCGCCGCAGCGCGCTTCGCCGCGCAAGCGTCTGGGCGATGCGGCCATCGCGGCATCGACATCGCCGCACCCAACGCGCGCCGGTTTCAGGTGGAACTGCTCGGCTGCGAGTGCTGCGTCGATACTCAAGCACGCCGGCAGCGGCTCATAGTCGACGCGCACCCGTCTCGCCGCCGCTTGTGCCGCGGCCATGTCGTTCCCCACCACCCATGCCACCGCCTGGCCGACGTGGCTGACAACATCGGCCGGCAATAGCGGCTCATCGTGCACGATGGGGCCGGTGTTGTTTTCGCCGGGAATGTCTTTGGCGGTCAGCACCGCATGGATGCCAGGCATCGCCAGTGCCGGAGCGGTGTCGATTGCCAGCAGGCGCGCATGCGCATGCGGCGATTGCACCGGATACAGGCGCAGCAACTTCGCTGGAAGCGCCTGCTCGTCGGTGTACACGGCGCGGCCGGTGACGTGGCCGTGGGCGGATTCGTGGGTCATGCCCGAGACATCCGGCTTTTTGGCTCGCGGTAGCGACGGACGAAGCACGTGCCCTCGTGCCCTCGTGCCCTCATGCTCTCGCTCTTCGCTTCGGCATTCACTGCCGTACATCGCTTCCCGGCATCGCTCACAACCGCTCCCCCACAAACCGCGCAAACAGATTCCCGACCAGTGCGCGCCGATAAGCGGCGCTGCCGCGATGATCGTCGAGCGGCGAGAACTCCTCGCGCAAGCGCGCGCTGGCTTGTCCGACGGTCTCCTCGTCGAGCGTCCGCCCTTGCAGCCAGGCTTCGGTGTCGAGCGCGCGGATCGGAACCGCCGCGACACCCCCAAATGCGAGCCGGACGTGGCGCACGCGGCGCTCGGCGTCGAGCACGAGCACAAATACCGCAGCGACGATGCTGATGTCGTCGGTCTGGCGCTTGGCGACTTTATAAGCCGCCTGGATGGCGTCGAGGCGCGGAACGCGCACCGCCACAATCAGCTCGTTCGGATCCAGCGCGGTCTTGCGATAGTCCTTGAAGTAGCTTGCGATCGGCAGCTCGCGAGCGCCGATCGGACCGCGAACCTCGACCACAGCATCGTGCGCCAGAAGCCATGGCAACAGATCGCCGATGGGCGAGGCGCTGCCCAGATTGCCGCCAAGGGTGGCGCGATTCTTCACCTGACGCGCGGCAAACCACGGCAGCATCTCATCGAGCGCTGGAAACAGGCCCGCAAGCTCGGTTTCCAATCGCGTCAGTGGCACAACGCTGCCGATGCGTACGTATCCGTCGGCGATCTGAAGCGTATGCAATTCCGCGATTCGATCGATCGCGATCAACGTCGGCGCCAGGCGCTGGCCGCGGCTCAAGTTGACGCCAAGATCGGTGCCACCTGCGAACCATGCGGCGTCGGAGTGGGCCTTCAGTGCCAAGGCTTCGTCGACAGACGTGGGATGGAGAAAACCGCCAGGTGCGTCGTTCCCGGCAACCGGCGTTTCCAGCGTCGATGAATTGCGCCCTCTATCCGCGAGCCCTTTCGAGAAACGATCTTCCGGCCGCGGCATTTTCGCGAGCGCGGCGGCCGCACGACGAATCGGCACATAGCCGGTGCAGCGGCACAAGTTGCCGTCGATCACGTGATCGTCGAACTCGCCGTTGTAGTAGCCGCAGAACAAGCTCATTGCGAATCCCGGCGTGCAGTAGCCGCATTGCGAGCCTGCGTGGTCGACGAGCGCCTGCTGCACGGGATGCAGCGTATCGCCATTCGCCAGTGCCTCGACGGTGAATACCTCGCGGCCCGCCAGAGCGCCGATCGGCAACAGGCAGGAATTGACGGCAACAAAACGCGCGGCGCCGGTCTGGTCGGCTTCAACGAGCGCCACCGTGCATGCACCGCAGTCGCCATCGCCACAGCCTTCCTTCGTGCCCAGGAGTCGCGCGCGGCGCAAGAATCGCAGTAGCGATTCGGTGGGATCGGCGCAGGTCAGATCGACCTGCCGTTCGTTGATTCGCAAGTGAGCCATGGTCAAACGATCAACGCGCATCGCAAGCGTGTCAAGCCGTGGCATTCTGATCGCTCCTTCGAAAGGGAGTCAGCGATGGGGACTTTGCATACGCCGGAGATGCTGCAGGCAATGATTTGCGGTATGCCCAAAGCGGAGCTGCACATCCATATCGAAGGTTCGCTCGAACCGGAGCTGATCTTCGCGCTCGCTCAGCGCAATCGCGTTTCGCTGGATTACCCGAACGTCGAAGCGTTACGCGCGGCGTACGCGTTCACCAACTTGCAGAGCTTTCTCGACATCTATTACGCAGGCGCCAGTGTGCTGCTCAAGGAGCAGGATTTCTTCGACATGGCCTGGGCGTATTTCCTGCGCGCCAAAGCCGACAACGTCGCCCGCGCTGAGTTATTTTTCGATCCGCAAACGCACACCGAGCGCGGCGTGCCGTTTGCGGATGTGATCGACGGTTTGAGGCGCGCCTGCGATCAGGCGCAGCGCGAGCTTGGCATTGAGGCTGAGCTGATCCTGTGTTTTTTGCGCCATCTCGACGAAGCGGCGGCATTTGCGACGTTGGAGGAAGCGCGGCCACACCTCGGCAAGTTCATTGGCGTGGGCCTGGATTCCAGCGAGGTCGGCCACCCGCCCGAGAAGTTTGCGCGGGTGTTCGCCGATGCTCGAAAGCTGGGTCTGCGCGCGGTCGCACATGCCGGCGAAGAGGGGCCGCCGGAGTACATCTGGAGTGCACTCGATGTGCTCAAGGTGGAGCGCATCGATCATGGCGTACAGTCGCTGAAAGACCCGCGGCTGGTCGAGCGGCTGGTCGCCGAACGCATGCCGTTGACCGTGTGCCCGCTGTCGAACATCAAGCTATGCGTATTCCCGAAACTCGCCGCGCACAATCTCAAAACCATGCTCGATCGCGGCATCGTCGCCACCATCAACTCCGACGATCCGGCGTACTTTGGCGGCTACATCAATCAGAATTTTGCGCAGACCTTTGCCGCCCTGCCGCTCGATGCAAACGATGCGATCGTGCTGGCGCGCAACAGCTTCGAGGCCAGCTTTGCCTCGCCGGAACAAAAGCGTGCGCACGGCGAGCGGCTGGATGCGTTCAAGGCATCGTTCGGCTGAGATGCGCATGCCGCCAACGAAGCAACGCCACGCGCCGAAAACGGTCTTCGCCCCCATAGCCAGATAATCTCCATGGTCATTTTCTTCGGCATCGTTGCGCTGCTCGTCAGCACCTGGTTGATGTTGCGACTGCGGCGCGAGCGCGCGTTTCGCGGCGAACGTCTTGAGCTTCACGGTTATGTTGTCGAACGCACGGTGCGCACGCACAAAGGTAGAACAACGCTGAGCCTGGGCGTGGCCAGCGGCAACGCCGAATTGAGCGTCAAGCCTGAGGACGCCTTCGCGCGGTTCTTGAAAACCTTGAACATCGGCCGCGACGTGACCTGCGGCGACAGGCGCCTGGACGAGCGCCTGCTCTTCGAGAGCGACGACCCGCGCGTCGTACTCTGGCTCAAGTCCGCCAGCGAGGCGCGCGAAGCGATTGGGGCGGTGTTCAATCTCGGCGCAGCACGCCTGATGGCCCACGGTGGCCGGATCTGGGCGACATTTAACGCCAAGACATCGGAGATCGACGTCGACGTGGTTAGCGTGCAACTCGCGGTGGCGCTGCACAAGCTCGCCGCCAGTGTGCCCGGCACGATCAGCGGCCCCCACGAGCGCAGCGTCTTCCACGCCGGACGCGCGTTGTTTCTGCTTGCGCTTTCCGGTGGCCTGGGAATCTCTGCGGCCGTGATGTTTTTTGCGCATGTCGCGCCAAAGTACCCGCAACATGTACAAGGCTTCGGCATGTATGCGGCTGCATCGCTGATTTCGCTGCTGATCGGCGCTGCCCTGTGGTGGCTGGCGGCACAGTGGATCAAGGACAGCGCGCGGGCGCGTCCGGTGCTGATCGATCTGGCGCTGATCGGGCTGACCAGCTTTGTCGTTATCGGTACGGTCAGCGCCGGCAATTTGAATGTGTTGCTGGCGAGCGGGCCGTCGATGGTTGAGGAGGTCACCGCCGGTGCGTTGATTCGCCGCGAATCGCGCCGCAAACGCCGCCGCAGTTCGACCTCTTACCACATCGAATTGCCGGCATTGCAGGATGGCAAAGTGCTAGCCAACCGTTATGCCTTGAGCGCCAGCGACTACGCCGCGCTGCACACCGGTGCCAGGGTGCGCGTCGAATCGCAGCGCGGTTTCTTCGGACCCTATTTTCTGCTGCGCGCGCCGCAAAAAGTGGACTGACATGTCTGACGATTGGCGACAGTTGACGACCCTCGGCGCGACGCTCGCTTTGCGCCCGCTGGCTGCCGACGATTTCGATGCGCTCTATGCCGTCGCCTGCGACCCCGACATCTGGACGGTGCATCCCGAGCCCTTGCGCTGGCGGCTCGACGTGTTCACCGGGTTCTTCGCCAAAGCTTGCAACGACGGCGCGCTGATTGTTGCCGAGCGCAGCAGCGGCGCGATCGTCGGCAGCTCGCGCTATTACGAATGGGCCCCGGCGCTTGAAGAGGTCGCGATCGGCTACACCTTTCTCGCGCGCCGCCTTTGGGGCGGCGCCGCAAACGCCGAGCTCAAGCGGCTGATGCTCGATCACGCATTCCAATATGCGAAGCGCGTGTGGTTCCACGTCGGCGTCGACAACATCCGCTCGCGCCGAGCGATGGAGAAAATCGGCGCCACCCTGGACCGCATCGAGCTGCGACCGAGCGGAGGGCGCCTGTTGACGACCGCGTTCTACAGGATCGACCGCTAACCCGCATATTTCATGAGGTCGCGATGAAATATGCGGGCTAAGCCATGCGTTGGGCGTGGGTGCGTCGCCGGCCACAAACCAAGCTACGATAAGCAACCCCAGTTCCGGATGCCGCCATGCTGCGCCAGTTCCGCGCCTGCCCATTGTGCGAGGCGATTTGCGGTCTTGAGTTTCGCTCAGAAAACGGCCAGCTGACGGCGATCCGCGGCGACCTGGAAGACCCGTTCAGCGCCGGACACATTTGCCCCAAGGGCAATGCAATTCTCGATCTGGAAGCGGACCCCGATCGCCTGCGCACGCCGCGGCTGAAAGTCGATGGTCGCTTCGTCGAGATCGGCTGGGAGGAGGCCCTGCAGCGAGCGGGCGAGGGCATCGCAGAGATTCAGGCGAGCCACGGCGCCAACGCGGTCGCCGCGTACGTGGGCAATCCGAACGTGCATCACTTCGGCCACATTGCCTACGTGCCGCAGTGGCTGCGCTTGCTCAAAACGCGCAACGTGTACTCGGCATCGAGTGTCGATCAATGGCCGCACCAGTTGGTGGCCTGGGCGATGTTCGGTCACCAGTTCCTGATTCCCATCGTCGATCTCGATCGCACCGATTATTTGCTGATGCTTGGCGCCAATCCGGTGGCCTCCAACGGCAGCTTGCTGACCGCACCGGGCATCGCCAAACGGCTGAAGGCGTTGACCCAACGAGGCACCTTTGTGCTGGTCGATCCGCGCCGCACGGAGACGGCGGAAATCGCATCGCGCCATCTGCCGATCCGGCCCGGTGGCGATGCCGTGTTTCTGGTGGCGCTGCTGCAGGCGCTGCAGAAGTGCGGGCCACCGCGATTGGCCAACTATGGCGATCGCCTCAGCGGGTTCGACGCATCGCTGGCGGCGATGCCCGCTTTCGACAACGGCGAGATCGAGTCGCGAACCGGTTTAACGGCGGCCGACATCGAGCAGATCGCGCATGAGCTGTACGCCAGCGAGCGTGCCGCTGTGTACGGTCGCATGGGTGTCTCAACGCAGCGCTTCGGCACACTGTGCCAGTGGCTGATGCAACTGATCAATGTTTATCTTGGCCAACTGGACCGACCCGGCGGCGTGTTGCCGAATGATCCGGTGTTGCCGGTGACCGGCAAAGGCACCTCGCCCGGCAACCGCAATCGCTGGCGCAGTCGTGTGCGTGGCCTGCCGGAGTTCGCCGGCGAGCTGCCGGTGTCGGCGTTGACCGAGGAAATCGAAACGCCGGGCGAGGGCCAGGTGCGGGCGCTGTTCACCTCCGCCGGCAACCCGGTGTTGTCCACGCCCAACGGCGCGCGGCTCGATGCCAGTTTGCGCTCGCTGGACTTCATGGTGTCGATGGACATCTACATCAACGAGACCACGCGGCACGCTGACGTGATCCTGCCGCCGGCATCGTTTCTGACGCAGTACCACTACGATTCGGTGTTCAACGCCTTCGCCGTGCGTCGCGTTGCGCGGCTGAATCGGCCGCTGCGCGAGCAGGCCAGCGATGAGCGCGCCGACTGGGAAATCGTCAACGGTTTGGCGCGCGCGTATGCCGGTGCCAGCGGCAAACCGTGGGCCGATTTGCCGCCGCCGCGGGCGTTGATCGAGGGCGCGATCCGACGCGCCGGGCGCGTCGATTTCGATGCCTTGGCGCAGGCCGAACACGGGCTCGATCTGGGTCCGCTGGAGCCGAGCTTGCTGGCGCGACTGGAAACGCCCAGCGGGCGCATCGAGTGCTGGCACGATTTCATCGCCGAGGATTTGCAGCGCCTGGCGGCATCGCCAGCGGCGATGGCCATGCAACTGATAGGCCGGCGCGATGTGCGCAGCAACAACAGCTGGATGCACAACGCCCAGCGATTGGTGAAAGGCAAGCTGCGCCATCAATTGCAGATGCATCCCGACGATCTGGCGGCGCTCGGCGTTGCCAGCGGCGAGCGCGTGCGCGTGCGCTCGCGCGTTGGCGAAATCGAAACCGAGGCGGTCGCCGATGACGCGCTGCGGCCGGGCGTTGTTTGCCTGCCGCACGGTTTTGGCCACCAGCACAATGACATCGGCCTGCAGCTTGCGCGCACCGTGATCGGCGCCAGCTACAACGATCTGAGCGATCCGCTGGAGCTCGACGTGCCCAGTGGGAATGCGGCGTTGAATGGGCTGGAGGTCAGTGTGACGCGGATTTGAAGCTCGCCACCAGCCGCTGCGCGATCGCGCTGGTGCGTAGCTCAATGCGATAGCGATTGGCGCCGGGTGTGGGCAGGTCGACGGGCAGTTGCCAGTGCGAGGTTCGATCCAAACGTGGGTCGGTGCTGAGCACTGCCGCATCGAAACCAAGATCGATAAACCACACGAACGCAGGATGTTCGGGTGTTGCATCGAGTTTCACGAGCACCGATGTGGTGTCCGCGGCGGCCTCGTTGCCGAAGCGGTGCGACCAAACGCAAGCCGCTTCGCTACAGGGTGTCCAAAGCCCGGTCGTCGCTGGCGGCAGGTAAAGGCGCATCGTCGAACGCTGCGTCAGCCCGGCGAGCGCCGCGAAGTTGAAGCCGTAATCTGCTTGCCAACGGTTCTGGTCCGTCGCCATGACGCGCCGCTCGGCAACTGCGCTTTCGGGCGCGGCAGCGAAGTAGCCTGAGAGCGCGATGCGATCTGGCAGCAGGCGACCGCCCTGTTTCAGAAAGCGTCGGCGCGCATCGCCAATGTAATGCAGCACACCTTCGGCAAAGGGATCGTTGCCGATGATCTCCGAGACCAGCACATCGGCGCGCTCGGGAAGTTCGACATCGGTGGACCAACCGCGTACCACTTTAACGACATCGGCAAATCCGTTCGCCGCAATGATTTCCTCGGCCGTGTCGGCGAAGGAACTGGCCTCGATGGCGTACACGCGCGCCGCGCCGGCGCGCGCCGCCGCCATCGCCAGCACGCCGGTGCCGGTGCCGAGGTCTACAACCACGTCGCCGGGCCGCACGCTGCGCGTTATCGCAGACAGATACGCCATCGTCCGGGCGGCGTCGTTGAGCATCGCGATGTGCATGCCGATTTCGCCGTGAAAGCGCCCGGCTGGCAGCGTCGCGGCGGCATCGCGTAGAAACCCGAGCGCGAACAGCTCGCTGATAAGCGCCGTGGATTCGACGAACGCCGCTTTCGATTTTGCCGCCAATATCGGCAGCGCTTCGATCACGGTCATCGGTCGCGCGAAGGTTTCGAGGATGCGCAACACCGAGGGCGTCGCGCTGAGCGCGGCGCCGCCGCGTTTGAGCGTCACCATGCCGTGCGTTTCGAAGGCCACGCTCACATCGTTGGCGATCAGTCGCTGATCGAGCGCAAAGGTTTTTGTTGAGGACTCCATCAGGGTTCCCGTTCGAGGGTGGCGGCCGGCGGGGCAGGGCGCCACCAGCGTTGCTCTGTTTCCCGCGCTTGCTCAACGGCGATCGGTGCGCCACCGCGAAAACGCACGGCGATAGCGCCAGATTCCGCCGTGTTGCGCTGCCGGGCCCCAGCCGAATCGACCCGCGCCGTTACTTCCGGCCGCGGGAAGCCGAATCGATTGCGATAGCCAGCCGAATACAGCACCCATTGCGGCGATACGGCCGACAGGAATGCCGCCGAGCTCGATCCGGCGCTGCCATGATGACCGGCGATCAGCACATCGACATCGATGGCCAGCGCTTGTTCGCGCACCAGACGTCCCTCGACCACCTCACCGATGTCGCCCGGAATCAAAGCGCTGCCGCCCGCTCCCGATACGCGCACCACGCAAGAACTTTCGTTGCCAAGATACGGCATCAACTGCGGCGGATGCAGCACCTCGATCGCTACGCCGTCGAAATCCCAGCGTTGGCCGGGCCGGCAGCGCTCGCCGCCAGTTATTTTTTCGGGCAGCGCGCCATAGCGCTCTGAGACCTGCAGTCGCCGCAGCAGGCTCTCGGTGCCGCCGCTGTGATCGAGGTCATCGTGACTGACGATGAGCACATCCAGCGCTTGAACGCCGAGTCGCGTGAGGCTCGGTACCAGCACGCGATCGGAGAGATCGCCGCCGTCGGGAAATCCGGGGCCGGTATCGATCAGCAGCGCATGGTTCGCAGTGCGGATCAGCGTCGCCTGGCCCTGTCCAACGTCCAGCAAATGCAAGTCGAAATCGCCAGCCGGCAGCGCTTCGCGCGGCGGAAAAACCAGCGGCAACAGCGCCAGCAGCCCCGCGAGGCGCAGCGGCCAGCCGCGAGGCGCGAGCAACCAGAGCGTGCCGCCGATGGCCAGCAACCACGCCCACCAGGTCGGCTCGGGCAGCGCCATGCGTGCTGCCGGCCATTGCGCGGCATGTGTGACCAGGGCATCGAAGGGTACCAGCAGCCAGGCGGCCAGATGCAGCAGCATCGCGCTTAACGGCACCAGCGGCCACGTTGCCAAGGCCGCAATCAGCACCGGCACTACAATGAAAGTTACATACGGCACGGCGAGCAGATTCACCAGGGGCGCGCCGAGGCTCGTTTGCTGAAAGAACGCCAGTCCCAGCGGCAGCAGAGCGACCGATAAACCCAACTGCGGCAACACCCAGACGCGCCAGCCGCGAAGCGGTCGCCATTGGCCGGAGTAGGCCAGAATGAGCCAAGCCACGGCGCCGAAACTGAGCCAGAATCCGGCGCCCAGCGGCGCCAGAGGGTCGATCACGAGCACAGCCACCAGTGCCATCGCATAGCGCGTCCACCAGCCCAGTTCGATGCGCATCAGCACGCCGAGCAACATTGCGGCAATCGTGATCAACGTGCGCTGCGTGGGCAGCGAGAAGCCGGCGATCTGCGCATAAGCAAACGCGGCGATCAACGCGCCCAGCGCCATCCCCTGAGGTCTGGGCAGGCGCATGCCCAAAGCGGGCCACAGCCAATACAGCAACCAGACCAGTCCACCGCCGACCGCCGCCGCGAGACCCACGTGCAGACCGGAAATCGCGATCAAGTGCGTGGTGCCGGTGGCGCGAAAGGCGTCCCAGTCGAGGTCGTTCAACTCGCGCGTGTCGCCAATCGCAAGGGCTTTGACCAGCGCGCGCAGGCGGCCGGGCGCGAGCGTTGCATCGACGCGTTCGGCAATCGCGTTGCGGGCTTGCAGCACCGGCTGGCGCATGTCGCACGCGACCGGCCTGGCGGTCGTGATGTAGCCGGTCGCGCTGAGTTGCTGTGCCGCAGCGTAGCGTTCGAAATCGAAGCCGGATGCGTTGACCAGTCCGCGCGGCGGTTTGAGGCGCAGCGTGGCCTGGAGGCAGCGATCGGGTTCGATTTGCGCGGCCGGGTCGTACCACGACAAGCGCAGTCGCCGGCCTTGTGTGTCCAGCGCGTCGAAGCGTAAAGCGCGATCCAGACGCTGCGGCAAACTGATCACACGCAATTGCAGGTCGACTTCGCTCCCGCCAGCAAATCGCGTTTTCAGACTGGCGTGTGCTGCCATCGATGCATGCGCCAGACCAAGCACGAACAGCAGCGTAAGGCGGCCGACGCGTCGGGCAGAACACCACCACACCGCGGCGGACAGCGCGATGGCTAGTCCCAGCAGTGTCGGTGCGGGCAGCGACGGCAACGCCGCGAGCACGGCGCATCCGCAAGCAAAGGCCAAACCATCGGCAAGCGCGAGAGGCGCACTTCGCGCCGCACCAGCGCTGCGTGCAACTATTCGCATCGTTACCCTTCTTGTTGGCCCTGGCACGATGTTGAGAAACGCACTTCCTGTCCGTTTCTCAAGTCGCGAGTCCGGCGCATGGACACCACACCAGGGCAGTTTAGCCGGAACACTTCGCAGGCGCGCTGCAGACCTTCGAACACGTATCCTCGTTCGAATCCTTCGATAGCGCGACCATGCAACTCACCAGCTTCGATATTGCGTTCTTCAGCGCCGCACTGATCAACCTCACCAGCGCGGTCATGCTGGTCGGTATCGCGCCGGCGACACCGATGCGCAAAGCGCTGTGGGTGTACGCTGCGGGCCTCGGTCTGATGGGCGTCTCGCTGCTGACCGTCGCGCTGCGCACCTGGCTGGGCATTTCGGGCCAGGACTGGCTGATCACCAACACCACCAGCGTGCTGTCGGCGGCCTGCCTCATCGTTGCGGTGCATTACATTTTCGAGCGCGCGCCGCCGTTCAAGGCGATTGCGACGGCGCTGGCGATACTGGTGGTGCTGCTGACGATCTTCGATGGCGATGTCGACAAGCGCCCGCTGCGCAGTCTGATCACGGTCGGCGCGCTGATGGTATCGATGTTCTGGCGTGCGAGTCTGGCGCTCCGATTTCATCCTCGCGATGAGCGCGCTCCTGCCGTGGCGATGGCTTTGCTGCTGAGCACCAACGGCAGCGTGATGCTGGTCGCCATTGTCTGGTCGTTCCTGGGCGATACCAACAACCCGGCAGTTGGCTTTGCCGCGATGACCGGCGCCACCATTTCGGTGCCCGTGATCGTCACCGTATTGATGATCGTCAACCGCCGCGCGCAGGCCAAACTGCGGATGCTCGCCGACACCGACACGCTCACCGGCGCGCTCAATCGGCGGGCCTTCTTCGAGCAGGCGGAACAGCGCCTCGAAGGGGCAGTGCTGGCGATGATCGATTTCGATAACTTCAAGCACATCAACGATCAGCACGGCCATCTGGCGGGCGATCAGGTGCTCGCAGCGGGCATCGGCGCGCTGCGCAGTCGCATCGAACCCGGTTCCTTGCTCGGTCGTTATGGCGGGGAGGAGTTCATTTTGCTGCTGCCACCGCAGGTCGATCCGGCCAAGCGCATCGAACCACTTCGGCTGGGTATCAACACCGCCGCCTCCACGGCGCTGGGGCGGCCGGTGACGGCGTCCATCGGCTTTGCCAGGCATCGCGCTGGCGAACATATCGACGCTACTATCGGGCGCGCCGACCGCGCGTTGTACGATGCCAAGGCGCTGGGTCGCAATCGCAGCGTCGCCGCGGCGTAAACAGAGCAGGATATTGCCTCTGATAGCATCGCGCGCCTCGATGTTTGAGTGCGCCCGATCATGCTCGTCAGCAAGTTACCCAAGGTCGGAACGACCATTTTCACTGTGATGTCGCAGCTCGCAGCGCAGCATCGCGCGGTGAATCTGGGCCAGGGATTTCCCGACTTCGAAGGCCCATCGGCGCTGCATGAAGCGCTGGCGCGGCATACGCGCGAAGGCAAGAACCAATACGCACCGATGACCGGCATTCCGGCGCTGCGCGAGGCCATCGCGCGCAAGACCGAGCGCTTGTATGGCCGCGTGGTCGATGCGAACAGCGAAATCACTGTGACCAGTGGCGCCAGCGAGGCGCTGTTTGCGGCCATCCACGCCGTGGCGCGCGCGGGCGACGAAGTGATCGTGCTCGATCCTTGTTACGACTCGTATGAGCCCGCGATCGAGCTGGCGGGGGCGCGGGCGATACACGTGCCTCTGACGCCGCCGCATTTCGGCGTCGATTGGCAGCGCCTCAGAGATGCGATCACGCCGCGAACGCGGCTGATCATGATCAACACCCCGCACAATCCCACCGGCGCAACCCTGAGCGCCGACGATCTGGATACGCTCGCCGAAATACTGCGCAACACCTCCATCCTGGTGCTCAGCGACGAGGTATACGAGCACATCATTTTCGATGGCCGCGAGCATCAAAGCGTGCTGCGACACCCCGAGCTTGCGGAGCGCAGCTTCGCGGTGTCGAGCTTCGGCAAGACTTATCACATCACCGGCTGGAAGATCGGCTATTGCATCGCGCCGCCCGCGTTGTCGGCCGAGTTTCGCAAGGTCCATCAGTACCTGACCTTCTGCACCTTCAATGCCGCGCAGTGGGCGCTCGCCGAGTATCTCGACGCCGATCCGCAGCATTACCTCGATTTGCCGGCGTTCTATCAGCAAAAGCGCGACTACTTCGCTGCCGCGCTGGCGCCCTCGAAGTTCCAGTTGCTGCCCGTCGCTGGCGCTTACTTCCAGCTCGCGGATTACTCGGCCCTGAGCTCGGAGAACGACTTCGACTTCTGTCGCCGGCTGATCGCCGAGCACGGTGTCGCAGCGATTCCGGTGTCGGCGTTTTACGAAACGCCACCGGCGCAATCGATCATCCGGTTCTGTTTTGCGAAGACGCAAGCCACCCTCGACGCCGCTGCGGAGCGTTTATGCGCGATTTGACCGTTACCCTGATCCAGGACGCCACGGTGTGGCACGACGCGGGAGCGAATCAGGCGCTCTACGGCGCGAGCGTGCGCGCAGCCCCGCGCAGCGATCTGATCGTATTGCCGGAGACTTTTCTTTCGGGTTTCTCCAACGCAGCCGATGCGGAAACGATGGATGGCCAGGGCATCGAATGGCTGCGAGGCTTGAGCGCCGAGGTCGATGCGGTAATCACTGGAAGCCTGGTCGTGCGCGATCAGGAGCGCGTGGTCAATCGCCTTGTCTGGGCACGGCCCGACGGCACGCTCGCGATCTACGATAAGCGCCACCTGTTCCGCATGGCCAAAGAACATGAGCGCTACGCGGCCGGTGCAGAGCGACTCATCGTCGATCTGCACGGGTGGCGCATTTGCCCGCAGGTTTGCTACGACTTAAGGTTTCCGGTGTGGCTGCGCAATCGTATGGGCGATGGACGCATGGATTACGACGCGCTGCTGTTCGTCGCCAACTGGCCCTCGCCGCGGCACCACCATTGGCGCACGCTGCTGCAAGCGCGCGCCATCGAGAACCTGGCGTACTGCGTTGCGGTCAATCGCGTCGGCACCGACGGCAACCAGTTGCAGTACCTCGGCGGCAGCGCCGCCATCGACTTTCTGGGCAACCATATCGCTGAGCTGGGCAGCGATCCGGGTTCGGTCACAATCAAGTTGTCCGCCGCCCGGCTCGCCGCGCATCGCGAGCGTTTTCCGGCTTGGATGGATGCGGACGAGTTTGAGCTCAAGTAGTCGGTTCGAATTTCCTGTCGTACACTGATCGCAAGCATTCAAACGAGGTGTATGGGCTTGGCGCTCGCTAAACCTCTGACGTATTTGGACTATGCAGCCATCCCGCGCCGCGAGGACGAACCGCGATTCGAGTTGATCGATGGCCGCATCGTCATGATGGCTGGCGCGGGTCGTCGGCATCAGCGGGTGGTGGTCGAATTGACCGGACAAATCCGCGAAAAACTGCGCGGACGCCGTTGCGAGTTGTTCATCGCCCCGTTCGATGTACGCCTGCCGCGCCCCGGTCAAGCCGCCAACGATGCCAACGACGTGCTTCAACCCGACCTCATGGTGTTCAGCAATCCTGAGAATCACGATGAGCGCGGTGGTCTGTGCGCGCCTGAATTCGTCATTGAGGTGTTGTCGCCCAGCGGTGGTGCTCACGACATGGTGCGTAAACGTCGGATCTACGAAGCCCACGGTGTTCTGGAGTATTGGATCATCGATCCGATCAACGAGGTCGTCCACATTCATCGACTTGTGGATACTCGTTATGTGCACGAAAGTGCCGAGTGGGAGCCATCGATGACCGTCGCAGCTGTCGATGGTCTATCGCTCGATTTGGCGGTCCTGCGCGATTTGCTTCGCGACGAGGCTTAGCTGCGACGCAATCGATTGCGTCGACACAACGCACACGTCCTGCTGCTAGATTCAGTGGCTGCGCATCGGGGAGAGGCGACGTGTCGCGACGTACCAAAATCATTGCAACCTTGGGGCCGGCTACTGACAAGCCGGGAATGTTGGCGAAATTACTCGATGCCGGCGCCGACGTAGTGCGCCTGAACCTTTCGCACGGCACCGCCGAAGATCAGTTGCGGCGCGCGGAGGACGTTCGGCGCGTGGCGCTCTCGCTCGGGCGCGAGGTTGCCATCCTGGCCGATTTGCAAGGACCGAAAATTCGCATCGAGCGCTTCGCCGATGGTGCGATCGATCTGGTGCCCGGCCATCCCTTCGTGCTCGATTGCGCGGACCAGCCGCTGCCGGGCACGCAACATCGCGTTGGCGTCAGCTACAAACGCCTGTTTCAAGACGTCAAGGCCGGCGATACGCTCCTGCTCGACGATGGCTTACTGAGCCTCAAGGTCGAACGCATCGACGGTTTGCAGATCCATACCGAAGTGAACATCGGTGGGCGTTTGTCCGACCGCAAAGGCATCAACCGACTCGGCGGTGGCTTGAGCGTCGATGCGCTCAGCGACAAGGACCGTCGCGATATCGAGTTGGCGGCACGCATGGGCGCCGATTATCTGGCGGTGTCGTTCCCGCGCTCGGCGGCGGACATGAACCAGGCGCGCGCGCTGCTGCGTGGCGCCGGCTCTTCGGCGGCGCTGGTGGCAAAGATCGAACGCGCCGAGGCGATCGAAAATCTCGCAGAAATCATCGAGGCCTCCGACGCGATTCTGGTCGCGCGAGGCGACCTTGGCGTCGAGATCGGCTACGCTGAACTGCCCGGCCTGCAAAAACGCATCATTCGCGAATCCGTGCTGCGACATCGGGTCGTGATCACCGCCACGCAAATGTTGCAGTCGATGGTCGAGTCGCCGATTCCGACGCGCGCCGAAGTGCTCGATGTGGCCAACGCAGTGCTCGATGGATCGGACGCGGTGATGCTGTCGCAAGAGACCGCCTCGGGTAAGCATCCGGACAAGTCGGTGCAAGCGATGCGCAGCATTTGCGAGGCGGCCGAGCGCCAGTTCGAGGCGATGGACGGAAATCTGTCGGCGCCTACGGATATCCAGCGTATCGATCAGGCGATCGCGATGGCGGCGATGGCGCTGGCCAATCGCACCGGCGTGCGCGCGATCATCGCGCTGACCGAATCCGGCGCCACGGCGCAGTGGCTGTCGCGCTTCCGCTCGCGCATCCCGATTTATGCGATGAGCCGGCACCAGATGGCGCGGCAGAAAATGGCGCTGTATCGCGACGTGTATCCCGTCGCCTTCGATCCACAGGGCGGTGGGGTGACGCATTCCACGCGACTGGCGGTGGAGCTGTTGCACGCGCAAGGGCGGCTCGTCGGTGGAGATCGGGTCGTGGTGACCACCGGCGATCACACCGGACTGTTAGGCGGCACTAACACGCTGAAGCTCCTGCGCGTCGGGACCAACGGCACCCCAGAGGGCATGGCGGATTTGTAATGGCCGGCATCCGGCCGCGCCCACGCAATTTTTTGACAACGGACCGCTGAGACTTAGCATTCCGGCCCCTTATTCGCCGTCATCCTGCCCTGCCAACCGATGAAAGCCTCTCCACAAGTCATCGCTGCATTCGCCGACAAAGCCAAAGGCGTGCTGGTTGAAACGCATCGGCTGAACAACGGCGAATGGGACACCGCGCGGGCCGAGAAGCACCAGGACGAGCTCAGCAGTCTTGCCGATTTTGCCAGCAACCTCGAGCTGCACAATGTGCATGCGGCAGTGCTCGATCTGTATGCCTACGTCAGTGTGTTTACGGAAGGAACGGCGCGGCCGAATTCCGCGCAGCGAGCCGAAATCGAGCGGCTGATGCAGGACGCGCAGGGCTCGATACTCGACCTGACGCCACGCAGCGATACCCTGTCTGGCGCGGTGGTGTATCTATTGGCGCCCACCTTGCAGGCGCCTCCGAGTTTGGCGGCAAGTCTGAAGCAGGAAGGCCTGAAACTGGCGGTCTTTCAGGACGGCGACGCTTTCGCCGAAGCCATTCGCCAACATCTGCCGCAGATCATTCTTGCCGAATCCTCGGTCGTCGGCGCAGCGTCCGAGCTGCTCGACCAGCTGGCGCCGAGCGTTCCAGAAGCGACGCGATTGTCGCTCGTCGGCATCGATAACGGCGAAGCTGGCGCCCGATTGCAGGCGCTCGTCGGCGGCGCCGATTTGTTTCTCGCGAGGCTGGACGACCCGACGCTGGGTGCGCAGATCAAGGAGCTGTTGGCAACGCACACCAACGAACCATTTCGCGTTCTGGTGATCGACGACGATCGCCAGGTCGGCACGTATTGCGAGGCGATCCTGCAGCGCGCCGGGATGCGCGTCGAGGCGCTGACCGACGGCGCGCAGGCGATTGCCGCCGTGCGTCGTTTCAAGCCCGATTTGATCCTGATGGATTTGTACATGCCGCAGATAGACGGCATGACGCTGACCCAGCAACTGCGACAAACCAACGATGCCGTGGTGTTGCCGATCGTGTTCCTGTCGGGCGAACAAAGCGAAGAGGCGCGCTTTCAAGCGATCCAGGCCGGCGGCGATGACTTCCTGACCAAGCCCATTCGCCCGCGGCATCTGGTGGCGGCCGTGCGGTCGCGCATCAAGCGTGTGCGCGCTTTGGGCAAGCAGGTGACCAAGCGTCCCAGCGATGGCCATGGCTACTTGCGGCGCGGCGCGTTCCTGGATTGGCTGCGCGACGTCAAGTCCAGGCCGCCCACCGGCGCCTGCGCGTTGATGATCGCAACCGTCGATCAATCGACAGAGTTGCAGGAGCGCCTGGCCTGGACAGTCGGCCACGAGCTGGAACAGGCGGTCGGTCAGCGTCTGGCGCAGTCGCTATTCGGCGACGATCGCTACTGCCTGATCGACGAGTTCGGCTTCGCCATCCTTGTGCAACGGTCCAATCGCGAGGCCATCGCCGAGATGGCGAACGCGGTGCGCTTACAAGCGGTCGATCACGCCTTCAAGGTCGAGGGTCAGGATATGCGCCTGACCGTGAGCGTTGGTGTCGCGCTGATGCCCAATGCCGAGCGCAGCGTCGATGACTGGATTAACTCGGCGTTCAACGCCGCGCGAACCGCCAAGCGCCTCGGCGGAAATCGCGTCGAGGGCTTGCTCGGCGACACGGTCGCGGGATTGTCGCCCGAACGCGTTCTGCGCATCCGCGAACTGTTGAACGATGCGGTGTCCGCCAGCGGCTTGACCATCGATTTCCAGCCGCTGATCCCATTACGTGCGGCCGAGACCGGCCGTTACACGATGGCGGTGCGCATGCGCGATCCCAAAGAACCGCTGGCCGGTATTCCGCGCAGCGAGTTTTGCGCTGTGGCTCGCCAATTGAAGCTGCAGGCCGAGATCGACCGCCTCGTGGTCACGCGCGCTCTGAACGGACTGGATGACCAGCGTACCCGCAACCGGGTCAATGAAATCGTCGTGCCGGTCGATTTGCTGTCCATCGACCGGCAACAGCTGACCTGGTTCCAGGGCGTGCTCGGACGCCGTCCGGCGACCGAACAACGCATCACGATGGAGTTCGATGCTGCGCCCTTGCTCGAACTGGCGCACGCGCCCCGGGTCCTGGAGCGCCTCAGTGCCGACGGCGCACGCATCGGGACTGTGGATCGCAGCGGCAGTTTGGCGCTGATCGCGGACTTGGCGAAGCTGCCGATCCATACCTTACGCTTGTCGGCTGCAACCATGCAGTCGCTGGAGCCGAGCGTCGTTGGTCCGATGCTGGAGCCTTGGTTCCGCGCCCGCCGCGAATTGGTCGTCGACGAAATCAGCGATCTCAATCAAATCTCGCGCTTCTGGAATTTAGGCGTGGACTACTTGCAGGGAGATTCGCTGGCTACAGCCAGTCCGCGCCTCGATTTCGACTTCTCGGAAATCAGCCTTGGCTAAAGCTGAGTTACACGAAAGGCCCACCCCGGGTCCGTGGGTGCTGGCATCCCACAACCGCGGCAAACTGGCGGAGTTCCGAAGCCTGCTGGGCGATGTCGAACTCAAGTTGGCGAGCGAGTTCGGTCTTTCGCCGCCGGCCGAGCCTGAAAACACTTTCGTCGAGAACGCGCTGATCAAGGCGCGCTTCGTCGCACGGGCAACCGGGCTGCCAGCGCTCGCCGACGACAGCGGGCTGATGGTCGACGCGCTCGGCGGCGCGCCGGGCGTTCACAGCGCGGTGTACGCTGGAGAGCATCAGCCGGACGCCGCGCATATCGAAAAGCTGCTGCGCGCGACCGTGCACGTTGCTGAAGGCGCACGCGGCTGCCAATTCGTTTGTGTGCTCGTTCTGGTCCAGCGGCATGACGATCCTCTGCCGTCGATTGCGCAAGGCATTTGGCGCGGCGAGTTGCTGCGCGAGTGCCGCGGCACCGGTGGATTCGGTTACGACCCGATTTTCTTCGACCCGCAAACGGGGATGTGCGCGGCGGAAATGGACCACGACGTCAAAGCGCGACTGAGCCATCGCGGCCGCGCCTTGGCGGCACTGCGCACAATGCTGTGAAACTGTCCCCGCCGCCGCTGTCGCTCTACATCCACATTCCGTGGTGCGTGCGCAAATGTCCCTACTGCGACTTCAATTCGCATCAGCGGCCGATGCAAATCCCGGAGCAACGCTACGTGGATGCGCTGCTCGCCGATCTTGATACCGAGGCGCCGCTGGCAGATGGGCGCGAGCTGATCTCGATTTTTTTTGGCGGCGGTACGCCCAGCTTGTTCAGCGGCAGCGCGATGCGCGCCATTCTGAACGGTGTCCGCGATCGTTTGCGATTGGCGCACAACGCCGAAGTGACGCTGGAAACCAATCCCGGCACCGCCGAGTTCGATCATTTCGAGGCGTATCGGGAAGCTGGCATCAATCGCCTGTCTTTCGGCGTGCAAAGCTTCGACGACGCAGCGCTCAAGCGCCTGGGCCGAATCCACGGCGGCGACGAAGCGCGATCGGCTTTTGCGCTCGCTCGTGCGGCGGGCTTCGACAACATCAATATCGATTTGATGTACGCGTTGCCATCGCAAACCTTGCCGCAGTCGCTGGCGGATATCGCCTGCGTATCGGAACTTGGGCCGGAGCATTTGTCGCACTATCAACTGACGCTCGAACCTGGCACGGTGTTCGCGCGTTTCCCGCCCGACGCTTTGCCCGACGACGATGCGCTCGCGGATATGCAGGAGGCCACGCAGGCAGCCATTGCCCAGGCCGGTTGGGTGCAGTACGAGGTCTCCGCCTATGCGCGTCCGGGCAGACAATCGCGGCACAATCTCAACTACTGGACTTTCGGCGACTACCTCGCCATCGGCGCGGGCGCACACTCCAAGACCACCACCACCCACGTCCGGCGGCGCACGCGCATCCGCAACCCGAACGACTATTTGCCGGCGATCCATCGCATCGCTGAGGACAAGATTGTCCCGACGAGCGAGCTGCCGTTCGAATTCATGTTGAACGCGCTGCGCCTGCGCGATGGTTTCAGCGTTCACGACTTCGAGCACCGTACGGGCTGCGAACTGGCGAGTGCCGGGTTCGAGCAAGCCCGGCGTCGGGGACTCATTGAATGCGACGGCGACATGATCCGCGCCACGGCGCTGGGCTATCGCTATCTCAACGACACCGTGGCGTGTTTTTTGGCGTCCTGACGGCGATCGCCAACGCGGCAGGGCGCCCTGCGAACAGGCCGGGCGGCGCGCCATGGCGCTATGTTCTTGCCGTTCCTGGCTGCAAATGGAACGCCACCCGGCCCTCGACCATCGCCAATTCAGAAGCGTGCTATTGTTACTTCATAACTGTTATGAGGTAACAATATGCGCAGAAAGTTTCTGGCGATCATCATCGCCCAATCGCTCGCGGCGCCAGCTTTCGCTGCTGAAGACCACAGCGAAGAACACGCCAAGGCACTCGACGCCATTGTCGTCAAGGCCACACCGCTGGGCAGCTCCTTAGGCGATCTGATCCAGCCAGCGACCGTGCTGACCGGCGCAGCGCTCGAGGAGCGAAAAGCAGCCACGCTCGGCGAAACCTTGAGCCGGGAACCGGGTGTGCATTCGAGCTACTTCGGCCCCGGCGCAAGTCGGCCGATTATTCGCGGGCAGGATGGCGCGCGTGTGCAAGTGCTCAGCGATGGCACCTCGTCGATGGACGCCTCCACGGTCAGCGTCGATCACGCCGTAACCATCGAGCCGTTCCTCGCCGATCAGATCGAAGTGTTGCGCGGCCCGACGACGTTGCTGTACGGGCCAGGTTCGGTGGGCGGTGTGGTCAACGTGCTCGACGGCCGCATTGCTGAGCAAGCCATCGATGGTGGATTTGCAGCGCGTGCGCAACTCGGCACCGACACGGTCGCCGACAGCGTGTTCGGCATGGCGCGAATCGATGCCGGCTCGGATCGCTTCGTGTTGCACGCGGATGCGTTCTATCGCGATACCGAGGATTACGACATCCGCGGCCGGTCCGAAATCGATGCCGACGAGGATGAGCCCGAAGGTACCTTGGAGAACTCCTCGCTGGATGCCAAAGGCGGCGCGATCGGCGCCTCGCTGATTGGCGAAAGTGGGTTCCTTGGCCTGTCGGTATCGCGTTTCGATACCAACTACGGCATACCCGGCCACGGCCACGAACATGAGGACGAATCGCAGAACAAGGGTGGCGAGGAAGAGGTG
Source organism: Lysobacterales bacterium (assembly GCA_022844135.1). GTDB lineage: Bacteria > Pseudomonadota > Gammaproteobacteria > Xanthomonadales > SZUA-5 > JALHMH01. The sequence goes on from JALHMG010000021.1 coordinate 47,934, forward strand.
GTTCGCCTCGACCTTGAGCAAACGCGTATCGATCTGAAGGGTGGGCTCGACAACCCGTTCTCCGGTGCCGAAAGCCTGCGTGTGCGCTTGAGCCACAACGATTATGGCCATGTGGAACTGGAAGGCGATGAAATCGGCACGGAGTTCGACAATCAGGAGCTGACCGGTCGCCTCGACATCGTTCACGGCGAGATTGCCGGCTGGCGCGGCGCGTACGGACTGAACTTCACGCGGCGCGATTTCTCTGCGCTCGGCGAGGAGGCGTTCGTTCCGCCCAGCGATACCGAACAGTTCGGCATCTTCCTCGTCGAGGGCAAAGACTATGGCCCGTGGAAGATCGAATTCGGCGCGCGCTACGACACGCAATCTATCGATATCGATGGCGCCAGCGCCGATCACTCCGGCTTCAGCGCCTCGGTTGGCGCGGCGTTTGCCGTCTCCGATGCGGTAACGCTGAACGCGAGCCTGGATCGCGCCGTGCGCCTGCCGACCAGCGAAGAGCTGTTCTCCGATGGGCCGCACATCGCCACCGGCAGCTTCGAAGTCGGCGATGCCGATCTCGATGAGGAGGTCGCCAATCAGCTGGACGTCGGATTGAAGTACCGCAGCGAGCGCTTCAACGGCAGCGTATCGGCGTTTTACGCACGCTTCGACGATTTCATCTACCTGAGCGAGACCGGCGAGGAGGAGGACGAGCTGCCGGTGCGCCAGTGGAGCCAGAACGATGCGCGCTTTACCGGCTTTGAGGCCGAGGGCGTGATCCACCTGAGCGAATCGGACAGCGGCCATTTCGATATCCGCGGCTTTGCCGATACCGTGCGCGCACGCCTGACCGATGGCGACGACTTGCCGCGCATCCCGCAAACGCGCATCGGCGCCGAGTTGAAATGGCACCTCGGGCCGTGGCGCGCCAGTGCCGGTCCGGTGCACTATTTCGATCAGGATCGTGTCGCCGAATTCGAGACCGAGACCGACGCCTTCACGCTGTGGAATGCCGCCGTCAGCTACCGCATCGATGCCGATGCCGCGAGTTTCGATCTGTATTTGAAGGGCGACAATCTCGCCGACGAGGACGCGCGCTTGCACACCTCCTTCCTCAAAGACCGTGCACCGCTGCCGGGCCGCAACTTTACGGCCGGCGTGCGGATGGTGTTCTAACCGGCAGCAAGGAGTTCGCAGCCGTCGTTCCCGCAAAGCGGGCGTTGCTATGTCCGTTGTCAAATGGCGATGCGCTCGAAACGAAGTATCCGGTCGGCGGCGCGAATGTTTCGTGCCAACGTGATGCGAATGATTCGTGCGCCCCGTTGGGGCGCGGCGTGATTGTGGGCGTCGGTACCAGGGTTCCACCCTGTTCCAGGGTTTCACCCTGTTCCAGGGTTTCACCCTTCGCTATCACCGTCGGCCCCGTTGGGGCCGTGCCCGCCCAGATTGTAGGCGCCCCATCGCGCCCACGATTTCCCATGCCAAGGGCATGGACGTTGATTGGGGGAATTCCGTGCGCCTCGATACGAATCCGATTTCCCATGCCAACGGCATGGACGTTGATTGGGGGAATTCCGTGCGCCTCGATACGAATCCGATTTCCCATGCCAACGGCATGGACGTTGATAGCGAAGGGTGGAGCGAGGAACGAGCGCAACCCTGGTAACCGGCCAGAAAAATGAAAACCGCCCCAACGGGGCGGACGGCGGCATTGTGCGGTCGTTGTATCCCCGCCCGCCGGTCGGCCGCGCGGATGTTTCGTGCCAACGTGATGCGAATGATTCGTGCGCCCCGTTGGGGCGCAGCGTGATTGGGGTCGTCGGTACCAGGGTTCCACCCTGTTCCAGGGTTTCACCCTTCGCTATCACCGTCGGCCCCGTTGGGGCCGTGGTCGACCGGAACGTTGGCTCCCCGTCGCACCCGAGTTTCTCCATGCCAACATGGACGTTGATTGGGGGAATTCCGCGCATCTCGACACGCACCCGATTTGCCATGCCAAAGGCATGGACGGTGATTGGGGGAATTCCTTGCGCTTCGACACGCACCCGATTTGCCATGCCAACGGCATGGACGGTGATAGCGAAGGGTGGAGCGAGGAACGAGCGCAACCCTGGTAACCGGCCAGAAAATGAAAACCGCCCCAACGGGGCGGACGGCGGCTTGCCTCGAACAAACCCCTCAAGCCATCGCCTCACGCTTCAGGCGCGCCGATTCTTCGCTGCCCAGGTAGGCCTCGACGCCGCGGCGCATCCCGTAAATCACGGGCGTCAGCGCCACCGCCATGCTCGCCTTGTAGAGGTAGTTCACCGTACCGACCGCCAGGAACAAGCTCCAGCTCCATTGCTGCGGGCCGAGCACAAAAGCGATGTACAGGACTACAAAAGTGTCGACGAACTGCGAGACCAGGGTCGAGCCGGTGGCGCGCAGCCAGACCTTGCCCTCGCCGGTGCGTTTGCGGATTGCGTGGAAGATGCGCACATCGATCAGCTGCGCCACCAGAAACGCGGTAATCGACCCGCCTATCGACCACATGCCCTGACCGAAAATCGCCGCGAAGGCCTTCTGCATATCCGGCACGCCTTGCTCGGCGCCAACGCCCACCCACCATCCGGCCGGCGCCAGGCCAATGGCGAAATAGGCGAACATGAAGGCGTACAGGATCAGAGCCACGGCCAGCCAGGATATGAAGCGCACGCCGCGCTGACCGAAGTACTCGTTGATAAGGTCGGTCAACACAAACACGATCGGCCATAACATCACGCCCGCCGTGAAGTTCAGCGAGCCCTGCTGACCGAACAGATTCCAGTTGAACGGCGACAAGCCCAGCGTGTCCTCAAGCGCAAAAATCTTGACGCCGACGAATTCGGCAATCAGCGCGTTGGTGATGAAGATCGCAGTGAGGACGAGGAACAGCTTTTGTGCGCGCATGAGTGTGTTCCTGGTCCTTGGTTGTTCTTGGACTAACGTTGCGCATTGAAAACATCGGCCCCCGACCGCTGGCCAAAAAAACCAGCAACCAGCAACCAAGAACCGGCTAATCCGCAGGCACCGTGCGCTCGGCGGCCCATGCGCGCAAGGATGCCACCTTCTCGGCCATCACCACCGATAGCGGCCGCGTCTGGCGGATTTCATCGAGCAAGTGGCGCTGATCCAGCGCCGAGTTCTCACCGTGCGCGGCGTACAGGGAGGCAACGATGGCCTGCTCGATCTCGGCGCCAGAAAAACCATCGCTGGCCAGCGCAAGCGCTGCAAGATCGAAGTTTTCGACGCCAAGACTGCGTCGCTGCAAGTGCACGCGCAGCAGCTCTTCGCGCACCTCGAAACTGGGCAAATCGACGAAGAAGATCTCGTCGAAGCGACCCTTGCGTAGCAACTCCGGCGGCAACTGATCGATGGCATTGGCGGTGGCGACGAGGAAAATCTTCGCCTTACGCTCGCTCATCCAGGTCAGGAAGTAGCCAAGGATGCGACGCGAGACCCCATCGTCGCTGCTGGAGGTCGCAAAGGCCTTCTCGATCTCGTCGATCCACAGCACGCACGGCGCCATCAGTTCGGCTTGGCTCAAACTCTGGCGCAGATTTTTCTCGGTTTCGCCGTGGTACTTGTTGTAGATGCTGCCCATATCCAGGCGCAGCAGCGGCACCTGAAAACCGCCCGCTGTAGCTTTCGCCGCCAGGCTCTTGCCGGTGCCCTGAACGCCCAGCATCAGGATGCCTTTGGGCGGATCGAGCTGCGCCGGCGCCGATCCTAAGAACACCGCGCGGCGCTGTTCGATCCAGCGCTTCAGGCGGCGCAGCCCGGCGACGTCGTTAAAGCCGACCGGCTCGTATTCGAAGCTGAGCACGCCGGATTTGTTCAACAGATCGAATTTTGCCTTGGCCACCGCCGGCAAATCGGCGTCGGTAATCATGCCGTCGGTGGCGATGATGCGCCGCGCGATGCGGCGCGCATCGGACGCGCCCAGGCCTTTCAAGTTGCGCACCACGGCCTTGAGCGCGCTGGCATGCACCTGCACGCGCTTGCCGGCGTTTTCGCGCGAGTATTGGCTCGCCTCTTCGCGCACGATGCGGTCCAGCTCCTGCTCGTTGGGCAACTCCAGTTTGAAGTTCACGGCCAGCGACTCGAGATCTTTCGGGATCTCCAACTGCGCGCCAACCAGCGCCACCGTGTGCGCCGACGAGCCATGGCGCAGCGCAATCTCGCGCATTTGCCGCAGCGTCACCACGTACTTCAAAAAAGGCGTGTAGTCGAGCAGCAGGAACACGCTCTTTTGCTGCGTCTGCGTGATCGTATCGAGCACCTCGGACGAACTCATCGGTCGCGCCGGGGCGTCCATATCCAGACGGCGAAGACCGGTGGTGATGCTCCACACGTAAAGCGGCTTCAAGCTTTGCTGCAAAGCGCGCTGGAAGGCGGCAATCGCCTCCATCTCTTCCTGGGTTTCCAGCGCCAGTAACGGGGTTTCAGCGCGCAATAGCGCGGCGAGATCTTGATGTTCGTTCATGGCAGCCAGCATAACTGCCCGTGCTGCAGCTTTGTCATGTGCAGGTAGGCAAGCGTAACTTCTGGCCTACCTTGAGTGCGTATCGCGGCGCGCGAAGGCCATTCAGGCGCCCCAGTTCTGCCACCGTCGTGCATCGCGCGCGCCGTGCGATGGCGTGCAAGGTATCGCCGCGGCGCACCGTGTACGACATGGCAACCGGCCCGGTCGGGTTCTTGGCGTCCTGCAGTGCGGCGATGCGCGCCATCAATGCGGCATCCGCGCACTGCGATCCGACCGCACTGGCAGCCGGCACGCGGACCTGCGTGCCGGCAGGCAATCGCAACTCCGGCTTGATGCGTGGATTGGCGTTGCGCAAGGTGCGAAACCAGCCGTCGATGCGCTCACCCTGACCCAGGCAAATCGCCAATTCTGCCAACGATAAACTGCTCGGCAGCGCGTAGGTTTGCAGGGTTGGTGTCAGCGTCGGAAAACGCAAACCATAACGCTCGGGGTAGAGAAACAAATACGCCGCAGCGAGGACCTTGGGCACGTAATCGCGCGTTTCCGCCGGCAGCGCGAAGTAGATCGCGTCGGACCAGAAGCTCTTGCCCGGATGGCGCTTGACCAGTCGACCAACGCGGCCTTCGCCGCCGTTGTAGGCGGCCAGCGTCAGTTCCAGGTTTTGCCCCAAGCGCCCGAGTTGCTCGCGAAGATAGGCAACGTTGGCCTGGGTCACACGCGTGGGATCGAGGCGCTCATCGAAATCGCTGCCGCCCAGACCGAAGCGCCGCGCCGTGGCCGGCATGAACTGCAGCGGCCCAGCCGCGCCAGCGCGCGAGTAGGCATGCACACGGCCGGCCGATTCCTTGGCCAAAATGCCGAAGAGCAAAGCCTCCGGCAATCCGGCCTGCTCGTACACCGGCCACATATCGCCGCGCAGGTACTGGTAATTGATCCAGGATTCAATGAGCTGCGGGCGCATCCACGTCAGCCAATCTTCGAGCGCCGCCCGCACCGGCTCGTTGAGCACGATCAGCTCGCCAAGCGGTTTGCCGGCGAGCATCGGAACCGCTGGCGCCTCGCCCGTGGGTGCCGGTAACGCAGGCGCCTCATCGACGGGCGGAGCATCCTCGGGTTCTTCGGAAAATCCCGCAGCAACGCCCTGCAGCCGCACCAGCACACTCAACGCCTGCACGAAGCGCTGCGACTCGCATCCGGGCGCTTCCGCGCACTCCAGCGCAGCGCGTTCGATGTCTCTGAGCGCCGCATCCATGGCCTGGCTGCCCTCGCGCGGACTGCCCGCGCGAATCAGTTCCAGCCCTGCCTGGAATGCCGCAGTGGATTCGCCAATCGTTGCGTACAGCGGCTCGTAGGATGGAGTCGCCACCACCGGCTCGACGCGCGGCGCCGGTGCGCTGGCGCATCCCGCCAGCAGCGCGACCGCCAGCAGCCAAAGCCAATGGGTTGGGCGCCAATCATCCGATCCCCTTCGCTTGGCGGCATGGGCAACGGTTAGCGCCGGGCCCTCGCTGCGTGGCCCTCGCTCATGCCGCCAACCGCGAACTCGCGCCACTTCAATGAAGCGCATTGTCGATCACTTTCCAGATGCCGCTGGCGAACGCGATCTGCCGATCCGCATCGAAGATTTCGCCGGCCGCGAAGATGATCGAACGCGTGCGGCGCAGCACTTGCGCTTCGGCGTACAACCAGCGCCCCGGAAATGTCGCTGCGAGAAACTGGCAGTTCAACTCGATGGTCGCGAACTGCGTCTCATGCCCGATCTCATCGCCGATCGCCCGGTACAAGGCGAAGTCCGCAAAGCTTGTGATGACCCCGCCATGCACCACGCCTTCTGGGTTCAGATGCTTAGGCTCAAGCTGCACCGCCCGGCGCATGCCATGCGGCAGTTCGATCTCGTAGAACGGCCCGATGTGCGAAGAAAACCCGCGCTGCTGCGGCGCCAGTTTGAGCCGCGGCAGCTGAGGAGGACGTTCGGACATAGGACCGCTTTGTTGGGAGCGAATGGCTCGCAGTCTATCAGGGCAATTCGATGGTCAGCGGCCGGCACATAAGCCTCGGCGCCGGTCCCGCTGTCGTCGTCCGTCGACAGCGTTGCTACGCCACCCCGCCGCGTCCCCGCCGGTCCCGTTTCGGTGCTCCCGGTTGACATACTTGGGTGCTAAGCTGATCTCACGCCAGCTAAGCAGGAGGAAGCGGTCATGTCCACGCGTATCGCAATTTACATCGGCAACGAGCTTTATCCAGGCGGCGGTTCCGATCCGGCCGCTACGATCAAAATGCTGCAAGCGAGCCCACTCACCAGTCCCATTCTCAGTCTGTTGAACTTGAGCGCCAAAGACACATCTCAGTTGGTCTACAACAACACCCCCAATGCGGTGTATGACACCTCAGGCAACTACATCGGCGATAGCACCTGGCCGGGCATCCTCGCGACACTGCGGGGCGGCAACATCGTCGAGGCCTACTTGTCGTTCTCCACCAACGGCACTCAGTTCATGGGCCAGCTGATCGCCAGCAATCCCACCGCCGCGCAGAACATTCTCAGCCATATCAAAAACACGCTCGGATTCGACGGCATCGATATCGACGACGAGAGCGGCGATTTCTCCGCCGGCTCGCCGCTGTACGCGTTGACCGACGCCGCCATCGCCGTGGGCCTCAAACTCACGGCAGCACCGTTTTTCAGCCCGTCCAGCTGGGGCGACTGGATTGCGCACGTGCAAAGCAAAGGCGGCACCGTCGCCTGGCTCAATCTGCAGTGTTATGCCGGCGGCAAAACCAACAATCCCGGCGATTGGTTAGGAATGGGCAACCCTGCAGTGCCGATCGTGGCCGGCACCTGCAGCAACTGCAAGAACCCGCAAACCACCTGTTCCACCACCAGCGTGCAAGCGCTCTACACCTTGTGGACCAGCGGCAAAGGCAGCGTTTCCAGCGATTGCTGGACCGGCACGCCCAACACCCAACCCCAAGCCATCGGCGGCGGTTTCTTCTGGACCTTCGGCAGCATCTCAAGCAATTTCACCGGTTACATGACGGCCATGCAAACCGGGTTAAATGCCTGAGCCGCGCACGAGCGCATCGTCGACGTTTTGCCCAACCTCGCAGACGCCACAAAGCCAGGCGCACGAGGCGAGACATGCAATAGCCCAGGGCGCAGCCCTGGGTTGCGTTCCCATCAAAAAAAGCGAGCCCTGAAGGGGCGGCAAGAGCGATGCCTTCGCCGATATCCAGCCCGCCATCGCGCAACGCACGCCCGTCAGTCAACACCGCATCGATGCCATCGCGCGCTGGTCCAGCCCATGCGTTCCGGCTAAAGTGTAACCACATGTTGCTGATAGGGGGCAGCAGGGATGGTGGCCAATTCGGATGCATTGAACGAGCAGCGCTCGATTGGGCAGTCCGCTGGTACCGCTGCGCCCGGAATCGATCGTGACACAACCGATCAGCGAATCGAGTTGAACGATGTGCCCTGCTTGATGCAGAGCGTGCTTTGTGATTCGACGCGAATGCCGCCGTTCGTTGGCCCGTGGTTTGAGGCACTGACGTCGCGACTGCGCTCCAGCTTTCCTCAGCTCGCCGACGCGCATGCGCAGGCGGTTGTTGGTTGCTTCGTCAGCGCAGATCGAGGCCAAGTCGGCAAGTTGTTCCTGGCCATTCGCAAGGCAAGCGAACAAGTTAGACCAGCGGACGAATCGGCGCGTACCTGGGCACACCAACTGACGCTGCTCGCCGCAACGCGTTGCATCAAGCCCGATTGCTGGAACGCGTTCCAGCGCGCTTCGACCGCAACCGCGCGCAATGCATTGGTCGGCAAAGCGGCCACATCAAGCAAACTGATCGCTTGTATCGGCGTTGCCGGCTTGCTCGGTCAGGTAATCGAAATCGATGGCAATGGCATCGTCGCCTTGGATCATGTCGCGCCCGTTGTCGAGCTTCGGCAACGCTTGCTCGGGCAAATCTACGACCAGATTTGCACGGCGCCCAATCAACGTCGCGGCGATGCGAACGCACCGTTAACGTCGATTGAGGAGGGTCGCGTCCGAACGCACTTTCGAGACCTGCGCGACGACGGCAAGTTTGGCGCCATCGTTTTGCGTGTAGCCGAGTTGGATGCCATCGTGAGTCTGGACGTCGCTGCAGCGATCAATGCAACGGTCATCGAAGGCTCGCCGACGCACGCTGATTTTGTGCACGCTGATACGGGCTTTACCGTTGGCGAGCTGGAGGCGGAGTTGGAACGGCTCCTTGGCATGGTGCCGGCTCAAGACGCAGGCGCGCACGTGGCGATCTCGCAACCGAAACGCGGGTGTCCCGATCACGAGTTCCACGTCTTCATCAGTTATGCGTCGGAAGACCGAACCTTCGTATCAGAGCTGCAGACGGCGCTCGAAGCTCGTGAGCTGCGCGTCTGGCGCGATCGTGGGCAGCTCACGCTCGGGGACAACCTCGTGGCAAAAGTAAATGAAGGATTGAGCCGATCGCGGTTCGCAGTGGTCGTGCTGAGTCGGTCATTCTTAGCCAAGAGTTGGCCCATGGCCGAATTGAACGCTCGCTTTTCGCAAGAAATGAACGAGCAACGCAAAAGTCTATTGCCGGTATTGCTGGACATCGACCATGCGTCCGTGTCGAAAAAGTTGCCGCTGTTATCGCCCAAGTTGACGATCGGCGCCGATGCAGGCACCGAACGCGTCGCAGCCGAAATCCAAGACGCCATTGATGCCGCTCGCCGAGAATTCTGATGCCATTGCCTACGCTGCCAGAACCGTTCCAGTACTTCGTCGACAACAGCCAGGCACCCACGCGGCTGGAGCAAGACGCGCGGTTTCCCCTTGCCTGGCACCACTGGAGCGCAACGGAGCGTTCTGCGGTGCTGCAAGCCTGGGCCAGCGGTCGTCCGCTGCTGGTGCGTGGCGAGGCGGGGTGCGGCAAAAGTCAGATCGCGCGCGCGGTCGCTGCCGTGTTGGATGTGGGCTTGATCTCTGAGGTTATTCACCCACGGTTTGAGGCTTCCGACTTGCTGTATCGTGACGATCCGGTGGCGCGCCTTGCGCAAGCGCAAGTGATTTCCGCAGTGAAGTTGCCGAGCGACAAGCTTGATGAAGTGAAGCATTGGGTCAGCGAACAACTGGAGCCTGGCCAGTTTGTCAAACCGGGTCCCATCTGGCGTGCTGCCAAGACCAAGCCCAGCAGCGACAGGCCACAGTTATGGCCACGCGCCGTGGTGTTGATTGATGAAATCGACAAAGCCGATTCCGATGTGCCCAATGCGCTGCTCGATGTGCTCGGCAATCGCAGTTTCGAAGTGCCGGGATACAAGGAGCCGGTCAATCTGGGCCGCGAGCATGCGCCGCTGATCGTGGTCACCACCAACGAGGATCGCGAGCTGCCGCCAGCATTTCTGCGGCGCTGCGCGGTCCTGAATATGCGCCCTGACGATAAGGACGAAAACAAGTTCACAGCGTGGTTGCGTGATCGCGCCAACGTGCACGCAGACTTCGCACCGTGGAAAGGGCTGAGCAACGGGCCGCTCGATCGCGCGGCGAAACAAGTGTGGGACGATCGGGAGAAGGCAAAGGACGCCGGATTGGCGACGGTGGGACTGGCCGAATACCTGGACTTGCTCTACGGCGTCAGGCGCCTTGCCGGCGACGACATCGTTAAAGCCAACACTTTGCTCGACGAGCTGTCGCGGTTTGCATTGGTCAAACACCGCGAACAGGACCAGCAGCGTGAGCCGGTCAAGCATGACGACGCTGGCTGACGCAAACGTCGAGGCAGCGCCCGCGCGCGGCAACGTGAGCCGCGTCGACCTGTTGCACGCGCTCGCGTTGGCAAAGATCGATTGGTTCGAGCTGCCGTCGGCTGGCGGCGCCGGTTTTCAGTGGCGTCCCGAGGTTCAAGAGCGTCGCTTTAGCGCAGGCGATTCGGTTGTCGATGTCTCGCCACAGCGCTTCATCGCCGAGACGACAGAACGGCCGCCACTGCAGATGCCGGACTGTTGGTCGGTGACCCAGATCGAAAACATCGATGCGGACGCCGAGCCGGCCGAGACGCTCACGCCGACGGCACCGGTGACGCCGTTGCCGCTGGCCACCCCACAACAGAGTCGCGAGGCGGCGCGGCAATTCATGACCAGCGGCGCGCGCGCTGCGTGGCCGCAATTGCGCGGCTCGCTGCAGCGCGCGTTGTGCCCGGCGCGAGTGGCCCGTCGCCGACCGGTCGACTGGTCGCGAGTATCCAGGCGCAGCGCAGAGTTGCGCCCCTTGTTGCCGTTGCCGCGCCGCCAGATGCGGCGCTGGCCGGCCAATCTGGTGCTCGCGCTGGATCGCAACAGCCCGTCGCTCGCGCCCTTTGTCGACGATATGGACTGGCTGGCGGATAAGTTATGCCGTCTGGTTGGCCATCGGGCGGTCGATGTACGCGTCTTGGGCAACGATCCGGCAGCGAGTTACGCCAAGTGGAGCCCGGATCAGATCCAACCTGCTGCGGGCCGCTGGCAGGCGCTGCACGGCGATGCGTTGGTGCTGATCAGCGATGTCGGACATGGCGCTAAACCGCGACAGCAACTGTTCGATGCGTGGTTGCGGCAACTGGCGCATGGCGGAACTGAGATCACCGTCCTGGGCCTGGGTCCGATAACGCGCGCGAGTGTGCCCGCTGCTGCGCAACTGCAATCCTGGTTTGCTGGGCAAAAACCCACGGCTGAACAACGCGAGGTAGAGCAGTTGTTGAGCCTGGTCGCCGCCGTGGGTTTCGCCAGCGATGGACTGCTGCGAGCGCTGGCGCAAGTCGTGCGACCCGGCGCGCCGCCGCTCGATTTGATCTGGGCCGCGTGGAATCACCCCGATGTTGTGGCTGGCCATCGACTGCTTTGGCTGGAGCCGTCCAAGTCTGCGCATTACGAGCGCGTCCTCTCGTGGTTGGATCTCGATCAACTGGTCGCGGCAGCCGAACGGATTCGGCAGTTGAATGCACAAGTCGATCAGAACACCCGCCACCTGAGCGCACTGCGTTTTGGGCAGTTGGCGCCACAAACACTGCAAGATCCGCACTGCGCGGCAGCCCACGCGGCAGCGGAGCGATACCTTACGCACGAGTTGCCGGTGCAACGGCAATCAAGCGAATCCGATCAGGCCACGTGGGAGCAGAAGATCAAGCGATTGATATCGCTTGCGCATCCACTTGTGCATCAGCGATATCGCCGATCGTTTGCGCGGCTGGCGCAGTTGAGCGAAGCCTGGCGCGGCGAAAGCAACGGCGATGCGGCCGAATGGAAGCTGATTCGCGCGGGCGATTCGTTGCGGTTGTTGCGCAACGATCAGCCGTGGTCGGGTGCAGTCCTGGCGGATGACATCAGGGCCGCGTCAAACTCGGTGGTGCGTATCCGACAGGGCGATGCGCTGCGTTGGCGCGGACTCGACGCAGCGGATGTCGAACTTTTCGATTTGTCTTCACCGTCAACTGACCTCGTATTGGAATTGGACTCGGTCCGCATCTGGCTATCGCGCACTCAAAGACCAAGCTGGGCGAATGGCTGGCGATATGACCGATCCGGAATTTGCGTTAAGTTTTTCTCTCCTTGGGGTAGCGAGGTCTCTTTGTCCTGGCCGAACCGGGAACGGAATGTAAGTTCGAGTTTCGGTTTCGACGAGTATGGCCTATACCTGGATCTTCGCATTGAAAAGGCAACCCAACGCCTGCGTTGGATCGAGCCTGGCGAATTTCTAATGGGTTCGCCCGACGATGAGATTGACCGGTTGCCCGGGGAAGGTCCGCAGCATCGCGTACAGATAAGTGAAGGGTTTTGGCTGGCCGATAGCGCGTGTACACAGGCCTTCTGGCGTGCCGTGGTGGGTGGTCGAAATCCTGGGCACTTCTCCGACGATATGCGGAAGCCCGTCGAACAAGTCAGTTGGGTCGATGTGCAGTTTTTTTTAAAGCGCTTGCAGCAACGCCTGCCGTCGGGCAGCGAGCCGGTGCTGCCCACCGAGGCGCAGTGGGAGTTCGCCTGCCGGGCCGGCACCCAAACGACGTTTAATCTAGGTATGAACATCACTACCGATCAGGTGAATTACGACGGCAGCTACCCCTATGCGAACGCCGCCATGGGCGAGTGCCGTGGGCGCACAGTACCGGTAAAAAGCTTGCCACCTAATCGCTGGGGACTGTACGAGATGCATGGCAATGTCTGGGAGTGGTGCGCGTGTGACTTGCGCGCTTACGCAGAAAGCGGGTCAAGCGACGTTTCTGTTGACCCAATTGGATCGAAGGAGTTGAAGGCAAGTGACCTACGCGCCGTCCGCGGCGGCTCGTGGCGCTTCGGCGCACGCGCCGCGCGCTCCGCTTTCCGCAAGGCATACCAGCGCGACGTGCGCTACTCGACTCTGGGCTTTCGCTTTGCCCTTAAGTCGATGAGCCAGGGGCGCCCGGAGGGCGCAGTCAGCGGGCCAGAGCCGGCATCGAAGCGGCGGGACGCCGCTTCGACGCGTAAGCGAGGTCTTTTTGATTGGGCGCGCAAGAAACCATGAGCCAGCACTTCTCCCCGATCATGCCAGGAAGCGCAGCAGCGCAACGAACGCTCGCCGGATTGCACATTTTTGCGCGCTTATGAATCCGCGCTTCCCACGGCTGTTTCCACCCATCTGGGCCGTCGCCTGGGGCGATGATCGTTTTGGACTTTGGGCGGAGCTGGAAATCGATGGGGTGGCCCAGCGTCTGCGCTGGATCGAGCCCGGTGAATTCCTGATGGGCTCGCCGGAAACGGAGTTCATGCGTTTCGAAGACGAGAGCCCAGAGCATGCGGTTCGTATCACCTCTGGTTTTTGGTTGGCCGACACAACTTGCACACAAGCGCTGTGGATGGCAGTGGTGGGCGGGACGAATCCGAGCCTTTTCTCCCAGGATCGAAAGAACCCGGTTGAACGAGTAAGTTGGGATGACGCGCAAGGATTTCTTCGTCGACTTGGCGACCGTCTAATCGGTGCGGAGACGGCGTTACCGACTGAAGCTCAATGGGAGTACGCGTGCCGCGCCAGTACCAATACCGCTTTTGCCTTTGGCAATACGGTAACGAGCGATCAGGTGAACTTTGGGGACTTCCGCCACAGCGAGCCCGAGAATGGCGCCTACCGTCAGCGGACTTTGCCCGTGAGGACTTTTGCCCCCAATCGCTGGGGATTGTTTGAGATGCACGGAAACGTGTGGGAGTGGTGTGCTGACGGTGATCGCAAATACGAATCCTCCAGAGGCGTCATAACGGACCCAATTGGTCTGACTGAGTTGGGCCCGGGCGCACATCGCGCCGTTCGCGGCGGCTCATGGGTTTTCGATGTCGACCACGCGCGTTCAGCAAATCGCTTTTTTCGTCCCCGTGACTTCCGGCTTGAAGACCTGGGCTTTCGCTTCGCCTTGAGGTCCTGAGCCCAGCGGCCCGGAGGGCCGTGCAGTTCAAGGCCGCCGGAGGCGGCTGCCGCCCGGAGGGCGGTGCTTTTGCTGTTGACGCGCCGAGCGCGGGCGGATCAATCCCTGCCCAACAATTGATCGACGGTCACGCCGACGTCTTGCGCGATCTTGCGCAAGAGCACGGGTGAAATGTCTTGGCCGACATGAAACGGTACCGTGGTTGCCCGACCATCGACGTGCCGAAACTGTTTGTGCGAGCCTTTCTGACGGGCTTCCGTGAAGCCAAGTCGTTCAAGGCAGCGCACCACTTCTTGTGGTTTGAGTACCGGCAGGTGTCCCATCGGCTCAGGCTACGGCCACTTGCTGTGTACCCACGAATTGGGCGTCCAACAATGGTTCGCCGTCCTCCAACAAAAGCGACACGACCTCTTGCAGGTTGCGGTTGAGTTCGTCCAAGGTCTTGCCTTGCGAGTGTGCGCCTGGGAAGCCGGGCACGTAGCCGACATACAAACCCGTGTCTGAGCACTTCTCGATCACCGCTGTATACGTCTGCATCAAAAGCCCTCCGCATAATTCGCTGCGCATTCCACTCGCGTCTGCAATGCGATTCTCTTGCAGCTCGACATTAGTGTACTGCATGGCCCACTTCTGGCTCAGCCTCTCCAAATCGCAGCGACTGAGTATCGGAGCGGCCACACGGACAGATTCGCCCCGCTGGTATCTGCCCCGCCAATCTCGTACATTGCTCGCCGATGTCAGCGACGCAGGGAGGGCGGTCGATGCAATCGACGGATGTGACTCAGCCGAACTACTTTCACAAGGTTGTCGATTGCCAGTGGGCGTGTCCTGCGCATACGCCGGTTCCCGAATACATACGCTTGATCGCAAGCGAGCGGTACGCGGACGCGTACATGGTGAACTGGAAATCGAATGTGTTTCCGGGGATTCTGGGGCGCACCTGCGATCGGCCGTGTGAGCCGGCGTGTCGTCGCGGTCGCGTTGAAGAGAGCGCGGGTCACGCGCCGGAGCCGGTGGCGATTTGTCGGCTGAAACGCGTCGCGGCGGATTACAAGGGCGATATCTCGGCTCTGATGCCGCCGCTCGATGTGGCGCCCAACGGCAAGCGCATTGCGTGCGTGGGCGCGGGCCCTGCATCGTTAACCGTGGCGCGCGATCTGGCGCCGCTGGGCTACGAGATCACGGTGTTCGACAGCGAGGCGAAGGCGGGCGGATTTATTCGCTCGCAGATACCGCGTTTTCGTCTGCCCGAGAGTGTGATCGATGAGGAAGTGGCGTACGCGACGCGCGGGCATGTGCACTTCAAAGCGGGGCAGCGCGTCGACTCGCTGCGCGCGTTGATCGACCAAGGATACGACGCGGTGTTTATCGGCTGCGGCGCGCCGCGTGGGCGCGATTTGCCGCTGCCGGGTCGCGCGGAAGCGAAAGCGAATATCCACCTCGGGATCGACTGGCTGGCGTCGGTGTCTTTTGGCCACATCACCGAGATTGGGCGGCGCGTCATTGTGCTCGGCGGTGGTAATACGGCGATGGACTGCTGCCGCTCGGCGCGACGTTTGGGTGGGCAGGAAGTCACCGTCGCGGTGCGTTCGGGTTTTGAGGAGATGAAGGCCAGCCCGTGGGAAAAAGAAGACGCAATCCACGAGGGCATCCCGATTCGCAATTTCCTCGTGCCGCTGGAATTTTTGCACGAGGATGGCCGTTTGATCGGCATGCGCTTTCAGCCGGTGAAACCGGAGATCGACGCGCGCGGGCAGCGGCAGTTGGTGCCCACGGGCGAGGGCGATGTGGTCATCGATTGCGATGATGTGTTGATCGCAGTTGGGCAAGAAAACGCCTTCCCCTGGATCGAGCGCGATCTGGGTTTGGAGTTCGATCGTTGGGGTCTGCCGGTGCTTGATGCGGCTACGCACCAATCGACCTTGCCGAAGGTGTTCTTCGGTGGCGATGCGGCGTTCGGGCCGAAGAACATCATCTGGGCGGTGGCGCATGGCCACGAGGCGGCGATCAGCATCGATCGGTTTGTGCGCGGCGAAGCGCTGCTGCCGCGCCCGGCGCCGGGCACAACGCTCGTATCGCAGAAGATGGGCATCCACGAGTGGAGCTACGACAACGACATCTCCAACGCCGCACGCAACAAAGTTCCGTGGGCGCCGAGTGAGATCACGCTCAACAACATCAAAGCCGAAGTCGAGTTGGGCTTCGATCCCAAACTCGCTTTCAAAGAAGCGCAGCGCTGTTTGAACTGCGATGTGCAAACCGTGTTCACGCTCAACAAGTGCATCGAATGCGATGCCTGCGTGGACATCTGCCCGATGGATTGCATCACCTTCACCGCCAACGGCGAAGAGCCCGATCTGCGCACGCGCCTGACGGCGCCGGCGAAAAATCTGACGCAGGATTTGTACGTGGCGGACGGATTGAAGACCGGCAGGGCGATGGTCAAGGACGAAGATCTGTGCTTGCACTGCGGGCTGTGCGCCGAACGTTGTCCGACCGGGGCTTGGGATATGCAGAAGTTTTTGTTGGAGATGGCGCATGCGTGAAGCGCGGCACGGGGCACGGGGCGCGGGGCACGGGAGCTTGGCTGCCTCTCCTTTGAGTTCGGTGATCGCACAGGCTGCGCGGGCGTTCGGCAATTTCCCGTGCCCCGTGCCCCGTGCCCCGTACCCCGCTTCACCCAAGTCGCACGAGGCGCCCAGCCCATGACCGCCTCCACCAACGACTTCGTCATCAAATTCGCCAACGTCAACGGCTCAGGCTCCGCGTCCGCGAACGAGCTGTTCGCCAAGGCGATTTTGCGCATGGGCGTGCCGGTGAGTCCGCGCAATATCTTTCCGTCGAACATCCAGGGACTGCCGACGTGGTATGAGGTGCGCGTCAGCGCCGCGGGGCACTTGGGGCGGCGCGGTGGCGTGGACTTGATGGTGGCGATGAATCCGCAAACTTTCGAGGCGGATGTGCGCGAAATCGAGGCCGGCGGGTATTTGTTTTTCGACTCGACCAAACCCTTGCCGCCCGGTGTGCGCAGCGATATCGAAGTCATCGGCATGCCGCTGACGATGCTGTGCGTGAAGCACTACGACGATCCGCGGCAACGGCAGTTGTTGAAGAACGTGCTCTACCTGGGTGGCCTGTCGATGCTGCTGGGCATTGAGGCGGACGTCGTTGAAACACTGCTGAGCGAGCAGTACAAGGGCAAGCCGCAGCTGGCGCAGCCGAATATCGATGCGTTTCGTCTGGGACGCGCGTGGGCGAAGGACAACTTAAAGCACCCGCTGAAGTTTGCGGTGGTGCGTGCCGATAACGTCGGCGATCGCATCTTCATCGATGGCAATAGCGCCGCCGGTTTGGGTTGCGTCTATGGCGGCGCAACCGTGTGTGCGTGGTATCCGATCACGCCATCGACCTCGGTGGCGGAAGCCTTCGAAAAGTACTGCCATAAGTTTCGTGTCGATGCCGACGGCAAGCGCAAGTTCGCGATCGTCCAAGCCGAAGATGAGATCGCGTCGATTGGCATGGTGGTTGGCGCCGGCTGGAACGGCGCGCGCGCGTTCACGGCGACCAGCGGTCCCGGCGTGTCGCTGATGACCGAGTTTCTGGGGCTGGCGTACTTCGCGGAAATCCCGGCGACCATCGTTAACGTGCAGCGCGGCGGGCCTTCGACCGGCATGCCGACACGCACGCAACAGGCCGATGTGCTGAGTTGCGCGTGGGCCTCGCACGGCGATACGCAGCATGTGCTGCTATTCCCGGAAGACCCGCACGAGTCTTTCGGCTTCGCTGCCGATGCGCTGGATCTGGCGGACAAGCTGCAGACGCCGGTGTTTCTGATGCTCGATCTCGACATCGGCATGAATCAGCGATTGTGCAAACCATTCCAATGGGACGCCGAGCGCACGCACCAACGCGGCAAGGTGCTCGATGCCGAAGCGCTTGAGAGCGGCGTCCCGTTCGGGCGTTATCGGGATGTCGATGGCGATGGCATTGCCTATCGCACCTATCCCGGCACGCATCCGGTGCGCGGCGCGTATTTCACGCGCGGCACCACCAAAGATGCGGATGCACGGTATTCGGAGCGCGGGCCGGATTACCTGGAAAACGTACATCGGCTGAAGCGCAAGTTCGAGACTGCGAAGAGTCTGGTTCCGCAGCCCATCATCGAACGCGCGCATCGGCCCACATCGATCGGCGTGCTGTATTTCGGTTCGACCAGCCCATCGATGCACGAAGCCGCGCAGCGGCTCGCGGCGGAAGGTCTTGCGCTCGATCTGATGCGCATTCGGGCGTATCCATTTCCCGACAGCGTGCGCGACTTTGTGCTCGCGCATGAGCAAGTGTTTTTGGTGGAGCAAAACCGCGACGCGCAATTGCGCACCTTGCTGATCCACGCCTTCGATCTCGATCCCGCCCGCGTCACGGCGGTCTTGCATTACGACGGAACGCCGATCACGGCGCGGTTTATTGCGGGGGCGATACGCGATCGATTGGCCGCCGTGCGTCAGGAGGTGGCAGCATGACCTACATCGCCAAACCGAAGCTCCATCACCCGTCGCTGACCCGCAATCGCGTGGGCTTCACGCGGCGCGACTACGAGGGGAAGATTTCTACCCTGTGCGCCGGTTGCGGTCACGATTCGATTTCGGCGGCGATTGTGCAGGCGTGTTGGGAGCTGGACATCGAGCCGCATCGCGTGGCGAAGTTATCCGGCATCGGCTGCTCGTCGAAAACGCCGGACTACTTTCTCGGCCAATCCCATGGGTTCAACACAGTGCATGGCCGTATGCCGTCGGTGTTGACCGGTGCGTACCTCGCCAATCGCGATCTCTTGTATTTGGGCGTGTCCGGCGATGGCGATTCGGCGTCGATCGGCATCGGCCAGTTCGTGCACGCGATGCGCCGCGGCGTGGACATGACCTACATCGTCGAGAACAACGGTGTGTATGGATTGACCAAAGGCCAGTTCTCTGCAACCGCGGATCAGGGCTCGAAGAGCAAAAAAGGTGTCGAGAACACCGACAGTCCGGTGGATCTTGTCAGTCTCGCATTGCAGCTGGGCGCCAGCTTCGTGGCGCGCAGTTTCTCGGGCGACAAAGCCCAATTGGTGCCGCTGATCAAGGCCGCAATGAAGCATCGCGGTGCGGCATTCATTGACGTCATCAGTCCGTGCGTGGCGTTCAACAATCACGGCGGCAGCACCAAGAGCTACGACTACGTCCGCGAGCACAACGATGCGGTGAATCGTCTCGATATCATCGAGGGCCGCGCGGCGATTGAGGTGGTGCAGCCCGACGACGGCGTGATCGATGTCGAACAGCACGACGGCAGCGTGATCCGCTTGCGCAAGCTGGAGGCGGATTACGATCCACGCGATCGGCTGGAAGCGATGAACTTCATCGCGCATCACGCGGCCAAGGGCGAGGTCGTCACCGGCTTACTGTTCGTCGATGCCGATGCGCGCGATTTCCACGCGCATCTGAAGACCGCACCGACGCCGCTCAATCAGCTCGACACTGCTGCGCTGTGTCCGGGCGCTGCGGCGCTTGAGAAGGTGAATGCGGGCTTGCGATAGCGAAAGCAAAAGCGATTCGCGCCCTCGTGCGAACAAAGCTCTTGGTTGTTCAGCCTAAGCCCCAACCAATCGCTCCACGCGTTTGCCCAGCGCATACGCCTGCGGCGGCGGCGGGCGGCCATCGCGGATGGACTTGGAGAACGCGGGTAACAAAGCGATCGCCTGATCGATGCTGACGACCATGGCCGGCGTGATTTTGAGACGGTTTTCGACGAGCCGAATCGCCAACTGTTCGAACTGACGGGAAAACTGTCCGAGCTCCGTGGCGCCGACCAGCATCGCTGAGCTTTTGATGGTGTGGAATCCGCGCCGCAAATTCTTCAGCGCGCCATCGTCTGCGGCGTTCACGCGCCAGGTGGCGAAAGCGCGCTCCAGCAACTGCGTCATGTCGTCCATCTCGGCGAAGAACACTTCGCGCAGCTCCGGATCGAAATCCTCGCCGGCTTGTTCGCCACCCAGGCCAATTTTTCTCAGCAGCGATTTGAGCCAGGCAATCACGGCGGGACCGACGTTGATATCGAGGTCGCTGATGTTAGCCCGAACTTTTCGGTCCGAGAGCCTTCGCCTACAAATCGTTGCGACCTTCGCTCCGGCTCAGGTGGGTCGCGCCGGGGCGCGATCCTCAAAAGCTCTGCGCAGCTTTGCTAGGCTCGGCAAATTGGAAACTTCCGAGTACATCGATGCCTGCTTTCGTACCGCCTCAACGTCTACTGCTCGGTCCCGGGCCATCCAATGTTGCGCCGCGCGTTTTGCAGGCGCTGGCGCAACCATCGATCGGTCATCTCGATCCGCAGTTCGTAGCGATGATGGATGAGACCAAAACCTTGTTGCGGCGAGCGTTCTTGACCGACAACGCGCTCACCGTCCCGGTATCGGCGCCCGGCTCGGCGGGCATGGAAACCTGTTTCGTCAATTTGATTGAGCCCGGCGATACCGTGATCGTGTGCCAGAACGGCGTCTTCGGTGGGCGGATGAAGGAGAACGTGCTGCGCGTCGGCGCCACGCCGGTGATGGTGCAAGACGATTTCGGCAAACCGGTCGATCTCGACAAAGCGCAGGCAGCACTGAAGGCGAATCCCGGCGCGAAGGCGCTGGCCTTCGTACACGCGGAAACCTCCACTGGCGCGCGTTCGGACGCGCAGGCGCTGTGCGCTCTGGCGCACGAGTACGGCGCGCTGTCGATCGTCGATGCGGTTACCAGTCTCGCGGGCATCGAGCTGCGCGTCGATGCCTGGGGTTGCGATGCGATCTATTCGGGTTCGCAAAAGTGTTTGTCGGCGCCGGCGGGTTTATCGCCGATCAGTTTCGGCGAGCGCGCCGTGGCCGCGCTCAAGGCGCGCAAGTCGCCGGTGCAAAGCTGGTTTCTCGATCTCAGTCTGGTGATGGCGTATTGGCAGGGCGAGGGCGCGCGCGCCTATCACCACACTGCGCCCATCAACATGCTGTTTGCGCTGCACGAAGCGCTCACCGCGGTGCATGAAGAAGGGCTCGAGAACGCCTGGGCGCGCCATCAGACCAACCACCAGCGTTTGCGCGATGGCCTGCAGGAAATGGGTCTCGATCTCTTGGTGGCGGAAGCAGCGCGCCTGCCGCAACTGAACGCCGTGCGCATTCCCGACGGCGTTGAGGATCTGCCCGTCCGCAAGCGCCTTCTCGATGAGTTCAACATCGAGATCGGCGCTGGCCTGGGCGCATTGGCCGGCAAGATCTGGCGCATCGGGCTGATGGGCACCAACAGCCGGCCGGAGGCCGTCGATGCCGTCCTGGCGGCGCTGAAAACTGCGTTAGGGCGTTGACTTGCAGTCTTTGAGTGTCGGGCCGCGGCCGGCGAGGGTGATTGCGCCTTCTTTGCCGCGGAACTCGTAGATGCCATCGCCCCAGCGTTCCTCAACGAAGTCCGGGAGTTTGACCAAAGTGTAGAGGTTGTTGGCGATCACCACCGTTACCTCGTTCTCGGTGACGCCCGCCAGAAAGCTGCCGTTATTGCACTGAAAAGTGCGCGGCTTCGCTTCGGCCTTGCGCGCGTAAATCCCGACGACATTGCCTTGTTCGTTGGTCGCGAGTGCCCAGTTGTCGTTGGCAATCATGGACCGGGTATCGGAAAGGCTTGCCAGGAAGCGCTGGTCGGCGCTGCCCTGAGGACAGCCCATTTTCGTCAGGCCCGGCGCGCCAAAACGCACCTTGTTCTCGGCGCGCTCGATATTGGTGCGTCCGCGGTTGCAATCGGCGACGACATCGACGCCGTCGCTGCCGATGGCGATCGAGTAACGCGTCTGATCGGAAACCAACTCCCCAGGCGCGCCGGTCCAGTACCAGGTGCCATCGAGCGGTTTGCTGGTTCGGGAGTGCGCCAGCGGTCCTTCCTGGTCGCGCTCCTTCATGCCCACCGGAACGGTGGGATCCGTCGTGAGCGGTTCAGGCGATGGCGTTGTCGGCGCAGCTGGTTCGTCGGTGCGACATGCGGAAAACGACAGGACCGCAAGGGTGAGCAGGATGGCGCGCATGGCAATCGTCCCTTTGAAAGCTCATGATGCTAACCAAAACGGTGTGCAGCGCGACACAGAAACCGCTAGCCACAGACAAGATTTATCCGTTACACTTCTTACGCTGTGTTTGCAGGCCGCTGCCCCGCTGCTGATCCGAACGATCTGCTCGTCGCTTCAATCCCCGCAACCAGTAAGACCCGGTAGCGCAATCGCGCCGCCTTTAGTTCAGTTGAGTTTGGAGATTTTCAAGATGTCGGATCGTTCTGTTGGCACCGTCAAGTGGTTCAATGACGCCAAGGGCTTTGGATTTATCAGCCGTGAAGGCGGTGAGGACGTGTTCGTGCACTTCCGCGCCATCCAGGGCAACGGTTTCAAGACCCTGAAGGAAGGCCAGAAAGTGAGCTTCAAGGTCGTCAAGGGCCAGAAGGGCTTCCAGGCTGAGGAAGTGCAGCCGGTCTGAACGTTCCGGCTCCGCTTTAGTTGCATCAAAACCCGCCGCAAGGCGGGTTTTGTCTTTAAGCACGTCTCACCCGCCGCAAGGCGGGTTTTGTCTTTAAGCACGTCTCACCCGCCGCAAGGCGGGTTTTGTCTTTAAGCACGTCTCACCCGCCGCAAGGCGGGTTTTGCTTTTGGCACGCCAGTCTGCGCGAGGGATCTCAATTTCGAGGCAAAAAAAACCGCGCCGGAGCGCGGTTCTTCAACTGAAACATGGTGCCGAGGAAAGGACTCGAACCTTCACGGGTCGCCCCGCTAGTACCTGAAACTAGTGCGTCTACCAATTCCGCCACCTCGGCCTGACGAAGTGACTCGTCAAGAGCCGCTCAGGCTAGACGAGTGGCTTACGCCCTGTCAAATGTTCTCGGATGATCAGTTCAGGTCCGATCCGGCGCCTGCGGTTGTGCAGTCGCGCGCTGTCGACGTCCCGGCGCCTATAATCGCCGCATGCAATGAGGTTCGAGAGCCATGACTGAAGACCTGCAATTTACGCCTGCTGCCGCGCGAAAGGTGCGCGAATTGATGGTGGAAGAGGGCAATCCCGAATTGAAGCTGCGCGTCTACATTCAGGGCGGCGGCTGCTCTGGCTTCCAGTACGGTTTCAGCTTCGAAGAGAATAGCGCCGAGGATGACCTCGCCGTCGAAACCGACGGCGTGACACTGGTCGTCGATCCGATCAGCCTGCAGTACCTGGCAGGCGCGTCGGTCGACTACACCGAATCGCTGACCGGCGCGCAGTTCACGATCCGCAATCCAAACGCGAAGTCCACCTGCGGCTGCGGCAGCTCGTTTTCAGTTTGATGCGTCTGGCTTGGGCAACTGCTTGCGTGGCTCGTCCTGGTGGACCATCTGGCCATTGACCTGGGCGCCGGCGGCCATTTCCAGTACGCGATAGAACACGTTCCCACGCACGCGCGCGTTGCTTCCCAGCTGCAGGCGATCGGCAACCACATCGCCGATCAACTCGCCATGGATCTCAGCCTGCGGCGCGTGGATTTCGCCCTCAACCTGCCCGCGTTCGCTGATCTTGACGAAGGCATCGCTGCTCTCGTCCGCACGCAACGTGCCTTTGAGTTTGCCTTCGATCTGCAGCCCGCCAGCAAAGGTCACATCGCCCACAATCGCCATGCGTTCGCCGACGAGGCATTCGATCGCGGCCGGGCTGACACTCGATTTCACAGGTTTCTTGTCGCCAAACATCAGGATTCCTCTTTTTCGCTGCTATCCAAAACATCGGCCCAAACGAACTCGCGCTCGACTATTGCGCCATCTTCAGGTTTAAGCCGAATGCGTACGGCCATCGGTCGAAACCCTTCCGGCAGTGTGACCAGGCCAGCCAGTTGCTGAAAATACTTGAAGCTGAAGTTCAGGGCATCGCTTTCGTGACCTAACTCCGCCAGCGACAGGCGCGCGCTCTTGTCTCCCTGCGCGCCGCTGATGCTGATGCTGGCGATGCCGGATGCGGGGCGGTTGCGCTTGAGATTCTGGCTCAGCGTCAGCGAAAACTGAAACGCTCGGGGATCGCTGCCGCTCGCGATCTGCAAGCTATGGATCGACAGGCCGGGGCGTTGTTGCCCGCCTTCCATCAAGCGTTCGAAGAAATTGAGATCGGCACGCAGCGAGGCGATCTCGTCCTGGCGGGCCAGCAGTGCGGTTTGTAACTCCGTCGTAGCGGTCTCCGCCACTTGCTCGCCGCGTTGATACTTCGCGACCTCTCGCTTCAATGCTTCGATTTCCACCTGCGCATTCGCCAGCGACGTCTCGGCCGCGTCGAGTTCGGCATGCGCCGCGGTCAATCCTGGCGTGCTGACGGCGCGGACCCAATAGAACATGGCGCACAGCGATCCGACCCATAACACCGCCACTATGGTGCGCACTCGCCACAACCTTGCGGGGTTGTTCTCGACGACGACCAGTCTGGGTGCGGGAGCCGCCATTGTTACCTTGGATCATGCGAAGAGGGGCGAGTATGCCGATGCCACGCGATCAGGTGCGGGGAACGCGGCATTTCGTTTCGGATCGGCAAACAAACCCGGCGGCGCGCGCCAAGGGCGCGGGTCGCACGCCTTTCAGTCGTAAGCCATGAAGTGCTTGGCAGTTCGGTTCAGCGCAGTTGATGCACACTTGCGGCTGGACTTGCAGCCACAATTTCAGCGATTCCTTAAGAATTGATGCTTTGTGCTTGATTGGTAATGCCTTATCCTATTGGCGTCCCGATACTGGGTGGGAGTGATCCGATGCGCGCGTGCCAACCACGAATTCTGACCCTGTCTGTGATGCTCGCACTGTCCGGAACAGTGGTGGCACAGGACTTCACGCTGAGACCGCAGTACGCGCGGATCAGCACAGCAGAAAACCCCAATGGCATCATCGACAACTCGCAGCCGTATACGGTTTGCAATGGTCTGTCCGACCGTGTGAATACATTGCAACTGCGGTTGCTCTACACATGGAGGAAAGATTATCAGGACTACGCCTACACCGAGCCAGTTGGCAGTTTCTTCCCGTTCACGATCATGGGCCCGGCAAATCCCAACCCTGTGTTCTTGAGTGCGGCGCAACCTGGGAATCCGACTACGCGTACGGTTGACATCGGCTTGTCAATTGGTCCGGTCAACAATTCGGGCATCCGCCAGTACACGTTTCGCGGCCGAACTCTGGGTGCATTCGGTCCGACTTTGACTGCCAACATGACAGTGACGCTGGAGAACCTACCGAACCCAGCGGCAATTGAGTACTACGCGGTCCTTCCGGACAATGTTCGTGATATGCCGACGCGGCCATTCTTTTCGTGGAAGCCAACGTTGGGCGTGACCGGCTATCGTTTCGATGTTGCCCAGTGCAGTTCACAAGATACGCAGAACCAGAGTTGCGGCAATTCACCGATGCCCTTTGAGCCGAATGGATCGAGCTGCGCAGCCGGCACTTACTGCTGGGTTGGCGACGAGGCAAATCACCAGTTGCCGATCGCACTGACGCCCAATACTGCATACGAGTGGCGCGCGCTCGGGCGCAATGTGTGCGGCGTGAGCGATGAAGTTGAAGCTGAGCCAGTGCGCCGACCATTCTTCCGGACCGCCCAAGCCTGCTTCAGCTCGGGCCAATTTATCCCCGACGGCGGTTCGTTGTCGGTCGATGTCACCACGGCTGCGAACCAAGGCGCGCTGACTCCGAACTTGCGCGTGACGGTGCACACCGACCACAGCAATGTGGGCGACTTGCGGATGTCGTTGTCGCAAGTTTCGCCGGCGCTGATCGGGCCGGTGGTGCTCATGGATCCGCCGGTCGGTGTGCCTGGCGGTAATTCTTGCGACGGGCGCCGGTTGCAGGCGGTGTTCGGTCAAGCCGGTGCTTTTCCCGGCGCCTCATGCAAGCCCTACGAGCCGGCGATTGGCGGGCGATTGGCGGCGCAGGGCAACATCGCATCCTTTAACGCTGCGCAGGGCAACGGCAACTGGCGTTTGACCATCGACGACACGGTCGCCAACGGCAGAAGTGGTCAACTCATCGAGTGGTGTTTGTCGGCCGATGTGCCGGTCACGGCTGCGCCTTTCCAGGCCGATGGAATGATGCTCGACGGATTCGAGCCGCGGCAGTGAGCGCTTAACGGCGATTTGGTAGGGCGGCTTCAACGCGTCCGTCGATGCGCTGAATCAGACAAAGAAAAACCCCGACCTCGCGGCCGGGGTTTTTGTTTGAAGCGACGATCGGGGAGGGGATTGACCGCCGCCCCGAACGGCTTAGCGCTTCGCGGCGGCCTTCGGCGCCTTGACGACGGCGTCGTTCGCGGCCTCAACCGTGCCCTTGAGCAGGTTGCTGAACGCTTCGGTGGTCTTGACTACTACGCCGGTCACTTCCTGCGAGGTCGCGTAGAACTTTTCTGCCGAATCTTTGAGCAGGGTCGCGCTCTTCGGCCACACTGTGCGGGCGCTGTCGAAATCGCGAATTTCGCCGGTCTGGCTGACAAAATCGGTCGCCGACTTCAGGCCGGTTTCGAGCGATTTCAATTGGATATCGAACAGCTTCTCGAAGCCATCGACGGCAATCGCATTGGCCTTGACGAAAGTTTCGGCGGCCTGCTTGGAGAGAGCCAGGACCTGATTGCTGGTTTGTTCGAACATGACGTGTCTCCTGTAGCGGTGATTGTTGCGTTGCAGCATAAAACCACCTTTGCTGCACTGCAACATTTTCAGGAGCGCCCGTTCAGATTGCGCTAATGCCGGCGCAGGACGGCCGTCATGGCAATCGCAGTCGCGGGATGTGCTGCGGCGTTCTCAACTGTTCTCTGCTCAGCCATCGAAAGGCGATCACGCGCTGGGCGGCGTCTTCAGCGCCTCACGCACGTTCGGATCGGCGTTCGGCCCCAACCAGATCGACAACAACGCCCGGTTGAATTCGATGCCAGCAATGTGCGCGCTCTTGCCGCCCTCGACATCGACCTTGGCGCCGCCATCGGGGGTGTACAAGATGGTGATGCGCTTGCCGCGTTCGGCTGCTGGCAGCACAGCCAAAAATTTATCGATGCGCGAGGCAATGCGCGCCAGCGTTTCGGCGTCGGTGGCCTGCTCGAACTGCTTGCGGAAATGCTCGTCGACTTGAGCTTTGGGCAGCGTATTGGCGTACCACACCAGGGTGATTTGCAGCGGCGTCAGTCCCGCGGCCATGTCTTCGGCGCCATTGATCGTTCCCAAAGGCGCATACAGCGCCAGACCGTAGAACGGGATGAAGCTGCGGTGCACCAGAGCGCTGCCGGACAGCGGCCAGGGCCGGGATTCGTTGGGCACTCGAATCAACGGCGCGATTTCCGCGCCCGCATGATTGAGTGCCACCAGCTGCGCTGGGAGCAACGAGATTGCGAGGCCAAGAAAGGCGGCTCTGATCATGTGCGCTGGGTGGCGGGAAATGGCCCAAGCATAGACCTAAGTTGCGCCGCTTCGTTCAAGAGGTTTTTGGTCCGCAATAGCGCGAGCCAGCAGTACAGGTTTCATGCACGACGATCGTCGACAGCAGCGGCAGGCGCGGTTTCAATTGCTCCCAAATCCACTGCGCCAGTCGCTCGCTGGTGGGGTTCTCCAATCCTGGCACGTCGTTCAAATAGTTGTGATCCAGTTGATCGAACAGCGGCTGGAACGCCGCCTTGACGTCCGCAAAATCCATGACCCAGCCCTCGGGCTCTACCAGCTCGCCGCTGATATGAACTTCGATGCGAAACGAGTGGCCGTGCAGACGCGAACACTTGTGCGTCGCCGGTAAGTTAGGCAGGCGATGCGCCGCCTCGATCGAAAAGACCTTGAAGATGTCCACGTGCGAGCCGTCGAGCGGAAGGTTGGGGCGCCGCTCTGGTGGCTATGGGTGGGCTCGAACCACCGACCTCAGCATTATGAGTGCCGCGCTCTGACCAGCTGAGCTACATAGCCAACGTGCGAAGGGCGCGGATCATGCCACAGCTTGCGTGCGGGGTAAAAGTGGCAGGTCTGGTTGTTCAGGCAACGGTTGTTCAAGCCCATTCACCCGACGCCTACGGGCAGCCAGACACGCCGTTGACACTGGTCATCTATGCGCACACCGACACGCATTCGATTGAAGCGCCGAGGCGCGAACGCTACCATCGCGTCCGCCTATCGATGCATCTGACTCAAGCCGCTACGACGTGAACCAGCCAATCAGCGAAAGCGCTGTCCATGGCGTCATCGAAATCGTCGCCCGACCCCACCGCTCTGCATCAATTCCGCTTCTGGCCCTGATATTCTCCGCGCTCTCGATTGCGGTCATAGCCGTTGCGAGTTTTAGCTTCTGGCAGGGGAATGTGTTCGCGCCGGTG
This sequence comes from Lysobacterales bacterium, assembly GCA_022844135.1. Taxonomy (GTDB): domain Bacteria; phylum Pseudomonadota; class Gammaproteobacteria; order Xanthomonadales; family SZUA-5; genus JALHMH01. The sequence goes on from JALHMG010000021.1 coordinate 76,217, forward strand.
TTTGCTGTGCTGGATCTGCTGCTGGTGGGGTCGTGTTTGTGGTGGGTCTGGCGGCGAGGCGATGATTTCGATCGCGTCAGCATTGACCGAACAGCACTGACGGTTGAGCGCTACCGGCGCGGCCGGACGTGGCAGGCCCGATACGCGACGCCCTGGGCCAGGCTCTGGGCGCAGCCGCAGGCTCAGCGGGTAGCGTTACTCGTCGGTTCACATGGAAAAGCAACCGAGATTGGCGATTTTCTAGCTGATGACGAGCGCGAGCGGTTGGAAAGATTGATGCGGCAACGCCTGAGCGATATGCGTGCCGAGTTGAGAACATGAAAAGGAAGGAACGAGCATGACGAGGGCGAAATTCGCTTTGGGGTTGGCACTGGCCGCGCTATCGACGGCGGCAATGGCAGCCCCCGAACGCTGGCAGTTGAATATGACGCCTGGCGTCACGGCAACCAGCCAGGATGTGTTTCAACTGCACATGCTCATCCTCTGGATTTGCGTGGTCATCGGCATTGTCGTGTTCGGGGCGATGTTCTATGCCATGTTCAAATTCCGCAAATCCAAAGGCGCAGTCGCTGCGACCTGGAGCCACAACACCACGGCGGAGATCATCTGGACCGTCATCCCGGTGTTGATCCTGCTCGGAATGGCGTGGCCGGCAACCAAGACCCTGGTGCGTATGGCCGACACCGGCGATGCTGCCATGACGGTGAAAATCACCGGATACCAGTGGAAGTGGCGTTACGAGTACCTTGGCGAAGACGTCAACTTCATGAGTTCCTTGTCGCGTGCCGCGGATGAGGCGCGTCAATTAGGCTCCGGTATCGATCCGAGTACAGTCGACAATTACCTTCTGGATGTCGATCGTCCCTTGGTGATCCCAACCAACACCAAGGTCCGCTTTGTGATCACCGCCGATGACGTGATCCACGCCTGGTGGGTGCCGGCGCTCGGCTGGAAGCAGGACGCGATCCCGGGCTTCATCAACGAAGCTTGGACGGAGGTCAATGAGCCTGGGGTGTATCGGGGCCAATGCGCCGAGTTGTGCGGCAAGGACCATGGCTTCATGCCGATCGTCGTGATCGCTAAGCCGAAAGCCGAATTCGACGCCTGGCTGGCCGAACAAAAAGCCGCCAATGCACCAGCAACCGACGCGGTCGCGCAAGCGCCGTCGGCTCCCTAACGTTCGCCCGAACTTGGATTAGAGGCACGCACTCATGGCAAGTTACGCCACCACCGACCACCACGACGATCACGATCACAAGCCAACAGGCTTTTTCGAACGTTGGTTCATGTCCACCAACCACAAGGACATCGGCACGCTGTACCTGGTGTTCTCGCTGGTCATGTTTCTGATCGGCGGCGCGATGGCGCTGGTCATTCGCGCCGAGTTGTTCCAGCCGGGCTTGCAACTCGTGCATCCGGACTTTTTCAATTCGATGACCACAGTGCATGCGCTGGTGATGATCTTCGGCGCGGTGATGCCGGCTTTCGTGGGACTCGCCAACTGGATGATCCCGATGATGGTCGGTGCGCCGGACATGGCGTTGCCGCGCATGAACAACTGGTCGTTCTGGATCATGCCGTTCGCTTTTGCACTGCTGCTGTCGACCTTGTTCATGGACGGCGGAGCCCCGGCCGGCGGTTGGACGTTGTATCCGCCGCTATCGATTCAAGGTGGCAATAACGTCGCGTTCGTCATCTTCGCGGTTCATATGATGGGTATCAGCTCGATCATGGGCGCGATCAACATCATCGCCACGATTCTGAATATGCGCGCGCCCGGTATGGACCTGCTGAAGATGCCGGTGTTCGTATGGACGTGGTTGATCACCGCGTTCCTGCTGATCGCGGTGATGCCGGTGCTGGCCGGTGCGGTAACCATGCTGCTGACCGACAAGTTCTTCGGCACCAGTTTCTTCAGCGCCGCCGGCGGTGGTGATCCAGTGATGTTCCAGCACATCTTCTGGTTCTTCGGACACCCGGAGGTGTACATCATGATTTTGCCGGCTTTCGGTATCGTTTCGGAGATCATTCCGACCTTCTCGCGCAAGCCGCTGTTCGGCTACCAGGCAATGGTTTACGCGACCGCGTCGATCGCGTTCCTGTCGTTCATCGTCTGGGCGCACCACATGTTCACGGTCGGTATGCCGCTGGGTGGCCAGTTGTTCTTTATGTACGCGACGATGTTGATCGCGGTGCCCACCGGGGTGAAGGTTTTCAACTGGGTGGCGACGATGTGGCGCGGCTCGATGACCTTCGAAACGCCGATGCTGTTCGCCGTCGGCTTCGTGATTTTGTTCACGATCGGCGGTTTCTCGGGCCTGATGTTGGCGATCGTGCCGGCCGACTTCCAATACCACGACACTTATTTTGTCGTCGCGCACTTCCACTATGTCCTGGTTACCGGCGCGATCTTCTCGATCATGGCTGCGGTGTATTACTGGTTGCCGAAGTGGACCGGCCGCATGTACAACGAAACGCTCGGTAAGTGGCATTTCTGGCTGTCGACGATTACTGTGAACGTGCTGTTCTTCCCGCAGCACTTCCTGGGCCTTGCGGGCATGCCGCGCCGTATTCCGGACTACAACCCTGCCTTTGCCGACTTCAACATGATTTCGTCGGTCGGCGGTTTTGCCTTCGGCATTACGCAGCTGCTTTTCGTCTGGATCCTGATCGATTGCTGCTGGCTCAAGCGCGGTGCCAAGGCCACGCAAGGCGTCTGGGAATCGGCCAAGGGCCTCGAATGGACCTTGCCATCGCCGGCGCCCTACCATTCGTTCACGACGCCGCCGAAGATCGATGATCGGATGCTGGCGCACGGCGACGTGACGCACTGATGAACGACGCAAGGCGTAAGGCCGGTATTCGGCGCACGGTGATCGCGCTCAGCGCGATCGTCGTTGCGTTGTACGGATTTCTCTTCGTTCGCGCATTCTGGTTGACGTGATGAACTTGCCCGCTCGCCATCGTGTGTTGCTCAAGCGCATGCTGATCGCATGCGCCGTGTCGTTCGTTTTCTGTTTCTCGCTGATTCCGATCTACACGATCTACTGCGAGATCACCGGAATCAATGGCAAGACCGGCACCTTGTCCCCGGCGAGCGCGAGCGCTTCTGGGAAACAGATCGACCGCTCGCGGACCGTCAAGGTGGAGTTCGATGCCACCGTCAAAGCCGGGCTCGATTGGGAGTTCCGCCCGAAAGTGGCCTCGGTCGATGTCCATCCAGGTGAAGTCATTGAGGTGTTGTTCGAGGCAGTCAATCGCGAGCCGGAGGCGATCGTTGGTCAAGCAGTGCCGAGCGTAGCGCCCAATCGCGCGTCGCTTTATTTCAGCAAAACGGAGTGTTTCTGCTTCACGGAGCAGCCGTTGCAAGCCGGCGAGAGCAAGGACATGCCGGTTCGCTTCGTGATCGATCCGGAACTGCCCCGCAACGTTTCTACGGTCACACTGTCGTACGTGTTTTACCGCAACGATCACGCCACGCAAAGACTGGCGCAGTCTGCGGTCACTGTTGATAATCACACTCTCTAAACACTGCTCAGCAGCAGTCCACAAGCCGAGATCAACCACATGGGTCAAGCAACCGCAACTTCTGGCGTTTACTACGTTCCGCACGGCAGCGTGTGGCCGATCGTCGGCTCGGTCGCCTTGTTCTTCCTCATGAGTGGAGCGGCGGCGTTGCTCAACGGCGCGTCGGGTATGGGTGCGCTGAAGTTCTGGTTGGGTTTTGCGATTCTGACGTTCATGCTGTTCGGCTGGTTTGGCGCCGTGATCAAGGAAAGCCAACAGGGCCTGTACAACAGTCAGGTCGATGTTTCGTTCCGCATGGGCATGGTGTGGTTCATTTTTTCCGAAGTGATGTTTTTCGCCGCGTTCTTCGGCGCTTTGTACTATGCGCGCATCTTCTCGGTGCCGTGGTTGGGCGGCGAAGGCGATGGTTTCTCTACGAACCACTTGCTGCATCAAGGCTATGAGGCGGCGTGGCCAACCAACGGACCCGGTAGCCTCGGCGGGTATTTCGAGACCATTCCGGCGTGGGGCATTCCGCTGCTCAACACGCTTATTCTGCTGGTCTCCGGTCTCACGATTACGCTGGCACATTGGGCGCTGAAAGTGGGCAAGCGCGGCGCCCTGATTTTCTGGATGTCCGCCACGATCGTGCTCGGCATCATCTTCCTGTACTGGCAGGCCTACGAGTACATCCATGCCTATCGCGATCTTGGCTTGACGCTTGGCTCGGGTATCTACGGCAGCACGTTCTTCATGCTGACCGGCTTCCACGGCTTGCATGTCACCCTCGGAACAATCATGCTGATCGTGATTCTGTTCCGCTGCATCGCTGGTCATTTCACCAAAGACAACCACTTCGCGTTCGAAGCCGTGGCTTGGTACTGGCACTTTGTCGACGTCGTCTGGCTCGGTTTGTTTGTGTTCGTGTACGTGCTTTGAGCCTGTGGGGAATCCACTCTGTGGGTTCCACAATTTGATCAGCGTTGATCAGGGCGGACGTTAATTATCGATGCGCCACTGGCGCATCGATACCAATTAGCCAACCCGCGACGGCCAACGAGTGATTGGTGACTGGTCGCGTCGAATCCTGATGGCGCGATTAGCCGTTCGCTGCGTCCAGTGGCTGGCACGCCGTGATTGCGCGGCGCAATCCGATGCGCTCGGTGCGCGAGATAACGGCGAACGCTGCGCCAGATCGCTGCGCGGCGCCTATGTGGAGGGCTTCCTCGCCCTCTGGCACCCGCAGGGATTGCGATACCAGCGACGGCTCTGCAGCTGCCGCGACGCTGCTGTGTTGGAGCGGCTGGTTGAGACCAACGGCCATGCCGGGGTGGCTCTCACGAGCCGCTCAGAAGAGCCGTTGCCGGACTATGCGACGGCTGGCAGTCGCTGCAAAATGCCCAGCATCGCCGCCAGTTTGTCGCGCAATTCGCGGCGATCGACAATGGCATCGATGGCGCCTTTGTCGATCAGGAATTCGCTGCGCTGAAAACCTTCAGGCAGTGTTTCGCGCACGGTTTGTTCGATCACGCGCGGGCCGGCAAAACCGATCAGCGCCTGCGGCTCGGCAATATTGAGATCGCCGAGCATTCCAAGGCTCGCCGAGACGCCCCCAGTTGTTGGATGCGTCAAAACCGACACATATGGCACGCCAGCGCGTTTCAGCCGCGCGAGCGCGGCGCTGGTCTTGCTCATCTGCATCAGCGAAAACAGGCCCTCCTGCATGCGCGCACCGCCTGTGGCCGAGAATCCGATCAACGGTATTCGCTCATCGAGCGCACGCTCGGCGGCGCGCGCGAACTTCTCGCCGACCACCGAGCCCATCGATCCGCCCATGAACGCGAACTCGAAAGCACACGTCACCACCGGGCGCGTCTTCAGCAAGCCGCGCGCGCTGACCAGCGCGTCTTTCTCGCCAGTGGCGCGTTGCGATTGGATCAAACGGTCGCGATAACGCTTTGCATCGCGAAATTTGAGTGCGTCGAATGGCGCCAGATTGGCGTCGAGCTCGGTAAACGTGCCAGGATCCAAAAACTCCTGCAAGCGCTTGCGGGCCGCAATCGGCATGTGGTGGTTGCACTTCGGGCAAACGCGCACATTGCGCTCCAACTCCGGGCCGTACAGCACCGCCTGACACGCCGGGCACTTCTCCCAGAGACCTTCGGGAACGTTTTTCTTCGCTGCGCCCTCGGTGCGAATCCGCGAGGGCATGAGTTTGCTGAGCCAGGACATGGTTGGTTGATGGTCCTCAGTGGTCGATCGTTGGTATAGTGATTGTACGAAATGTTGTACAACATAGCTTTTGAGGAAGTTTATTATGGACGCAATCACGTACTCGGCTGCCAGGGCAAACCTGGCCCGTACGATGGATCGCGTTTGCCACGACCACGAGCCGCTGATCATTACGCGCAGTGGCGAGCAATCGGTAGTGATGCTGTCTTTGGAAGATTATCGGTCGCTCGAAGAAACGGCCTATCTGCTGCGCAGTCCGGTGAACGCGCGGCGGCTGTTGGACGCGGTCGCTGAGCTGAATGCGGGTAACGGTACCGAACGTGCGCTTGTTCCGTGAGACTGGTCTTCGCTGAGCAAGCATGGGAAGACTACCGATACTGGCAAGCGCAGGATTGCCAGATGGTCGTTCGGATCAATCGCTTGATCGCCGAAACGATGCGCGAGCCCTTCAGCGGACCGGGCAAACCTGAGCCGCTCAAGCACGCCCTGGCCGAGTTCTGGTCGCGGCGTTTCACCGAAGAGCACCGTATGGTGTATCGCATGGAGGACGGCGCTCTGCTCCTTGCGCAATTGCGGTATCACTACGCATGAGGATTCTCGCGGTGGCTTCAGGAAAAAATCTTCAAGGGCATTGCTCCATTGCAGGTGCAGCACCAATGCGGGTGCTGGTGCCTACGCGGTGAAGCGAACTCGTGCTGTGGGCGAAATGCGTCCACGCGTGTCGATGGGCGCGGCGGTAGGGGACGTCATTCTCGGGCAGTAAACGAGCAATCCGCGTCCCGAGAGCCCCGACAGGACGCGTCACGCTCGTTAATCTCTTGCGGAAGAAAGCGCCTTTCGAATCGGCTGTAAAAACCCACCAATCGCCGCACTCAGCGCCGCCGCATCGCTGCATGGCGCCATGCGTTCGATCAGCGCACTGCCGATGACGATGGCGTCGGCGTGCTCGCCCAGCGCTTTGGCGCTGGATGCGTCCTTGATGCCAAAGCCCACGGCCAAAGGCACGCTGGTTTCGGACTTGATCTCGGCGATGGCCTTTAGCGCGCTGTCTTGTTCCAGATGCCCCGCGCCGGTGATGCCTTTGAACGACACGTAATAAATGAAGCCGCTCGCTTGCGCGGCAATGCGCAGCCGGCGCTCGGCCGGCGTAGTCGGCGCGATCAGGTGGATTTGCTTGAGATCATGAGCGTCAAGCAGCGGTCGATAGCCGGCCGATTCTTCGATCGGGCAATCGACGAGCAACAGGCCGTCGGCGCCGGCTGCCGCCGCATCCGCAATGAACTGGTTCGTGCCGTAGCGTTCGATGGGGTTCAGATAGCCCATCAAAATCACGGGCGTTGCTGTATCGCCGACGCGGAATTGGCGCAGCGCGTCGAGCACGTGTTTAAGTCCCACGCCCTTGGCGAGTGCGCGTTCGTTGGCTTGCTGGATCACCGGCCCGTCCGCCATTGGATCGGAGAACGGCATGCCAAGTTCGATCAAATCCACCCCATGTTCGACCAGCGCGGCCATCGCCACGGGCGTGAGCGCCGGATCGGGATCGCCTGCAGTCAGGAAGGTGATGAGGCCGGTGCGCTGCTGCTCGCGCAACGCGGAGAAACGAGCATCGATGCGATTCACAGCGAGATGCCCTCCAGGCGCGCGATGGTATTGACGTCTTTGTCGCCGCGTCCCGAGAGATTCACCAGGACCGTTTGATCGGGGCGCATCGTCCTTGCCAGCTTTACGCCATACGCCACCGCGTGCGCGCTTTCGAGCGCCGCGAGAATGCCTTCGGTGCGCGCAAGCTGGTGAAAACCGGCGAGCGCCTCGGTGTCGGTGATCGGCACGTATTGCGCGCGACCCGTGTCTTTCAGAAAAGCATGCTCAGGCCCAACGCCGGGGTAATCCAAACCTGCGGATACCGAATGTGTCTCGATCACCTGGCCATCGGCATCGGTGATCAAGTAGGTGCGATTGCCGTGTAGTACGCCCGGTATCCCCGCCGACAACGACGCCGCATGGCGACCGGTTTCGATGCCATCGCCAGCGGCTTCCGCGCCGATGATCGCCACATCCTTGTCGCCCAGGAACGCATGGAAAATGCCGATGGCATTGCTGCCGCCGCCGACGCAAGCCACCACGGCATCCGGAAGCTTGCCGTAATCGGCGAGCATTTGCTCGCGCGCTTCTGTGCCGGTGATCGCGTTGAAGTCGCGCACCATCATCGGGTACGGATGTGGGCCAGCGACCGTGCCGATCATGTAGAAGGTATGGTCGACATTCGTCACCCAGTCGCGCAGCGCTTCGTTGAGTGCGTCTTTGAGCGTTTTCGATCCGCTCTGCACGGGAACCACGGTGGCGCCGAGCAATTTCATCCGGAACACGTTGATCGCCTGACGCTCGATGTCTACCGCGCCCATGTAAACCACGCATTCGAGGCCCAGACGCGCAGCGACGGTGGCGCTGGCCACGCCGTGCTGGCCGGCGCCGGTTTCGGCGATGATGCGGCGCTTGCCCATGCGTTTGGCGAGCAAACCCTGGCCGATGGTGTTGTTGATCTTGTGCGCGCCGGTATGGTTCAAGTCCTCGCGCTTGAGCAGGATCTGCGCGCCGCCGACCTCGCGGCTCAAGCGTTCGGCATGATAAATCGGCGTTGGCCGGCCCACGTAATACTTGCGATCGCGGCGCAACTCTTCGATGAAGGTGGGGTCGTGCCGATAGTGATCGTAGGCCGCCGCCAGCTCCGCGAGCGGCTGCATCAACGTTTCGGCAACGAAACTGCCGCCGTAGGGACCGAAATGGCCACGCTCGTCCGGCAGCGCGCTGTAGTCGACGTTATCCGCCGACAAGTTCTCGACTTGCACGTTCAACCTCATCGATGAATGTCCGCATACGCTCGGCGCTTTTGACGCCCGGCGTCGATTCGATGCCGCTGGAGACATCGACCGCATACGGTCTGACTTGCGAAATGGCCTCAGCAACCGTCTCAGGTTTGAGGCCGCCAGCAAGAACAATACGCGAAGCGAGTGACGGGGTGATCAAGGACCAGTCGAAGGCATGACCACTGCCTCCGGATTGCCCGCTCCGATGGGCATCCAAAAGCAACCCGCGGGCCGCGCCGAAGCGCGCCGACTCCGCGGCGAGGTCGGGCATATCGCCCATGGCGATGGCTTTGAGGTAGGGCAGTCCAAAGCTCGCGCAAAACGCCGGCGACTCGCGGCCGTGAAACTGCAAAAGATCGAGCGCAACGCCACCCAATACGGCGCGCACGTGGTCGGCGTCGCTGTCCATGAACAGACCCACGCGCGCGACGAATGGCGGCGCAGCGACAAGCGCCGCGCGTGCCTCATCGATATCCACCGCGCGTTTGCTGCCCGGCACGAAGACCAGGCCCACCGCGTCGACGCCAAGCTGGGCCGCAATGGCGATGTCGTCGGCGCGCTTGAAGCCGCAGAATTTGACGCGCACGCGTCTCATGCGATGTGTTCCGATGGCAGGGGAAAGTGGGCTGGGTAGCGCGGTCCCAGGAACACCAGACCCTGGGGGCTGGCAGTGGGGCCTGCCAGCTTGCGATTGCGCGCCGCGAGTACCTCGCCAATCCATTCCACCGGACGCTCGCCGCGACCGACCAGCAGCAGGCTGCCGACGATATTGCGAATCATGTGATGCAAGAATGCATTGGCGATGAACTCAATATCGATGATGCCCGAGATCGCCGAGAAGCCGATGTGTTTGACCAGCCGCATGGGCGTTGGCGATTGGCAGGCAACGGTGCGGTAGCTGGTGAAATCGTGCTCGCCAATCAGGGCACGCGCTGCCTCGTCCATGCGCGCGACATCGAGGTCGAAGTACGCCCACATCGATTGATGGCGATCGAGCACCGGTCGATGCGTGGAGCGCACGATGCGATAGCGATAGCGGCGATCGATGGCACTGTAACGCGCGTGAAAATCCATCGGCACCTGCCGCACCCACTTGACCGCCACATCATCCGGCAGATGCGTATTGCTACCTAACACCCAGGAGCGTTCGGATCGAATCGCGCTCGACTCGAAATGCGCCACCTGTCCCAGCGCGTGCACGCCGGTATCGGTGCGACCCGCGCACGTGAGCACGATGGGTTCGTTGGCAACGAACGACATCGCGGCCTCCACCGTGGCCTGCACGGTGGGCGTCTGGTCCTGCGTCTGCCAGCCTAGAAATCGTGTGCCATCGTATTCGATGCCGGCGGCGTATCGATGAGTCGGGCGATCTGTCATCGCACGCAGCATAGCTTCGCGCCGTCCTCTGCGACGGCCAAATCAATCTTCCTCGTGCTTGGGCTTGTAAGCCTCCATCAGCTGCTTTTGCACATTCCCAGGCACGGCCTCGAAATGGCTCAATTCCAGCGAATAGCGCCCACGGCCTCCGGTCATGGCTTTGAGCTCGTTGCTGTACTCGCTGACCTCCGCCAGCGGTACCTGTGCCTTGACGATCAGCTCGCCGCCGCGCGCGGTATCGGTGCCGTTGATGCGCGCGCGCTTGGTGGCAAGCCCGCCGGTGATATCGCCCATATGCTCGGCGGGTACGGTTACATCGAGATTGACGATGGGCTCCAGCACCAATGGACGGGCTTTGGCCAGTGCATCGAGAAACGCGCGTTTGCCGGCGCTGACGAAGGCAACTTCCTTGGAATCGACCGGATGGTGCTTGCCGTCGTACACGATCACGCGCACGTCGTGAATGGCATAGCCAGCGATGGCGCCCGTCTCCAGCACCATGCGCACGCCTTTCTCGATAGCCGGCAGGAACTGGCCCGGAATCGTACCGCCTTTGACTTCGTCGACGAACTCGAATCCGGTGCCGCGCGGCAGCGGCTCAACGCGCAGGAACACCTCTCCGAACTGGCCAGCGCCGCCGGTCTGTTTCTTGTGCCGATGATGGCCATCGGCGTTCGCAGAAATCGTCTCACGATAGGCGATGCGCGGCGGGCGCGTGATCACTTCCACGCCATAGCGATCCTTCATGCGTTCCAGCATCACACGCAGATGCAACTCGCCCAAGCCGCGGATAACCGTCTCGTTCAATTCCTTGTGGTGTTCGATGCGAAAACACGGGTCTTCCTCGTGCAGCTTGTGCAGCGCATTCGACAGCTTTTGCTCCTGCCCGCGCGTCGCAGGCTCGATCGCCAGACCGAACATCGGCTGTGGAAAATCGATGGGCTTCAGATGGATGTGATCTTCATCGTGACTGTCGTGCAGCACCGCATCGAAGTGGATCTCCTCCACCTTCGCGACCGCAGCTATATCGCCTGGCACGGCTTCATCGATCTCGCTGTGCTCCTTGCCCTTGAGCTTGAACAGGTGCCCCACTTTGAACGGCTTTTTGCCATCGTCGACGAACAGCTGTGTGTCTTTACGCACCGTGCCCTGGTACAAGCGGAACACGCTCAATTTGCCTACGAAAGGATCGTTGATGATCTTGAATACATCTGCGACCACGTGCTTCTTCCCATCGGGTTCGGTGCGGAACGACTCGTCGCCGCGCACGAACAGCGGCGGGTTGGCCTCGGAGGGATTCGGCATCAGTTTTTCGAACAGATCCAAGAGCTCTTTGACGCCCGCGCCGGTGCGCGCAGAGACAAAGCAAATCGGTACCAAATGCCCCTCGCGCAAACACTGCTCGAAAGCATCGTGCAACTCCTGCCCGGACAGGCCCGCTTCGCCTTCTTCCAGGTAATGTCCCATCACATCTTCGTTGATTTCGACGACCTGATCGATGATGCGCTGGTGGGCCTGGGCGACATCGCCAAAATCCGCTGTGCCGCTTGGACTGAAGAAACAATCGACTACGCCGGCTCGTCCCTTGGCCGGCAGATTGATCGGCAGACACTCGTTTCCGAAAGTCTCTCGCAGTTGCTCGACGAGCAAATCCAGCTCCGCTTCTTCATGCTCCATTTTGTTGACGATCAGCAGCCGGCAAAGGCGCCGAGCCTTGGCGTACTCCATCAGACGAACGGTGGAGAACTCGATGCCATGCGCGGCATTGACCACCACTGCGCACGTTTCCACGGCTGCCAGCGCCGACAGCGTCGGGCCGCGAAAATCCGGGTACCCTGGCGTATCGATCAGATTGACGTGAATCCCGCCGTGATCGATCGATGCGATGGCTGTGTTGAGCGAGTGCTGCCGCGACTTCTCCATCGGATCGTGATCCGACACTGTTGTGCCACGCTCGATGCTGCCAGCCACGTTGATCGCTCCGCCGGCCAGCAGCAGCGCCTCGAACAACGTGGTCTTGCCCGCGCCGGCGTGGCCAGTCAGAGCAACGTTGCGGATGTCTTTCGTGGCATAACTTGGCATCGTTCGATCTCCCTGGCACTAGGTTCGCAATGTCGACATGCAAGCGACACACGCCCGACACTACGCTCTGACAGACCGAAGAAAAAGCACGAAGCGTGTTGCGCTGCAACAGGTGCTCGGACCTTAGTCGCGAGTAGACCGTGCGGAGTCGCAAGGCGGCGACCCGTTGACCAATGACGATTTACCATCGAGTGCTTACGACCCCATGATCGATCTCATCTCCGACACCGTCACCCGCCCCACACCCGCCATGCTCGACGCGATGGCGCGCGCGCCCGTGGGCGACGATGTGTTCAACGAGGATCCGAGCGCGCACGCGCTGCAATCGTACGCCGCGCAACTGTTCGGCCATGAGGCGGCGCTGTTCATGCCCTCGGGTGTGATGAGCAACCAGATTGCGATCAAGGCGCACACGCAGCCGATGGACGAGCTGATCTGCTCGGACATGGCGCACGTGTATCGCTACGAAAATGGCGGCTATGGCTTCCACTCGCAGATCGCCGTGCATCCCATCCATGCAGCGCGCGGCATCATCACGCCCGAGCAGATCGCGGCCGCGATCAAGCCCATCGCCGACTGGCTGCCGCGCTCGCGACTGGTGGTCATCGAGAACACCGTCAACGCCGCTGGCGGCGCCGTGCAGCGCCTGGGCGAGGCGCGCGCGATTTCAGAGCTGTGCCGCGAGCGCGGTCTGAAACTGCACCTCGACGGCGCGCGTCTGTTCAACGCGCTCGCCGTCACCGGCGATTCGCCCAGCGCCTGGGGGCAGCTCTGCGACAGCATTTCGATTTGCCTCTCGAAGGGCCTCGGCGCACCGGTGGGATCGCTGCTGATCGGCCCCGCGGATTTCATCGTCCACGCGCGCCGCCTGCGCAAAGGCTTCGGCGGCGGCATGCGCCAGATCGGCGGTCTCGCCGCCGCGGGCTTGTATGCGCTGCAAAATCACGTCGAGCGCTTGACGATCGACCACGCCCACGCGCAGCAGATCGCCGCCGCCCTGCGCGATTGCGCGCTGGTCACGGCGATTCAACCGGTCGAAACCAATATCGTTATCTTCGATGTGTCCCCGCCCGCCGCCCAGTTCCTCGATCGCTTGCGCGCGCACAGCATTCGCGGCTCCGCGTTCGGGCCGAACACGGTGCGCCTCGTGACCCACCTCGACGTCAGCGCCGCGCAGGTCGAACAGACCTGCGCGGCGATTTCGCGTCTCGGGCCCGATCATTGACGTTTCCGATGGTAGGGCGATGCAATGAGCCAACGCTACCAACCGCCGTACTCTGTGACCGCAAAAATCGTGTCGCAAATTGCTGCGATCAGCGAGCGCATTGGACGCCTGAGCGCGATGAAGCCGCTCAGCGTGCGCTTACGGCGCATCAACCGGATTCGTACGGTTCGAGGCTCGTTGGCAATCGAAGGCAATACGCTCAGCGAGGCACAGATCACCGCGATTCTGGACGGCGAAATCGTGATCGCGCCACCGCGGGAAGTGCAGGAGGCGCGCAATGCGCTGGCCGCTTACGAGCAGTTGGAACGTTGGAAACCCACTAACGAGCGGCATCTCCTGGAGGCCCACGCCAGACTGATGTCAGGACTGGTTGACGATGCCGGACGCTACCGCTCTGGTGGAGTCGGTGTGATGCGTGGCCAGCGAGTTGTGCACATGGCGCCCCCAGCGCTACGAGTGCCGCTTCTGATGCGAGACTTGCTGCGCTGGTTGACCCAGACCGATCAGCATCCATTGATTGCCAGCAGCGTATTCCACTACGAATTTGAGTTTATCCACCCATTCAGCGACGGCAACGGGCGCTTGGGCAGACTCTGGCAAACGCTCATCCTCTGCCGTTGGAACCCGCTATTTGCGCATGTCCAGGTGGAAAGCTTGGTACACGCCCATCAGCAAAGCTATTACCACGCACTGGGCGAGAGTACACGGCGCAACGACAGCGCTGTGTTTGTCGAGTTCATGCTCGATCGTCTGATGGAGGCTGTCGTTGGCATCGATTCTGGAAAAACGCCGGTGAAAACGCCGGTGAAAACGCCGGTGAAAACGCCGGTGAAAACGCCGGTGAAAACGCCGGTGAAAACCGACGAGGCTTTGCTCAACCTGTTGGCGCGCCAGCCAACGATGACTCTGGCCACCGCTGCTGCGCAGTTGGGCAAGAGCACAAGCGCCATCGAGCGCGCCGCGCGGAATCTGCGCGATAAGGGCCGCCTCAATTACGTTGGCCCGCAGAAAGGCGGCCATTGGGAAGTGACGCCTTAGCCCGGACATTTCATGAGGGCGTGACCCAGGGCGTTGCCCTGGGCTCGCATGCGATGCCCGGTTTGGGCACGCACGTGGTTTTGTTTGGACATTGTCGGTGATCGACGGACCCGCGCCATCGCCATTTGGTATCGCGGGACCTGGTGTGGTGTCCCAAAAGTAACTGGAAATCGTTCACCTTACTGTTGGGACACCACACTAGCCCGCATATTTCATGAGG